>CAMUYR010000081.1 GCA_947164965.1 uncultured Prevotella sp. | reverse complement strand
ACTAAGTTTTTTCAGGATAATATCTTTTAGTTCATACGATTAATCAGATTATGCATTCCCTCACCTCCTGTGAAGGCCGTGAGGTTTTTACTTCAAAAGTTATCATTAAAAATACGATATTGCATATGAATAAATCAAATGAGAATAGGCAGGAAGAGCTGCTACATGTTGGTACTTGTACCAAGAGATCGCTGGAGCGACTTATTCGAAGGGCTGCTTTGAATTCAGGGACACCCGGCTTGCACTCAGGTTTCTATAGATTGGATGAAGCGGTGTGTGGATTTCAAGAAGGTGAACTGATAACGATAGCAGGCAGGTCAAATATGGGTAGGTTGTCATTGGAGATGTCCATAATGAGGAATATGGCTGTGGAGAATAAAATCCCCGTGTTGTTCTACTCATTAAGATACGTCAAGGAAGCAAGTGTTGACCGGTTGATTGCATTGCAAGCAGGATTGCCGCTTAGGAACCTTCTTAATGGAGATATAAATGACAGGCAATGGTCAATTCTTAATGACAAGATGGATAAACTAGTACAAGCTCCCATTATTATTGAAGATTCCCTTCATTTTGAAGAAGGACCAATCTGCGATATGTGCAAGAATGCTGTGGAAAAGCATCATCTCAAAGCAATATTCCTTGATGGCATAGAATTGGTATATCATCATCATCATTTTGAAACATCAATGGTCGGCAGAGTGAAACAACTTGCTCGCGAATTGAACGTTCCTATCTTCATTACAGCCTATATGAATGGTGTTGTTGGTGAATCTAATTATGAGAAGATGCACCCAACTATTAAAGAACTCAATGACAGAGAAAGCATAGATGGCTACTCTGATGTGCTTATGATAGTCAACCGTCCGTCTGTTTATAAAATCTATGAGGATGGCTACGGGCGAGATCTCCATAATAAGGCTCAGATCTTCATTACAAAGAACGTAAGAGGACCTGTCGGTGATTTCTTGCTGGATTTCCGTGAGGATTGTGGTGCATTTGCAAATGAAGGAATGATTGATTTTTCAGAAATGGATAATTATGAGATTCCTATAGAAGAAAATTTATCGAGTCTTCCTCTATAAAAGAAAAGTCTGAAAAACATGTAGAGACAGTTATCTTCGATATTCATTCCCACTTCGTAACTGGAGTGGGTTTTTTGTTTCCTGTTTGTCTTTGAACACCTTGGCCGTCGGCGGTGCCAGATTTTCCGATGCAAAGGTAAATGGCTGTCGTCGAATGGCCTCGGTATTCATTGCCAGCAGACAGAAATCTTCCTTTCCCCTTTGGTGAACGAGTATTTCGGACTGTTGGCAACGTAACCTTCCGACTGCCTTATCGCCGTCGGCCACCTTTTGTGAGCATCGTAAAAACAAGTCCCGCAGACGGCAAGGAGCAAAAGCTCCAAACCAAAGGGAAAAGATTAAAACTCAGATACAAGATGCTCAAAATTGCACTTTTAGACTACGTTCCGCAGCGGTACATGCGCAAGGCGAACTTCGAGACGCAAGAGACCGACCGATTTCTGCTTGGGTTCAAGGCAGGGCAGAGATTCGCTACCCATTGGGCTACGAAGCTTGTAAGCAAGGCTCTCTCGCAGATGGACTTGACAAATACCATCATCGTTTGCATCCCTGCCAGTTGCAAGCGCACGAACGACCGCAGATACAAGCGGTTCTCGGCTGACGTGTGCGCCAAGTGCGGAGCCATCAACGGCTTTGAGCATATCCAAGTGGTAGGAAAGCGCGAAAAGGTGCATATCAGCCGCAAGCACGGCAAGCAGACGGAGAGCAATGTGCAGATAGACAGCGACTACTTTCAAGGCAAGCGGGTGTTGCTGATAGATGACATTTGCACGACCTGTCAGACCGCTAACGCTTTCATCGAGCAGATGCAGGCAGCAGGGGCAGACGTGCGCATGACGCTCTTTCTCGCCAAGACAAAGAATTATCGTAGAACCAAACAATATTATAACTGATTATGAATGCAGCATTAAGACTTAGCATTAAGCAGTGGGCACCACAAGACCGCCCAAGTGACAAACTTCAGAACCTCGGCGCAGAGCAGATGAGCGATGCAGAGCTGATTTCCCTGCTGGTGGGATGCGGCACGGCTCAGCAGAGTGCCGTTGACGTGGCCAACAACATCCTGCGCAAATTCGGCAATAATCTCAATGCGCTCGGCAAGGCTCGTTTCGACGAGTTGGAGGACATCGAGGGCGTGGGCGTGCAGACGGCTTGTAAGATTATGGCAGCGGTGGAACTCGGCAGGCGCAGGCAGATGGCAGCAGCGGAGCCGAAGCCCGACATGGGTACGGCTGTGCGGATTTACAACTATATGTTTCCAAGGATGCGCGACCTGCAGACGGAAGAGTTTCATATCCTGCTGATGAATCAGAACTACCGGCTGATAAAGTCGGTACGTATCAGCCAGGGAGGTATTACCGAGACTTGTGCCGACATTCGCGTGATGATGCGCGAGGCGGTGCTGTCGAATGCAACGATTCTTGCGGCTGTTCATAACCACCCGTCGGGCTGCCTGACTCCGAGCAAGTGCGACGATATGCTGACGATGGCCATCAAGAAAGCATGCGAAGTGATGCGCATTCATTTCCTCGACCATGTGATAGTGACCGATGGGGCTTATTACAGTTATCATGAGGTGGGGAAGCTTTAGGGCTTCTCCATCCTTTTCCTCGTCGGGTCGGATGCTCCCTATGGGTCGCATCCTCGCGGGTCGAGCCGTTC
>CAMUYR010000080.1 GCA_947164965.1 uncultured Prevotella sp. | reverse complement strand
AATGAAGAAAACAATGATTTTAATGGCAGCATGTCTCGTAGCAGGGACAGCTGCAGCACAAGAATCTCCCGTCGATGATTGGGGAGCAAATTGGTTCCTCTCAGCCAAGGGAGGTGTATCGGCTTTCATTGGTAAGCCAGTAGGACATGGTGATTTGTTTGACCGTGAGAAACCGTTGCTGAATGTGTCAGTGGGCAAGTGGTTCACGCCTCATGTGGCTGGCCGACTGGCTTTTCAGGGTCTGCAACTGAAGGATGCCAATATGGTATCATGTAATTACCAGAACCTGCATGTGGACTTCCTGTATAACCTCACAGCGCATAGTGACGGGATGCAGAAGTGGGACATCATCCCATACGCCGGATGTGGACTGATTCATAACAGTTATAATGGTCAGAAGCCATTCGCTATCTCCTATGGCCTCATTGGTCGCTACCGACTGTCGGAGCGTCTGCATTTGTCTGGAGAACTTGGAGCCACGACCACCTGGCAGAACTTCGACGGGCAGGGAGCATCTGATAAACTCGGTGACCATCTGCTGCAGGCCAGCATCGGTCTGAGTGTTACCATCGGCAAAGTCGGGTGGAAGAAAACTCGCGTCCATGAAGTTGATTTGAACCAGGTGAACCGATATTACGACTCATGGCAGAACCAGAACAAGGGAACTGTTCCTTCGGCACAGTCCACCGCTGCCCATGAGCGCAATAACTATAGCGGTCTTAACTCTCTTCGCAAGCGTTTGGCCAACAAGGATTGGGATGGCATCAGCGATACTATCAACGTGGATAGTCTGGCTGATTCAACCGCCATCGCCGCCAACAAGTACCTGCACATCCTGAAGTCTGGCAAGAAGTACATTGGCGCACCTATCTATTTCTTCTTTAAGATAGGAACCCATGAGTTGACAGAGAACGCACAGTTCATCAATATCAAGGAGGTGTCAGAAGTCATCAAGAAGTATGGCCTTCAGGCCCGAATCATTGGTGCTGCCGACAGCGAGACGGGTACGCCTGAGATCAACGAACGCCTGAGTGTCGAGCGAGCCGACTATATCGCAGGACTGCTGAAGGCTCATGGCGTTGACGAGACTCATATCCAGAAGAAACATCGTGGCGGTATCGACAGCTACGAACCGCTCAATGGCAATCGTAACACCTGCGTCGTACTTTATTTCAAGTAGTCTATGGCAATACGGAAATATACTAATCCGCGAGAGTTGGATCTCTCGACAGGTCTTCAGGAGGTTTTGCGCAAGAATGGTATGCAGGCGCATATCAGTTTGGCGAAGGACGGTGGTCGTGAACTCATAGTATTGGGTCACGACTCTCCTGTTTTGACCTACAAACTGAATGAGAAACAGGTGGAGAACCTCATGGGCTGGGGAACCACCTACGAGAACAAGAAAGCCTATAACACTTTCGCCTCTATCGTGAAGGATGACTTCTACATGCCGCAGAACTTTGTTTCTGCCAGCAATGCCTTCGGTCGTGTGGCGATGGGACTGCATGGCTATCGTATCGGACATGGGGAGTATGGCTACGATGCCAGACCTGCCCGCCGAACACCTTGGTTTGCTCCCTTCAGCCGTCAGGGTCGTGGTTGGGCAGGTGACTTCGTAGGCTATGCCCCTCGTACAGAAGGATTCCATCTTCGCCGTATCGGTGACCATGCCTATCGTCCTTGGGGAGGTGGCCCGATGGTAACGGAGCGACCTGACAACAGAGTGAAGCCAGGAGAGATGCTCTCTGGCGGTTATGGCTTTTACTTCAAAGGCCATCAGAAGGAAACGCCCGTCGAGGTGCTGGACCAGATTTCCATCGAACCCAAGATAAAGCCTTTGGAGGCAGCACCCCGTCCACAAGGTCAGGGCATCCCCTACTCTTCTGTCATCACCTCTGATGTCTATTTCAGCAATGACAAGTTCCAGGAGGTGTTGAAGTCACACGGCATCGTCATCGACGAAGCCAAGAAGACACTCACCATCCAGTCGAATCTCTCAAAGGTGGATCTCCAGTATGACCTGAAGCCGGAGGAACTGCAAAAGCTCATGGCCAACAAGGTCAGTGGTAAAGGTGGTGTGTCAGTTGATGCCCGTCTGGCCATCATCAATGAGGTCATCGGCAAGGACTTCGATACGAAGCTCACCAAGGACATGCTCGAAACCAAGGAACTGGTATCGCTCGACTTGAAGCCGGAGGTTCGTCAGGAGGTGGAAGCGCCATTCATCGAACAGGAACGCCGCATCGCAGAACAGCAGCGTCTCGCCGAAGCCAGAGCCGAACAGCGCAGAGAGTCTGAGCGTATTGAGCGCGACCCTAATGCCATCAATGGCAGGGAGATTCAGACCATCCTGGGCAACAAGGGTTGGTTTCAGCCAGTTGCCAATGGCCGTGAAATGGTTGTTGGCGAGATTCGGGTAGATAAAACGCTCAATGGTACATACGTCATGGAGGCAGAAGTCAATGGCCGACTCCTCGCCCACTCCATCTCAGCCAAAGACTATCAGAAGTTCCTCGACCTCGACGATGCCCATCGCCTGAAGATGTTCGATAAGGTTTTCAACGAGGTCGAAATCAAGTCGGCACATGGGGAGAGCCTATATCAGGATGACCTATACCTTGCGCACGACGGGCAAAGCATCGTCCACCAAAAGGAAGTGGACATCCAAAATGCCACTTCCAACAGGGTGGACGGTGCAGCCCTTTTGGAGTTTAATGAGCGCAAGGGCTTTTACCGCGAGAGAGCACATGGCCGTGAGGTCGAGGTGGGGAATATTCAGGTTGACCCTACAGCGAATGGCAAATACAAGATGACCGCTGTCATCAATGGGCAGACCATATCGCATGAGATTACCCAGAAACAGTACGACAAGTTCCTCGCCGTCGATGACTATCACCGTATGCAGCTCTTCTCTAAGATCTTCAATGAGGTGGACATCAAGACCCGTCCAGGCGAAGGCCATAACCTCGGTGCTGCTCTTTTGGCCGCATTGGTCGTTGG
>CAMUYR010000079.1 GCA_947164965.1 uncultured Prevotella sp. | reverse complement strand
TCATCGTGACCTCCCATCAGGCTTTCTTCACCAAAGAGGCCACCCACAACATCGCAGTCACGACGCTCCAGAACATCCGTGATTTTGAGGAGGGGAAAGAGCTGGTAAATGAAGTGAAATAGTGTCTGTACTGATCTGAGATTGCCCTGTATCATGTAAATCGTTCAATAAAAAACTATGCCCAAGGAACGAAACAAGGCTGATGGCTATCGTGAGAAGGCTTACGAGGGCGACACCAAGGCGATGAATAACCTTGGGGTCTGCTATGAGCGTGGCACTGGCGTGAAGGTCAGCCTTGAACTGGCGTTCGAGTGGTATATGAAGGCTGCGGAGCTGGGAGATGTCTATGGTTGCTTCAACGTCGGCGAGTGCTACTATCACGGTAAGGGCGTAGAGCAAGATGCGGTAAAGGCCTTCGAGTGGTACATGAAAGCCGCCGACAAGGGTGACATGCAGTCGCAGGTGAACGTGGCCAATGCCTATTACCTTGGCGATGGAGTCGAACAAGATCACCATAAGGCTTTCCTCTGGTATCGTGAAGCAGCCTTCCAAGGACATGTACTAAGCCAGAAGAATGTAGGTGCAGCCTATTGGAATGGCGACGGTGTGGAGAAGAATTTGGAGGAGTGTGCTTTTTGGTATGAACTGGCAGCCAATGGCGGCGATGCTCAGGCACAGTTCGCCACAGGCTGGTTTCTGATGACTGGCACAGGCGTTCCCGTCGATGAAAAGAAAGGCCTGAAGTGGATTCACAAGGCCACCTTCCAAGGCTATCAGCCCGCGATTGACTATTGTAAGGAACATGGGTATAAGTGGTATTAATAGTATGATAACCATCGACACGACAAATATGTGTTCGCACCTGCAACGCAAGCTATTCGAAGAGGATGGTATCTATCATTCTCTATGGATAGCCATGCAGGATGATCCAGAATTAACAGCCGCAGTCCGCTCTCGCCAGCTACATATCTACCGCAATTGCAAAAAGGTATTGGTGCTGGCAGGCAAGTCTGCACCAAAGATTATCAGAGAGGACGCGATTTGTGAGCTTTTACAAATTGAGCGAATCAAGTGGATGGAGCAACGTTTCAATAATGCCTTGGCTGCCATCAAAGATGAGTCTGCTGCTTCGTTGAAGGCTATCAAAGAGGATGTTGCCGAACTCAGCAAATACTATGGCAGTGAGTTGTGGAAACTGGACTTTGCTGCTGATGAAGCAGGGAATCTTCCCCCAGACCTCAAACGCGGAGTACTCTCAGAAGATGGTATTTGGAATCTGCTCTCTGACTATCGTGAAATTCAAAAGAAAAAGCAATGATAGCAAACGCTCTGCTATATTATCTGATAGTCATCAACATCGTGACCTTCCTGGTCTATGGCATTGACAAGTGGAAGGCCAAGCAAGGCAGCTGGCGCATATCGGAAGCTACCTTGCTGATATTGGCAGTTATTGGTGGCAGCATCGGCGCTTTGTTAGGTATGAAAGTATGGCATCATAAGACGATGCATAAGAAGTTTAAGTATGGCCTCCCGCTGATTCTGTTGGTACAGATAGCACTTATATACCTTATATTAGATTGTTAAGATGAAGAAAGAGACCGTTCAAATCTCAGATAGAACTTGTACCATATACAAGTCTGAGCGCCCTGAATACCTGCTGATTCAGCCAATTGATGAGCATGACTTGGAGGTATTGGATAATGAGGTGGCAACGATTGAGTCCTTGGCCAATAAGCCCTTTACGCTCGTAGCGTTTAAGATTAAAGATTGGCAGAGCGAACTGACACCTTGGACGGCTCCAGCTGTCTTTGGGAAGATTCCCTTTGGAGAAGGAGCAGTAGCGACTCTTTCTTTCATCAAGGAAATACTGATTCCTCAGTTGAAGCGAATGCAATTGTTTAAAAAAGATAAGATGCGATGCGTGTTAGGCGGCTACTCTCTGGCAGGCTTCTTTGCCTTATGGTCAGCTTACCAGACTGAATTATTTGATGGTATCGCAGCCGTATCGCCATCTGTCTGGTACCCTCAATGGATGGAGTATGCAGAGATCAACAAGCCATTGGCAACTTCCGTTTATCTCAGCCTCGGTGATAAGGAAGAGAAAACGAAGAACCCCATAATGGCACAGGTTGGCAACAGCATTCGCAAGCAACAGGAACTGTTGACGACACAAGGTGTCAACACCATTCTTGAATGGAATCCCGGCAATCACTTCCAACATTCCGATGAAAGAACTGCCAAGGGATTCGCATGGATTATGAATCACATCTAAAAAGTATATGAACATAGAAGACTATCGCGAATATTGTCTGTCATTAGGTACAGAGGTGGAAGAGAAACTACCTTTCCAGAAGTTCAAGAGCGGCGAAGGAGTATTGGTATTCTATGTCATGGGGCACATGTTCTCATTCTTCGACTGCAATGACTTTTCTGTTATTTCGCTGAAATGCCAACCCGAGCGTATTGAGGAATTAAAAGCCCAGCATGACTGTATCGGCAATCCATACAATGAATCACCCAAACACTGGATTGGCATCAATCCAAAGACCGCGCCTAATGACTTGCTGCAGGAGCTGACACGGAACTCATACGAAATAGTCAAGGCGAAATATACGAAGAAATGATATGAAAGTTTCTGTATATGCAACTTTTCGCATCGTTCTTACGTCTAACAGATAGAAACTTTTAAAAGATAACGATTATGATACTATCAACAACCCCACAGATTGAAGGTCACACCATCCGCGAATATAAGGGTATTGTGACAGGTGAAACCATAATAGGTGCCAACATGTTCAAAGACCTCTTTGCCGGCATCCGAGACATCGTAGGCGGTCGTGCAGGTGCTTATGAGAAAGTACTTGCCGAGGCCAAGGACACCTCCATGCAGGAAATGATGCAGCGTGCTCAGGCAATGGGAGCCAATGCCATCGTAGGCATCGACATCGACTATGAGACTGTAGGAGCCAACGGCTCAATGCTCATGGTAGCCACCAGCGGAACGGCTGTTGTCATCTAAATCAGATCAATGAAGACGTTAGGAAACATCATCTGGGTCATATTCGGAGGCCTGCACATAGCCTTGGAGTATTTCATCGCAGGACTGATACTGATGATAACCATCATCGGCATCCCCTTTGGCTTGCAGAGCCTGAAACTGGGTATGCTGGCCATCTGGCCGTTCGGCACGAAAGTGAAATGGAAACCATCACAACCAGGCTGTCTGAGCATCTTCATGAATGTGCTGTGGTTCTTCGTTGGCGGCATCTGGATATGGCTCACACACATCTTCTACGGTCTCATATTCTGCATCACCATCATTGGCATCCCATTCGGAAAGATGCACTTTAGACTGGCAAAGCTGGCTCTTTCACCTTTTGGGAAAGAATTAAGTTAACACCTCAATGTTTAACCGAGTT
>CAMUYR010000078.1 GCA_947164965.1 uncultured Prevotella sp. | reverse complement strand
TTACTATAAGTTCACCGTACCGACTTTACAGCCGGCACGGTCTTTACTTATATAACCCATTTGTCATATAGCCAAAGTATCATTTCTATAATGTCTACAACTAAAGATATTATCATCTGATGTTCCAGATACCATGTCGCTATCCAATTAATGGCTACCCACATTTTATAAATGCTGTTAATTAAGTTCGTCTTGTTCATCTTTTTTGTGTTTATTGTTGTTTCCCACAATATACTATGCGTGGCGTTCGATGTCAAGGGCATTCTGTAAAGGCCTTGTATATGACTGGCTTTCAGGGTTTTAAACTGTTTCACAACGCCTCTAATAAAAAAAGTGTGCCAAAATGGTACACTTTTCAATTTTATTTTGTACCTTTGCACCCAGATACTAAAATTTACGATTATGGTAGTAGTAACAGGAAGAGATTACAGGGCCAACCTGGCCAAGTATTACGGATTAGCCCAAAAGGGTGAGGATGTTGTCGTAAAGGCGAGATACGGCAGCTGGAAGGTCGTTCCAATCACAGAGGATGACGTGGTGGTGAACAAGAGAGACCTACCCCAAGAGCTGCGTAATGCCCTCATGGAGGTAAAGGAGTCTATGGAAGGTAAGAAGAATCTGATGACCTGGGAGGAACTTGTCAATGAACTGGATGATTGATTTCACCACGGAGTTCTCCAAGGGAGCCAAGGTTCTGAAGAAGCGATACAAGAGTTTTATGAAGGACCTTGAAGATTTCAAGGACAGCATCATAAAGAATCCCTTTCAGGGTTCAGAACTTGTGCCTGGCATAAGGAAGGTCAGGATGACCATAGAGTCCAAGGGGAAAGGAAAGTCTGGCGGTGCCCGTGTGATTACGTTAACTTACTATGTGTCTGAAGCAGAAGGGAAAGTCCACTTTCTTATCATCTACGACAAGTCCGACGCAGACACCGTCGACGTAAAAGTCGTACAGGAATATGTGGCTGAACTTGGCTTCAATCTGCAAGAACTTCAAGAGCAGGGACTCCTGAAACAAAGAGACGAGGACATTCCACAGTCAGAAGTACCTGAAGAAGTTTAGAATAACCCAAACTTCATAACTATGTCGTTTTGCAAATTTGCAAATCTATAAATCTGCAAACATTTCACAGTTGCATCATATACCCCTACCCTTTGACCTGCTGACTGTCACTTCCTGTTCTTCAGGTTCCTCGACAGTCACTGTTTCAACTGGTTCCTTTTGGGTATAGTCCGTGATATTGCGGAGAGTTTCCGCATTACCCATCAACAGCTCGACGGTTTTCTCGTCGAACTTATCTTTGATACCAGCATCGAGCAAGCCTTGTTTGATGCGGTCTGTCAACTCTCCAGGAGTGATACCTTCATCCTCGATGATCTCTCTTGCGAAGTTGTTCACGTTCAGATAAGGCAGCGTCTTCATATGACCTGTCTCGCCCATCACGACCATCTGGTCAATGATGTAATCAAACTTTTCTTTATTCGTCATCATACCTCACAGCTTTTAATCCCTACTAAAATAGATTCTAATAATAACTATGTCCATTCATCTTTCCCAATCGGTAAATACCGTAAAGAATGAAGATTATAATAATAATTCCGACAACAGTATAGAAGAAACCTTCTGCACCATTAGGGAAGTCGATTTCTCTAATTTTAGGGAACAACCAAGTTAAGCAAAACGCAATCAGGCTTACCAGGGCAATTGTCCGCCAGAACCAGTTTTCGACCATAGATGACGTAATATCGTTTGATGCCTGTTCCGCTTTCTTTTCCACGACTCTCCCGATTCTCTTTTCAAAGTCGCTGGCTATTCTATCTAAAGGCTCTGACAACTTGTTTGCCTTTTGGTCTATCTGTTTTCCGACAGATTCTCCGGCATTCTTAACAGCATTCTCAAAGTTACTGATGCCACCTGATATGTTGTTGAGCTGCGCCTTGGTCGAAGAATCCAGGTCAACAGTCACATGTTTCCTTGTATTGTCAATGACATACTGCAGATCTTCCTGATGCTGCCTCTTCCTTTCCTCTTCCGTCGGTACTGTTCCGATGGCTTCGGCAACGGTCTTCATGGAGGCAGAGACAAGACCATTATCCTTTCGGATTTCATCGATGGCCGTCCTGATGGATGACAGTTCATCCTTCATGGACTCCAGCTCTGAGTTATCAGCAGACTGTGATGGAGCTGCAGCATGTTCTTTCTGCTGTGCTTCCATCCTCGCCAGCACCATCTCAATATTGTTGAGATAGCCTTGGATATTGTCTATTGGATTCTCACTGTATTTCCCCATAGCCTGATTCTTTAATTAATATATCCTCCAGTCGTGCCAGGACATCGTTTAAGGCATTAATCGTTGTCTCTGGTATATTCTGTCCAAACAGTATTGCAGCATTGGCATCATGTGCCAGCTGGTTGATGTTGTTAGACATCGTGGCGATAAGCCTCAATGCCTCTGTATGTTCTGGAACCAGCACTTTGACGGGGCGGTCTGTAACTATATAATATATCAGATCACCCAACGTCATGTGATAGTCCTTAGCGCTTGAAGCGAGGCTTGTTTTCTCGCTCGGCTTCAGGCTTATCGTTACCCTGGCCGTTCTTTTTTCCTCTTTCGGCTTCCTGTTTCTGAACTTTAGTTCTTTCCTTGGCGTCCCTTTCGGCTTGTCGTTTTGCTTCATCTTCTTTTCTCTTTTGTGCTTCCTGGATGGCCCTCTGCCTCCGGATGCGGTCGTTCAACTTTTTCTGTTCCTCTTCACTCAGACCAACCTTGACAGATGGAACAACTGGCTTAGTAGTGTTGGCGGTTCTTGTGCGAGGCTTCCTCTTCCTACCTTCCTCTTCGGTAGTGGCACCTGATGCCTGGTGCTTCAGCTTTCTCTCTTCGCGTCTATCCCACCCCTCAGGATAGTGCAGTCCATATTTCTTAGAAACATCGACTGCAGCCTTGGCCATTCGTTTGCCGAGGTACTGGGTATTGATGCGTTCACCTTTGAAGTCGTTTATCAACATGAGCATGTGATAATGGTCATTATCAGTGTTGGTATGCTCAGGAATGATATAGGGAATGTTGTCTAAATCGATGCCTCTATTTTTACATTCATTCACAAACTCGTGAAGCATCAGCTCACGAAATTTAGGGTCTTTAAGGCGTTCGTTATCTTCATCACTATGGCTGATGACAACACTGTAAGCCTTGACCTTAAATTTCGGATTGACGTATGCTTCCAGCATGGCAAGTTGGGCTGTAGGACTCATGTTAAGTCCTACGCCATTCGCCATGATGACCTTGCCTCCCTTCTCTGGATGGCGCAGGGCGCGATCATAGTAGAGGGAGGATTTGAGCGAACGGGTAGGTTGCACGTTTGCGAACATAGCGAGAAATTTTAAGTTCAACTTCAAATTTAGAGCGTGGGCGAGGCTGTTTGCAAATTTGCAGATTTGCGAAACAAAGCCGATGCCGGAGGGGGTGTCGGGGTCTCCCTGACATGGGGTGTCGGGGGTCTCCCCTGACCAAGATGTTTTGTATGGAGTTCGGGGTGGGTAGCCTCGTAACTGCATCACAAAAGACATCTTGCCTACTTCACGCGCGTTTCTGACTGCAAAGGTAGTGAAA
>CAMUYR010000077.1 GCA_947164965.1 uncultured Prevotella sp. | reverse complement strand
TCGCAATATGGCATAATTTCGTTTAAAGCGAATAAGTGCATGAGCAAAAGCGCATCGACGTCGCAAGTTGAAATCTGCAAAAATCAAAAGACCGACAATGATGTGCCAACGTGGATATTGTACCCAAACGGGAACACGATATTCCATGCGTGGTGCGTTTTGTGAGGGTCGACGGTTTTGCAGAGCCTAACTTGCCTCTAGAAATGGCACCACGCTTTTTAACTAAGAACCAGCCTGTGAATGGTGCAACGGGCTATCCTAATATAAAGAAGGTATGAAGGATGGTAAAGTAACAATAGCAGAAATAGGTCCCCGGCTGAAGCTCATTCGGCAGGAGTTAGGAATCACGCAGAAACAGTTGGCACAGGATTTAGATATGAACCAGGCGATTCTATCTAAATTCGAGAATGGCGGTATGGTCTATGCATCGGTGTTGCTTGATGTGCTATGCTATTTCCGTGACAGGATCAATATCAATTATCTGCTCCAACCAGGCGATGACTATAGCCTGAATGATGAACGTCATCGCTTCTCTAATGACAAAGTCCGGGATATCGTTCTCGACAATCGCCGTCGATTCGCATTGGAGGAACTCCGAAAGATTTCTGGAGAATACAGTCAAAAGTGCGAGGAAATCATCAACAACACTATAGACTTCTGTAAGTCTGAGCCAGAGTAACATGAATGCGTTTGTTTCGCTACAGCACCATAATTGTGACGATGTTTAGCGGAATAAACGCTATTCTTTTAGGTGTTCTGCTTACACTCTATTTATCATAATTCATATTCTCGGTGAAAGTTGAAAAGCCGAAAATCGACGTCTTAGGAATTGCACATAATTATTGTTATGATAAATAGGCTTTGAATGTATGATGCTGTCGATATTTGGCCAAAAGGTGCTACAAGTATAGCACTATGGCCAATTATATGCATCTGGTCTCCCCTTCTGATTCTACTAAAAAACGAACTGGAGTTCTTTGAACTGGTCGATGTTGGTATGATCGCCGTATTGCTCTCCATAGCCACGTAGCATGTCTGCGTAATCATCATTCGACCAATCGTAGAATGTTGTCCATTCATTGATTGCAGCTAATTGAGCATCCATATCTTCAGCCAGTTCCTCTGGCAGATTTTCTTGCTGCCTTAAATGGCAGTACATCTCTGCAGCAATACCCAACATGCATCGAGCCTCTGATGGTGTCTCGTTATTATGCCATCTCTCAAACCAAGAATGATGTGCATCCTTAATAATTTCCAGACTACTAAAAACTGCAAAGAGATTTCCAGCAGCTTCTTCATATTGGCCACCATGAATCTGCTGCATAATACTATGCAGAACTGGTGACAAGGATTTCTTCACCGAGATGTTCATTCTTGCCTTTTTAGCCTTCTCCAATCGCTCGGTTATGATTCCATATGGCGAATCCTCATGTATCGCGAACGTTTTGACAGGTCTCTTTGCAATATTTCTCAACCTATTCAATACGTAGTTGAGATATTTTTCAGGTTCATTCTTTTCCTTTATTACCTTTTGAATGGCATCGATGACCTTGACACATTCATCATTCAACTCTGGAAGTACAGATACGTCACTCTCAAAATCCCTTCCAAAAAAGCCATTCTGCCTACCAAAGAAGGCATAGCACAAGTCTTCGTATTTCTCAAAATCCTCTGGTTCAATCTTCCATTTGAGACTTCCGTATTCCACCTCGAACTTAAACAGCGCATGAACCAGCTCAGCATGAGGGACGTCCATGCCGACTAAGATGGCTTTTATCTCGTCAATTCCGACATGCTCGGCCTTGATTGCTTTCATGTTCAGGATGCCCTCCTGCTCATGAGGAATGAAGGGGCCTTCTTTGACCTCAAACAGTATTGCGTTATCAATAACTTCTATCGTATGCCAGGTGTTCTTGGGAATATCAACACCATAACGGCCATCAGCCTGACTAAGTACGACATCCTCCAGAACATTCCCATCGTCATCATACGTCAGCACTCTCACCTTACCTTTCAGCAGTATGAAAGATTCATCCTTAGTCGGATGGTGATGTATAGGTATAACCGTCCCTGGCAACAATGCATTCAAAAACCGGTGGCAGCGGTCATCCAAAGACTGGTGAAAATTGTAATTTTTTCTCAGTCGTGGCGATTCCTGCGCCTCCTTCCCTACCCTACTCAATAATGACTCATCAATTATCTTCATAACTGCTTGCTTAACTTATTCCTTTATCAACCTGACGATTAGTTCATCATGAACCAGTTTGTATGCCTCCTGTGGGTCATATTTCACTTGTGGGCCAAGAATGATATCTGTATCTGTCAGGAACTCCTCGTCCTGCAACTTCTCCGACATATTCAGAACAAACTCCTTGTAAGTAGGCAAATGTGATGCTGTGAATCCAAGATAACGCTCGTAGCTCTTCATCACCTTATCCTTATCGAGGGCGGCTGATAAGCTCAGAATCTTCGACAAGTCAAACAGGTCACGGCCTTTCCTTCGCTGATACAAAGCGCGAAGTTTTGTACCTGTCAATTCCTCCAGCTCATACGTCAGCACCTCGCAGCTGCCATTGAACCAAGAGTTCTCCACAGCGAATGGTATCTTCACCATTGGGAATACGCTGAAATGTTCCTTGCAGTTGATCTCTACTTTCAGATGAATCTCACCTGCATCAGGATCGGTGGGCTGTACTTTGAAAAGCAGCGTATTATTATGTTTCTTCTGCTTAACAACAGGAGCACCAAGGAACGATAACACATCCCTCAGATGGTCTATCGTTTCTTTAATAGGCTCTGCTGACACTTGAACAAGGTCTATGTCCTCAGAGTATCTGGGCTGCGGCGTGAGATACAGTTTACCCAATGCAGTTCCCCCTCTGAACGCCAGATGCTCTGCCAAGAACTCATCGCTATATATGGCAACCAGCGCACGGCAAATAATCAAGTCTTGTTCTACAAACTTGTTCTCAACCCAAGGAGCCTTCTCGCTCCATTCTGTAATATATGATATAGGTATCATAATTCGTCTATTTCAATTGTTTCGTTAACTATAATCTTCCATTTACTATTTCTCTCGTAATCGAGTGCATCCTTGCCTGCCTTCAAAGGTACAAACTGAAGATGCGCCCCACCCTCCTTCAGCAATTCATATATTGCTGCAGCAGCTTCTTTCTCATCTAAGACTTCATCCAGAATATAACCCAAGCGCTGCATACTGCTGATAGGTGCTATATCCAAAAATGATGAATCCATTTTTGAGAAATCGATCTTCTCTACCAATTCTGCCAATACCGTCGCTGCTCGGGTAACACTACCAGTCTTAGCTTGATAAGTTAATAAATCAACAGCTGTGAGTTCAGGAGAAGAGATATTGATGTACCCTGTCCTTGTCTGGCGTTTCTCCACATATCTTTCTGGAATATGACTCTTACAGAAAAACAGGGTACGGTACTTTTCCTCCTTCTTGTCACGCATAGTAGGAGGTTCTATCATGACACTAAAACTAAGCGGCACCTGATGTGAAGCACCGTGATAACTTGCTGCACTTAAAAGAGCCACATAGTATTTGCGACCAAGGTGGCGCATCATATCATCCAAATAAAAAGACTGTGGCACAGTACCACGCAGAACATATTCATCAGGCACGATAACGTAAAAGCCTCGAAGTGGTGACATGATTCTACCTTTGCTCACCTCTCTGGTCAAAGCCCTGGACAATGTTCCGATAGCCATCTCAGGGAAAGCAGCGAGAACTTCCTTATGCGTGAAAGTATACTTCCCACGCAACGGCTTCTCACCTATCCAGTCTGATATGCTTCTAACCTTATCCATTGCTATTTGAATATTTCGTCTGCAAAGTTAGACATTTTTTGTCTAATTACGCAGACAAAATATTAAAAAATTGCAAAATTACTATTTTTTTCCTACATTCAATTTCCTTATCAATCGAAATATGAAAGGTTTTTCTGAAAAGAGTATGGCATATTCCTATCAGACTTTTGATGGTCTAAAATTGTTAAGAAATGATAATTTTACGAGATTTGTTACTGAAAGATGAAACTTTTCTTTTAACTTTGCACACAAATTTGGAGAAAATTTCTTTTAATAGAATAAAATGAGTAAATCTCACTTGGTCACCAATGATATTAATCCGCAGTTTGAGAAGTTCGGCATCTCAGAGTGCGAGTTTTGGAACCTTTCGTGGA
>CAMUYR010000076.1 GCA_947164965.1 uncultured Prevotella sp. | reverse complement strand
CACGTCTGGGGGGCGCGAGGTCGCTGGTTCGAGTCCAGTAATCCCGACAGAAAGAATCGCTAAGAGACTGATAATCAGTTACTTAGCGATTTTTCTTTTTCGTAATTCCCGTGGTATTCCCGTGATAATGGTTGTGAGAGCTCTTAAAGGTGAGGGCTGCTGTTATTTATCTTTGTCGTAAACAGCCTCATTAACCATGTATCCCCCTGTCTTGCGACTGCCTACTCGTTTGACAAGTCCAACTGCCGTCAGGGCAGCTATACTACGCTTAATTGTAGAAAGACTGGGATTGTCAATTCCTTCCAACTTAGGTATAAGATCTGCGATGTCTTGGGCTTGCGCACCATCATTGCGTCTAATAACATGATAGACGCGTTGGTCACCAAGTGATAGTCGGCTGAGTATCTGGGTAATTTCAGAAGGAACATCCTTGTTCAAGTCGTTTAGCTCCTGCTGTATGATTGCAACCTTAGTATTATGCCTTTCTTGACGTTGCAATTCTTTTTCACGAGCAAACAATCTCTCATCCTTTGTTGAGATACTTTGCTCTATAGTTGTCGTAGTCTCTTGTGCATTCCCCTTCTCTATATTATTAAAGGTAGGTGGAATGATTTCCACGTCATCAACTTTGAAAGATATGTTATTCTTGAAATCTGCTTTAAACATACTACTATACATAATCTGCTCAAGCAAATTCTTCTGACGCTCTACAGTGGGATTAATCCGATGGGGCATAAGGTGAATCTTTCCATCGTCAACACAGAATACCCCAATGAACTCATTGTTGTATGCGCGATTGATTGCGTCAGCAACAAGTCCTTCAGGAACTCCTATGAAGAAGAAATCTGTATAGCCGATATAATGCTCCATATTATCATCGTCCATCAAGTCGGTCTTATTGTTCTTTAGTTTGATACCGACAGTATAAACCTGCTTCTTATTAAGAGCCGCTTGGTTTGGCTCGACGAAGAACACGCAGTCGAAACGATAGTGATCTGGATCTGGCTCGTTGAACCTCGTCAGTCGGCCAGTATACTCCCTGACAGTGATCTCCTCGAAGATGCGGTAATGTATGAAATCGTAGCTACCGTACTTGGCAGAAATTTTGACAGTAAAGTTGTATACATTCACTGTCAGGTTCTTGACGAATATCTTACCAGGTTCTCCGACCAGGTTATCTTTCAGATTCTCATAAGTCATATCTTAACCTCCTATGATATTTAATATGTCAGAATTATGAGTTATTATATTCGTTGACAAAGGTACAAATAAAATTTTAATGTATCATAATTGTGAGTCATAATATTTGTTAATGTGCCAGAATTGTGATGCGTTAAGTGAACGGGACAGGAAAGCTTCATGACCGGATCATGATAGCGGACTTTTCTAATGCATCATAATTTTGAATCGTTATAATGACGTATAACGGAGAGGGCATGACCAGCCGACGTTAAATAACGTTCGTCTGGCGGCTCTATCGAGCAGCCCTCTCTAACCACTCCCTTATGGTCGCTCTAAGGTGCTGAACGCTTCGGGACATTATTCCGAACCCTGACTATTAGTCCTTGCCGTCTGTTAAAGATATCTAAGAAAGTAAAGATATCCCAGCAGAAACTTGTACGTCTCAGAAAGAATCCGTAACTTTGTCGCGGGAAAGAGGATTTTTAAGATAATCCCTGAACCTAATAAGGGATTTTCTCGAAATCTGCTAAGCAAATTCACTCAAAATCCCCATTAGGCCACGGGGTTTCACCCCATTGGATGCCCCAACAGGGAGTGGGCTTCTCCCTGCACCCTCCGCTCAGGACGCAGCCCTGAGAACCCGCCCAGGGCTGCTCGCCCTATGGAACCTCGCAAGGGGGTGACCCTCCCCCTTGACCGCCCCGCTCAGAGGCATCTGCCTCTAAGAACTCTGACCAGGTGAATCCCTGGACCCGATAAGTAAATTGTTTCGTTTTTAAATATTAGTATTATGGCAAAAGGAGTAGCACATGCCGGTAAAGGCAAAAGTCTCTCGGCTGGAAATGCAATAGAAAACGAGAGACTGGAATGGGATGAGGACTCGTACAGACTTAAGAACGAGAATCCCATCAACAATTATGACTGGTCACGTCATGCTTTGAACTTTGAAGTGATCAATGGAGAGATAAAGCCTCTGGGAAGCCAGGAGGTTCATCTATATGACCGTTACCAGAATGTATTGAAAAATATTGACTTCAAGGAGTACAAGGCTGGAGCGTCTAATCAACAGAATGCATACGTCGAGCTTATCCTGTCAGGCAGTACTGAATTGATGCAGCAGCTGGCTTTCGGTAGTCAAGAAGTTAATTACGAGCGCAACCCATCGACCTGGCATAACTGGAATGTCACTCGAGAGAAGGCCATTGAGCAATGGGCTGTTGACAGTTATAACTTCGCGTGCAAGATGTATGGCAAGGAGAATGTCATCGGCTTTGAGGTTCATCTCGACGAAACCGAACCGCATGCGCACGTCAACATTGTACCCGTTGCCATGATGAAGCAACGTGGCAACGTTGGCGGCTATGTCAAGATTGATGCTGACGGCAACGACGTAAGATACACAAAAGGAAAGCATATCGGTGAGTTGGTTAAGCTGCCGCAGGGCAAGTACGATGCGCTGCCGGAAGAGAAGAAACGGCAGTATCGTCCGGCAGTGCGCGGGATGGTTCGCACCATCAGCTTTGCCACATTCTTCGGGAGTACCAAGAAGGAACGAAGCGAGAAGATGTCGGAACTGCATGATAAGTATTACGAACACGTAGGCTCCAAATGGGGGCTGGAGCGTGGTGATGTCTGGAAGCTTCTTGATCCTGAAGAACGCCAGAAGCGTAAGCGTCTCACTAAGCAACAGGCTCACGAGAAAAAGATGGCGGAAGAAGCGAAGGCTAAAGCCCAAAAAGAAGCGAAGGAGGCTAACGAAATAAGAGACGCTGCCGTCAGAGAAAAAGACGCTGCCGTCAGAGAAAAAGATGCTGTCATCAAGGAAAAGGATGCTGCCGTCAAGGAAAAGGACGAGGCGCTGAGACTGCGAGACACCGCCATCGACAAGACAGTAGAACAGCAGGGCATCATTGATCGTCAGCAAGTCTCCATTTCATCAAACAGTAGGGAAATAGACAAGCTGAAGCAGGAGAAAGAAGAAGTTCAGAAGGAGGTGGATGTTTTGCGGTCGGTCACCTTAACCCCGTACCAGAGTGTGGAGAGATATGTCAAGGCCCTGCAAGATATCACCTTTACCATACCATCCGACGTGATTGAAAAGCTGTCCTCGCCTCTGAAGAACCATCCTCGGATAACCTCGGTCAATCCTCCATTAACAGTGCAGGAACTGGAAGCCATAGCAATGAGAGAGATAGACAAGGTTTATGATGAGAAAACCTTTGTTACATACAACAGTACTATACAGAAGAGGGTCAAGGCCATATTGACGGATAAGCAGACCATATTGTTCAGTGTCGTTGGCAATGCTCAGAAACGAGCCATAGCAGATGCTAACAGGGAATTATATAAGGACATTAAGAAGCGGTTGGCAGAATCCGAGACAAAAGTTCTCAAATATAACGAACTCGAAAAAGCGGGCATCAATAAAACTTCATACGAGCACGTCGTTAAAGAGAGAGACGAAGCACAAGAAGCGGCAAAGCGTATGCCTGAGACAGAGAGAATGCTCGAATTTGCCTGGCCAGGTGTTACCAAGGCGAAGAACATCCTCGTCGATCCAACTCTTGACAAGAACTACATGACCAATGAACAGAAGAAAGATATTCTGAACACGCTCAGGAAAGACCCGAAGAATCGACTGGATGATATTAAGAATCTGCTCAGCTATGCCTGTTCGTTCCGGGATATTCCTGTAGCCACCAGAGCCGAAGCCATTGAGCTGGCCACAGAAAGCATCATCAAACACATAGCTGAACAAGGGTACGACCTCATAAAGGAGGCTACATCCATGATGGGCTCTGTCGCTCAGGAATTGGAAATGGCCGTTGCCGATGCAGCATCAAGAGCCGCGTCTGCAGCAGTGTGTCTCATCTTTGGCTATCTTGACGGGGCCACGACAGTATCAACTGGCTGTGGTGGCGGAGGAGAAAGCAACGAACTTCCCAAAAAGAAGGACGACGAGGATGAAAAGAAGTTCTGGGCGAGATGTTTAAGCACGGCTATCGGTATGATGAAGCCGAAGCGGAGGTCGCAGGGTATAAAATTCCATTAGGCATAGCTATACTTGGTTCGTCGCTGC
>CAMUYR010000075.1 GCA_947164965.1 uncultured Prevotella sp. | reverse complement strand
GCGACGCCATCGAGAACTACAAGCAGATTCTCGACATCACTGGCGACGTGGCTGCTAACATCATCGAGCCAAACTCTGAGAGCGTTGACCTTGAAGGTCCACACCTTGAGAACGGCCGTATGATCTACGCTTCTAAGACTTACGAGAACCTCGACGCCACCCGCAAGGCTGGTCTGTGGGGTGTAAGTATGCCTCGCCGTTACGGCGGTCTGAACCTGCCTAACGCTGTGTTCTCTATGCTCTCTGAGATGATTTCGGCTGCTGATGCCGGTTTCCAGAACATCTGGAGCCTGCAGAGCTGTATCGACACTCTGTATGAGTTCGGTTCAGAGGAGCAGCGCCAGAAGTACATCCCACGCGTTTGCGCTGGTGAGGGTATGAGTATGGACCTGACCGAGCCTGATGCTGGTTCTGACCTGCAGCGCGTGATGCTGAAGGCTACCTTCGACGAGAAGGAGAACTGCTGGCGTCTGAATGGTGTGAAGCGCTTCATCACCAATGGTGATAGCGACATCCACCTCGTGCTGGCTCGTTCTGAGGAAGGCACAAAGGACGGACGTGGTCTGTCAATGTTCATCTACGACAAGCGCCAGGGCGGTGTGAATGTTCGTCACATCGAGCACAAGCTGGGTATCCACGGCTCACCAACCTGTGAGCTCACCTATAAGAATGCTAAGGCCGAGCTCTGCGGTAGCACACGCCTGGGTCTGATCAAGTACGTGATGGCGCTGATGAACGGTGCCCGTCTGGGTATTGCTGCTCAGTCAGTAGGTGTTGAGCAAGAGGCTTACAACGAGGGGCTGGCTTACGCTAAGGAGCGTCAGCAGTTCGGTGACAAGATCATCAATTTCCCCGCCGTATACGACATGCTATCTCGCATGAAGGCTAAGCTCGATGCTGGTCGTTCACTGCTGTATGAGACAGCTTGCTATGTTGACGTTTACAAGTGCCTCGAGGATATCGAGCGCGACCGCAAACTCACACCCGAGGAGAAGCAGGAGCTTAAGAAGTATCAGCGCTTGGCTGATGCCTTCACCCCACTTGCTAAGGGTATGAACTCTGAGTATGCCAACCAGAACGCTTACGATGCTATCTCGATCCACGGTGGTTCAGGTTTCATCATGGAGTACAAGAGCCAGCGCCTGTTCCGCGATGCTCGTATCTTCTCTATCTACGAGGGTACCACCCAGCTGCAGGTTGTTGCTGCCATCCGCTACATCACCAACGGCACTATGCTCCAGAACATCAAGGACATGATGAATGGTATGGAGTGTCTCGAAAGTCTGAAACCTATGGCTAATCGTGTGATTGCTCTCATCGATGTCTATGAGAAGGCACTTGCCAAGGTGAAGGCCCTCGAGAGCCAGGATGCTCAGGACTTCCTCGCCCGTCGTCTCTACGATATGACTGCCGAGCTTGTCATGTCTATCCTCATCCTCCGCGATGCCACCAAGGCTCCCGAGCTCTTCGAGAAGAGTGCCAACGTCTACGTGCGTATGGCCACTGAGGACATCGCCGGTAAGGCTGCTTATATCGAGACCTTCAATGCTGACGATCTCGCATTCTTTAAGGCAGCAGAAGCTGAGGCTTAAAAGAACCAAGTATGCGATCTCGACATCGCTGTCAATCAATAAAAAAACGAGCCCATCGTTTGGTGGGCTCGTTTTTTTTCTCTATCTTTGCAAATAAATTCTTAATATTATGAAAAAGGTATATAAGGCTAACATCCTCTATACTAAGGAGCGCACAGGCTTCGAGGTGTTGGAGAACGGCTACATAGCCGTAGAGAATGGTCGGGTGGCAGGCGTCGCCAGCAATCTGAAGGCGCTGGGATGCGAAGATGCCGAGGTGACGGATTTCGGCAACTGTCTGCTGATTCCTGCTATGAACGACATGCACGTACACGCCCCGCAGGTACACAACCAGGGCGTGGCGATGGACTTGGAGCTGCTGCCTTGGCTGCAGAACTACACATTCCCTGAGGAGTCGAAGTATGCCAGCGTGGAATACGCCGAGCGCATGTATCGCCGGTTCCTGCATACGCAGTGGTTGTTCGGTACGATGCGTAGCGTAGTGTTTGGCACCATACACACGGAGAGCACCCGACGGCTGATGAAGCTGTATCAGGAGGCTGGCATGGGCGCCCTGGTGGGCAAGGTGGCAATGAACCGCAACTGTCCGCCTGAGCTCTGCGAAGATGTTGAAGCCTCTGTCGCAGGCACCGAACAGCTCATCCAGGAGTTCGGTGGCGCAGACGGACTGGTTCGTCCTATCATCACGCCGAGGTTTGTGCCGTCGTGTACGCCCGAGTTGCTGAAGGCTTGCGGCGAGCTGGCTAACAAGTATCACTTGCCGGTACAGTCGCACCTGTCGGAAAACATTTCCGAGATAGCTTGGGTGGCCGAGCTGGAGCCAGAGAGCAGAAGCTACGGCGACGCCTACAACCGCTACGGACTCTTCGGACAGACGCCGACCATCATGGCGCACTGTGTTTGGACGAAGGGCGAAGAGCTGGAGCTGATGAAGCGCAACAAAGTGATGGTGGCTCACTGCCCGACGTCGAACTTCAACCTGTCGTCAGGACTGGCTCCTGTCCGCACGATGCTGGACGAGAGTCTGCCTATCGGACTGGGCAGCGATATCAGCGGTGGTCACGACCTGAACATGTTCCGCATGCTGGTATATGCCATCCAGGTCAGCAAGATGCACTATATGCACGATCACAGCAAGAAGTTCCTGTCTCTGTCGGAGATATTCTGGATTGCCACCAAGTCGGCAGGCAGCTTCTTCGGCAAGGTGGGCAGCTTCGAACCCGGCTACGAATTCGACGCGCTGGTCATCGACGACGACGTGCTGCATCCGTCGGAATACTCGCTGCTGCACCGTCTGGAGCGATTCATCTATCTGGGCGACGACCGTCAGATTATACACCGGTTCTGCCGCGGACAGGAGATAGCGGAACCGGAGAACGATTAACAGCGAAAGAAGAAGCGAAAAGCGTTACCACGCATCGAGGTCGGAAGTGGCTTCGATGCGTGTTTCTGTTTCGTCGTCAAGAGCTGGAAAGAAATCGATATTCGTCATACGCTCTATCTCGTCGACGGTACGTACGGCATCAGCCATTGCCTGCTTCTTACCCTCGTTGCGATAGACGAAGCCGATAGCCTTGGGCTTACCCTTGCGACAGAGCACCACCTTGAAGAAAGCATCGGGCACCCACACCTTGTTACGGCCAATAGTCTTTTGGCCGCCACCAGCCGTAAACAGCGGACCACAGACGATATCGATGGCACCATACTTACGTGCCCAGTCGCGACAGAGCATCTCCAGATCGTTCCACTCGTATTTGTTCAACCCGTGGTTCTGAGGGCAGATATTGGTGAAGAGAAACGACTGCGTCATAGCCAGCTGGTCCCACTTGTTATCGCCGGCAGGACACATGTGGCCTCGATCGTATCGCGAGTTATAATAATCGCTATCGGTAGCACGCTGGCCACGGGCGATGTCTTCGTCCTCGGCAAACACCTCCTGATGACGCTGAATACGGCCACGCGTATGAGCATCGGTCAAGTGCCAAGCCACCCAGTTCGGCGTCTTCGTCTGCTGATTATACGACGTGGTGTAACCTCGGCGGTGCAGTATCTGCTCGGGGCGGTCGATCAGCCGTCCGGGAATCTCGTAGAGCCTGACAACCTTCGCCTTAGCCTGCTGCTCTGTCGGATTACTCTTGGGCTGCACGGCGGCACCATAGAGCCCATCAGTCTGCTGCGCCCTACTCTCCCGGCCCTTGCACGACAGCAATACTGCCGCCAGGGCTATCATCCAAAAGTACTTCATCAGCCGATACAATTCATCAGGAAATCGACAGCGCCGTTGACGCCAAACTGACGGACATCCAGCGAGATGTCGTAATTGCAGGCGTCGGTCCAGTCGCGACCCGTAAACATCTTGGTATAGAGCTGACGACTATAGTCGTTGTCGACAATCATCACGGCAGCATCGTGCTCGCTGATATCATACTTCTCGGCAATGCGACGCTTGCGGCAGTCAATGCCCGAGTGGATAAAAATCTTCAGCGCATTGGGATGGTCGGCAAAAACGTCGAAACCACAACGGCCCACGATGACACACGACTCCTCGGAAGCGATGCGGCGAATGGCATCGCACTGCGCACGAAACAGGTCGTGGCTCGTCTGGTCGTGCTCCTGACCATTATACTCGGCGTGTGCCATATACGTACGGTAGAAGTTGGTGAAGTCGTCGCGCCACAACGGATTGCGCGACTCAATCTTCTCGACGGCTTCTTCCATCGTTCCCATACGCGAGGCCACCTCGTTCAGTATCTGCTTGTCCAGCAACTTCACTCCGAGCCGGCGAGCCAGCTCTGCTCCAATCTCATGTCCGCCCGTTCCAAACTGGCGGCTGATGGTAATCACGAATTTCT
>CAMUYR010000074.1 GCA_947164965.1 uncultured Prevotella sp. | reverse complement strand
GAGGAGTTCAAGACCACCAAATACTTCTGCAAGACAAATTTTGATATGGAAAAGATCAAAAAGGAAGAGAAATACTACCAAGATTTGCCGAAAATGTATAACTTTGCAAGCGATAAGGAAAAAGAAATTATGCTTAACCGCAATTTCAAGCGTATAAATGATGAAGTGGACGCTATGATTTCCGAGCTTCTTGGTATAACCCCTCAAACGCCGTAAGGTATGAATGAATTAGTAGAGAAGTTGGATGTGAAGGTTCTGGGTGAGAGACTCCAGAAGGTAAGACAGCACCTGAAGATGACACAGGCAGATGTTGCCAAAGAGATAGGTTGCGCACCTCTTACTATTTCGCGTATGGAGAGGGGTGAGATTACGACTTCTACGGTTGCCGCTCTTGTCTTTTACTCCATCAGCGTTGATATGAACAGATTGCTAAGTAAGAACTTTGATCCAGACGATGATGAAAACTACGATAAGAATCCTGCTCTGCAAAGCCATGTCAAGGCTCGCCTGCAATTGTTGGAGCAAAACTCCAAGGACTATATAGCCAATATGCAGCAGGATTTCAAAGATAACGTAAAGATCATTATTGAGAAGCATACGGAAGACATGTTTCAGGATTTGAATAAACGCATGATGGAAGCCACCAAGCAACAGTCAGAAGATTTATTAAAGTCACTGGAGAAAACCATCGAACTTCTCTAAGATATGAATGGGCTGTCGGATTTTTCTGACAGCCTTTTTTGAATACTTTTTAGGATAACGAAATGACAAAAGATCTTAGTGGGAGCTGGCTGAAGATTATCGCCATGCTCTCAATGACTATAGACCATGTGGCCTATTACTATGGTTGTTCCAATCCGTATCTCTATGAACTGATGCGGACTGTCGGACGTATTGCTTTCCCGACATTCGCCTTCCTGTTGGCAGAGGGCTTTGTCTATTCAAGGAACAGACAGAAGTATATGCTGAGCCTCTTTGCTTTTGCCTTGGTATCGGAGATTCCCTGGCTGATGCTGAACCATGATGGCAGTCATAATGTCCTGTTTACGCTGTTGGCCGGACTTCTGGGTCTTTATGCCATTGAGAATCTGAAACAACATTGGGCAATAGCAGTATCTGTTGCACTTCTTGGACTTGTCACCTTGCTCGTTGACACGGACTACTCTTGGAAAGGGTTTGGGCTGGTGCTTATCTTCTATATGTTCCGTGGCAGACCTGACATACAGACGCTTTTCGGCATACCACTGATGTATGAATATGGCATCATCGGTATCATGATGGCCTTTGCCGTCATCTGGCTCTACAACGGTGAACGAGGATTTATAAGGGGGAAGGCCATGAAATATGCTTTCTATGCCTTCTACCCCTTACACCTGATGCTGATATACTGGCTCAGATAGCCGTTATAAGGTTTTGGCAATCTGGCGCACCTTCAGGACATACGACTTATCCTCTGCATAGCCGATTCGGTTGAGGAACAGGAGATAGTCACCACCCTTGTACTTATACTGCACATAGTCACGGTAGGCTTTCACGCTGTCCTCCCATCGGTCGAACTTATAGTAGCTGCCATCACTTGGACGGCGCAGGCCAAAAAGGTTCTTGCACTCCCAGCAAACCCGCGACGTGTAGTAGCCCGTTTCCAAAAGGGATTGGGCAATGACTATCTTGGGATATTTGACATGGTATTGTTCCAATACTCTGGCAAGATTCTCGATATTCAGTTCCCTGTCAGGCTTTCCACCGAACTTCAAGGTCGCTATCCTTTCCTGAAGGTCATCGATATAGTCATTCAGATAGTTGACAAAGGGCTGCGGGTCGATGCTTTTCCCGTCTTTCCTCAGCCGCAAATGGAGGTGTGGCCCCGTCGATTTTCCTGTATTTCCAGAGATCGCCACGATGTCGCCTGCTTCTACAACATCATGCTCTTTAACGACGATGACGCTCAGATGTCCATACAGGCACTCGATACTTCCATGTTGGAGAATGACATAGTTCCCGTAGCCTCTATTGCCACGATGAACCTCCTTGACGATACCTGGCATCATGGCATAGACATTGCCATAGTTGCATTTCAAGTCTATACCGTCATGGAATCGCTCACATCTATAGACAGGATCCTTTCGGTAGCCGTATCTGGAGTTGACGGTCATGTAATCCAAGGGGAGGCAGACCGTCACCCGTTGTTCGAGAAGCTGCAAAAGGGGGTTGTTTCTCACGTGTCCAAATACCGGCACTCTCTTTTCTATTGAGATGGGAAGGCCTTTGGATGATGGAAACAGGTTTTCTTCCCTTTTAGCCATCATCAGACTGTCTGCTTCTGTCCTTATAGTGTCTGAATGCAGGACTAAAGGGATGTTTACACTGTCACCATAGGCAGTTTCATCGGCCAATCTCGTTGATTGACCAGAATCGGGCATAATGGTGAAAAACTGGGCATAACTCTTGATATATGCCAATTCTAGTAATAAAAACATAAAAAATACTCTACCCATATTGCTTTTCTGATAAAATGTCCGTAACTTTGCAGCAAAGTTAATCAATATTTAACAAATATGATAAGTAAATATTCTTTTTTAGAGGAAGAAATTCCTTATGAGAAGTTGGAGAAGCTTGGCATCAGCAGGGATGCATTCCTATCGATGCCCAAGAATTTGGTTGATCCGATCATCAATGGAAGGGTGTCACCCATCATCGAAGCCCGCATCAAGGCCAAGAACGGTAAGACGATTGCCATTCCCATGAAGATTCAGCTCAGTCGTGATGATGACGGTAGTGTCAAACTGCTTACCTACCAGCGTACAAAGGAAATTCAGAACGACTATTGTCTGACTCCCCGTGAGTTGAATCGTGTGAAGAACGGTGAGGTTATCCGTAAGGAACTGGAAGAGAACGGCATCCGAAAGATGAAGTTCATCCAGCTCGACAAAGAGACCAATGCTCTTATCCCTCGCAGTGTCGCCCATGTCCGTATTGCTGAAAAGCTTAAAGACATGGAAAAGATCAACCACATTGAGCTAGGTGCGAACCAGAAACAGCAGGCACAGGAAGGCAAGCCTATTGAACTGAATGTCGGTGACCAGAAGGTCGTTGTCGGTGTTGACCTCCGTGAGCAGCAGGGCTTTAAGGTGGTCAATGGCGATATGGATGAATGGAACCGTCAGATGAAGATCAAGTACGACCTTGAACATGACGACTACATGGGCTATGTCCAGACGGACGAGAACCGCTGGGAATACCAGAAGTGTGTCAATGAGCAGAGTAAGAAGGATAACGTAAAGAATACCGTTAAGAAAGAAGAGAAGAACAGCTCCGGACTGAAGCTGTAATCAACCCACTGTATTATATATAATAAGGTAAGAGAGATTATATAAGATATCAGTTGCACCATTTGATGGGTCGCTTTAATATTATAACCACCGTAACCCGAATCCGAGTACCATAAGGTGGGGACTTTAAATTGTATTCCCTGATTGCCTAAAGATAGGCGATGGCGCATTTTCACTTGAAGATATGCCTGAATACAATGTTGCCATTCTATTTATATTCCCCCTTGCCAGGCCTTGAAATAAGGTCTGGTAAGGTTCCAACAACCACGTTGCAAAACGATTGGTGTAGGGTGGCAACACCTTGCTTCCAAGCATAATCGATGGGAAAATACGCCTGATGAGCAGGTGAGTAACAACCCAGTTTTTGAGTGAAGTTTACCTTTCATAAACTTTTAATAAAAACGATTATGGCAAAGAAAAAGGATCAAGAGGTTAAGCAGCAACCCGTCGAGGCCGTGGCAGAAACCCAGCCAAAGAAAAAGTCTGCAAGTAAGAATAAGGCCGCATCCGCATCAGAGGAGGAGCCGAAAGAGTCATCCACCAAGACTGAGAAGAAGGCCGACGGCAAGCAGCAGTCTGCCGCTGAAGCTCCCAAGAAGGAAGAGCTGCAGGGGCAGAAGCAGCACCGTGAGCCGCAGATGGTGACTGTCAATGGTGGCAAGGTCACTCATGCCCATGCCTACCAGTCGAACAAGAATCCGGAGGACTGGTTCTTTACCGCCAAGATTGACGGCAAGGAACTGCATCCACAGAAGATGACTCCAGAGGATGTTGCCGCCTACAGCAAGAAGGAGCGCACAGTGGAACAGCTGATGCAGACCTACTACCCCACCAAGCTGATGAAGCAGATTCCTGTTGAGGAATACAAAGCTTCCAACACGCTTTCCGATGGTCGCGTCATCGACAAGATGAACGTCTATAAGGAGGCTAACGAACAAAGCCAGAACTTTGGAAAGTGGATGCTCTATGCCCAGGTCGGTGAGCAGAAGATGTCAACAACGCTCCCCAACCATGACCTGAATGCTTATTTCGACCGTGTGACCACTCCTTCCCAGCTTGTGGAGAAGAATTTTGGTCAGCGTCTTCACCTCGCTTCACACTACGAACAGTTCAAACTGCCCGAAGGAGCAGAGATCAAGGATATCCGTGTCTCAAAAGACGCGGACAACAAGTGGCGTATCTCTGCCGATATGGGCGATCGTGGCATTACGGCCAAGAAGGAACTGAGCTTCGATGACGGCTATGCGCTGTTCCATACCAAGACGGCTACCCGTCAGCAGCTGGCAGCCAAGTA
>CAMUYR010000073.1 GCA_947164965.1 uncultured Prevotella sp. | reverse complement strand
ACTCAACCATGAGCACCGTAAAACATTACAATATTACAATATTACATTACAATTTCGCGTTTTCCGCATTCGCCCTCTTTTGTGGGTATGTAGGCTTATATTATATATTTATATATATATAAATAAATAATATACGCCCTTTTATCATATCTGATGAAACTTCGCCGCATTTTTCGCCCATTTTCCCCATTTTTCTAATTTGTAATGTAATGTTGTAATGTTGTAATAAAACCAGGTGTGTATACAAAAGCTAAAACCGCCCCTGCAGGGTTAATAATCAATAAATCTTGCTTATCATGGGGACTTTATCCGTGATATACACTCCACTTCCAAGTCACCTCCGGGTGACTTTTTTTTATTTATCCTTTGGCGGTTTACAAAAGGTGCACAGAGGGACTGTGAAGTGCACTCTGGACAATTATCTATGCCATTTCGCTGATTTGTCCAAAAAGACCGTGGTTGTCGAAACAACCTGAGACGAAAATCAGAAAAAAACTTGTTTCTTCTCAAAAACCGTCCTATCTTTGCATCGTCGAAAGGAAACAAACGACACAACTGAAGAAAATTTATTAACAACAAAATTTAATAGTTATGGCAAACAAGAATTTCAATGCAAAGAAGGTGCTCATGAGCACGGTTGCAGCAGTCGCTTTATCATTCGTAGTTACCACCAATGCAGACGCCATTAGGGTAAAGGTAAGAGTAAAAGCTCCACAGCCTGATAAGGTTGTTGTCGAAAAGAAGCAGCAGAAGGAAGAAAACAAAGGATTCATCTATTTCATCAAGCAGGTATTCGGCGTTCGAGTATAGAATTAAGAAATTTGGGAACGGTATTATATCCACTCCACTTTCAAGTCACCTCCGGGTGACTTTTTTTGTTTATCCTTTGTATCAAAACAATTTTGCACGCACTAAGTGCAAAATCTCAAATCAGGCTATCTTGGACGCACTATTGCGTATCATGGTGACTGAACCCGTATGATCAGGTACTGGTTCTCTGATAGTCCACGAATCCGAGCAACTGCCCGGATTCTTTATTTTGATAGATTTTGATTCAGATTTTGATTAATTTTGAGGAGCGCAGCGACGACCCCATTCCTCAACCCTTAACTTCGTTTTCATTTTAATACCAAAGAATTTTCAACTTTCATTTGGTTTTTAAATTTCTTCCTGACTTCGTCGATTTTTGTCAATTAAAATTTTGACATCTGATTATCAGTATGTTATAAAATAATTTTCGGGTGATTTGGGTGACGCATGGATTTTTCGTACCTTTGCAGCGTCCAAGTAGAGGCTATGCCTGCTACTGTAAATCGGACAAATAACTTTTAGTTATATAGAAGCATGTTCGTACGAAAGAAGAAAAACCGTTCTGGTTCTGTCAGCGTCGTAGTAGTTGACAAGAGCCATGGTCGTTTCAGCGAAATCCGCCAGTTTGGCGTTGCCCATACTGAGGCAGAGGCCGACGCTCTCGTCAGTCAGGAGCATTCGCAATAAGGATCGGGTCAGAAGCTGAGTTTCCGGATCCACTCCATGCACTTGCCCCCTGCCCCATCAAGAGCAGAGCGGCAACAAGAAATATGTATCTTTTAATCTTCATCATTCTACTATTAATTATTATCCGTCATTATGGGTGTGTCGTGCCGTACCAGGTAATGATGACCTTGCCGTCACCGTTTGCGTTCGCATCACCAGCAGTCGTAGACCCGTTATAGGCGTTGGTAGTAATCACCCAGCCTGTGCCGCCACAGCCGCCATAGGAGTAATCCTGTTCGAGCATCGCGTTGAGCGCAATAAAGCCGCCGCCATGACCACCCGAACCACCTTTACAATCATCAACACTCGTTCCATCCTTTCCAACACCACCTTGCGAACCATTAAAGGTAAGTTTGCTTCTGTCGCTTGTGTACTTCGATTCAGGAGTGTTAGTAGGCGTTGCACGCTTCCCTAATCCATAATCCTCGCCTCCGCCGACGCCTCCGTAGGCTCTTCCGCTAAAATAAGAACCGCCGCCACCACCACCTGCAACAAGGAGTAATCCGCTTTTGGCCGTAGCAGTGAGATGTGTTCCCGATGTATTGATTGAACCAGTATACAAATTATTGTTGTCAGTAATGGCTCCAATCTGGCTCGTGGCGATGTGTGTGGCACCCCCTCCGCCACCGCCGCCGTTTTGTCCAGAGACGGCATTACCTCCATTTCCGCCGCCGTTCCAGCCGCCAGCACCGCCAGAAGTTCCACTACGGGAAGAACCCGCTTTGCCGCAATAGAAATAGAGTGTAGAACCTGCGGTGAGTTGGTAGACTACCGTAGAATAACCGCCATTACCTCCTGCATTAGTACTTCTCCCGCCTTGTGCGCCCCAGGCTTCCAACGTATAATAACCTGTAGTGGGGATGGTGAGGGTTTGCTCAGCACCCGTATAGTCGAAGGTCTGATGCAGAATCATGGGTACATTGACGGTATAGAGATAGTCAGCAGAGAGCGTCTCGCCCACTATCGTCTTCTCGTAATGGCAGGTGCCTGCGGTAGCGGTAAGCGTGATGTCGCCTGTAGTGACAGGCTGCATAGCCACATAGAGAGGACTCGTGGCTGTCGAATTGGTCACAGTATAGGTGTTACTGCCATTGGTCACAACAAATTGGGTGACATCGCTGGTGATGTCTTCGGAGCCGTCGCAACTCTTGATGTTGAACTTGCAGAGCGTCAGCTGATTGGCAAGTCTGATGGCTTCGGGGAGTTTTCCATCAGCAGTCATCGTACCCTCGAACTTGGCATAGTCGAGCGTGCTGGCAAGCGTGGCAAGCGTGCCGTCTTGTGTGTCGAGGGCATCCAAGTTCGGAGCGCCGTCACTCTTAGCCATAGCAGCAGGATAGATACAGGTGACCGCAGAGCTGGCCTTCGGATCGGTCAAGGTCACCGTGAAATGAGCTATCTTACCACCAGTCTCAATGTCGGTAGCTGTCAGCGCAGCACTCTCCACCTTGACGGTAGCGTTGCTCTTATTGACATACACTACTGCAATCTGGTCGCCTACGGCGAAAGTCTTGACGCCATCAGCGGTCAGCGCACGGGTGGTAGCACCATCGAAACTAACGGTAGTGGTCAGGGTTACTGTATTGCCTTTGTCTGTGGGCTGTGGAGTCTGACTTGCGAAGTTGTCATCGCCAGAGGAGCAGCCTGCCATCAAGATGCTCACCAGCGCGAGGGTAACTATATATAGATTCTTCATTGTCATAGTTTTCTTTGTTGAGTTATTACCAGTCTTTATTCTCTTGGTTATAGTCGTTCAGGCCTTGCAGGGGTGAGTTCACCCAGGAGATGATCACCTTGCCGTTACCACCCTCTGTAGCGCCACCACTAACAGAATTATAACCCGTACCATTGGTGGTGTCGCCCCAGCTGGAGCCACCGAAGCCAGCGTAAGTCATATCTTGTCCTGTCAGCTCTGTGATAGCTCTGAATCCACCACCTTGGCCACCTGAGCCACCTCTTTTATGATCTGCATCATTACCAGTCTTTCCTACAGCCCCTTGAGAGCCATCATGTTTTGTTTGACTTCCATCCGCATATTTATCAAATATGCCTCCATCAGATCTTGTCCCATAATTGAAAAGATTGCCGCCAACTCCCGCCACACAAGAGTTATAGGCACCACCACCTCCACCACCAGCAACAAGAATAAGATTAGCTGTATGGTTAAACAAGTTATTGGAACCCGTAATCTCACCGATTGAACTTGTCGCAACATGTGTGGCGCCACCGCCACCACCTCCTCCGGTTGTACTTGCATCACATCCATTACCACCTGCGCCGCCGCCATTCCAGCCGCCGATTCCACCTGCATTACGTGATCCATTGCCTCCCATTCCGCCACAGTAGATGTAAAGCGTCTGACCTTTAGTTAGATTATAGGTAATGGCGCTGTAGCCTCCCTTTCCGCCATCATTCATGTCGTCACCATTTGATCGATTTTTGAATGACTTACCACCCTCAGCGCCGTAGGCCTGAATGGTGTACCAGCCTGAAGCAGGAACGGCATAGGTCTGCCTGTCACCAGTATAGGTGAATGTCGCCGGAACAGGATATATAGTTTTTTTGATGTTGTAGATCTTGTTGGCGGCTAATGCGGTGGAACCACCGAACGGTATAGCCGCCTTGCTTCCTAACTGTACCGAGGCATTCGACATGGTGGTGCCAACAGGGAATGCGGCCACGAACTGGGCAACGATATCTGAACCCGATGTAGCTGTGGTGACAGTACCTGTACGTACTGATGTTCCACCGTTGTTGATATCAATGGGGAGCGGGTCGCCTGTTGACGTTCCGTCGAGAATCGTCACGGTGAAGTTGAGGAAAGCCGATTGCTGGTCCAACGTAAAGCTCTTGGCGCCATAGGTAGAAGTCGCCTTGAAATAGCTGTACTTCTGCACAGCCTCAGCAAGTGTCGAGGCAATAGCCGTCGTGGGATATGTGGCGGCTTCATACGTCAGCGTGCTCATTTTATTGCTCGTACTAACCAGCACGGCCTTCAGCTCGAGGCTGGCATCTGGCGTACCACTAACCGTATAGGTGAGGTCACCCTCGAAGATGGCGCTGTTAGTTCCTGCACCGGTTTTCAGCGTCAGGTCACCGCTGATGTTTGTACCGGTAATTCTCAATATATCGCCCGTCTCGAAAATGTATTTCTTTTCATCGTCAAGCGTGGCGCGCGTATTACTGCCGTCACTTACCGTGGCACTATAATGGATAACAGAACCCTTGGGCTCAGTCGACTCGCCCGAAGTTACATCATCTTTGCTACACGAAGTATTCAGCAACAGAGAGATGATTGCAAATAATAATATAGGTATATGTCTTTTCATCTTTTTCTATTTTTAATCCATATCCTCCTCATCAGGATTACTACGAAATCCGCCACTCCCACTGCTACCGGCCAGTAGTTTGTGGGATGAATTGATTTCTACCACAACCATTGTCGGTCGTTGATAACATTTCTTCGTTTTTCTAATCATCTTGTACTGTATTTTTTTATTTTGCTTGCAAATGTATCAAGAAATTTAAAAAAAGATGTTCTCGTGGCGCACAATTTTGTTCTCGTGGCGCACAAGCAACATTTTTTTACGCAAAATCTGCATTTCATTGGATTTTTTTGT
>CAMUYR010000072.1 GCA_947164965.1 uncultured Prevotella sp. | reverse complement strand
AGCCGTTCTTCGCTGCATTCTCTTTCAGGGTGTCAGCATCGATATAGAGCCAGTCGAAAGGTTCGCCAATGGTGTCCTTGTATTGCATCTGGAAGCTATGCTCTCCGTAATAGTCCATTTCGTTAGGAATATCAATCATGCCGTTTTCATCCTCGAATACATAGCTGATATCTGAGGAATCACATAATACCTGACCTCCTGGAGCCAGTATGTTGTCTAACTGACGGAAGAATTTGGGCAGACGTTCCAAGGTTCCAACGATGCCAATGCCGTTCATTAGCATGAGAATAGTGTCGAATTGTCCCTCCAGAGTGAAGAAGTCTTGTTCAAGTACATTCTTAACCCCACGCTCTTTCATGGTCTGAACAGACAGAGGGGAAATGTCAATGGCGGTTACATCGATGCCCTTTTCCTGCAAGACAAGTGAATGACAGCCAGAACCTGCACCCACATCAAGCGTCTTACCAGTAGCCATGTCGAGAGCTTTCCTTTCGATCTCTGGCATAGCCTTGTATTTACGGAAAAGTGTAGTCAAGGGTATCTCGTCCTCCTCAAACATCGGGGAGAACACCCTGAGCCTGTCTGCCTTCTTGGTTTTCCAGTAGTCGGCAATGGCTCTGCCCATTGGATCTAACTTGCTATTCACAAACAGGTTTTAGTAATATCTTTCCTGATAGAGACGGACGGAGATAATGTCATTCTCCTTATTGAAACTGATTTTGTCCTCGCGAGCAAGCCAGCCAATAGCCGTAAACAGCTGTAATTGGTCCAAGTTGGTCTCTGCTTGCAATTCCTCGAAAGAGAGACTACCTTTATTCTCCAATGTACGCCACACGATGCCGGCGTTTTCTCCAATTTGAACTTTATCCATAATCACTTAATTTATTTTAATTCGATGTTATTTCTATAAGATCTTCCATTCTGTCAATGATAAAGTCTGCTCCAGCCTCTTTGAGTTCCTCTCTGGTGCCGTTGCCCCAAGTCACTCCACAAGTCTTAGTTCTGGCATTGGCTCCCATCAGAATGTCAACATCCATATCGCCAACCACCAAGGTCTCGTCAGCCCTGAATCCCAGAATATCGAGAATCTTCAATACGGGTTCTGCATTTGGTTTGGCATGAATTATGTCCTGTGCTCCAATGATGCAAGAGAAATAGGACAGCATTTCCATTCTGTTCAGCAGATCCCGTAGCGACTCGCTGGTTCGTGAAGATGCAATAGCAAGACTGATCTCCTGACTCCTTTGCACTTCAAGCGTTTCTTTTACCTGAGGGAAAGGCAGTGGCGTTATCTTCTTCAGATTTTCGGCGAAATATCTGTGATGCACTTCTGCACATCTTTCCAACTCATCAGCATTAAGTTGAGGAAACATCTTGGCATAGCATCCTTTTAATGGCAGTCCGATGGTAGAAGCACACACATCTTCGTCCTGCAATGGAAGACTCAGCTCTTTCATGACGTCCTGCATTGTCACAACAATATTCCGTCTGGTATCGCCCAACGTCCCGTCAAAGTCGAATATAATCAGTTTTATACTCATGTTTCTTATTCCATTCGTCCCCATTTCATTTCCTCACCATCTTTATCATACTGCTTGCGCTTACCAACAGGAGGTTCAGTCAAGGTGATGCGCACTACGGCAGTCCTTTCAAGGCTGCGGGCAATAGCGTCATCGAAAGCGTCCATGTGGTGAGGGAGGAAACGCTGGCAGATGGCTCTCAATGCCGTAATCTTCTCTTCACGGTCTGTCACAATCTCTGCCTTACCGATGGCAGTTGCCGATCGGTACTGTAGCGTAAAGCTCCCATCTTTGGGGCCTACCGTAGGGGCACATTTGGTAACAGCCGACAAGAATACTGTGGGACAGTGTGCAATGCAATCAAGTTTATCACCCTCCATGGCACAATGGAAATAAAACGTTTTTTCGTCTGTGCGAGCCAGCGACAGAGGCAATCCGTATGGAGTCCCATCGGGTCTGGTCATGCTAACTGTCACGTATGGAGCCTTATCTAACACCTCTAATGCGAAGGCTGCATCCATCTCTCTGCTTGCTTTTCTCATAACTTTTACTTTATATATTTGGCTGCTAAGTTACGAAAAATCCCAGACATACAAGCATGTCAGAGATTTTGAGAGGCATATTTTATGTTTTATTGGGAAATGTCAGTCTATTATACGCTCTGCTAACGTGGTTAGTTGCTGATAAGGCATACCGCCCACCTGACGTTCGATGTCGCCATCCTTATTGATAAGGAATAAAGTGGGGATGGACATGATATTGGCAGCAGCAGCGAGTGCCTGATTCTTGTCAACATCGACCTTCAGAACCTTGATGCGGCCTTCGTACTCTTGCGCCAATCGCTGAAGCATGGGAGCCATTGCCTGACAGGGGCCACACCATGTGGCATAGAAATCGATGACAACGGGAGTCTTACCCGTGTAGTCGTATCCCTTGAGATACTGCTGATAGTCTTTGATATTTTCCATAATTATTTAGTGTTTTAATTCCATAATCTTCGACGGACAGGCCAGAGTACACTTGCCGCACTTAAGGCAGTCTGGATGCAGATAGCCGACGGCCTTACCACGAGAGTCGTAGGGTGTAAGCTGCATGGGGCAGACGCGGGCGCAGCTCTTGCACTTCATCTGACAGGCACTCGACACGTGGATGTTGGTGAAAGCCTTGGGCAGGGGAGCGTGTTTAGGTGCCACCCAGTTAGAGATGGTTCCCATGGGACAGAACGAACACCAGGTGCGTGGGGCATAGATGAACGAAAGTGTGACGCCGACGATGGTGGTCATGACGATAATCGTCCAGAACACTTTGCCGATTCCAGACCACATGGCCAGTCCGCCCTCGCTCCAAGGCACGGTGAATGTCAGTTGGATGCCAAACATGCCGAAGATGAAGAACACCATGAACAGGCGGAAGCCGAAGGTGCGCACAAACTTGGGAATCGGGCGATGGGGTGAGTACTTCGACAGCAGACGGTCGTACATATTGCCGCGAGGACAGACGTGTCCGCACCACCAACGGCCTTTAAATATACTGGTCAGCACTGGGCCGATCATGCAGATGAGTGCCAACAGGCCAATCACTGGGAAAAACCAGCCAAGCAGGATGTACGCGATGATAATCCAATAAATGGGCACACCCGGTGTCTCGAAGTGACGATGAAAACGCTTTGTTGTCTTCTTTTTACTATCTTTTTGCTCCATAAAACTTTAAATTTTCTGTTTGATGGTGCAAAATTACAACTTATTTGATAGATAAACGAATTATTTTGTCTATCTTTGCATCGGTTTTTTCTATCGTAGATACAATTATCAATTGTCAATTATCAATTTTCAATTCGTAAAGTATGACATTACAGCAACTGAAATATATCGTAGCTATCGACCGCTACCGTAACTTTGCCAAGGCCGCCGATGCTTGTGGCATTTCGCAACCCACCCTCAGCGCCATGCTGGTGAAGTTGGAGGAGGAACTTGACGTGCGCATCTTCGAGCGCAGCAACAAGAGCGTTACGCCTACCATCGCAGGCGAGAAGATTATCCGTCAGGCTGAACGGGCTATTGCCGAGGCAGAGCGCATCGCAGAACTGGTGAGCGAGGACAAGGGCGATGTGGCAGGCGAATTCAATCTAAGCGTCGGGCCTACCATCGCCCCATATGTCCTGCCAAAATTCATCCGCCACTACATCGAGGCGTATCCGCAGGTGAAACTTAGCATCCGCGAGATGAAGGCTGATGTGATGTTGAGCGAACTGCAGTTGGGGCACCTGGATGCAGGTATCGCCATCAGCGGGAATTCGCGTCAGGGTATATTGGAGGTTCCGCTCTATACTGAGAAGTTTATGGTGTATCTTGCCGAAGACTGCTGGCGCAAACTGCCTGTGTTCAAACCAGAGAATTTAGAGCACGAGAAAATGTGGATCATGAAAGAAGCCCAATGTCTGCGCGACAGTGCCTTCAGCTTTTGCAAGGCAAGGACGAAGGGAAACCGCGTCTATGAGGCAGGCAGCATCGAGACACTTATCCGCATCGTAGATGAGAATGGCGGTTTTACCATTATCCCTGAGATGCACCTGCCGTTCCTCACCGACCGTCAGCGCGAGAACGTGCGTCGTATTGAGGGTGATTATCTCTCGCAGCGCCGTGTGTCGCTCTACATCCGCGAGGACTACATCCGTCAGTCGATGCTGAATACCATCACAAAAACGCTCCTCCGATTCATGCCCGAAGGTATGATGGAGGAGCGGATTATGAAGTACGGGGTAAAGCTTTGAACGCGGTGTTATCCGCAATGGAAATATTTCGTGACGAGCTTTTTGATTTCCTCGGGATAACCCTCGATGTTCTTGCGAAGCGTTACATCGTCGAAAGCCCGTAGCTGGGCGATGATGCCGTCGATCATAGCGGGCGAGAAGACATGGTGTTCTTCGAAGACAGCACGCAGGCGTTCCAGACAGTCGGCAGAAGCGACACAGGAATCAGGAAGCTGTGCGAGCGTAGCCAGACGATCGGCATTCTCGGCAGCATGGATATTCACATTGACGTAAGTCCGCTCTGCCACCTCAAGAGCATCGGGCATCTCGAAGCCGTGACGACAAGCGACGCAGAGTCCAGCCAGCAGCTGATAGAGGTCGGCAGAGCCGTCGGGCGAGCGCATCTCTACCGTCTGCTTGATGCTCGTGTCGTATTTCGACTCCTTCTCCAGTGGATTGGCCTTGTAGCTCATGTCCACATCGGCAGCCCAACCCAACGGCACGCGAACGAGCACAGATCGGTTCCTGTCGCCCCAGCATACGTTCGTAGGAGCCTCCTGATGGGGCACAAGACGGAAATAGCTGGTAGGATTTTTGTTGCCAAAGGCGGTGATGGCAGGCGCAAGGTCCATCATACCTGCTATCATCTTACGGGCAGCCTCCGACAGCACGCCGTCGGCCAGCATCTGGTTCTTGCCGTCCTTCATCATCCGCATGTGGATATGCAGGCCTGAACCCGCCTTGCCAGTGGTAATCTTCGGTGCGAAGGTCACGTCGTAGCCCATCTGATAGCCGAGGTTGCGGATTATCCACTTGGCGAGCATCAGTTGGTCGGCAGCCTGCTCTACGGGTACGGGCAGAAATTCAATCTCGTTCTGTTCGTAGTTCTTGCCGTCGATAGTGAAGTTGCCCACTTCTGAGTGACCATATTTAATCTGACCGCCAGCCTGTGCGATGTACTGCATACACTGCGTACGGAACTCGTTGGCCTTGGCGTAAGGCGCTGACTCATGATAGCCGCGCTGGTCCTGAGCAGGGAACACCTCCTCATCGTCGCTGATGACGTAATACTCCAGTTCGCCCATCGCCTGATACTCCATACCCGTCAC
>CAMUYR010000071.1 GCA_947164965.1 uncultured Prevotella sp. | reverse complement strand
AAAGTCAGCGTGCTGTTTATGCTTTTCGGCACACTGTTCTGCGTCTGCCTGATTACGGCAAACGTATTGGAAACAAAGCAATTATCGTTTGGACCTATCAACCTGACAGCGGGTATCATCGTATTCCCTGTGTCGTACATCATCAACGATGTGGTGTGCGAGGTATGGGGCTATAGCCGGACGCGTATGCTGATATGGATGGGTTTCGCTATGAACTTCTTCTTTGTCATTATGGGTGCCATAGCCGACTGGATTCCAGGTGCGTCGTATTGGGATGGCGAAGCAGGCTTTCATCAGATTTTCGGTCTTGCACCACGTATTGCATTAGCCTCGTTTATCGCCTTCATCTGTGGCTCGTTCACTAATGCTTATGTGATGTCGCGCATGAAGCTGTCGTCCGGCGGCAAGAACTTCTCGGCGCGTGCTATCCTGAGTACCATATTTGGCGAGGGTGTCGACTCGATTATCTTCTTTCCGCTTGCTTTGGGCGGTGTGATTCCCTGGGAGGAAATGCCATCACTGATGATTAGTCAGGTGACACTGAAGACGCTTTATGAAATCGTTGTACTTCCAGTCACTATTCGTGTCGTTGAGTTTACGAAGAAGCATGACCATGAAGATGTGTTCGATAATGATATCAACTATAATATCTTTAATATTCTGAAAATATGAACAGAGAACAAGAAGGCCTGCAACAACTGGGCAAGAAGACAGAGTATAAGATGACGTATGCACCAGAGGTGCTGGAAACGTTTGAAAACAAACATAAGGACAACGACTACTGGGTACAGTTTAATTGTCCGGAGTTCACGTCGTTATGCCCTATTACAGGGCAGCCAGACTTTGCTGAGATCAAGATTGCCTATATTCCGAACGAAAGAATGGTGGAGTCGAAGAGCTTGAAACTCTACCTCTTCTCATTCCGCAATCATGGTGATTTTCATGAGGATTGTGTCAATATCATTATGAAAGATCTGGTAAAACTGATGCAGCCTAAATATATAGAGGTGGTGGGACTTTTTACGCCACGCGGAGGCATCAGCATCTATCCTTATGCCAACTACGGACAGCCAGGCACCCGTTATGAACGCATGGCAGAGGAGCGTCTGTTGAACAGACAGATGGTATAGTAACGAATAGCGAACGGGGATGTTATTGTTTTTTTAGATAATATCCCTGTTTATGATCAGAAAAACGAAGCACAAGTGTATCTCTACGCAGCTGCACAATAGACGCTGTATCTATAGTTGCTTCTTGACGTGCACCAACAGCATCTATCGTATCTGTACGTAATAACAGCAGTCCGTTACAGAGTTGCCATTCGGAATACCTTTGAGGTGTGGGATATACAGCAGGACTCGGGCGACCTGAACTGCGGAAAATGCCAATGGTTTGAGCGGTATGGTCTCTTCTGAGTCTTAGACCATATTCACGGGGCGTCAAGAGGCGTTCTTTAATACTGTCGGGTATAGGATGATTAGATAGTGAAGGACGCAGGGTAGGTGTTACCATATATGCCCACTGTTGCATCAGCCTGCTGACATTTATGACTTTGGTAGCCTCGTGGGTGCTGTCGGGATTCACCATTACTGACATTTCATCGCCAATGCGAGGACGCCCAAAGATGTTATTCGATTCTCGGGCACTAAGAATGTCGAACGTGTCAGGATCGCCTCCAGAATATGGAAGAAGAATCAATATAGAGTCTGTGCAACCATCGCATGCCAAACCATAAATGGCTGAGTCGCCAGCAATTTGTTGATGGGCACTTATTTTTTCTGCCGACACCTCAGAATGCTGCTTATGACCGCAGGCAATAAGTGTCAAAGACATTATCAATAGTGCAAAAAAAGACTTTTTCATTGTCGCGATATTCAAATTTTTGGCAAAGTTACGAAAAATATTCTTAGTTCTAGCGGAAAGTTCATAATAATTTTGTACCTTTGCAAAAATATTATAAACTATTATCATTCGCTATGAAAAAGAAAATCAAGTTTAGTCTCGTCTACCGCGATATGTGGCAGTCGTCAGGAAAGTTTCAGCCTCGTAAGGACCAGTTGGAGCGTATAGCACCGGTTATTATCGATATGGGTTGCTTTGCCCGTGTGGAGACCAATGGTGGCGCCTTCGAACAGGTGAACCTGATGGCTGGTGAGAATCCTAACCTGGCTGTTCGCGCGTTTTGTAAGCCTTTCAATGAGGTAGGTATCCAAACCCATATGTTGGATCGTGGTCTCAATGCGCTGCGCATGTATCCCGTTCCCGACGACGTGCGTGAGTTAATGTATAAGGTGAAGAAGGCACAGGGTGTTGACATTCCTCGTATCTTCTGTGGCCTGAACGATACGCGTAATATCATCCCCAGTATCAAGTGGGCTAAGGCTGCTGGTATGATTCCGCAGGCAACGCTGTGTATCACCACTAGCCCAGTGCATACTGTTGAGTATTATAGTGCTATTGCCGACGAGGTAATCGCTGCAGGTGCCGAGGAAATCTGTCTGAAGGATATGGCTGGTATCGGACAGCCTGCCTTGTTAGGTGCTCTGACAAAAGCCATTAAGACCAAGCACCCTGACATCATTATTCAGTATCATGGTCACTCAGGTCCTGGCCTGTCGATGGCTTCTATTCTGGAGGTATGTAACAATGGTGCTGACATCATCGATACCGCCATCGAGCCGTTGTCTTGGGGTAAGGTACATCCAGACATCATTAGTGTACAGTCGATGTTGAAGAACGAAGGCTTCGAGGTGGCAGATATCAATATGAATGCGTATATGCAGGCTCGTAGTCTGACGCAGGAGTTTATTGACGACTGGTTGGGCTGCTTCATCAATCCTGCCAATAAGCACATGTCTTCACTGTTGCTTGGCAGTGGTCTGCCTGGTGGCATGATGGGTTCTATGATGGCCGATCTTGGACCTATCCAGACAATGATTAACAAGTTGCGTGAGAAGAAGGGTGAGGCAACGCTCTCGATGGACGACATGCTGGTGAAGCTGTTCAACGAGGTAGAGTATGTATGGCCAAAGGTGGGTTATCCCCCATTGGTAACACCATTCTCACAGTATACAAAGAACATTGCACTGATGAACTTGCTGACTATCGAGCAGGGCAAGGGCCGCTATGTGATGATGGACGATGCCATCTGGGGTATGATTCTCGGCAAGAGCGGAAAGGTGCCTGGCACTATCGATCCCGAGTTCGTCGAGCTGGCCAAGAAGCAGGGTCGTGAGTTTACCGATGCCGATCCTCACACACTCATTCCTAATGCACTCGAGGGCTTCAAGAAGGAGATGGATGAGAACGGCTGGGACTATGGTCAGGACAACGAAGAACTCTTCGAGTTGGCTATGCACCCCGAGCAGTATCGTCCGTTCAAGAGTGGTCAGGCTAAGAAGCAGTTGCTGGCCGATATCCAGAAGGCAAAGGACGCTAAGCTGGGTGGTTCGAAGATGAAGCCTGAGGAGCTCGCAGCATTCAAGCATGCCAAGGCCGATCCTCTGACTGCACCTGTAGCTGGTCAGGTATATTATGAATTCTCTGGCGAGGGTGCTTGTGAGCCTTGTCTCGAACCGTTTGTCGGACAGGAGTATAAGGAAGGCGACACCTACTGCTACATCCAGGCTCCTTGGGGCGAGATTGTTCCTGTTCCTGCAGCTCTGGGTGGCAAACTCGTCGAGGTTGCTGCCAAGCAGGGTGCCAAGGTGCGTCGTGGCGACAATCTTGGATGGATTGAGCGTAGCGAGAATTGAGAATAGAAAATCATTTCTAATAGAGAGGATGTGTCAAGCACATCCTCCTTTTATTATTATGAGGATTTGTGCTGACATTTATCACCTGCTGTTCATGAGGAACAGGAGGAAAAAACGCAGATTATTTGGTAGTTTGTCACAAAAGTTGTATCTTTGTAGACAAAACCCAAGACTATGAAACAGTTGCTGACCATATTCGTCCTGTTGTGTGTGCTCTCTGCCTGTAAAAGCAGGCAGATGAAAGATGAACTGCATCGTGTAGATTCTTTGAATCAAAACGATGTGTCGCTTGACACGATTACCACTATGCAGGATGTGGTCGAGTATTTCGATACATGGGGCAGCAATGATGAGAAAATGATTTCCCACTATCTGTTAGGCCGTGTCTTTCAAGACCAGCATGACATACCTCGTGCCTTACGTTGTTTTAGAGAGGCCGCCAGTTTTGCTGACACAACAGACGAAGATTGTAACTATCTTCGTCTCAGTCGCGTTTATGGACAGATGGCGGAACTGTTCAATCAGCAGCGTGCACCAAGATTAGAACTTGAAGCAGAAAATAATGCCGTAAAGTATGCATGGAAAGCCAAAGACACTTTGAATGCTATTATATTCTATAGCTACCTTGACGGTGCATACCATATGCTTAACGAGATGGACTCCGCCTTGTATTATAACCAAAGTGCCGTCCAAATGCTTAAGGACTATGGTTACCATGAATATGCCGCAGGGATATTACCAATGAGCATTGACATCTATCTGAGGAAAAAAGATTATCAGCGAGCCAAACTAATCATGGATGAGTTTGAAAAGAGCATCACCCTTCAAGACAAGGACATGCTCTATGGTTATAAAGGTCTATACTATGAAGGAATGGGACGATTAGATTCTGCGGAATATAACTATCGACAGTTATTACAAAACAACATAAACAATAGTCAAATAGAGACAGCATACAAAGGACTGTTGTCCATTTACCATCAAAAAGGCATCATTGATTCTGTGACTAAATATGCCAACCTTTATTGCGAGACTAACGACTCCGCCAGTTTCTCCCATTCTGCAGACGCGATAACACGAGCACAAGCATTATACAACTATGAAGAGAGCGAGCGTATTGCCGAACAGAAAACTAAAGAAGCTGATGAATATAGAAGAATGATCATCTATACAATTATCATTATCTCCATCGTAACCATTATAACTTATCGCTTCATCCGTCGACAAGAACGCAGGAAACGAGAGTCTTTAATGGCCGCTAATGTAGAATATACATCTTTGCTGATGCAATACCAACAAGTTCAGAAAGACTTGGATTTGTCCAAACAAGATTCCAACAAGTTCCGTGAGACCAAAGAAATGGAAATCAAGGCACTTCAACAACAGTTATCCATCTATCAGGAAACACCACAGATTACAGAGCACTGGAATATTGAGCAAGCAATGTTGGACAATCCCTTGGTCTTAAATCTGCATCAGATGGCCGCATCGGCTAAAAAGCCATCTCAGATACAATGGCGAGATTTCCGTGAGTTCTTTGAGAGAGAACATCCCGACTTTTATTATCATATCAATAATAAGGATGTCATGTTATCCCCTCAGGAGGTTATTACCTGTATCTTAATTCGACTGCAGTTTTCACAGGGTGAGATAGCGGCGCTCTTTAGTGTTTCCAAGCAACGCGTCAACAATATCAAGTCTAGTATCAACAAGAAATTATTCCAAGAAACGGGTGCTTCAACTCTGGATAACAACATCATGACTTTATGAAATGTAACAATTCCAAATGTTACATCACTTTTCTATGTTGTTGAATATCAGGGCACTGACTTTTTGGGTTTACAAAGTGTACTGTATATTATTGCGTTAAAAATTCAAAAGCTGTAATTTTGCAGCCCGAATTTTTAAAGCAAACAATTATGGCAAAGAAATTTTTATTAGTTTTCGGCCTGTTTATGGCCACAATGGTGTGTTCGGCATCCATCACACCCGTAGATTTTCAAACTGGATATGAGATCACGGGGGCGGTTCTATTGATCATTTTTAGAGATTATAATTTGGTAGTTTAAGAATATGTTAG
>CAMUYR010000070.1 GCA_947164965.1 uncultured Prevotella sp. | reverse complement strand
TATTCGCTTTAAACGAAATTATGCCATATTGCGAGTGCAAATATACAACAATTATTTCATTTAAACGAAAATTTTTGCTGTTTTTTTATGGTTATCTGTGCAAATCCATTTGTTGCACACAGGTTAATCCACAAAAACGAGCTGATTATGTAGATTGTACCTCCCTAATCATAGTCACAAGTTGGTGCTCCAGCTCTTGCATGAAGTCCTGTAGTGAATAGCTTCCTCGTTCTATCTGGCGCAGTTTGTGTTCCCACTGGCCAGTGAGTTCAGGACTCTTCAGCAGAGTTGAATGAATCTGTGCTACCAGATTACGACCTGCTGGATTAGAAATCAGGTTGCGATGATCACGACGAACATAGTCACGTTTCACCAGTGTCTCAATGATGGAGGCGCGACTTGATGGGCGGCCAATGCCGTTTTCCTTCATGGCCTCCTTCAATGTTTCGTCATCGATGAACTTTCCTGCGGTTTCCATTGCCTGAAGGAGTGAGGCCTCAGTATAGTGCTTGGGCGCAGTGGTCATCTTCTTCTCGATGGAAGGAGTGTGCTGACCAGACTCGCCAACCCTGAATGACGGGAGGGTTACCTTCTCATTGCTCTGACTGTCATCGTCTATAAGCTCCTTACCATAAACAGCACGCCAACCTTCGGAGAGGATGGTACGACCTGTGACCTTGAACGTAAGAGAACCAGCATTGGCCAAGACAGTTGTATTGGCATATTCGCAAGCCGGATAGAACGCCGCACAAAAGCGACGGACTACTAAGTCATAGACTTTATGCTCAAAGTCATTGAGAGTACTAAGGTTTCGAGTATCACCAGTCGGGATGATAGCATGATGATCTGTCACCTTACTATTGTCGAACACCCGCTTGCTCTTCGGCAATTGGCGACCTACCAAAGGTCGTGCTCCAGCACACACATCCGTCAGATTGGCGATAATGCCAGGACACTTGGGATAGATATCATCCGTCAGGAAACGGGTATCGACACGCGGATAGCTGGTCAGTTTCTTCTCATACAGGCTCTGCAGATTCTTCAACGTCGTATCGGCAGAGAAGCCAAACTTCCTATTGCAATCAACCTGAAGCGCCGTGAGGTCATAGAGCTGTGGCGGTTGTTCACTGCTGCGTTTCTCCAGCACATCTTTTATAATTAAAGGACTGCGACGGGCAACGGCCAAGGCTTCTTCAGCAGCTTGCTGAGTCTGGAACGAACTGTTGGTAAACACCGTATCGCGGTATTTCGTAGTCAACGTCCAGTAAGGTTTTGGCACGAAATGCTCAATCTCATTGTCACGAGCAACAATCATCGCCAATGTCGGAGTCTGCACACGCCCAACACTAAGCAGCTGTTTGTACTGACCATACCTGAGAGTATAAAGTCTGGTGCAGTTCATACCCAACAGCCAGTCACCCTCGGCGCGAGCCAGTCCTGCCTCGAAGAGCGAGTCATAATTGCTCTGAGGTTTCAGATTCTGGAATCCCTGACGGATGGCTTCTTCTGTCAGCGACGAAATCCATAATCTCTTGACGGGACACTTAACTCCCGCGAGCTGCATCACCCACCGTTGGATGAGTTCGCCCTCCTGACCGGCATCACCGCAGTTCACGATGCTATCGGCCTTCTTATACAGATCCTTGATGACCTTGAACTGCTTCTTAATACCGGGATTATTGATGAGTTCAACCTCGTACTGAGGTGGAATCATCGGCAACACGGACATGCTCCACTTCTTCCACTGAGGATAATACTTATCAGGCGATTTCAGTTCACACAAGTGGCCGAAAGTCCACGTAACCTGATAGCCATTACCTTCGTAATAGCCATCTTTCTTCGTTCTCGCTCCCAATACCTTGGCGACCTCTAAGGCCACCGAAGGCTTCTCACAAATACATACTATCATATCGTTTTTTCCTGCAAAGGAACTGCAAACCGATGGAACCATCTGCCTTACGAAATTATCATTCCTGGTTTAACAATTCAGATTGGATTCCATTCGTGAATTGTTAATTCACGCAAGAAAACTGAAACAGCAGGCCTGAGCCAGCAGATTGTTGTAGTTTTGCGCCGCGAAAGCGATAAAGAAACAAACAGCGAAATGAAACAGAGAAATCCACAATGGAAACGCCACCTTATTATATTAATAGGTGCAGTGATGATTGCAGGTCTGACGGCTTGCAACAGTAAGAAACAGAAGTTCGAGTTCGACCACGCACAGGAGGCAATAGCCGCCTGTCATCAGGAGTTGGCGACAGTCAAGGACCAGAAGGATGCCACCATCGACGAACTGGTGGCTCGCATCAACATCTGGCAGGAACTGCAGGACTCGACACTCACCCTCATGGTGCGGGATTCCACACTCCAGAACGATGCCCGACTCGCCTCGGAGTTCTTTGCCGTTACCGACAGCTTCAGGATGGTCATCACCCGCCTGGCACTTGCCAAGCAGCGCTCGATGGCCGACGTGGTAAAACTGAAGGTAGGCACCTCTGCCAGTCGCAAGGCCATGCTGGCCTCCGATGAATTCCGTTCGGCGCGTCAGTATTACCTCGACTTCAACCGCCGCATCCTCCAGAGCGCCGAGACATGCCGCAACGACATCAAAGCCCAAAAGCCGTTGGATACCAAACAGTCGGCCAACTACCGATGGCTCCTCATTCAGCCTTTCCTGGCGATGGACAACTACGCCACAGCCATGCTGACCCCGCAGCAGGAGCAGACGTTGACACATTTGGCCGAGGAACTGCCCATGCTCCTTGCCTACGTTGACGGCAAAGACTATGCGCACTCGCCCAAATCGGAAACGGAAAAACTCTCCTCAGTGCTGAGCGAGTATTTCCTGAAGTGTTACCTCAAAAGCGTTTTGTGATGCTATTCATTATAACTGGAGAAGTCGATGAGCGCATCATCGCAAACCTGATGGGCTTCCTCGAAGCCACCGAGAGCATGGAAAAGTTCAAGACCGACGACCTCGAACTGACCGCTCTGAACGACGGCAATCAGGCGACGGTAACCATCCCCCTGACCCGTCAGGAAATGATAGACGACCTGATTGACCTGCTCGTCTCGAAGCTCCTCCTGCAGGTACTCTACCTCTACAGCGACAAGACCGGCAACAACTTCCAGGCCCTCGCCTACTCCATGCCCTATCAGGACGAAATGTATGTGGTACGCATAGCGTCACGCCAGTGCGGCATCATCGATGAGATACACGTCGATTTCTATGCCTCCATCGAAACCGTCTTCACCTTCCTGAAGCAGGAACTGGAGCGACTGGAGCAACCGCAGCCCGACCTCGACATCGAGGAACAGCAGCGTCTCGACGCATTGCTCATCAACTTCCTCTGACTGTCACCGGCAGCCACCTTTCAAACGACAAAAACAAACAAATTACACGACTTAACAAATTCATAAAGCAACATGAGTATAATAGACTTGAAAATGATTCTGATGTTCGTGATGGCCGCCGTGCCGTTCACGTTCGCCATGCGCTGGCGACCTGCATTCGCCACGCGATTCTACGAGGGCATGAAGCGTAGCGACAACTTCCGCAAGTTCTTCACGCTCGTCATCCTGATGGTGATGATAGCCCTCGAGTTTATCGACTTCCAGGCATCCACCGCCATTGCCACGATGATGCACGACGGCCATCTGACTGCAGCCAATGCCGCACAGACCATCGGCCTTTACGGCACACTGATGACACGCCCCTATGCCACACTCCTGGCCGCAGTGATGAGCCTGGCCATGTTCTCGTACAAGTGGGCCGACACGGTGCTCACCTACCTCCACGACCACCCGAAGCATTTCCTCGTCGTGGCAGCCGTCGCCATGCTCATCGCCATGGTCTCGCCCCGCTACATCATCGTCACCGAGATGCTGGAGATAGTGCTGCTTGCAGCATACATCTACCCCGACCGTATCGGCAACATAACAGGAGGCGGCATCCCGCAGTCCACTATGCGGGATGCTGTGCTGGCATAAACACTAAAGCATTACGACATGGATAAGGAAACAGTTAGAAACAGCCAGGTGCGAATTGTCACAGACATCGCTCTCTGGAACCTGCTGCTGCAGGGTGTGAAGAAACAGCCGAAGTACAGTCGCCTCGAAGCCTTCCGCGACCTGATGGAGCGTCAGCGCATCGCGCTGCTTACGGGTGACGGAAAGTTCATGAAAGGCAGCGTCCTCGAGTTCTCGAAAGCCTGGGGATGGGACCGCGATACGGTCAGCCGTTTCTTGGAGAAGTTACAGGAGCTTGGCATTGTCACCATGACCTTGGCAGGCAACCGAAAGGCAATCAAGTTAAACTATATCACAGACAAAGATTTTTAGGGTGTACGACGACTGAAGCGGAGAGCGCTTGCGCGTCTGCCCCAGGTCGTGCCACACTGCCCTTGGGCAGAAGGGTGTAGCCTAATACGCACTTTGTCGGCAGATGCCCCACAAAGATGCCCGTCCTCAATCGCAAGCGGATTGGAGCAAGCTCTCGGACGGTTAGGCTCAGGGTTCACACCCCAAGACCCCCATTTGAACTAATAAACGAATAAAAACATGGCTAAGCAAGTATGCGATTTAAGAGCAGGAAAAGGTATAACCGTTGCTCAAAGTAACGAACACCTTCGTGTAGGACAGCAAAACGCCTATATGAAGAAGGTATCAGGTACACAAGACCCCACCCGCGAGCATCTCAACTTCGAGATTGGCCGTGGTGGCGTAGTAAAAGAGGTGGATAAAGACACCTCCATCCCCACTCGTATCAGGGAAATCCTGAAGGCAAGGGGTATCACCGACCCCAATGCAGGGCTTTCTGAGGATGATCCGCGTCGCCGTCGGACGGTTGCGAATATCATATTAGAGGGTTCACGCGACGTGATGCGTCAGTTGGCCTTCGGCAATCAGGAGGTGAATTTCAAACGTGGATCTGACAATTCTCAGGTCACCCGCTGCCCAGGAATTGAGAAGTGGGCACAGGACATGTATCACTTCATGGCCGACAAATACGGTGAGGATAACATTGCGGCATTTGTCGTTCACCTCGACGAGACCCTACCACATATCCATTGTACACTGCTACCCATCACAGAAAAGAACAAGTTTTCCTACAATAAGTTCTTTGGCGGTAACAAGGAGGATGGCTCACGTAAGTTCAAGGAACTGCACGACCAGTTGGCCGAGGTGAATGCCAAGTACGGACTGGAACGTGGTGACAGTATCGCCACGACCAATGCCAAGCATAAGTCATATATGCAGTGGCTGGAGGAACAGATTGATTCCGGCAAGGTAACCCTCAATGAGCAAGAGCAGAAGATGACCGAACAGTCCACACAGATTACGGCAAATCAAGGGAGACTTGACAATCTGGAAACCGAAATCAAAAGAGCCGAGAAACGCTACAAGGGACTGACCACTATGATAATCAATCTTCGGGAACAGAAGCAGAAAATCATCACCGAGATTGGTGGTCTTGAAGAGGAATACAAGAATGGTCATATTCCCATCGATGAACTTGAAGAGAAGAAACAAAAGTTAGAAGACCAACTTAACGATATACAGACAAAGTTGGATGACAAGAAAACAAAACTCGATGCAGCCATGACACAGTTAGAGAAACTGACAGGCATGAAAGAGAATCTTGAAAAGGCATACGATTCGCTATATGAGCAGGTCGAAAAGAACAGTCCGACACTGGAGGATGATGCCATGCGTGAAATGACTACAATGATGTGGAGCGAGGCCATCGAAGAGGTTCAGAAGGAACACCAGAGGTTGTGCGACTTCTCCAAGAAACTGCCGCCTGGACTGCGGAATGAGTTTGAGGGACTGATAGATGGTTC
>CAMUYR010000069.1 GCA_947164965.1 uncultured Prevotella sp. | reverse complement strand
TATGGAGTTGTTCAGAAATTGACAAAATGATCACTAGAACCGACCCCGTGATTCCCACATGGGAGTCGATTACAGAGGACAGAATACGGTCAAATTTGTCCAAAACGAAAAATATTCCGCCAAAAGCGGTGATTTTCTCTGATTTTTGTTGTACCTTTGCCATGTCATTGATGATTTTGCTTGTCTTGATTTGCAGCACTAAGGTAAGTGAAATTTCTGACATGGCCAAATCCTGGGCAACTTTTTGTTGCTCAGGAACTTATAAACAAAGTTAAACTAAAGTGCTGCGGAATTTAGGAATAATTTAAAAGTCAGAAAGATGATGAGCAAATTTTCATGGATTTGGACAGCAATCCTTTTAAGCTGCCTTACATTAGCTTCTTGTAGCGATGAGGACAACCCAGTTAACCCAGAGACAACACCGACGACGGATGAGAATATGGCCGACTACACCGTCATATTCTACACAACAGGTGGCGGAAACCTTGATGCTTCCATAGAGAAAGACTTGGCTGCCCTTTGTGGTGCTCTTGGTGAAGACAACAAGCAGGTGCGTATTATTACTCAATACAAGTATTCCAAGGAATTATCAAAGGATTATGCTTTTAGCGGTGAACCTGGGAAACTCTATCGCTATGAACTCGATGCCAAGCTGCTGAATAAATCGACAGAAAAAGGTGCAAAGCCGCTGTTGCTGACCAATGATATGCTCTATGGCACGCAACAGGCTAATTCGCAGCTCTATCAGCCCGATTCTATCGCTAACTTCATTAAATATTGTGTGAAGACGGCTCCTGCTCATAACTACGTATTCATGATATCCGACCATGGCGCAGGCTATCAGATCGCCTTCGACTATGATAAGTCGAAAGTTGCTGCCACTCGTGGTCTGATGACCGATGACAATCTGCAAGGTAATCCGAATCTGACAAACCGTGAGATGCTGGAGGGTATCCAGAAGAGCGGTGTACACATGAAGATGATCAACTTCGACTGCTGTCTGATGAATAATTTGGAGACACTATCGGAGTTAAGGAGTGTTGTTGACTACGTGATTGCTTCAGGCCATTCTACCTTTGGACAGGATCAGAAGGCTTTCGTTGAGATGCTGAAGAATGCGGGTGCCAACGGAGAGAACTTGGTGGTATGGGGGCAGAAGTTCGTGGACGCTTGTGCCAAGAAAGCGGCTGACCATAAGGAAAATACTATTGTTGAACCAGATCCTAAAGCTCAGAATGTAGATTTCAATATAACGGATATGAGTAAGATTCCCGTCGTTCTGTCAACCATGAGAACATTTACAGATCGTCTTGTGGCTATATGGGAATCAGGAGTATTCGCAGAGAATACAGAGGTTTTCCATGACCCTGCAAACAACTGCTATCAATATAACCCCGAAGCACCTCTATACGATGCAGCGGACTACCTGAAGCTATTGACTGAAACACCTCTGAAGGATTATGACGAATTTGCTCAATACTATCAGGCTTTTTATAATGCCTGTAAGTCGGCCATCATTTGTCATGCACAGTCAATTTCCTCCTTAGGCTATGAGGCAAAGGACCTGACGTATAGCGTAACTTTAGGTTGCCGGGGATTCATCGGTGTTGAGCGCGATATGTATTCTGAAGATTATCCTGCCGTCATCTTAGGGCAAACTATGGATGGCAAGACTGCCCAACTGAATGTCTTTTTTGAAAGTATTGAACCTTATACCTTCGCCAATGAGACAACAAAGGCCTGGTATGATGCTCATCAGCAAGCCTTTGCCTGGGTAAACTCATACGAGACAACTTACTTCGACCAGAGCGTAGGCTGGAGCCGCTGGCTGAAAGTAAACCCCTGCTACCCATACAACAATCCTCCTCAGGATAATCGTGCCGACTTGCTTGGCATCAGTGTAAGTAAGTATGATGGCCTTATGGTATTTAACTTGGGATTCTCGAAAGAAACCTTGAAGTATTTCAGGATTAAATACAAGTATAATAATGGTAAACAAATGACGGTATTTTCAACATTGTTACAACTTACTTGTCAAATACCTAGAACATACGCCCAAAATGGCGGCGAATGGCCAGCTAAGTCTGAGCTGGAAATGACGATGGAGAGGAAGACCGACAAGATCGGTCCATGGGAGATAACCCTGCCAAAGAGCTCATATATTTCAGCAGCATCAATGACCCCCTCAACCGAACTGATCAATAAGCAAGTGAAATATGATCTCGCAACAACATTATCGGGAATAACGGAAGCCGAGGCTGATGAAGCCGCAAGCAACTTCTACTTTAAAGCCGTCTTATATCAATCCCTCGACGGTTCGGTAAGATATGAAATCTATGATGCTGATGGTAATGATGTCACAGAAACAGGCTGGCCATTCCTGAACTACGTAAAGAGCAAGACTAATCCTTAATAATATAAAGTGAGAAGAACGATGAAGAAGAATGCATTTGTGATCGTAATGGGGTTAATAATGGCCCTTCCCATCAGCGCACAGTCGTGGAACAGCTGGGACACCCATCGAACCATTAGTGGCGTGTTTGGCATAGCCAACGCAGCCATTGAGTCGGCTGAACGAAAAAAGGAGATGGAAATCCAGGCCCGTCAGAAGGTGGAGTTTGAACAGAGTTTCAAGGATGCCATGACCGAGGCCAAGGCTTATGAGGCTCAGGAGAACTGGGAAGAAGCCTTGGAGAAATACGAAGAGGCCGCAAAGTTGAACTGCAAGTATGGTTATACAGACCAGAAAACGCTCACGAGAAAAATCACGAGCCTGTATGTCAAGGGAGGACGCGAGGATGACGGTCCCAGTATCCTGAATAATGCAAAAACCATATTGCCAGACTATTCGGGATATTATTATATGAAGGAAAACCCCGTGTTTGTGAATAAGAAGAAGGCGGCAGGTGTCCAGATCTGTCGTGTGGCCTGCTCTACCACAGAGACACGTATTGAGATGGAAACAGAGGCTCTCTCGGCCAACATGTATTGTAGTATTAAGGGAAGTACTTACATCAAAGGCAACAAAGGTGGCAAACTGGGTCTGGAAACTGTGGAAAACGTCACGATGGATCCGGCCCGTACCTATATCCCCTGGCCCCATCAGAAACTTCGCTTTGCCCTTATCTTCCCACCGCTGCCGGCAGAAGCCAAAGAGTTTGATCTGATTGTACCCTCGAGCGTGTGGCAGTTCAAGGACATCAAATGTAAATAACACAAAATAATAAATACAAGTATGAAAAAGAATAATATTTGGATGTTTGCCTCCATCCTGTTCTGTGGTATTTTTTTGTTTTCGGCCTGCGCTTCCGAGATAGACAATCCTTCATCAGCTGACGACAACGACGGTTTAGTAGAGGGCATGAACCTCATGGTGGATCCCACAGCCAGCTGGAAGCACTGCGACGCCCCCACCTACTTTGTAGGCATAGGCTCTAAGCCCTTACCACTACAACAGGCCTTGAGTATGATTTTCCCCAACAAGGTGAATAGTCTCGACGAGGCTAAGATTGTCGTCGCCGACATGATCACCGGTCTCAAGATTGGCAATATCATAGATTTCTATGATAAAGGAGGCCTGATTATCCTCCTGCCTACGAAAGCAGAGGATGCATCGGACATGTTAGGGTATGAAGACGTGGGCGAATGGGATGAACTGCTGTTTGCCACTCACAACGGAATCGATCCTGATGATCATTTCTTTATGTTGGACGAGAAAGACGAGGTCACCAGCATCGACGAAAATGGCAACGAAACGAAGCGTACCATCGTGAAAGACTTAAACTACTATAACGACCGTCTGACAGCGCTCGTGGACTGGATAGAATGGTACGAAGAGGAATTTGACAATCAGGCTTCGGAATCAAGGAAACTTACACGTGGCAATACCAGAGGCGATGATATGCCCGATTTTGATCATTTGAAACTGTCTTTGGCGAAGGATTTCAAGCATTACTCCATCAACTTCCCCTTCTCGCTCAAGAAAGTGATTGACAAGGCCACATGGTCTGAACCCGACGTCCTTGATTGTCACGGTTCCGTCACTTTGCGCTTCGACGTGTTACCCCTCTATATGAACTCGGCCAATGGCGACAATGCTGGCGACTATTATGCCATCCGTAGCGTCGTCGTTCCCCACAACAGCTCCATGTGGCGCCCCTTTGTCGGCAAGCACGGAGGCACCCGAAACAGAGTTTACGGCTATTGGTTCTGCGATATGGATTATCAGTTCGCCTTGGTCGACCCAAGCAATATGAATACAGTAGATGGCTTGAAGTTCGCCTATTATCCTTTCCCGGAGAACTCCATCAAGGCACGCAACAATTCCAATGAGTTCACCTTTAATCTCAACGGTTCGCTCACCGTTGGCGCGGAACTTAGTAAAGACGGCCCATCGGCCAAGGCTGAAGCCAGCTTCGGGTTCTTCTGCGAGTGGAAAGATGTCATGAGTTACGAACTGGCCAACATCGACTACGACCGTAACTCATCGACTAATATGGTGAAATACCGCTGGTATTCTAACAATGTGCTATACGAAGACGACATGGACAACTACGTCAAGTATTTCCCCGATGATGTCCACAAGGAGTTCGAGGCCAAAAACGTCTGGATGTGGCAGGTGCCTTACGGCAAGGCCGGTGTTGAGGACGAGAGTGAGAAGCAGTTCCACCTGATGGCCTATGTGCATCCGCGTTATAGCTCGTGGTATCACTGGCGCTGGACGGCCACCTTCGACGATAACCGCAGAGACTGGGATGTGGACTTCTCAGGCAATTATAAAAGCGACGATAAAGTTATCAATCCCGACTTCGGTAAGCGTGGTTGGGTTGGTTTCTCGTTCAAGCTGCCAGCTCCCGATCGCGAAAAGTGGGGCCTGATCTCGTTGAAGAACGCCTCCAACAGCTATGTCATGCGCAATGTGAAGATTTATAAGACAGGCAGTGATATTCCAACCACTACCATAGCCAACACATTTGCGCCCAAAGAGTCGGCTGAGAAGGCTGTCAGAGAAGGTTCCTACACCGTCACCTTCGAGTTTATCAACCCCGACAATAATAAGGTTACCGCCAAGGGTATGCTGAAGAATGTCAAGGTGAACATTGGTAAGGACAGGAGTGAAGCCACCACCAGCATCTCCACTGGTGATGCCGAACTGGAAGTAATGTAATATGTAAGTGTCATATAAACAGGAAACATGTATATTCAATAAACAATGTATGAAAAAGAATCTCATCTGGATGCTTGCTGTCATCCAAAGAAGAGCCATCCGGCCATTGATGCTTGTCATGGCTTTCTGCGGCGCAATGTCGCTTGCGTCGTGCAGCAACAGCAGCATCAATAAGGACAACCCGACGCCGGAGCCGACACCCGGCTTGAAGGAACTGGAGGAATGGCAGGCTGGGGCTATCGTCTCCCAAGAGGCTGTCGATGCCTTTGGCATAGAGTCGTGCTTCATGGCAGGCTTTATTCCTGACAACGTCTGGCAGCGTATGCAGGGCAAGACCTACAAGGAAAATCCCTACATCGGTCGAGGCGACCTATACCACGTGAAGGTGCTCCACTGGGACTATGACGAACAGATACATATCGGCGAGATGATATGCAGTCATGAAATTGCCAGTCGGGTGGTCAGGATTATGCGCCGTCTCTATGATGCGCACTACCCCATACAGCGCATGGTGCTGCCTGACGTCTATGACGCCGACGACGAGACCCAGATGCGCGACAACAACTCGTCATGCTTCTGTTACCGCCCCATCAGCGGCACCACCAAACTCTCGAAGCATGCCCGCGGGTTGGCTGTAGACATCAATACCCTCTACAATCCCTACTACAAAGACCGCGAAGACGGTACACGCTATGTGCAGCCTGCCACAGCTGTGGAGTATTGCGACCGCACACAGAGTTTCCCCTATAAGATAGATCACGACGACCTGTGCTACAAACTTTTCATTGAGGAAGGATTTGAATGGGGAGGCGACTGGACTACTTGTAAGGACTATCAGCACTTCGAACTGAAAGATTAGTTATAATTTATTATTTACATAAAACTATTAAGAAAACGAAAAATATTCCGCCAAAAGCGGTGATTTTCTCTGATTTTTGTTGTACCTTTGCCATGTCATTGATGATTTTGCTTGTCTTGATTTGCAGCACTAAGGTAAGTGAAAAATCTGACATGGCAAAATCCTGAGCAACTTTTTGTTGCTCAGGAACTTATAAACAAAGTTAAACTAAAGTGCTGCGGAATTTAGGAATAATTTAAAAGTCAGAAAGATGATGAGAAAAATCATGCAATGGATGGTGGCTG
>CAMUYR010000068.1 GCA_947164965.1 uncultured Prevotella sp. | reverse complement strand
AACCAAAACCAAGCCAATATTATTGAAGCATTCCTTGCCTTTGATGGCAGTGACAGGACACAATTATGTGAAGAAATCTGGAATGTCGCCAGTCCCAAGGTTGATTATTATTGGCGTGATGGAACCTTTGACGCGCTTGAAGAATTGCGCACAAAGGAACTCTATAACAGGAAATACGGTAATGGGCGATCGATTTAATTCGATCGCCCATTATTAAGGTGATTACTTGTTATTATGACACTTCAAGTGTCATCAGAGGAGTCGATGCCCATCCGACAATTGTATTATTAAATTTATTACTCATCAAACTTGTTTGCTCCCCTCACAGTATGGCGCAAGGCACTGAGAAGTTGTTGCGACTCCTGAACCAAATTCAGAAATACAGTCATACTCTCAATATTGAGTTGCTTGGCTTGAATGTCGTGGATGATAGTCCGTCGATAATCGGAAAGCTGTGATTGCAGTTTTTCGGCATCACCACGTATCAACGCCATTGTTTCGGCATGGCAGGCCCGGTTGAAGAGTTGTAATATCTCATTGCGCATCTGAATGAACTCTTGGATATATTTGCTTGGCACCGGACTGAAGTTGTTGCCTACATGCTCTAAGCATGGCTCACCCATACGTTTCAAGCAATATACCATTTGCGCCAGCGAGTTGATTGTCAGAAAGTACCATGTGCCCTTCTCAATACTCAACATGGGGTCTATACGTCGTTGGGCCATAATCTGTTTGCGTCGCTGGCGTTTTATATCTTTGCGTTGGTTTTCGGTCACCGCTGCGGTACGTTTCAGCGTACGATAGTCCTCATAAAAGAAAGCATCGGTCATCGATTTATAAGTTTCTGCTACCAATTGTAGTTGATGTGTGATGGTAAGTGCCACATGTTGTCGAAGCAGTATCCAACATTCTGCTTTATCGCTGCTACGAACAATGCGATCAAACAATTCGTCGGCCTCACTGGTCTTGTTGCTTTTTTCATAGCGCAGATGGCTTCGAATAAGCAAGAAGATGGCCAGCGCGATGGCAACGGCCATTGCCACAAACGATCCAAAGAACAGGGCGATGCAGACGAGGAAGCACAACATGAACGCTACACCAGCCGTGATGAACCAACCACCTATGACCGATAGCACACCAGTAATACGGAATACTGCGCTCTCGCGACTCCATGCTCGGTCTGCCAGCGAAGCACCCATGGCTACCATAAAAGTGACGTAGGTGGTGGATAGCGGCAGTTTGAGCGATGTACCCAATGCCACCAGCGCCCCAGCGAGAACCAGATTGACCGCTGCACGAATCTCATCGAAGGCGGCTCCCCGCTTCAGCACGGCAGCATCGGCATTAAAGCGTGAGTCAATCCATCGCGCCACACCATTCGGAACTACAGAAGCCATGCCGTTGGCCATATTTCTGGACGTGCGCACCAACGTCCGTGCCACACCACTCGAACCAAACATCTCGTCACCCTCATCCTGTCGCGAGAGGTCCACCGAGGTCTTCACTACGTTCTGCGCCTTCTTTGAGAAGACCAGTGCGAGCACCATCACCACACCTGCCGCGATGAGATAGAGTGCGGGGGTATGAGCACTATCCATCAGTGAGTACATCATGTAGTCCTGCGATTCGCCATTGCCGTTGGCCATGTAGTCCTGATATGCCTCAAGTCCTGTCAGCGGAACTCCTACAAAGTTCACGAGGTCGTTGCCTGCAAATGCCATTGCCAGGGCGAAGGTGCCCAACAATACAACGAACTTTAGTACGGGCAGTTTCATGGCACTCAGCAGCGTCAATAGCACAGAGAAAACGGCCGCGCCTCCGCCAATAATCAGAAGCGTGTTTTGACTGACCATTTCTTTCAACTCAGGCGTCATTAAACTGCTACTCTTCAATCCGTTGATAAGCAGGAACCAAACAATGGCCGTCACAGATAGTCCACCAAAGATACCAATCTTTAACGACGATGCAACCAGACTTCCCATCTTGCCTGACTGATCTGTCGTTCTCCCGTTCACACGGTATGTAAAAGTGAAAACGACGCGTGCCACCCACTGCACCAGCATGCCGAGGACAAACGCAATGGCAACACTGAGGAAAATGCCAAGGATGACCGAAATGGCTTTCTCCGTGTTCAGCAGATCACCTAATGAAAGTAACGTCCCGTCTGCTGCCGTTGCCCCGTGGAGTATCTGCAGCAGGGCGATGGCAAATGCTCCTCCCAGCAGTTCGAATACCATCGAGACGGTGGTGGATGTCGGCATGCCGAGCGTGTTGAACACATCGAGCAGTACCACGTCGGTAATCATTACAGCCAGGAATACACACATCACGTCGTAGAATGAGAAATACTGTGGCGTCATGATGCCGTGCCGGGCCACGTCCATCATGCCATTGCTCAAGGCCGCTCCAGCAAACACACCGATAGCCGCCACTGACACAACTGTCCTGTATCTCGCCACCTTAGCACCGATGGCAGAGTTCAGGAAGTTTACTGCATCATTGCTGACTCCGACTACGAGGTCAAAAACTGCCAGCACAATAAGAAATATAACTATTCCGAGAAATAAGGTATTCATTATTCTTTTTATTTGATTACATATATCGTTTCATTCCTTCGCCACCAACTCCTGCATATAACTCTAACAGGCTCTTTGCGGGGCTTGATTGAATTTTGGGAATAAGGACTTCTTCTACTTGAAAGAAACCTACTTCAGCTTTCATGCGTATCTCTATTTTCAAAGGACGCTCATGCCCCTGTTCAATTTTTACCTTTTCAATAGAGTTTGCAGAATACTTGTGAATATCGCCTTCTGCCGGTTTTGAATGAATCTCCAAAGGAATACGAGCACGTCCTTTTGTCATATCACAACCATCAGCAATCAAGATAAGACCAGCCTCAATAGAATGGATAGGATGCGTAGCCATGTGTCCGATAATGCCTTCCATAGCAATAGAGCGTATCACCGTTCTTCGTATAATGTTCTTATCTTCAGGCATCAGTTGCGTTAATGTGTCATTGATGATTGAATAACTGATTATGCTGGAATAAAGCTCATGATCTTTGCGACTAATGGTCATTCCACTATCATGAAGGAGAGAGGCAAGCATTACAGCACAGACACTATCTGCATATGTGCCGGACTTTTCCTTTTCTAGACTTGTCTCCACACTTGCTTCGTGAAGCAAAAAGAGCATTTTTAAAGCATTGCGGCATACAATCTTCATGTGTACAGGTCCGTGATCATTCAACCCCAACCGACCTATTGATACTATGTTGGCATAATTTTGTATAGCATCTATTTCCAGATTATTCTGAAGATGATTCCATAGTCTTAAAGGCAGGTCATCGCCAAATGTCTGGTCATCCACTATCTTTGTGACCAAATCAGTTATCTTCTCTTCGACTTGTATTTCTTTTGGTGATTTTGATTCCATAGTATGACTAAATATGATACACATATCCCGATGTTAACACGTGAAGAGCTTTATCTAAGCCACCAGCCGACCTTTTCAGGTCAAGTAAATACCCCATATTGATGGCATGATGAGCGTTGATCTTATATGACGTTCCAGCGGCTATGCGCATCTCATCTATTTGAAATTGTTTACCTAGATTATTGAACATCTCAACCGATGCAAAGGGACTCCAGCCATTCATTCTACTATTGGTCATCTCTGCCTTAAACCGATTACGCAGATGATGTTCATTGCTTGCATTCTCGTTGCCCCTCTGCATTGTATGTGTATACTGATATCGCTCGCGCAAAGATAGTTTAAGCCAATTAAACACCTTACATCCTGGTGTTATGTCGAACATAAGGCGATGGCGGGGAACCATTTCATTTACGCCATCTATCGTATGGTTCTTTAAGTGAAATTCATAACTTCCTCCCAATTTAAGGAGTTTGGATATTTTATACGTACAATCTATGCCTAACTGCCAACGGTCAACACTACCAACATTGTTCTTCGTGCGGATTTCGGTGTTCACTCCAAGGCTCCAACTGTCGTTTACATTCTTTTCCGTGCCAATAGTAGTCCACATACCGAAATCATTGGTAGTTTGAGCCTTAGATAATCCGATGAAAATAAATGTGAGAAACAACACTAGGATGACAAATCTCACCCAATTAAAGATTCTCTGAATTCTTTCTGCTTTTTCTTTATCCATAAATGATTTAGCCAACCGTTAGTGATTGACATTGCAAAGATAAACTGAACATGTTACAAAAACATTTCATTCGTGTGATAGATAGGTTACATTACCGTTTGTAACAGGATTGTAACATGGACGTAACAACAGCGTAATAAGATTGTAATATCTTTGCAGCAAAATTTATAGGATAAAATACAAATGGAATTGATTATTAACATTTTCTCGCTTGTGGGGTCGCTGGCATTGTTCCTCTTTGGAATGAAGACAATGTCGGAGGGTCTGGAGAAGTTTGCAGGCGATCGCCTGCGCAGTATTTTGGCTGCGATGACAAAGAATCGTGTGATGGGTGTTCTAACAGGTATTCTGATTACGGCACTCATCCAGTCATCGAGTGCCACAACCGTGATGGTTGTAAGTTTTGTGAATGCAGGGTTGATGACGCTTGCGCAGTCTATTGGCGTCATCATGGGTGCAAACATCGGAACAACAGTTACAGCATGGATTATATCAGCTGTTGGCTTTAAGGTGAACATCGCTGCCTTTGCTATCCCCTTGTTGGCTATCGGTATGCCATTGATATTCAGTGGCAAGGGTAACCGCAAGAGCATTGGCGAATTCATCTTCGGCTTCTCGTTCCTCTTTATGGGATTATCGTTTCTGCAAGAGGCTGCCACAGCGATGAATATCGGTGATATGGTGGCGGGGATGCTGGCTCACGTGCCGCAGGATTCGTTCTTCACCATCATCCTCTTTATGATTGTGGGTGCATTGGTCACGATGATTGTTCAGGCGTCAGCTGCCACAATGGCCATTACGCTGATGCTCTTCGGCATGAACATCCCTGGTTTTGGCTTCGAACAAGCAGCTGCGCTGGCTATGGGACAGAATATTGGTACCACCATCACTGCGTTTATGGCTTCGCTGACTGCCAATACACAAGCGCGCCGTGCAGCTCTGGCCCACATGTTCTTCAATGTGTTTGGTGTCGTGGTGTTCCTCATCGTGTTCTATCCCGCTTGTGATGCCGTTAGTTGGGTAGTAGAGAACTTAATGGGTGGTGGCAACGATCTCTTTAAGCTATCAGCCTTCCACACCGCCTTCAACATCATCAACACGCTGTTGCTCATTGGTTTTGTGAAGCAGATAGAGATGTTTGTATGTCGTGTGCTGCCTATGAAGGCACAAGACGAGGACTATCGCCTGCGTTTCATCAGTGGCGGTCTGCTCTCTACAGCCGAACTCAGCATTATGGAGGCACAGAAGGAGATTCGCAGTTTCGCTGAGCGTTGTCAGCGCATGGCAGGTTTCGTGCCCACGCTTCTGGAAACGAAAGACGAGATGGAGTTTAATAAACTCTTTGCCCGTATTGAGAAATACGAGAACATCACCGACTCGATGGAGATGGAGATTGCCAGCTATCTGAACAAGGTGAGTGAAGGTCGCTTGTCGGATGCGTCGAAAACTCAGATACAAAAGATGCTTCGCCAGATATCTGAGTTAGAGTCCATCGGTGACTCGGTTTATAACCTGGGGCGTACCCTGAATCGCCATCGCATGCACTGTCAGGAGGGCTTTACTGCCGAGCAGATGCAGCACATGATGACGATGCTGCAACTGGTAGGTGCTGCCCTCAGCGAGATGCTGAAACGCATTGACCAACCCACTACCAAGAATGGTGTGAAGACCTCGCTTAACATCGAGCATGAAATCAATAACTATCGTACACAACTGAAGAACCAGAACCTGCACGATGTAAATGCTGGACTCTACGACTATCAGTTGGGTGTGTTCTATGTCGATTTCATCTCAGAGTGTGAGAAACTTGGCGACTATGTAATGAATGTTGTGCAGGCAGGTAAGGGCTTGAACAATGACTTTGGCGACGGTCCTATCAACGGACAGGGCTAAAACCTTGCGAGTGTGAACCTGATGGTAAGCCCGCCACCAGGCGTAGAAAGTGCAATTGCTTGTCCACCATGGGCGGCAACTGCATTTTTCACGATGGCAAGCCCTAGACCTGTGCCACCAAGTTTGCGCGAGCGCCCTTTGTCTACACGGTAGAAACGTTCAAACAGGTGCTCACGGTGCTGCGCCTCTACGCCTTGGCCATTGTCGCTTACATTAAATTCGTAGAAGTGGCGTCCTTCTATTTCAATCTCTTGGCAGGCGATGATTAACCGTGTGGCCCCGTAGGCATAGGAAATAGTATTGTCTATCAGATTTCGGAAAATGCTGTATAGCAGGCTCGAATCACCCTGTACTTCTATATTCTGTGGTAATTGGAGTTTTAGTTCGATACCTTTCTCTTGTAATTGCAAGTCTGTGTCATCTATCACATTTGTGATAATCTGCAAGACATCAACTTGACGATACTCATGCTGAGCATTAGATGAACTATCATCAATCTCGTCTAGTTTAGTAAGCACACTCATATCCAGCAGAAGCTTGTTCATGCGTTCACTTTGAGCATAACAGCGTTCCAGAAAATGTTGTTTCTTATCATTTGGCATATCGGGATTGTCGATGATGCTCTCTAAATAACCATGAATGCTGGCAGCAGGTGTTTTCAGCTCATGAGCGGCATTCTGGGTAAGCTGACGTTTGATACGCACTTTTTCTTCTTCCGAATGACGTAGTTTCCAATACAACATGATTATAGTGTGGCTGATATCACCCAATTCGTCATCTGGCAGCCGACGCTCCAATTCGT
>CAMUYR010000067.1 GCA_947164965.1 uncultured Prevotella sp. | reverse complement strand
CCTCGTCCTTAAAACCTCGTCCTTGATGCCTCGTTTCGCGGTTTGCCTATGAAAACTTGTCCCATGGTTAACAAAAATTTTTCCGTTGGCTATGCCGCATTTTTTGATGCTGACGTCTGTTTTGCATCTATGATGCAAAGGTACGAAATTTTCATGAAACTACCAAACTTTTTAGCGATTATTTTTAATATTCAGAGCGAAAAATTTCCGTAACGAGGTTATTCACTTATAACTTATAACTTATAACTCCTGACACCTGACATCTTGATTCGGAATTTTAGAATTACATCCCTTTATATAATTTATATATATTATAATATATATAAATTTAATATACTATATAATCTTATATTCTATCTACTCCCCTACATTGCAACCCATAAAACCAATGAACCTAAATGTCAGGAGTTATAACTTATAACTTTATAACCTCCCATTTTTCGCAGACCCCCTGATACATGAATGATTCTGTGTGGAAAGTGGGACAACTTCAGCGCGGTTATTCCGAGAGAAACTTCAGTTCGGCCTCGAGCATCTTAAGCTTGGGCATCTGGTAACCACTTGCCTCAGCTATCTCTATGGGACGGGTGTAGAGATAATGTATCTCCATCGGACGGTGGAAATCGTAATCCAGCTTCATCGAGGGCGAATAGGGTGTCATCTCATCGGTCATCTGTATCATCTTGTCGGCAAACGACTGGTCCAGTCCTGTTACCCCAAGATGTTGTGCAGCACCTATCACCTCCATCATCTGGTCATATATCAGCTTTCGGGTTGCCGGATTCTTCAACAGCAGGTCTGTCTGCGTGTTCAGCGCTACTGTCATCCCGTTGAATGGCATGTTCCATACGGCCTTCTTCCAACGGGCCTCGTCGTAGGGCACCGATGCGGCTACGATGCCCGCGTTTGTAAAATCGTCTAATATATCTGCAAACCGCGCCTCGTCGCGACAGGAGTAGTTAGCCAGATTGATGCTCCCGTAGCATTGATGGTTCACGTGGCCCGGCTCTGTCTTTGCGGAACAGATAAAGGCGAGTCCTGCTATCAGCTGCACCTCAGGGAACATCTTCTGCACATCAGCCTCTACACCGATGCCGTTTTGTATCAGCACTACAACTGTCCCTTCGTGGAGCAATGGGGGGAGCAGTTCCGCAAGCAGGTGATTGTTGGTGGTCTTCAGACCTACTATCACCACGTCGCACTGAGGCATATCTGTCGGATGCTGGTATACGTTGACTGGGAAGAGATGAAACGACCCGTCGCAAGAATCCACCTGCATACCTCTTTCCTTTACGAACTGATAATCACTATGCGACAGGAAATGCACTTCTTTTCCGCTATGTGCCAACTTGCTGCCATAATAGCCTCCGATGGCTCCTACACCTATAATTCCGTATCTCATTCTTGTTTGGTTTTTGTAATTTGCGTGCAAAATTACTTATTTTTCACCGAATAATCATAAAAATACGCAAAAAATAGAAGGAAAAGATGCTGGATTGAGCGAGGAATTATGTATCGCAGGGACAGCCCCCCTGATACACATGCTTAAATGCACTTCACAGTCCCCGTGTGCACCCAATTTAGTACTAAGAACATGAATCTTAGCAAAATTTAACCAAAAATAGTTTCCCGTTCATCACATATTGTATGGAATAATTTGTACCTTTGCAGTCCTTTTTAATATTATTAATCAAAAACGATCTATGGACAAAGATTATACAGATTATAGCGAGATGGCGTATGATGCGCGGCGCGCCCTTGAAAGGGAACGCGACAGACTAGTGGAGCAGGTAGAACAGATGGAAGACTACTTGCGGGTGTTGGATAATATTGATGTGGTGTTAGATGAAAACAAGCGGCTGAAAGAGCAGAACGAGGAGCTTCGTCAGCAATATGAAGAAGAGAAACAGCGACGGGCTAAGGTGGAAATGAATCTGATGGAGATGAGCAAGTTGTCGGCAGACGTGGCAAAGAAAGCGTCCGATGATAATCTGATGAAGGGCTTGAAGACTTATGTGAACCGCTCGAAGCGCAAGACTGCTGATAAACGGGCTTTTGCTAAGTCGGCCACATTGGAGATAGCCAATGCCAATGGGCTTGACCTGCCTGAGGACTTGAAGGCTGCAATTGAGAGTCTGGACGATGAGCAGACGGAGCCCAAGATAACCGTGCAGGGTGACTATGTGGTAGAGAAAAAGGTGGACCAGGAGATTGGCAACATTGAGGAAGGTGGCATTGGTGTAAAGGTGGATAAAGAAGCTTAAAATGAAAAAAGAAGACATCGAAGAAGCACTTAAAACAATTAGTAAGAGTGGTGTTACTGTTGCCGGTGACCTGGTGCTTGAAAAGCATGTGGACAAGGAGATTGGCAACGTGGAGAAAGGTGGCATTGGCATTATGATCAATGGCAAGGAGGTGGACTGGAAGGATACTCAGAAGAAAGTAGAGTCGTCTGCAGCAGAGCCATCGGCTACAAGTGTCAAGGAAGAGCGAGAGGATATATTCAAGTTTATCCACCCTGCGGTCGACAGCGAAGAAAGAGAATGGCAGATACACCATGAAATTAAGCGGCTGGTGACACGGCAGGGCATTCAGGAAATATGCCAGTATCTGAAGCAGATGGCTGACGAGAAGAAAATTATGTTGCCTCAGAACGCAGAGAAAGCCTATAATGAATTAGTACGCATGGGTATGCCCAATGGAGATGGGTTTAGTTTGAAGACTTTCAGGAATTGCTATACGAGATAAAGGCTGTTACAGCGCTAAGGTCTTAAGGAGCAAGCATCAGAACTTTGTTGGGTTCTGGTGCTTTTTTTTGTGCTTTCCATACATGAAACACAGGGATTATTCGGGATAATCAAGGAATACTCGGGAAAGTACGGGAATGTTAGGGATGGGCATTTAAGGACCTATCTATCTATAAATATTAGTAGCTAATTTTGCACTTGCAAACCCCGGGACGCTGGGAACAAGTTTGCAAGTGCTCTTTGACTTTATGACACACATTTCACACGTACATTATTTATTTACTATAAAGGTCGCCTTAAAGGGGGCGACGTTAAATAAACTGTTTACAATGAATAGAACAGAGATACAAGAATTTAAGAGGTTTCTTCATACAAGAAGCCTTTACGCATTGTTTGCACAGTACTACCGTACTAACCACCTGACTTCGAACCCTGCCAGTCTAGATACGTATCTGGAGAAGGCCAAGGCTGAGAGTGTCATCCCGCAGGCTTTCGTCTATCCGAAGACGATTTATGGCAAGGACTTCTGGTTGGCTATCCACGAGGAATGGAACCAGCACCTGCAAGAGGAGCGGGCTGAGCGTTGCGAGGCTGACCAACTGAGCAGTCTGGGTTTGGAGGTTATCGACATCCAGACGAGGACTACCTGCACAGGCCTGCCTAAGAACACTTGTTCGCTGAGTCTCAGAGGCGGTAAGCGTTTCTCGCTGAACCTGGAGCACTCGAAGATGGTGGCTAAGAAGCTTTCGACTCACATGCTGCTGACCCGTAGCCGACAGACTACCGATGTAGTCCTGATGTTCAACCGACAGCGGGGCATTGAGGTGAAGTTTAAGCCTGGCAGTAGCAGTCTTCAGTTCAACAATGCGGAGTTGGCTAATCAGCTGATTAAGCTATTGGAACTGGACTCCGAAAAGGAGTACTTCCAGATTGGCATTGAGGTGCTGACGGAGTCGAAGGACTATTTACTCTTTATGCTAAAGAAGTGAAGAATTGATTTTTTTAATGGAGTGCCCCTTGCGGGGCAGAAATTAAACAAAATTGACCACAAAATTGAACAAAATAAAATTGAAGGAAGAAGACTGAAGGATGAGGCATGAGAAAAATTTCAAACTGTTTAAAAAGAATGGAAGCAACAGTAAGAATTTTGAATCAGTCGGGACTGATTACTCATCAGTACACCGACAAGAAGACGGGCGAACAGAAGGTGATTAATTCTGTTGTGCTCAAGTTGACGGACGGTACGGATAGTTTTCTCGGTGAGATTACCGGTGAGAGAGCTGTCAACTGTCCCAAGTTTGATCTCCAGCATCGTTACAAGGTGCAGTGCTCTATGGTGATTCGTGAGTGGAACTCACAGACTACAGGTGATGCCAAGCAGGCCACAACAATCTACATCGATAAAATCGGAATGGTATGAGAAAGTTGCAGAGATCGTATAAGTCGAACACCCGTATCTATGATGACGGTTCGATAGAGGTTGACCCACAGGCTCAGGGAGAGCCCAGTCAGAGGGAAGTAAAGAAGGTGGGTAAGTCGAAGCGGTACATTACCAACGGTAAGAACCCGCTGACTTGTGTAGAGTTGAAGTGTCCTGAGGATGTGCCTGACAAGGCTGCCTTCTTCCACAAGGAGTTGGCTAAGTTGACGAAGGATATGGAGATTGAGGAGCCGGAGATGCCTGATGGGGAGTTCCTGTTGAATGAGGACAACGTGAAGGTAAAGCTGGTTCGCACGCAGGAGCAGAAGGTTGTAGCCTGGCTCACATTTGAGGCTAAAGGATTGATAGACGTAAGGAGAGAGTTGTACAATTTAACAAGCAAGATTGACAAATGTTTTGTTATCAACGAAGCTTCGGTTTGCCAACTGAAGTAATTACCAAGCAACAGTTTCGGGCGCTGATTACGGTGCCTGAAACTATCAGGAAAGTCAAGGAGGCTCGCGAGGCCCTGGCTCGGGGTGATAGGAAGACCTACGATGCCAAGAAGAAGGGGCTGCCCTTTGTGATTTTCATTGCTACCTACGACGAGAGCGAAAAGGAGTTTGAGAATAAGGATACTGGCGAGAAAACGAAGAGGCGTGGTAAGTGGCGAAATCAGAAGTATTGCCATCTGAACGGTTTGTGCGTGATAGACTTTGACCATGTGGACAGCCTCACCCCCGACCCCTCTCCAAAGGGCGAGGGGAGTAAAAAGACCGTGAGGGACATTTGGGAAGAGGCATACAACAAGCTGAGTGAGGAGGATAAGAAGCGTATTCTTTTTGTGTTCGTAACGCCTTCGGGGCATGGATTGAAGGTGGTGTTTATTGCTGACGTCAGCGTAGGCAACCTGATAGACAACCAAAAGGAGTTTTCTCTGAAACTGGGACTGAACCCCGATGAATCTTGCAAGGATGCCAGCAGGGGTGCGTTTCTGACTACGAGTGACGACATTATTTTTATTGACGAAGAACGGCTGATTTCGTATCAGGACGATGCCTTCGGAGCCAAGTACAACGAGGCGTATCATCAGGGACAAAGCCAGCCAACCAAAACGAACACGGATATCACGGATAAAACGGATAAGACGAACACGAATCTCTCTAATCTCACAAATCCGTCAGATCCGAACAATCCGTGTTCAGAAAAAGAATATCATGGTGTTCCTTATTCAAAGATCGTTGCGGCATGGGTCGGTGATAGGAAGATTGAACCAGGCGACAGGCATAGGACAAGTCTTGTGCTGGCCGACCACCTACGTTACATCACGGATAACGACCCGAAGCTGATAGAACAGATTCTGAGAGAAACTCCCTTTGTAAAGGAGATCATCGAGGAAAGGAACGAGGATGTGGCTACTACCGTGAAGAGTGCCCAGGGCTATGAGTTCCTGAAGGGGATTCCTAAGCGGATGCAGCAGGCGTTGAAAATAGTGAAAGCCTCCCCCGTGAATCAATGGGGACAGGTTCATGATTCAGGCTTGAATCAAGCAACCTGTCCCCTTGATTCAGCAGCAGGCTCCCCTCCTTCGGAGGGGCTGGGGGAGGCTCTGCCTTTTGACAAATGGTCCTCAGAGCTGCTGGAGATGGCAGAGTATTACCCCTGCTTGAAGGAGCTGTTCCTGAATGTGCATCCCCATAAGTTGCCTGCGGTGTGGTTTTCCTCTGCGGCATTGTTCGGAACGCTGATGACAAGGGCTTTCTATCATTTTTGGTACGAGCCTGAGTTGGTGCGCCGACTGAACTATTGCATCTTCATTATTGGCGACCCGGGAGCCGGTAAAAACATTGTGGAGAAATTCTACAAGAAAATTGCCGACCCGATGATTCAGGCTGACCAATGCCTGATAGAGGCTGTTAACCGATACAAGGAAGGCAGAACGGAGCGTACTACCAGTACCAAAGCCCAAAAGGGTGAAGCCCTGAAAAGGCCAGTTGTTGGTATCCGAGTGCATCCTGCCCGTACTGCTACCGGTGAATTTATCCGCCACATGAATGCGGCTATTGAGACAGTTCAGGGCGTGCCCCTGAATCTGCACATGTTCTCGTTCGATGCGGAACTGGATAACGTCACCAAGCAGAATAAGGGTGGTGACTGGAAGGACCGAGAAATCCTTGAGTTGAAGGCTTTCCACAACGAGCAGGACGGACAGATGTATGCCAATCAGGAGTCTGTGACGGGTATGTTCAATGTGTTCTGGAACTTCATCTATACTGGTACGCCGTATGCCCTGCACCGCAAGGTGAATCAAAGGAATTTTGGTACGGGTATGTCAACCCGACTTGCCGTGATTCCATTGCCTGACAAGGGTATGGCGAAACGTCACCAGCAGGTAGATCCCGATGCCAACGAGACGCTGAAGACGTGGGCTTACCGACTCGACAAGGTGGAGGGTGAACTGCCTATTGAGCCGCTAAATGATGAGACCTACGAGTGGCAGACCAGCCATTTGGAGATAGCTGAGTTTAATGGCGATAAGGCAGACCGAACACTGCTGAAGCGTATTCCGTACTACGGCATAGGTATCTCTCTTCCGTTTATCCTGATGCGTCATTGGGATGAGTGGCAGGAACACCGCAGCCTGACGATGGATGACAGGGATAAGCGTCTGTGCCGTCTGGCTATGGAAATCCAGTATCGCTGCCAGCAGTTCTTCTTTGGCGAAATGGCATTCAACTACTTTGCCGACCAGAACAAGGAGTT
>CAMUYR010000066.1 GCA_947164965.1 uncultured Prevotella sp. | reverse complement strand
GACACACCATTACCGGCATTCAGCATCTGGCGGAGGATATTCTGCAGACACTCCAGAATGGACATGAGCACCTTGTTCTGCACCGACGTATAGTTGTGGCGCATCAGGGTGAGCGTCAGCGGAGCCAACAGCCAGGTCTCTTCCTCGATAGGGATGAGTCCTTCGGGCAGCTTCACTTTCGTGCTCTTGCGACCAGGTTTCTTCTTGGGCTTCGTCTGCTTGGCAGATGCTCCTTCATTTGTTGTTGTTGACTTAGCGGTAGCCATTTTTAATGATAATTTGATGTCGAACGTTCAATTTCGGTTGTAAAAGTACGCTTTTTCTGCGTAACAACCAAATTTTAACGAGACTATTTTTTTACCGCCACAAAAAGGGAACATGGGTTTAAGAATGTTCCTATTTTGTTCCGATTACGTCTTAACTAACTGACTGATAGTCAGATATTATCATTTTTAGGTGCACGATTTTGTTCCGCTTTGAAAATGTTCCTTTTTTGTTCCGCAAAATGCCCAAAACTCTACTGCATACGCGGTCTGACGAGGGGTCGAAGTGCACGATTTTGTTCCGCTTTAATGCTTGAATAATAAAAAATGTTAATCACAACGTCTAAAACCCTATCTATGCTCAAAAACAGGGTATGAGGTGCACGATTTTGTTCCGCTCCAGAGTGTTCCTTTTTTGTTCCGCTCAACAGCTCGATACCCTCTTTTTCCTTACATTGAGGTGCATGATTTTGTTCCGCTTGATGGCTTTATCGCCACAAAAAGGGAACTTGCACGATTCTGTTCCGCTTTAATGCGCTCTTATAGTTTACTTTCAGTAAACAGAAATCTTCACTATTTCGACTCGCCAAAATGTTCCTTTTTTGTTCCGCTAAATCGCTGAATCGGCCATTTATAGAGACTTTCGCCTACTTCTAAGTGCATTATTTTGTTCCGCTTTGTGTCTTCGACATCAGCTAAACCGCCACAAATTCGTGGCTTTTTCATCAGATTGTTCCTATTTTGTTCCGTTTTTCGGCTCGATAGCCTTTGTCTACTGGTCTTCCATCCGCATTAGGTGCACAGATTTGTTCCGCTTTATAGCGTATATATATTCATTCCTTTCCCTTTTCTTTTCCCTACCGTTGAAAAATCTTGTTTAAGATAGTTTTCTTTCTTATTAAAATCAAGTATTAGAACTATAGAGAATGCGAAATGCCTTTATTTACAGGGTTTTTCAATGATTTGCCGCCACAATTTGGTAACATTTGCGCCACAACTTAGGAACTTCATCGCCACAATTTCGTAACCCTGCCGCCACAAAAAAGGAGCGTCATCGCCACAAATTAGTAACATTTATCTTTACCCGCCACAAATAGGGAACTTTTGCGCCACAAATAGGGAACTTTTTAATTCCGAATTTCTAAATCTTGACAAATTTAGTCGTTTTTCAACTAATTATGAAGAGTGTAGCAACCTCTCCCCTACCCTATATGGTTCAAAAAAGCTTTTATTTTGGAATCTTTGGAAATCTTGCCTATGTAGGCGTTTCAAGCTATCACCGCCACAAAAAAGGTACTTTCCTCACATTCGAGTAAAGCACCTTTGGAACAAAAAGGGAACTTTTTCCACTTTTTTGACTAAAATGGCATATCTTTGTCCTTCGTACCCTTGTTTATCTCTTTTGCCAGGGCCATGTAATCCTCAGCACCGTTGCACTTGGGATTGTAGTCAAAGATGCTCATGCCACATGCTGCAGCTTTGTTCAGCTCCTCACACTGACGGATAGCCGTGTGGTACAGGTTCTCTGGGGCCTGTGTGAGCAGTAGTTCCTTGATCTGCTTGCTGACACCCCACTTCGTCTGTTTGGTGAGCAGATAGTGGCCACGAACCTCTTTGTTATTCGCGCGTATAATCTGCGTGAGCTTCTTTGCTCCAGGAATCGAGAACTTGTCTGCAATGGGGATAATCAGCTCGTCAGCGGCCACTATAACGTTGACCAGCATAGCGCCGGAACCAGGAGCAGAGTCGATGATAACGTAGTCATACTCGCCCTTCACTTTTTCAAGCCATTCTGACATGTATTTCGTAGCACCAGCATCCTCCTCGATAGAGAGTTCGATGTTGTGTGAATCAGCATCCAAAGCCGTTGATCCTGGAATCAGGAACAGCTTCTTGGAAACCTGCTGTGGATTCACTTCTATATCGTCGTTGTTTAAGTAGTCTGAGAGCGTAGGAACAGTTACTTCCTCAACGCTCTGCATGGTCAGGTTACACTGTCCGTCAGCATCTACCAAAAGTACGGTTTTACCCATCTTAGCGAGGGCGGCACCGAGGTTTGCCGCAGTCATGGTCTTCCCTACCCCACCCTTGTGGTTGACGACGGTTATAATCCTTGTTTTCTTTGTTGTTGCCATAGTCATAATCATTTAAACCAGTTCTGGATACGCATTCATCACTGCGTAGCCAATAAGCTCCTTGATAGTTCTCTTCTCCTCCTTTGCTTTCTTACGCAGCGCTTTGACCAAAGTTTCAGGCAGTTGTAGATTGACAGATACCTCGTCAATACCCTTGATGAGTTCTTTACGGGGACGGCCTTGCTTGGGATGTTCAAACTCAATGCCTTTGGCACCACCCTGTTTGATAATCTGCTGGGCTACCTGCTTGATAAGATCCTCAGAAGCCATCACATCTTCCAAAGTAAGCGGTTTACGAGCTTCTGGAGCTGCTTCAGGGCTAGACTGAGCTTCCACAGGAGCATTTTCCTGCGGTTTTTCAGGCGTTTCAGTGATTTCTGGAGCTATAGGTGTCGCTTCAGTTGTAGAATTGGCTGCTGGAGCCTCACTCTGAGCTTGCACGATGTTATCGAGCTTCTCTACTGTCGTTCCATTCAGGAACCCCGTGTTACCTTTCTTCTTGATAGCCATACTTCGTTGCGTTTAAATGTGTCGCAAAGATAAATAATAATCTTTAATAAAGAGCAATCCTTTTATCTTTATTATACAAACAAATATCATCTTTAATAATTATTAACTATATTCTTTAATAATTACGAAATAAAACCTTTAATAAAGAAAATATCTTGTCTTTAATATAGACCTATATTTCTCTTTAATAAATATCAGTATTTTATCTTTATTAAATACTTGCGCCTGTCTTTAATCTATATGAAGAGTTTATGCAGATTAAATGTCGGATATGCCTGAAAATAAAGACTTTTAGTATTTTATCTTTAATAAATATAAAGTATGTCAGAATCGATGTGGCGTATTGAGTTGGCTCATTTATTCTTTAATAAATACAAAATATAATCTTTATTATTATCTCATATTAATCTTTAAGAAAGATAAATTATAAACTTTAATAAATATAATGTATAGACTTTAATAAAGTAAATAGATTGTCTTTAATATTCACAATCTATAGCTCTTTAATAAAGACTATAGTTTATCCTTTATTATATAATAAGGTATCATCTTTAATATATAATAAGTACGTACAGGTTTCTGTCGGATGATTTTAGTGCTGTTATGGAAGAGTGTCTTCAGGCAATCAAGTTCTGTGAATGACGCATTTTTCATCCCGAGTTCTGTAGCTGTTGTTCTTCAATCTGTCATGCCACACCAAAATTTCTCTGTTTTTTTCTAGAATGCATATTTTGCTGGACATAAAATTGCAGCCATTTCTTTGTCTTTGGGTATGATCGTTCTAATCGTGTAGGCAAGTTGACATGCATGAAGAACAACGATGTCAATACAGTGATAGGGTAGGGGAGAGAATTATTTCTTTATTATTTATTAAATATATACTTTATTAAATACAAAGTATATTATATATTAAATATAAAATATTACTCTTTAATATATATAAAACAAATTCTTTATTAAATGTATATTACTTAAATATTTGAAATACAACAATATATAACATCATCAATTTATAAATCTATTTTTAAAAGAATTGCCTTGAATATATTATTCGGCCTTAATTTTGAATTATATCTTTAATAAAGAAAAAATATATACTTTAATAAAGAAAAATAATACATGAGATTCGAAATACATGAATTATGAACTACTACATATTACTTTTTGACCCCAAAATAGGGTAGGGTAGGGGAGTTCCAATAGACCATTAACACCCCATTCCTATTACAAATAACCTTAAAATTTTGGCGATATTTTCAATCAATTGAATTTTTCTTCGTAAATTTGCAAGTTATAAAGGGTTATAGAGATGCCTACGAAGCGAGAATCGAAGAAAGAGCAGGGTAGGGGAGAGTCACTAATCGTCCCTATGACTGTTATTATGATGCGCCAGGGTTATGACTACTGGCAGAACAAAGTATTGCTCGCTATCATTGATAAATTACAGCCTTATATTCGTGAAGGGCTTCAGATAGATTTGTTTGGAATTCAGGAGGACATCATTCTGTCTATCCGCTATAAGGATTTAGGTATTCGTAGAGCAGATTATTCTAAGTTCCGTTCCCGCTTATCTACGCTTTCTCTCATTCCTGTCATTATTCCAAGCACGCTCAATAATGAGTCTTATCATCGTTATCATCGCCTTGGTACTGTGTTCTTCGAAGAGGGAGATAGTAAGGACTTCATGATCCAGTTGGATAAAGATGTGGTACATCATATCATATCAAAGGAGTATGGATATTGTGAATTGAGTAAAGATGCTTTCCTGGCGTGTAAGTCACGATACAGCCAGCAGATCTATCTTATGCTTGCCAGTTGGCGAAATGAAGGTGAACATAGGATTCCATTAAAGGAATTAGAGGCACAGATGAATCAAGATAGTAATAGCCTGGAGTTGAGTCGTACATCTACAAAGAAAGCTCAGCCAGCACCCACGATTCAAAACATCCTCAATGATGTCAAATCTGAACTCGACGCACTGAAAGCAGAAAATAAAAGTGACCTTTCCTTCACCTATGAAGAGGGTGGGGGAGAGGTCACCTTCAAGATACTGGTTTGAAGCCTTATTGCCTAATTGTGTAGGTGCATCGTAACACCTTCCATGTTGCTTTCGTAGCTATCGATGATACAGTTCTCGCGCGTACTACGAACTCCCTTTCTTAGACCGGCTTTCTGCATATCTTTCAAGTTCATGAAATTTGATTTTCTCGGACCTGAAATACGTGTAAGTGACGGACAACCACTAAACACGTTATACCCTATATTCTTCAATGTCTTTGGGAAGATGACGGTTATCAGATTATCGTTATGCCCCAACGCACTATCATCGACATTTACAACTCCTTCAGGAACGATAAAAACCTCCAGCCGGCAGTCGTAAAAACATTCTGCTGGAATGCGGTCGATATTCTTTGACAGCTTCACTTTCTTCACCCCAGAGCAATGGAAAGCGCCGTCACCCATAACGGTAACAGAATCTGGTATAGATACAGATCTAAGATGTGCGCGATGACTCATAGCACCATTGGCGATAACCTTTACACCTTCAAGAATCTCAAGTTCTTCTGGATAGTCTTCTGTCACTGCTCCATAGAATATGACGTTATCCTTGCTGTAGAGAATACCTTTAACCACTTTGAAGTATGGTGATAGACATTCGAACTTGTCAAGCAGCAATTGATTGGTGGCGATAGGATTCACAGGCGCGATATGTCGCACGTTCCTTGGGATGGTGAGTGCCGTCAGCCTTGTGTTGCCAAAGGCATTACATCCAATGGCCTGCAATGAATCTGGTAACTTGATGCTTTCCAGCCCGCTAAAGCAAAACGCTCCGTCGCAGATGACCTCGACGCCCTCTGGAACCTCGTAGTGTTTCAGTTGACGGACAGTATCGAGCAGCCGTTTTCCATCAGGGCTATACATAACACCATAATCATCAATAATGGCGTGAAGCTTTTCATCATCGCTTGCATAAGTACAGATGCACTTATGGTTCATATAGGTTCTGGCACTAAAATTGATGATAGTGCCAGTCTCGTTATATCTATTCATCATTCAATCTTTTTACCTATCTGTTAGCTATCTTGTTCTTTCATTAGGACATCGTTCCAGTCCTTATATCCGTCAGGTGCTTTCCATTCCTCCACCTTATTTTTATAGAGTCCTGTCATGGCCCGGAAGGTGTCGATGTCCAAGAGGGCTGCTGCAATTTGCATATTACGATCGCCGACCTTGAAGTTCACGATGCCGTTCTTTACCTCGCATTTCAGGTCGTCCATCTTCCATTGTCCTTCGAGCAATGCTATCATCCGACATCCATACAAATGTCCCTGCAGATCATTGTCAAAGCAGTCGACGGCTGTAGCCCTGGCGAAATAATCCATTGTTCCCTTCACTTGCAGGTCAGAGAAACTGCCGCCTGTCGATGCAAATACGCATTGCTCCAGATACAGCTCTTCCTGTTTCTGCTGATAGAAGGCCATCGCATCGAGCGCACTCTCGAAGAAGAACACCTTTCTCACTCTGCTGGGTCTGCCACCAGAGAAGTCTGCAAGCCATAATCCGCTCCGGCTATTCGTTCCCTCGGCCTTTCCTTTGAAGCCGCCGAATCCTCTCAGTTCGTAACCAGCAATGCAGTTACTTCTAGGCACTCTGTAGGGGAATGCGATATTCGTAGGGTAGGGGGCACCGTCTGGCATCTGGCCTTTGTTCTTCACCAGTTCGATAAACTCAGCAAAGTCCTCGACCGTCTCATGTGTAATTCCTCGGCCAGTGAAGAATCCCATCATATCGTCGATATGCTCTGTCCCTGACTGTCGTTCCCACTGTGCCAGGTCAAACTCCTTTGCCTCACGAATACCGTTGTCATCGAGCCACTGATCCAATTCGCAGTCTTCAAACAAATCTTGCTCAGAGGTATCTGCAGATGCCTTCTCCTTCCTTTTTTGTTCTTTCTCCTCCTCAATGTTCATCAACTTCGCCAAGACCTTCGTCACTGTGTCCGTCTCGTTGCGTCCTACCACACCAAACTGGTTTAGGTTCTCCTTGATGAACGTAATCAGGTCTCCTTTCCCGCCGTCGCGCCTCCAGTACCCCTGTTCCTCTGATTTCTTGGGGTTGGTGATGATCACGCGGTCAATCTCCTTACCGTGTTCATCGCGCAGCACGAAGTTTGGACTGATTTTTCCCTTCGACTTGTCGAACTTGTAGCCCCAGTCCCTTAGTATGCTGATGATACTTATTTTCTTCTTTGCTTCCTTATAATCAATCATACTATTCCTCTTTTCGCTTTTCACTGACACTGAATCCACCTTCCGACAGCAGGTCAATACCTATTGTATATTCTTTATTACCGCTTTTCACTGTAACCTTTTTCCCTTCACGTATCTGGTCACGTAATTCACGGTCTATCTTCACTCCAAAAATGTCTTCAGGAATGTTCTGCCCAATACGATCTGCTTTCTCATACAGCAGGCAGTTGGTCTCTCTATCTAATTGCACGAAATACCTATTCCTGCTGCCACCAATGTTCAGCTCCGTGTAGATTACACCTTGCTCCTGTATCTTTTCCAGGTCATTCTTCGACAGCTTTAGTTCATCCGATTTCACTTCATCGTTGCGGTAGTAAACCTTCATTTCTACGCTGCCGTCAGGGTTCTTCTGCATCCTCAGTCGGCCAACTCTTTCTATAGTTTTGCCTTCACCGTTTTCTGCTTTTAGCGTCACGTCAATGGTTTTGCCTTGCGTCAGTCGGTTCATGTCCTTCCACGAAAGGTTCCAAAACTCGCACTCTGAGATGCCGAACTTCTCAAACTGCGG
>CAMUYR010000065.1 GCA_947164965.1 uncultured Prevotella sp. | reverse complement strand
AAGGACGTGCAGCCGTTTTGGCTCGATCCGTTCGACGGAGAGCACCTGACTGCGGTAGCTGAGGGCCATGAGGATAGACGAGACAAACGTCTTGCCGCTCTTGGCTTTTCCACTGAGGGCGACCAATTCGCCTCGCGGAAAACAAGGTTTGTGGAACAGCCGGAAGAGGAACTCCATCTTCGGCAACTCCTTATCGGGAGTGATGCGATGGGCCTCCAGCCGGCTGAGCATCTGCTCTTCCTCGAGTGCCCGCTGCTGCGCCTCCTTGGCCGCCTGGATGTCGGCCTGAGTCATCGCAGCGCGCTGCACTTCCTGAGAAACAAGCGATGCCGCTTGGGGATTAATGTTCATAAGTGGTGAATCAATAAAGGTTATTTCTTGCGTTTAAACTGCTCCCGGAACGCTTTGCCATGCTCTTTGTGAAACTTCCAGAGTTCACGGAGGCGTTCTGATCCAAATTTTACAAATTCTTCTTCATCTTCGTAGGCACACATCCCTTCAAGGACCCGGGTGAACTTTTCAAAGTCGTATTTGTCTGGATCGGGAGCAGGTTCAACATCGGTATAGCGAGCACTTAACCCGCCTTTGGTGTGGAGAAAGGTGAGTGACCCGTGCAACTGTCGGAGATGCACGAGCCACTGTTGAAGCCACTGGCGAGGAAAGTACTGGACGTAATCTAATTCTTGCTCTTTGTTCATAACGAGAGCAAAGGTAACGGAAGTTTACGATATCATAGTGACAACATGTTGTCGCAAGTGTTAATGGGATTAAAGATTATTAAAACATATTAGCATAAAAATAGGGCGTGTCTATTTGACACGCCCTATTTTCTTTTCAGTTATTCTGTTTTTACAGGTCTTCCTTCTGAGCTTTCTTACTCATAGTAAATGCCTTCTCACCATCCCAGATCAGCCATCCGTGATTGTTGGTCTTGCGCAGTGTGAGTGGACCCTGGGCGCTGTCAGCACCACCGCTGATGACGTGCAGCTTAGTATAGGTCACACCATTCTCTGTCAAGAGGGGATCTGCAGCAGCCTCTACTACGGTTACCTTATAAGGCGTGGTAGGTGTGTAGAGATTCTCAGGAGTAGCACCAGCGAAGAATGAGCGCAGTCCGTTAACTTTGGGGAATCCGTTAGAGTCCTTGCCCACCAGATTGCTCTGTACGATGTTCTGCATGTCGAGGTTCGAAACGAGCGAGATACCGTTCTGACCTACAGTAGCAGTGTGTGTACGCAGGTAGTTGATCATTTCCCATGCGTCAGCACTATTGTCAGCAATACGGTTCAGGCAGCAGATGAAGAGTGCTGTTACGAAATACTGTGACTCGAAATACTTACGATTCTCTACTTCCAGTGTCTTCAACTCCTCAATATTGCGGGGTAGGGCGTTGAAGGTGTAGGTGAACTGTTTCTTACCATTGGTATAGGTGCCTTCTTCTTCGCTGACAGTGATGGTCTCGACGGGTTGGCTATAGGCTGATACTTTCTTGATAGCCAGCGAGCCATCTGTCTTGGCGAGTGTGAATGGTGTCTTGTCGTTGGGGGTGTTACCAATGTAGTAGTAGGCATTGGCATCTACATTGCCCGACTTGCTGCTATGTGTGAAAGGCAGCGATCCCTTGAAGTCCAGATAGTCGTAGGCTGGATTGAAGAATGTCTTACCGTCTGCGCCATAGGTTTTTACTTGCTCCAGATTCTCAGTGAACTGGACGCGGAAATAGGTTACGCTCTGCTGTGCAGAAACTGCTACGGTGGCTAGAGTCAAAGCCAGGGTTGAAAAAATCTTTTTCATAATGGTTATGTTTTTAAATTGTTTTTTTCTTTGTTATTTTTTGATGAATTTCAGTGCCTTCGTGCCTACCTTGACGATGTAGACACCTGCAGGCAGATGAGCGACAGAAATGGTGGTCGCACCGTTGCTGACGTCGGCTGCTGCCACTTGAGCACCCTTCACGTCATAAACGATTGCGTGATTAGCATCGCCACATCCTGAGAGTTTCAGTTCATAATGTACAGGTGTGAGCAGACGGAGGGTGTTATCAGCCTTGGTCTGGTGGATACCAGTATCGTCTTTGCCTATGCGGAAGGTGACATACTCCACACCAGTCAGGTTATTGCCAGCCTGCAGTACCACTTCAAAGCGTCCGCTGTTGTCGATATTGGCCAGCATCGAGACATTGCTCAGAGGCTGCTCGTCGCCCTTGTTTGTGATGAGATAGAGCGGTCCGCTTAGTGGTGTCACCTCAGGCTCTTCCTCATAAGGAGTGAATCCGCCAGAGTTTTCGTTGAGTCCGCGTGCAAAGCGTACATTCTTGACACCCACAGCGCCATCGCCTTCGCGAGTGACAATCTCAAACTTTCCGTCAGCGTCAACGTTAGCCAACAGCTGTACACGACTCATAGCAATAGAGTCACCACGGTCTGTAATCAGACACCACGGACCATCACCCTCGGTAACGGGGGGCTTTTCGTCAGCCTTGAAAGGCTTGAATCCGCCTGCCGTTGGAGAATTACCATGAGCAAAACGCACGAATTGTGCTCCACTGACATTGTCTCCATCTGAGGTTACCACTTCAAACCTGTTGTCGCCATCCACGTTGGCTACCATCTGTACGCGACTCATAGCAATGGTGTCGTTCTTGTCAGTAATCATACACCAGGGGTTGCTGGCATTGGGGTCCTTAGGCGTTTCGCCAGCTTTGATGGGTACAAAGCCTCCAGCAGTCTTGCTGTCACCATGTGCAAAGCGCACAAAGACAACGCCAACACGATTATCACCATCGCTGGTTACAATTTCAAACTTACCGCCTTGATCAGCATTGGCCAGGAATTGTATACGACTCATGGCAATGGTGTCGTTCTTGTCGGTAATCATACACCACGGATTCTGGTAGTTTGGATCCGATGGCTTGGGTGCTGTAGGATCGATGGGTACAAACCCACCGCTGTTCTCGCTCGTTCCACGTCCAAATCTGACGTTGGTGACTCCCGTCCTGTTTTCTCCGTCGGTAGTAACCACCTCAAATTGGTTGGAACCATCGATGTTGGCTAACATCTGTACTCGACTCATGGCGATAGAGTCGCCACGATCGGTAATCAGACACCAGGGGCCTGTCTCGGTAATGACCAGCGGTTCGTCGTCAGCAGGTGCAACGTAGTCGGACTCATGCAGTTCGAAAGTGATGCTTTTCACTCCCACAGCACCTTGTCCCTCGCGCACTACCACCTCAAAGGCTTCCTGCCCGTCGACGGCAACCAGCATTTCCACACGAGACATCTCAATGAACTGGCCTTGGTCTGTTTTCAGACACCACTGGACCTCTTGTGCGCCCACGTCGATAGGTACGAACGGCAACGCAAGCGAGGCTAGGATGCACCAGAGCCATTTCCTTACTGTTTTAAGCATTTTCATTGTCGGTTCTCTTTTTTATGATTGATAATATAATGGTACAAATGTACAAAGATTTTCTGAAACAGCAATGCTTTTATCGAAAAAATTAATAGAAACCGAAGAAATAGAACACGGAAGCCTTCTTGACGTCTGTCAGATTCTCCACTTTTCCGATGATGGAACCATCCCTGCGCACATCACCTGTTCTGGTGTCGATACCACCCACGATATGACCGTTGAGGCGTACTGTTCCGTCATTGTCGACCGTACCTACCACGTGACCGTTCTTCAGTATCTCGTTGTTACGGATGGTACCTTCGATGTGGCCACCTACGTAGATATTACCCTGACTATCCATCTTGCCCTTGATGGAACCGCCTACGTAGACCGTGCCGTCAGCCAGCATACTACCTACGATACTACCACCCTTACGGAATGACATATCGCCTTTACCCGATGACGTGCCAGAAGAACCGTGACGTTTCTCAATCTCCTTATTGGCCTGGGCATAAAATTCTGCATCGGTCGGGTTATAGGTCATCGTCGCTTTCTCATAACCATCCTTGATGGCTACTAGCTGTTTGTTTGAGTGCAGGACACCGAAGACGAAGTAGGCCAGCACCACGCCGTTCATCTTGTCCGACGCGTCAACGAACGTGCCGTCGCCCAGGATTGCCATTTTCTGGTTCTGCACCGAACCGACGTTCTTCTTGTCGACGAACATGATACCGATCTCATCGCAGCGGATCTGTTCACCCCTTGGGGTGGTGAACGTCTGTCCGTCGATGCTGCCCAGCTTCGTGCCCTTGGCATCAGCCACCGTACCGTCCGTTTGGAACAGCAAAGTCCTTCCTCCTGCCATTTTCAGTTCACAGGCCGCACGGTCGTAGGTTGCCAGTATCTTACCCGTCTTACGGTTCTTGATGGTTACCTCACCTGGCTCGCCTGGCTCAATCCTGGCCAGCACCTTCTCTGCAGGCTTCGATGCGATCGTAGTCTTCTTGGCTGCTGCCTTGGCCTTCTTCTCCTGCTCAGCCTCCTCGTTCAGTTTCTTGTAGTAGTCATTGCTTCCATAGTCGTCGTTTTCCGGATCACCGCTGTTTTTAATGTTTCCTACTGTTTTGTTTACGGCTTTGTTCTCGGATTCTTCGATGGCGTCGCGCACTTTGGCTTTTTGGCGATACTCCTCGGTATCCACCTTGTCCTTTACAGCCTGCTTTGCTTTCCTTAGCAGTCCGCCAAACTGGGCCGAAGCTGTGGTTTCTACGCCGAACATGATGACAGCTGCCATCAGCATTCTAACAAAAACTTGCTTTTTCATAATTCCAATTTTTTAGTGTTTAATTAATTATGGTTATATATCATATATTATTTGTTCGCGAGTTGTTTCAGACGTTGGTCTATCTTTTTGTCGACAAGTTGCTCGATGTGAGGCGCCAGCTGATCCATGCGCTTGTCGAGCAAACGCTCTATAATATCTTCTTGTCGCAGAAGATATTGCAGGTATTCCAGTGAAAACCTTTTTGCCTCGTTATGTTGCTCTTTTTTACTCATCGTCACTTTTTATTCATTTCGACGATGCAAAGGTACAACAAAAAAGCAAATCGGTGCTTGATAAAATCTTCCATTTGTCATTCACCGACTTGTTTTTTTCTTCCAAAATGATTATTTTAATGCGTTTCGCGATATTTCGACGGGGTTACACCATAGATTCGCTTAAAAGTATGCGTAAAACTGCTGGCCTCGTCGAAACCACATTTATAGGCCACGTCTACAATAGGCATATCAGGATGTTCTGTAAGAAGTTTTCCTGCTTTCTCCATTTGAATGGCTGATATGAATGCCTTGGGACTTTCGCCTGCAGCACTCATCAAACGGCGACGGAACGTCTGAACGCTCATATTCATCTTAGAGGCAATCACCTCAACGCTCCACTGTCTGTCTGCAAATCCGTCGTTGACCACTTCGATGACGCGCATCAGGAACAGACGGTCTTCGTTGGTTTCAGATACAGGCGTCGTTTCCACAACAGCTTCTTCTTTCTGCACCTCGACAGTATCCTGATTCATCTTAGCACGAAGCAGCGTTATTTCCTGCATCAGCGCCTCTATGCGTCGCTTCTCGCGCTGACGTGCGTTATAGACTATCAGCCAGGCTAGGGCGATGACTATCAGCAGCACGATGATAGCTGTAATGATGGTGCGCTTCTGGGCGCTACGAACTTCCTCGTTCTCCTGCGCCAACAGGTCGTTGCCAAACTCGGCATTATATCGCGACAGAGCATCGGCAGTAGCATGGGTGTATAGCGAATCCTTCAGCAGGTCGAAACGGTCGAGTTCTATCTTGGCGCTGTCCGGATTCAGATCCCAATAGCTCTCGTAGAGTCCACGATGAGCATGAATCTCGTTGTAGAGGTCGCCCATCTTCGAGAAAAGGTCGGCAGCCTGTCGATAATAGGGAATAGCCTCGTTGGGGCGCTTCTGGCAGAGCAGCGACATACCCAGACGGTTCAAGGCAATGGCATACGAGTGGTAGTCGCCCGTCTCTTTCAGGTCAGGCAGGATCTGACGATACAGCTCCTCTGCTTCCTTGTATCGATGGAGTCCCAAGAGTGCCGAACCCTTCTGCGAAAGTCGGATGGTGAGCTTGGGCTTACGTCCCAGCTGTTTCTCTATCTCGATAGCCTGCTCGGCATACGGCAGTGCCTTTGAGTCATCGCCCAGAGTATGGTATATCTCTGAGGCCATACCCAGTATGATAGCTTTTCGACCTGGATTATCCACCTGATTGATGTGGTCGATGGCCTGAAGAATGATCTGTTCTGCTTCTTTGGCCTGATAGCCAGCCATATAGATGCCTGCCAGCGTGTTCATGCTCGACGCTATACGGTCGTGGTCGCCCCCTCGCATCTCTATCTCTACGCTTTGTCGGGCATAATTGGCAGCCTGCTTGAAGTCGCTCAGTCGCACATAGATACAACCCAGCGTGTTCAGACAGTCAGCTTTGTCTGGGTTGGCAGGATGATATTTGGGAAGTGCGTCGAGGGCATACTTTTCTGCCTCTTTGAACTGCCCTTGGTCGTAGAGCCATTCTGCAGCCCAGAACCATACCTGCTGTTGGAGAGAGTCGGCAGGCGTATTGTTGGCAAATGATGTCTTCTCATCGATAAACTCAGCCTTAAGAAGTTCGTCGAAGAAGCGATTAGCAGAGACAGCGTCCGCTTTTTTGTTAAACTGTTCTAGCTGTTGAACAACAGGGTCTTGGGCTTTTGCTGGCCAGCAACTGATGGCTAGCAGCATACATAGTGTCAGGTTTTTGATATTCATAGTTTTTTTTACTTTTTATTCATTCCTTTCATTGACAGCGAGATGCGTTGTCTGCGGAGGTCGACACCAATGACGCGCACGCGTACATGCTGATGCAGACGGACCACCTGCGTAGGGTCGTTGACGTACTTGTCAGCCAACTGCGACACATGAACCAGTCCGTCCTGATGGACGCCAATGTCGACGAAGGCTCCAAAGTTGGTGATGTTGGTCACGATACCGGGCAGTTCCATGTCTTCATGCAGGTCGTCGATGGTCTGCACGTTGTTGTCGAACTCAAATTCCTCTATTTGTTCACGGGGATCGCGCCCGGGCTTTTCCAGTTCCTTCATGATATCCGTAAGGGTAGGAAGTCCCACTTCTGCTGTCACGTAGCGCTTGATGTCAATCCCGTCGCGCGTACCTTTATTATTTATAAGGTCGCTCACTGAGCAGCCCTGGTCTTTGGCCATCTGCTCCACCACATGGTAGCTCTCAGGATGTACGGCACTGTTGTCCAACGGGTTCTTGGCATCAGGAATGCGCAGGAATCCGGCACACTGCTGGTATGCTGCAGGCCCCAGACGTGGCACCTTCTTCAGCTGTGCACGACTGGTAAAGGCACCGTTCGCTTTTCTGTAGTCAACGATGTTCTGAGCCAGCACGGGACCCAGTCCGCTGACGTAGGTCAGCAGATGCTGCGATGCCGTGTTCAGGTTGACGCCTACCAGATTGACACAACTCTCTACCGTCTGGTCCAGTGAGTGTTTCAGCATCGTCTGGTCTACATCGTGCTGATACTGGCCTACACCAATACTCTTGGGGTCTATCTTCACCAGTTCAGCCAGCGGGTCCATCAGTCGTCGACCTATCGAGACAGCTCCGCGCACCGTCACGTCTTCGTCGGGAAATTCGTCGCGCGCCACCTTCGAGGCACTGTATACCGATGCTCCGTCCTCGCTGACGACAAACAGCCTCACCCCCGACCCCTCTCCAAAGGGCGAGGGGAGTGATTTGATACAATCTTCCACGAATTCCTTTGTTTCTCTCGATGCTGTACCATTACCGATAGCGATGGCCTCGATTTGATAGTCGCTGATCATCTGCTGCACGTGGACGGTGGCCTGCATCCGATGATTGACGGGCGGGTGGGGGAATATGGCTTCATGATGCAACAGTGTGCCCTGTGCATCCAGACACACCACCTTGCATCCCGTGCGGAATCCTGGGTCGATACCCATCACACGCTTTTGTCCTAATGGTGCCGAGAGCAGCAGCTGGCGCAGGTTTTCTGCAAACACGCGGATAGCCTCTTCGTCAGCCTTCTCCTTGCTTAGGTTCATAAATTCCGTCTCTATCGAGGGCAACAGCAGGCGTTTATAGCCATCCTCAACCGCCTCTTCCAACAGCCTTCGGCATGCTCCCCCTCCACTCGGAGGGGGTGGGGGGAGGCCTCTCTTCAGTCGTTGTATCGTCTCGTCGTCGTCGATGGTGATGCTCAGTCGCAGAAATCCCTCACTCTCACCTCTGCGCATAGCCAGCAACCGATGGCTCGAACAGCGTTTCAGGGGCTCTTCCCACTCAAAGTAGTCGCTGTATTTCTGGGCCTCGTCAGCGTCTTTCTTGGCTTTCACCACCTTCGATTCAATGAAGGCCTCCCTGCGGAATACGCTGCGCACCAGGTTTCTGCTTCGCTCGTCCTCACTCACCTGCTCGGCAATGATGTCCTGAGCTCCGCGCAGGGCTGTGGCGATGTCAGAAACATCGCCCACGACAAAGCGCTGGGCGGCACGCTTGGGGTCCTGTTCGCGCTGCATCATCAGAATAGTGGCCAGTGGCTCCAATCCCTGTTCGCGCGCCACCTGAGCCCTTGTGCGTCGCTTGGGGCGATAGGGTAGGTATATGTCCTCGAGCGTCGTCGAGTCCCAGCATTCGTCAATGCGTTTCTGCAATTCGGGCGTCATCTTCTCCAGTTCGTTGATGGTCTTGACGACAGTCTCCTTGCGCTTGGCTATCTCCAGCAACTGTTCGTTACGATTGCTGATGGCCGTTATCTGCACCTCGTCCAGTCCGCCCGTGCGCTCCTTGCGATAGCGCGAAATAAACGGGATGGTACATCCTTCAGCCAGCAGTTTCAGCGTGTTCTCCACCCCGTGTTCGGGCAGGTGCAACTCGCTGGATATCAGTCGTGTAAATATCTTAATCTGTTCCATTTTTCAATACCTACTTTCATGTTTGATAGCACGGATATGGAGGCAGATGCCTGCAACGATGCAAAGCAAGCCCGTTATGAGTAGTGAGTTGTGGCTACTAAGGGTACTGAAACGCGTCGCAATCAGCACCAAAGTACCTATTATAATAAGTGATATGCCTATAAAAGGGGTCAATTTCTTCATAAAAACGTTAATTTTGCTGCAAATATACGAAATTTTTCACTTTTCACTTTTCCTTTTTCACTTTTTTTTGTACCTTTGCACCCGCATTTTGCGAAAAAACATTTTTTTAATTAATTAAAAGTAGTATGAATCAATACGAAACCGTTTTCATTTTGACTCCCGTT
>CAMUYR010000064.1 GCA_947164965.1 uncultured Prevotella sp. | reverse complement strand
ATACCGAGAGGTGTAAGGGATGCAGCCTCTGCATCATCGCTTGCCCTCAGAAGGTCATTGCCTTGGCCAACAAAGTGAATCTGCACGGCTACCCCTATGTGGAGGCTGTCAACGAAGAGGCCTGTGTGGGCTGTGCTTCGTGTGGCATCGTCTGCCCAGACGGCTGTATCACCGTGTATCGTAAAAAAATGGAGGAGTAAGACAATGGAAGAGAAAGAAGTTGTATTGATGAAAGGCAACGAGGCTATTGCCCACGCTGCTATTCGTTGCGGATGCGACGGCTATTTCGGCTATCCTATTACTCCGCAGAGTGAAGTGATTGAGACGCTGGCTGAATTGAAGCCTTGGGAGACCACTGGTATGCAGGTGGTTCAGGCTGAGAGCGAGCTGGCCAGTATCTACATGGTGTATGGCGCTGCCGGAGCTGGTAAGCGAGCCATGACTTCTAGTTCGTCTCCTGGTATCGCACTGATGCAGGAGGGTATTACCTATATGGCTGGTGCCGAGGTGCCTGGTGTGTTTGTAAACGTTCAGCGTGGTGGTCCTGGTCTGGGTACTATACAGCCTTCGCAGGGTGACTATTTCCAGGCTACGCGTGGTGGTGGTAATGGTGACTACAAGGTGATTGTTCTGGCTCCTTCTTCTGTTCAGGAGATGGCCGATTTCGTAGACCTCGCTTTCGAGTTGGCATTCAAGTATCGCAACCCTGCTATGATTCTGAGCGATGGTGTTATCGGTCAGATGATGGAGAAGGTGGTGCTGCCTCCTTTCAAGCCCCGTCGTACTGATGAGGAGGTTATTAAGCAGTGTCCTTGGGCTTCTACTGGTAAGCCAAAGAACCGTGAGCGTGTGGTCATCACATCGCTCGAACTGAAGCCTGAGGCTATGGAGAAGCGTAATATCGCTCTTCAGGAGAAATATGCTAAGATTCAGGAGAACGAGGTTCGCTACGAAGAGACGCTGATGGACGATGCAGAGTATGCTATCGTTGCATTTGGTTCTGCAGCCCGTATCGCTGAAAAGAGCGTTGAGATAGCTCGTGAGCAGGGTATCAAGGTCGGTTTGTTCCGTCCTATCACGCTGTTCCCATTCCCAGAGAAGCAGATTGCTGCACTCTCTAAGAAGGTGAAGGGAATCTTGGTAGCTGAGATCAATGCTGGACAGATGGTACAGGATGTCCGCCTCGCTGTGAACGGTGCTGTGCCCGTTGAGCAGTTCGGACGTCTTGGTGGTATCGTTCCTGATCCTGAAGAAATTGTTAATGCACTTAAAAAGGTCATGTAAGCTATGGATAGAAATCAAATAGTTCAACCGAATGAGCAGCGAGAGCAGAGTGGAGCTCGCTCCAACTATGCCGAGTCGCAATTGAGGAAGAGCATCGCTCAACCAGAGAACATCGTCTGCAAGAAGCCGACGCTGATGAACGACAACAATATGCACTACTGCCCAGGCTGTAGTCACGGTGTGGTGCATAAGCTCATTGCCGAAGTCATCGAAGAGATGGGTATGGAAGACAAGGCCGTAGGTGTATCGCCTGTAGGTTGCGCTGTCTTCGCGTACAATTATATAGATATCGACTGGCAGGAGGCTGCCCATGGTCGTGCGCCCGCACTGGCTACTGGTATCAAGCGCTGCTGGCCCGATCGTCTGGTATTTACTTATCAGGGTGATGGCGACTTGGCTTGTATTGGTACTTGTGAGACCATTCATGCACTGAATCGTGGTGAGAACATCGTGATTATCTTCGTCAACAATGCCATCTACGGTATGACGGGTGGTCAGATGGCTCCTACCACACTGATTGGTCAGAAGACCTCTACTTGTCCTTATGGTCGTGATCCTGAGATTCATGGCTATCCTCTGAAGATGGCTGATATCGCTGCAGGTCTGGAGGGCACATGCTATGTGACTCGTCAGAGTGTAGAGAGCGTGGGCTCTATCAACAAGGCTAAGAAGGCGCTGCGCAAGGCTTTCGAGGCTTCGATGGCTGGTAAGGGTTCAAGTCTCGTAGAGTTTGTATCAACCTGTAACAGCGGTTGGAAACTGACTCCTGCTAAGGCTAACGAATGGATGAAGGAGAACATGTTCCCATTCTATCCCAAAGGTGACTTAAAAGATACGACAGACAAATGAAGAAAGAGATAATTATTTCAGGTTTCGGAGGTCAGGGCGTACTCTCAATGGGTAAGATTCTGGCTTATAGTGGACTGATGGAGAATAAAGAGGTGACTTGGATGCCTGCCTATGGTCCTGAGCAGCGTGGTGGTACTGCCAACGTTACTGTTATCGTGAGCGACGAGCGTATCTCTTCGCCCATCCTCAGCAAGTACGATATTGCCATCGTGCTGAACCAGCCTTCGCTGGAGAAGTTTGAGCCAAAGATCAAGCCTGGTGGCATTCTGATCTACGATGGTTTTGGTATCATCAATCCCCCAACGCGTAAGGACATCACCGTCTATCGCATCGACGCTATGGATAAGGCTGCTGAGATGAAGAACGGCAAGGTGTTCAACATGATCGTGCTGGGTGGACTCTTGAAGGTGGCCCCTGTGGTCAGTAGCAATGGTGTGGAGAAAGCACTGAAGAAGACGCTCCCTGAGCGTCATCACGCGCTGATTCCACTCAACATGCAGGCTATAGAGGAAGGCGGAAAGATTATTGCTCAACAATAAGCTTCTCGCGCGTACCTTTATATAAATATTATAAGAAAAAGGCGAAATAGGTCAATTTTTACACTTATTTCGTCATTTTTTTGCAAAATACTTTGGGAGTTTAAATATTTTTTCGTTACTTTGCAGCCGAATTAATAAAAAATGTCAAAAACAGATTGTTTTTAGATTTAAAATTTGAAAAAAATGAAAAAGTTATTTTTAATGCTTGCTGCTGGTATGATGGCAGCTTCAGTGAATGCACAGAACACTGCAATCACTGCAAACAAGTTCACTGACAACATTTATGTAGGTGTTAAGGCTGGTGCAGCTACTCCTATGCAGAAGTGGGGCGACTATGGCTTCATGAAGGGCTTTGCTCCTACCATTGGTGTACGTGTAGGTAAGAACCTGACCACCGTATTCGGTCTGGCTATCGACGCTGATGCTTACATCATGTCTAAGAGCGACTCTAAGTCTATTATGGGTAACAAGACTTTCATCAACGCTACCAACGTTAGCTTGCTGGGTACTTTCAACCTGTCTAACCTCTTCAAGGGTTACACTGGTGAGCCACGCAACTTCGAGGTAATCGGTCTGTATGGCTTCGGCTGGGAGCACACTTTCGGTGGTCTGAGCAAGGCTAACGGTCTGACCTCTAAGGCTGCTCTCGACTTTGCTTTCAACCTGGGTGCTGAGAAGGCTTGGCAGCTCTACATCGAGCCTGCTGTAGTTTTCGGTATGGTTAACCTGAGCAATGGTATGAACAACGCTCTGGCTCTTAACAACCCCAACTACAAGTACGATTCTCGTAATGGTCTGTTCCAGCTGAACGTTGGTTTGAACTACAAGTTCGGCAACAGCAACGGTACTCACAACTTCGTTAAGGCTGCTCTCCGCGACCAGGCTGAGGTTGACGCTCTGAACGCTAAGATCAACGAGCTCCGTGCTGACAACAGCAAGAAGGACGGTAAGATCGCTGAAGACGGACGCACTATTTCTGACCTCCAGGCTCAGCTCCAGGCTCTTCAGAACCAGCCTAAGCAGACTGCTGCTGTTCAGGTAGTTGAGAAGAAGAACGTTAACCTGCAGCCTATCGTTATCTTCGGTCAGGGCAAGAGCACTCTCGACAACGCTGGTTACGCTAGCTGTGAGATGGTTGCTAAGTACATGCGCAACCACCCAGAGTCTAAGGTTCTCGTTAAGGGTTATGCTTCTCCAGAGGGTAAGGCTGAGCTGAACCAGAAGCTTTCTGAGGCTCGTGCTGCTGCTGTTAAGAACGCTCTCGTTAAGCGTTACAAGATCAACGCTGCTCGCATCACCACACAGGGTCTTGGTGCTACCAGCGAGATCTCTGAGGAGAACGACTTCAACCGCGTAGCTATGTTCTTCGACGTTACGAAGTAATTTCAGAACAATAATTCTCTTTAAATATTCCCCACAGATTTGGTTCTGTGGGGATTTTTTATTATCTTTGCCACGAAAATAAACTAATCCAACGATATGATGAGACTAAAACTACTGTTAGGAGCGATGCTGCTGAGCCTGACCACGATGGCGCAAGGCAGAAAGGAGATACAGTTGAAAACGTGGCAATTCTCGCGCGACAACACCTCGTGGACACAGGTGCAGATTCCGCACGACTGGGCTATTGCAGGACCGTTTGATAAGAAGTGGGACCTGCAAAAAGTGGCCATCACCCAGAATGGCGAGACGGAGGCTACAGAGAAGTCAGGACGCAGTGGTTCGCTGCCTTGGATAGGCGAGGGCTGGTATCGCACCACGATAGCTATTCCTGAGGGCTACGATGCTGCCGAACTGGTGTTCGATGGCGCTATGGCTGAACCCCGTGTCAGCATCAATGGCGAGGAGGTTGCCTATTGGGCCTATGGCTATAATGCGTTTCGTGTGGACGTTTCGCGTTTCCTGAAAGCTGGAAAGTTGGATGTCAACGTTCATCTGCAGAATGTTGAAGAGAGCTCGCGTTGGTATCCAGGTGCAGGATTATATCGTCCTGTCACATTGATATTGAAGCAAAAGGCGCATTTTGACGATTGGAGTCTGTATGCCCGTACGATTAGTGTCGAAAAGGATAAAACCATTGTCGAGGTTGAGGGTAGGACAGTGAACGCTCGTGGCATGCACGTATTCTTGCAGCTTGCGGGTCCCGATGGACGAAAGGCAAACAACGAGGTGCGTATTGAGCACGATGGAAAGTTCTATGCAAAGTTTGTGTTAAGGAATCCGCAGCTTTGGACGCCAGAAACGCCCAATCTTTATGATTTGAAGGTTTGGCTGGGCGATATGAAGAACACGCGAAGGATGGACAGCAAGACGATGAAGATAGGTGTCCGTACCGTTCGCATAGATCGTGAACATGGTTTCCAGTTGAATAGTAAGACGCTGAAGCTGAAGGGCGTTTGTCTGCACCACGACTTGGGCCCGTTGGGTGCTGCTATCAACAAGACGGCGCTGATTCGTCAGATTAAGATGATGAAGGCAATGGGATGTAATGCCATTCGTACGTCGCACAATATGCCATCTACTTGGCAGATGGAACTCTGTGATTCGCTGGGTATGATGGTCATGGCCGAATCGTTCGACATGTGGATCTACCCCAAGTGCAAGAACGGCTATGCGCGCTTCTTCAAGGAGTGGGCCGAGAAGGATATCACCAATCTGATATTGAATCATCGCAATCATCCCAGCATCGTGATGTGGTCCATTGGTAACGAGATTCCTGAGCAGTGGAGCGAGGAGGGACGTCAGATCTCCATCCAGTTGCAGGGACTCTGTCATGCACTCGATCCTACGCGTCCTGTCACCCAGGGCATGGATCGTGCTGAGGATGCCCTGAAGAGTGGTTTCGCTCAGGCTATGGATGTGCCTGGTTTTAACTATCGTGTGCACAAGTATGCCAACAATCTCAAGCAGTTGCCACAGGGTTTCCTGCTGGGTTCTGAGACGGCTTCTACCGTGTCGTCACGCGGGGTGTATAAATTCCCCGTTGTACCCACGGATAATTCGCAGTTTGCATCCTATTCGCCCAACTACGATCCTACAGCCCTCAGTAAGGCTGACGGCCAGTGTTCTAGCTACGATGTAGAGTGGTGCTCGTGGTCTAATCTGCCTGATGACGATTGGGTGTGGCAGGATGATTATCCTTGGGTGATAGGTGAATTTGTTTGGACGGGTTACGACTATCTTGGCGAGCCCACACCTTACGATGAATACTGGCCTTCGCGCAGCAGTTACTTTGGCATCTGCGACTTGGCAGGATTGCCCAAGGACCGTTACTGGCTGTATCGCTCGAAGTGGAATAAGGAAGAGCACACCACCCATCTGTTGCCTCACTGGACTTGGGGCAAGGAGCGCAAAGGGAAGGTGACGCCCGTCTATTGCTACACGGATGGTGTCGAGGGCGAATTGTTTGTCAATGGCAAGAGTCAGGGGCGCATCCGCAAGAACCCCAAAGAGCGTTTGGACCGTTATCGCCTGCGCTGGAACGACGTCAAGTATGAACCAGGTGAGATCCGTGTGGTGACTTACGACGAGCGAGGCAACAAGATTGGTGAGGATGTGCGTCGCACTGCTGGCAAGGCTGTGCAGCTGGTTGCTCAGGCAGAGACCACTACCCATAAGGCTGATGGCGACGATCTGATTTTCGTGCGTGTCAGTGTTCACGACAAGCAGGGCGTATCTGTTCCTACGTGTCAGGACCAGTTGACGTTCAGCGTTGCTGGCGAGGCCCAATTCGAGGCTGTGTGCAATGGCGATGCCACGTCGCTGGAGTCGTTCAAGCAACCACGCATGAAGCTGTTTAATGGCGAACTGGTGGTCATCCTGCGCACCACCCAGAAGGCTGGAAAAGTGACGCTGACGGTGAAGGATCAGCGTGGTAAACTGAAGCCCGCTGTTCTGAATCTGACTACGAATTAAACGAATTTTTTCTGGACTATGATGATACGAGTTTTTTGCTTACTTTGGATGGCGTGTGTCTCGCTGACCATCAGTGCTCAACAGACCTTTTGGCTGGGTGCCGATATCAGTGGTATGACTGACTTAGAGGCCCGTGGCGTGCAGCTGCGCAACAGCAAGGGAGAGCCTCGCGAGTGTACGGCGTTGATGTACGAGCTGGGGCTGAATGCTGTCCGTCTGCGTGTGTGGGTAAATCCCAAGGACGGCCTTTGTGGCAAGGACGATGTCGTCAGGATGGCGCGTAGGGCTAAGGATTGGGGCATGGCACTGATGATCGATTTCCACTATAGCGACTGGTGGGCCGATCCTGGTCAGCAGAACATCCCTGCTGCTTGGAAGGATATGAACTATGAGCAGATGAAGCAGGCACTGGCCGACCATACGCGCGACGTGCTGCAAGCCATCCGAGAGGCTGGGGTAGACGTGCGCTGGGTACAGGTAGGCAACGAGACCACCAACGGCTTCCTGTGGCCAATGGGACGTGCTCAGGAGAATATGCGCCAGTATGCTGGTCTGACGGATGCCGGCTATCAGGCTGTCAAACAGGTATTCCCACAGGCTCAGGTCATCATCCATCTCGACAGCGCCTGCGACCCCCATCGTTACGATTTCATCTTCGACGGATTGAAGAAATACAAGGCCCGTTACGATATGATAGGCCTGAGCGTCTATCCCTATTGGGACGTTAAGGCCGGACTGACGCAGTCGTGGCAGGAGACTGTCGAGAAGGCCACCGCCAATATCAATCGCCTTTGGACCAGATATCACAAACCCCTGATGGTCGTAGAGACTGGTGCTGAAGCAGCCAAACCCGTCGAGGGCAAGCAGATCATTTCCGCCATCATCGATATGGCTCGCAACCATTGCGGAGGCCATTGTCAGGGCGTCTTCTATTGGGCACCAGAGACCGACCGCTTCTATAAGCTCGGTGCCTTTCAGAACAATCAGCCCACAGTCATCATGGATGCCTTTAGAGGGGAGAAGTAAGATGTTATAAATAGTTTGTAAATAATTTTATTAATAGTCTCCCTGTTGCCTGATTCTGCTTCGTTCTAGCTCTATTAAGGAAAAATATTGCAACCATTAATGCGCGCAATTTCTAGATTTAAATCTCGCAATTTTTCCGCTTAATGAGCTGTCTCTCCACCTCTGTCGTTTGATACTGCAAAGGTACGAAAATTTCAAGCCGATTCCAAATAATTAAACGAAAAACTGCATTTTTTGCTCCTATTTTTCGCCCACTATTTTGCAGAAAAATCCCAAGAGCCTATTTTGTATAATATCCGAAACATCGAAATGGACATCTGGACATGGACATATGGACATTTTGATGTTTTTATAATGGAATGAATAGATAAAACCGTATATTATAATCACTAGTGTCCACTAAAAGTTTTCGGAGAGGTTTGTAAGTTATTTAAATATAGATCTTTAGAGCGAAAAATTGACGGTGACGATTTGAATTGACTACCTTTGCAATTCAAAAGCAAATCAGTCATTCGATGAACACCGGAAAATATATTTTCGCCCAACTCATAGAGTTCTTGCCTCAAAGAATCTTTGATAGAATTGTAATGAAATACGAAGGAAACAAATACGTGAAACATTTCACTTGCTGGAATCAGTTGCTCGTCATGATGTTCGGGCAATTGAGCAACCGTGACAGCCATCACGACCACGAGCTGCATGGGCTTCGGGCCCTTTTAGAAAAAAGGCTGGTATCCACACGGATGCCAGTCTTTTGTCTTTCTTCCTAAGTGCTGTTGTTATTTTGGCATTTCTATCACGATTCTGCAGCCATCGTGATAGTCGGGGTCGATAGTCAGTTTGCCGCCCAGGTGTTTGGCATGTCGGCGGGCCAATGGTAAGCCAATGCCTACGCCTTTCGGCATATCTTCGGGCAGTGTGTAGGGCTCATAAATCATTTCTGGCAGATCAGCAGGTAAGCCAGGTCCTGTATCCTGAATCGTGAAGACAACGGTGGTATCCGTCTGGCTGACACGCAGGGAGATATGCTTTCCGTCGGAGCAAGTGACGGCATTATACAGCGGCTCAATCAGGACACACAGAAGGAATACCCGGTTGGTCAGGATCTGGAAGGTGTCCTGAAGTTCGGTCTCAAACTGTATGTTTGTGTGGGGGTAGTGTCGATGCGCAAGATCGATCACCTCTCTTGCAATCTTGTTGCACGACACCTCATGGAACCTGGTAAACAACAGCAGACCTGAGGCGTCGGTCTCCGAAGCATCGAGCATCATCAGCTCCATACGGCACATGCTGATCACATTTTTTTTCATCATTGTTGCAATGTTGTCCAGTTCTTCCTGCTGGCTAATGCTTTCAACAACACCCTTTCCGGCCAAGACATCAGCGAATCCCGAAATCACGTTCAGAGGCATACGCATTTGCTGTGTCATGCGAACAATAAACTTGTTCTTCTTGTTGATGGTATTCTCGGCTTCCTGTTTGGCCCGACTGATCTCTTCGTTATTCTGTTTTAATTCGTCAGCTTCCTGGCGCAGATGGCTCATGCGCTCGTTCAACGATTGCTGCATCTTTGCAAAGCTATTCTGTAACTGTGCAACGACACCCTTGCGAGGCGTGATGGGAATCGTTTCGTCATACTGTCCGTCGACAATGTTCTGGGTGATGTCGATGAGCCGATTGATCGGACGGATTATCTGTTTCATCGCATGATAGCAGAGTATCAGGATGGCCAGCAGGCCGATGATGAACAGTATGATGACGATGGAGGTGAGACGATAGAAGCTTTGCATCGCATCCTTGACGGGGCAGATGAGGGCCAGGCTCCAGTCGGTGCCTTTTACCGGGCAGTAGGACACATGATATTCTTTATTCTGGTAATTGATGTGTATGGTGCTTTGCTTGCCTGTGGTCATCTCGTGGCCCAGCATGATCAGATCCTTATTGTCATCGCGATCGGCATACATGAAGATGGTCTTTGCGAACAGTCGGGTGCTGTCGGGATGTATCAGGTATCGCCCGTCGCCATCAAGCAGTATGAAGTAGGTGTTTGAATAAGGTTGCTCCACCTCGGCCAACATCTTAGACATTCGCCTGAATGAGGGGGCGGCCATCGAATCGGGTGAGGTCTCAATGATGTTTATATAGTTGTTGACACGTTGCAGTTGGGCGTTCAGCATGCTTTGGATGTTTTTTCTCACCTCCTCATGTATCAGGTGGTGCGACTGCATATACAATATGCCCAACGCGAGCATGAATAGGGGGATGGCCATCACCATGATACCCCAACTGATTTGTCTTGACAGTTTAATCATTGGGGGCCTCCTTTCCTGTTTCGGTCTCAGCGAAATGAGCCACATGATCCAACAATTCTACCGTCGTCTTGGTATGAAGCTGTATGTTGTCGACCAAACGATCCTTCTCTTCTTTACTGAGGTTCTGATAATTATTACAGAGAGCGGTCACGGCCTTGTCGATGTCTTCGACAGGTATTGAGACCTGATTCGTCATATAATTCAGGAACGATGTCTTCATCTTGTCAACCTCTAACGTTTTGTCGTAGGCTGCGAGCTGAATGTCGCCATGCTGATACAACACAGCCGTCTCTTCTTTCAGTTTCTCGACTTGATCCTGAAGCGAGTGTTGCATTTGCTTGAAACGGTTCTGCAGCAGTCCTATCTCGTCGTGACGGTCTATAAAGGGTAAGGCCTCGTTGTAATTGCCCTCGGCAATGTGATTGGCTGAAACAGCGAGTTTTTTCACATGCTTTAGTTGTTTGCGGATCATCCACCTCTCCAGTATGTAGAACACCAGTAAGCCTGCAATGATGATACCCAACACAAGCCAAAGCAGGACGTTGTGCTTGCCGAAGATGTCTTCCTCTGGATAAACCACACCTACACTCCAGTTGATATCTCCACTGGATCTTCCTTTCCTTTCAACGGTCTCAAAGGGCTTGTAAAATACCCACCAGTTGCGATGGTCTCTACGAAACGTCATCTTGCCGCTTTCGCCGTTTACCATAGCCTTTGCAGCATCAAGTTCGCTGGCATCGACATCCCGTCCTTTCTGACTGAAGATATTTGGATTGGTCAGTTTCTCCTTGTCGGGATGCACGATATATAAACCATTGTGTGCCAGGAGGATACTATAGCCGTTTTCAGAAGGTTTGGCAGCCAAGATGATTTCCGACAACTGATGGAGCGACACGTCTACTCCGATGACGCCTACACGCTCGTTGTGCTTGTCTGTGATCGGCAGGCAGAAGGTTACCAATGGCTCGCATTCGGTGTTGGGACCTTTCAATGGATCCGTCCACCCCGTCCATCCTGTCTTCATGGGTTCGGCATACCATACCTGCTCCGTATAGGGGCGGTTGGTAAATGTCTCTGAGGTCACCAGAGCCGAATCGGTTCCCTTGGCAGATGTCACATGGTGTACATAGGCCATAAACAGGTCTTTGCCGGGATAGTATCCGGGTTTGAAGCAAATAGCACAACCATTGATGTAGGGGTTGCTCTCTACCAGGTCGCGGCTATAGGCGTACATGCGGTCGGGTTGGTCGAGATGCTCAAGCAGGTCATCGTATATACGGCCTGTCGCTTGCTCAACACTCAGTAGGATATTGTCAATATTCTGAACGGTACCATCCAGCGTCAGTTCAGCATTACGCATGGCTTCCTCTCGCAACGCCTTGTGCGAGAAATAGGCCAAGATACCCAACGTGACTGCCAGCAACAGGAGGGTTTCGCCTACAATCAGTAGATGGAGCCTGGTAGATTTATGCATATTATACGCAAATATACGTATTTTTTTTTTTTGGTTATTCTTTTGTCTATGATAAATTAAAAGAAATTAACGAAACGGATCGACACCTATTTCGTCATTTTAGAATTTCACCTGCAAGCGGGTTTCGAATATCTTGTAAGATCATGATGCTAACGAGATTAGAAAAAAGGGGGTGTGCCTATTTTGACACACCCTCATGTGATTATTCTAAGAATTTGATGTAATTATTTCCACCAGAAATCATCCACGAATGTACCTTGTACATAGTTGGTGAATTTCTTATTCTCGTCAGCAATATTTCTTCTCTCAGTAACAGGCTTGAACGTATCGTCAACCAAGATCTTACATGCAGCTTCGCCTGTATTGGCTTTAA
>CAMUYR010000063.1 GCA_947164965.1 uncultured Prevotella sp. | reverse complement strand
TCTTACAAATTCGTGTGACTCTGAGTAGTAGAGTCCTTCAATTACTTTTGCCATACTATTAATGCTTTTTATTGTTACTATTAATGCTAAATATTGCTACCATTAATGCTAAATATTGCGACATTTAATCCTTTTTATAATGCTTATCGTAGAAACGCTTCTTCACGACTTTGCCTGCAAAGGTCTTCTTGCGAATCTGGATATCCACTTCTGTGTCGAGCTTGGCATACTGACTGTCGATGAGTGCCATGCAAACGCTCTTGTCTGTCGAAATCGTATGATAACCGGTGGTCACCTCGCCAATAGGTTGTCCGTCCTTGAGTACGGTATATCCATGACGCGGGATAGCCTTATCAGCCAGTTCGATACCGACCAGTTTCTTGGCGGGTCCTTCAGCTTTCTGCTTAGCCAGTGCCTCCTTGCCTATAAACTCATCCTTATCTAACTTGACAAAGATGCTCAGACCAGCCATAACAGGGGTGATATCCTCTGACAGTTCATCGCCATAGAGAGGCAGTCCCACCTCAAAACGTAAGGTGTCGCGACAGCCCAAGCCACAGGGCTTGCAACGCCCTGATGCCATCAGTTTATCCCAGCACTCGTTGATATAGGCAGCATCGGCATATACCTCAAAGCCATCCTCACCTGTATAACCCGTTCTACTGACGATGACAGCGCCTATCTGCTTGAAGGTATAGAACGACAGTTCCTGACATTCCAATCCCAGCACCTGCTGCATGACCTCTTCTGCCTGTGGACCCTGAATAGCCAGTTCTCCATACTGCTCGCTCTGGTTCTCCAACTTGACGTCAAAGCCCTTGGCCTGTTCTTGAATCCACGCCCAGTCTTTGTCGATATTCGAGGCATTGATGACGAGGAAGAACTTGTCGGCATCCATCTTATATACCAACAGGTCGTCGACGGTGCCACCATGCTCGTAGCACATCATGCCATAAAGGATCTTGCCATTGGCAATACCACGGACATCATTGGTGAAAATATGATTCACATAGCGTTCCGCATCATGGCCACTTACCAGCACCTCACCCATATGGCTGACGTCGAACACACCACAGGCCTGACGGACTGCCTGGTGTTCGTCAACAATGCCAGAGTACTGAATTGGCATATCGAAACCTCCAAAAGGAGAAATCAGCGCACCCAGCGCCACATGTTTGTCGTAAAGACATGTTCTTTTGTTTTCCATTCTTATGTTTTAATCAGTGAGTAATAATATAAAATCTTCTGTCATCAGGTTCAAGATGATGTCGTCAATACGATCGGGAAGAGCCCTCCTCAGCGCTTCGTGCGACAACTCCACACCACGCAGCTTCTGGAGTAATCCCCCATCCAAGTCACCAGTGAGGAAGTAGTCGCCCATCAGGTTGACATCCTTGATAATACCGTTTTTTACCTCGATACGGGCCTCCAGTTCGCCCACATGTTCTATGCGGCGCTTCTTGATGAGCGTATAACTAGGATTACGTCCGTAGATAAAGGCATCAGAGAGATATTCCTTCTCCAGCTCCTCAATCTCCTTCACCTGCTGTTCTGTCAATGCCAGCTCGTCGTCGCACAGTATCTTTTTGACATGACTCTTGAATTCGTCGAGCGATAGGGATGTATAGTCCTTCAACAATGCGACACGCTGTCTGACACTGCTCACACCCTTCGACAGCAGTTTGGCATCGCTGGGCGTAATAGAACCTACCATATTGACCATATCTGTATCGTAGAGCATGGTGCCGTGTACGATGCTACGACCAGGAATCTTATAAAAAGCATTTCCTGACACCTTACGATCGCCTATCATCACGTCGTTCCTGCCTGACGCAGAGGCATCGATGCCCATTCTGTGCAGCATCAGCACCACCATATTAATATAGCGATTGAAGGTAAAGCCCACCTGCGAATCGCTGGTGATGTAAGAAAACATCACATTCTTCATGTCAGCATAGACACAGCCTCCCCCACTCTTCCTGCGAAACATGTGGATGCCGTGCTTTTTGCAGTAGTCGAGGTTCACCTCATTCTCTATCAGCTGATTACGCCCGAATATCACGCTAGGCTCCACTTGCCACATAAAGAAGCAATCGGCTACACCTTCGCCCAAATCACTCTTGCACGAAGGGAAAACATGACGAGCCACATACTCCTCCATGGCCAGATAGAACGATAATTGTCTGGCTTGAGTCGACTCAGGTAGCGTTATATAAAACATTCAGGTTCCTAATTTTTTGCAAATATATGAAGAAAATATGTAATCTCCAAGTGTTTTTTCACATTTTATTTTGTCAATCAGAATTTTTGCACTACCTTTGCGATTAAAATAAAGAACAAATAAGGTGGATTTATTAAAAAACATCGAATACCCCGACGACCTTAGAAAGTTATCGGTGGATGATTTACCTGAGGTTTGCCAGGAACTTCGCGATGACATCGTGAAGGAACTATCAGTAAACCCAGGGCATTTGGCGTCAAGCCTTGGTGTGGCAGAAATCACCGTAGCATTACACTACGTCTATAATACCCCAGAAGACCGAATCGTATGGGACGTAGGACACCAGGCCTATGGTCATAAGATATTGACTGGGCGTCGCGAACAGTTCTGTACGAACAGGAAACTGGGTGGTATCCGTCCTTTCCCCTCTCCAGAGGAGAGTGAATACGACACGTTTGCCTGTGGTCATGCTTCGAACAGCATCTCAGCAGCACTGGGTATGGCTGTAGCAGCCAAGCTGGAGAAGCGAGAGGGACGCCATGTGGTGGCTGTCATTGGCGATGGCGCCATGAGCGGTGGACTGGCTTTTGAAGGATTGAACAACGTATCGAGCAGTCCTAACGACCTGCTGATTATCCTGAACGACAACGACATGTCGATAGATCGCAGCGTGGGCGGTATGCAGAAGTATCTGCTGGGGCTGAACACGAACAAGACCTACAATGCCATCAAGTTCAGAACCACCCAATGGCTGCATAGCAAAGGTCTGATGAACGACGATCGCAAGAAGGGTATACAGCGCCTGTCGAACGCTATTAAAAGTGCCATTGCCCACCAGCAGAACATCTTCGATGGCATGAATGTGCGCTACTTCGGACCATTCGATGGTCATAACGTGAAGGAGTTAGTACGCATCCTGCAGGAAATCAAGGACATGAAGGGCCCGAAGCTGTTGCATCTGCACACTCAGAAAGGTCATGGTTATGCTCCTGCAGAGAAAGACGTGACGACCTGGCACGCACCAGGCAAGTTCAATCCTGACACAGGTGAGCGATTAGTTGACGACGACCCGACGAAGCCTCAGAAATTCCAGGATGTCTTCGGACACACATTGCTGGAGTTGGCACGTCAGAACGAGAAGATAGTGGGTGTGACACCTGCCATGCCTACAGGCTGTTCGATGAACATCATGATGAATGCCATGCCTGAGCGTACCTTCGACGTAGGTATTGCTGAGGGACATGCAGTGACCTTCTCTGGAGGTATGGCCAAGGATGGTCTGCTGCCTTTCTGTAATATCTATAGTGCCTTTGCTCAGCGTGCCTTCGATAATATCATCCACGACGTGGCCCTGTTGAATCTCCATGTGGTGTTCTGTCTGGATCGTGCCGGACTGGTGGGTGAAGACGGTCCCACACATCATGGTGCCTTCGACATGGCAGCTCTGCGCATCATTCCTAATCTGACTATCTGTTCGCCCATGGACGAGCATGAGTTACGCAAACTGATGTTTACAGCACAATTGCCTGACAAAGGACCGTTCGTCATCCGCTATCCACGAGGCGGTGGTGTCTTGGTAGACTGGCGCTGTCCGCTGGAGGAGGTCAAGGTCGGAACAGGTCGTAAGATGTGTGAAGGAACAGGTGTCGCCGTACTCTCCATAGGTGCCATCGGCAATCAAGCCCTTGAGGCTGCCAAGGCGATGGGAACAGCCCATTACGACATGCGTTTCCTGAAGCCATTGGACGAAAACATTCTCGAGGAGGTGGCAAGCAAGTTTGATAAGATTGTCACTGTTGAGAATGGTGTCAGGAACGGCGGATTGGGATCGGCTGTGATGGAATGGATGAGCGACCATAACTATACCCCCATTATCAAACGACTGGGACTGCCCGACAAGTTTGTGGAGCATGGTAAGGTGGAAGAACTGCAAAAGATAGTAGGCATCGATACAGAAAGCATCAAGAAGGCCATTAGCCAACTGCTAACTGCTAAGAGCTAAAGCGTATGAAGATCATTATTGGCGGAGCAGGTGCCGTAGGTACTCACCTGTCGAAATTACTGTCGAGAGACCATATGGATTGTGTCTTGATAGACGAGGACCCTGCACGATTGGGCGGACTTGATGGTAAATATGACATCATGACGCTATGCGGGTCACCCACCAGCATTCGTGTTCTCAAAGAAGCTGGGGTTGAGAAAGCCGATCTCTTCGTAGGTGTTACGCCTGATGAGAGCCGTAATATGAATGCCTGTATTCTGGCCCATGCCCTTGGTGCACAGAAGACGGTAGCCCGCATTGACAATTTCGAATATCTGGCACCACACTTAAAGCCTTTCTTTGAAAAGATGGGTATCAACTCGCTCATCTATCCTGAGGTACTTGCAGCCATCGACATCGTCAATGGTCTGAAGATGTCGTGGGTTCGCCAGCGCTGGGATGTCCATGGAGGAGCACTCGTCATGCTGGGTATCAAACTGCGCGAGACCTGTGAGATTCTGAACCAGCCACTGAAAGATCTCTGCGGACCTGAAGACCCCTATCATATTGTGGCTATCAAACGTGGTGGGGAGACGTTGATTCCTGGTGGTAACGATATGCTACACGTCAATGATCTGGCCTACTTCATGACTACCAGAGAGTATATTCCATACATTCGTCAGATTAGTGGTAAAGAACACTATACCGACGTCAAGAACGTCATCATCATGGGAGGCGGAAAGACGGCAGTACGCGTAGGTCTCACTATTCCCGACTACATGAATCTGAAGATCATCGAGAAGGACGAGCAGCGGTGTGAACGACTGAACGAACTGCTGAATGATGTCGACGCGATGGTGATTCACGGAGACGGGCGTGACCTAGGACTGCTTCAGGAAGAAGGTATTCAGACCACCCAGGCCTTTGTAGCCCTTACTGACAATGCTGAGACTAACATTCTAGCCTGTCTGACTGCCAAGCGAATGGGCGTCAGAAAGACAGTGGCCATGGTGGAGAATCTGGATTATGTAGAGATGGCAGAAAGTCTTGACATAGGCACCATCATCAACAAAAAAAATGTTGCAGCCAGCCATATCTATCAGATGATGCTCGATGGTGATGTGAGCAACGTCAGAAGTCTGATGATGGTCGATTCCGACGTGGCAGAATTCATTGCTGCAGAAGGTTCGAAAGTTACCAAGAAGCAGGTCAAAGACCTGGGGTTGCCCTTTGGCGTCACCATTGGTGGACTGGTCAGAGACGATCAGGGTATACTCGTCAATGGTAACACACAGATACAAGCAGGAGACTCTGTCATGGTATTCTGTCATGAGCACAATCTGAAGAAAATGGAGAAGTACTTTAAATAGAAATGGTTAACTTCCGGCTTTTATACAAAATCATAGGTTCGCTGTTGTTCCTCCTGGGAACACTGCAAGCCATCTGCGTAGGCATCTCGTTTGCCTACAAAGAAGATGACAGTATGGCCTTTCTTATTTCTACCATTTTTACTATCTGCTGTGGATTTATTCTTAAACACTTGGGGCACAAATCCGACAACACCCTCAGTCGTCGAGACGCTTATCTCCTGGTAACAGCCACTTGGACTATCTTTAGTCTTTTTGGCATGCTACCCTACCTCATTGGCGGTTATATCGGCAATGTGACTGATGCCTACTTCGAGACTATGTCAGGATTTTCCACAACAGGTGCCACCATTCTCGACGATGTCGAGCGATTGCCTCATGGCATCCTGTTCTGGCGCTCGCAGACACAATGGATAGGTGCATTAGGAATCGTATTCTTCACTATCGCCATTCTTCCTTCCATGGTAGGTGGCGGAAGTGTGAAGGTGTTTGCCGCCGAGGCTACAGGTCCTATCCGTTCGAAGATGCACCCCCGCTTGTCAACGACAGCCAAGTGGATATGGAGTGTCTATCTTGGACTCACCATCGCATGTATTCTCTCCTTCTATGCAGCAGGCATGGACTGGTTTGACAGCATCAACTATGCCATGAGTACGACAGCAACGGGTGGATTCTCTACCCATAATGACACCACTCAGTACTTCAATTCGCCTACCATCGAATACGTAGCCATACTCTATCAGTTCTTGGGTGGCATCAACTTTACTATTCTTTATTTCGTTCTTTTCAAGTTCAGATTCAGAACGCTGTTCAAGAATTCAGAATTCAAGTTGTATATCACTATCGTTCTGATTGCTACCATCTGGATTATGTATCTGCTCATGACAAGAAATGGCTATGGCATGGAACGGGCCTTCCGCTCGTCGCTGTTCCATGTGGTCAGCTTTATCACTACAACAGGTATCTTCAACGACGATGCCTCGATGTGGCCACACATCACGTGGGTCATCTTGGGCTGTCTGATGTTCCTGGGTGCCTGTTCCGGTTCTACCACAGGTGGTTTCAAGTGTGTCAGAGGTGTCATGATATTCAAGGTGCTACGTAACGAGTTTCGCAAGATATTACATCCCAACGCTGTTTTACCCGTTAAGATAGACGGCCAGCCAGTGCCTCAGCAGAAGCTGAACTCGCTATTGGCATTCTTTGCCATCTTCACGCTGATGGTACTCCTCTCCGCCACCATCATGATTGTTGCTGATATCGACAATACCAATGCTATTGCCATTGCCTTAGGTTGTATCAGCAATGTAGGACAATCGCTGGAGACACAAATCGGACCGGCTATGTCGTGGAGTGAACTGCCTGTTTACATCAAGTGGACCTGTTCGTTCCTCATGTTGGTTGGTCGTCTGGAAATCATGTCAGTACTGGTACTGTTTACCAGAAGTTTTTGGAAAGACAATTGATATAACGATATGAACTATTACAAATTCAAGCCACTCCTGAAAACCCTTATCTGGGGTACGGAAAGTTGGCAAATTTCCGGTGTGCCTGGTAATGAGACAGAGGCTGATGGTGTAAGCCTCAACACCTTGGTACACGACATGAAAGAAAAACTAGTAGGTACATCCAACTACCAGCGTTTTGGCGATGAGTTTCCATTGCTCATCAAGTTTATTGACGCCCATCGTGATCTTTCTATACAAGTGCATCCTACGGATGAGATTGCCCATCGTCAGGGCAAAGAACGAGGCAAGACGGAGATGTGGTATGTCATGGAATCGGCTCAAGATGCCAAGCTCTACAATGGTCTGAAAATGCAGATTACCCCTGAAGAGTATAAAGCCATGGTGGAAAATGACACCATCTGCGATGCACTTGCACAATATCAGGTTAAGGAAGATGACTGTTTCTTCATTCCTGCTGGCCGCATCCATGCCATTGGTGCCGGCTGTTTCTTGGCTGAAATACAGCAGACATCGGATGTCACCTACCGCATCTACGATTACAAGCGGAAAGACAAGGATGGCAACTTCCGTCAGTTGCATACTAAAGAAGCATCCGAATCGATAGACTATACTGTTCTACCCGACTATCAGACACACTACACCCCACGCAAGAATGAGGGACAGGTGTTGGTAGAATGTCCCTACTTCAATACAGCCGTCTACGATCTCACCGAGCCCATGACGATAGACTACAGCGAACTCGACTCCTTCGTCGCTTTGATCGGTTTGAAGGGTGAAGGCGTACTGACTGTCGACGGTGAAGAAGTCACTCTCCACAGCGGAGAGACCATTCTGCTTCCCGCATATACAAAAGAGGTACACGTGGAAGGAACCATTAAGTTTCTGGAGACGTACGTTCTTTCTTAAGATACTGGCTGATGTCGTTCCTGATAAGTTGTAACTGGGGTGACATCAGATAGGCGGTATTTTTCTTCAGAGCCTGACGAATGTCTTGTTGCGAATGTTCGTAGCAAGACATTTCGTTTGTGCGTTGGGTATGATGGCGGGCCGTGCGGGCTATCTCGTCCTGACGTTCCTGGCGCAGTCGGTTACACACCTTATTTAATATAGGTACCACCACATTGTCAAACAAATGGTGTCCCTGAATAAAAAGATAGGTGGTCTGGGGTGTCACACCAAGTGCCTTGATTTCGTCCTTTAACTTCAGATAGGTTTCCTTATTGTCAGGATACTCAGCTTGCAGTTGCCGTATCTTGGTATCTACCTTGCGGCGCAGATGGTTGATGCTGGGCAGCGGATCTGTGACATTGAATCCACCGGGATCGGCCACACGATTAAAATCAGTCATTGAGAACTTGTTATGCAGACCTACCCTATAGGCCCATACCGACCATACAAACAACGGGAATACCGCTTCGGAATACATGCGCATATATTCCTGAAAATCGAAGATACGGTGATCGTTAAGCGTGACAGCCACACATACCTCATGCAACGAAGAGGCATAGCACTGCAAGTTCTCAATGGCATAGGCATAGGTATGGAATACGTAAGGGCTCTCAACCACCCGTCGTGACTGGTCGGTAGCACCTTGCAGCAAATAGTCATAGTCGGCATCTACACAGGCTATCATATCAGGTCCTACCTGGTCGCCCACAAAATGCATCAATACAGACTTCTTTCCGCGATCCAACTTCTTATGCGAGGGTAGCATCACCTCAAAATAGAGTGTCTCGTTCTCAAAACTATTCAGAATGGTGCGCCAGAAATAGATATCATCATAGCTTTCTACATAGGCGACTATCCTACGCTTTGCCTGCTTCGATTTCAACCGATTGGCTGCCTCGAAGTACTTGCTATTCAGATTATCTTTCAGCCGTTTACCGTTCATAGCGTTATGTCAGATACCTCAGTAACATTGTCCATCCAACCATTCATGATGACTGCTGGTGAATGGGTAGTCAGAATAATCTGTACATTCGGATTCAGTTCCAGAATCAGTTCTATCAGGCGCTTCTGCCACTCTATATGCAGCGACACTTCCGGCTCATCCATAAAGAGCACATAAGGCTGGTGGTCTTCTACCAGCACTGTCAGCAGAATAGCCAGTATCTGTTTCTCACCCGACGACAACTGGTAGGGTACTAGCGTCTCGCCAATCTGCGAAAAACGTATCTCGTTTTCTGTACGGACTATTTTCTTACCAGTCTCTTCAAACAGATCGTCAACAAGGTCCTGGAAACGGGTTTTCGCTTGCGACAGCTGCTGAGCAGCATTTGTATTACCATTCTGCAACTCAGAGATAATACGGTTGCCGATATTCACCTGATAGTCTAAGTACTTGCGCTGCAAATGGTACAATTGAAAGTCGAGTGCCGACGTAATACGCGAATCAACGAGGTTCATCGTGTCGGTGTCGAGCACCGGTGAGTCCAACGAGCGAATGATGTCGAAACGTATGTGGGTGGCATCCTCAGGCTCGGCGATGATGTGTACACCCTTCAATAGATGATTGATCAGGTCACCATTGGTATTGATGCTCTTGAACACCTTATTTAATATAGTACTCTTGCCCACACCATTGATGCCACTGAGCACATTGACGTGGGGATCCAGCGTCCACAAGATATGTTTCTTGCCACTCCATAGCGAGTCGATTTCTATCTGCTTGATATAATCTGCGTACTTCATAGTCGTAAGTTTTGTGCAAATATACAATTTATTCCTGAATTATTCGTACCTTTGCAGGCGAAAAATTATTAAAATGGAAAAAACAGACAATAATAAAGCACTTATTGCGCACCTAAGCATGTTCGGAGCATGTGCCGGATGGGGACTGATGGCACCCATTGGAAAGGATGCCATGACCCACGGTTTCGATGGTATGACGCTGGTCACTTTTCGTGTGGTGGGCGCCTGCCTCCTGTTTTGGATTGCCTCGCTGTTTGCACCCAAGGAAAACGTTCCGATGAAAGACAAGTTTATGTTTATCGGAGCTGCCATCTTCGGACTCCTTTGCAACCAATGCTGCTATACTATGGGACTTAGCATCACGTCGCCCATCAATGCCAGTATCGTGACAACATCTATGCCTATCTTCGCCATGCTGTTGGCAGCACTCATTCTGAAAGAGCCCATCACAGGAAAGAAAGCATTAGGCGTCATGATGGGATGCAGCGGAGCACTGATACTGATTCTCACCTCGGCAGCACATGCTGATGGGAAAGTGGGTGACATCCGTGGCGACCTGCTATGCCTGTTTGCGCAATTCTCGTTCGCATTATATCTCTCGCTCTTCAATCCGCTGATACGTCGGTATAATGTGTTCACCATTAATAAGTATATGTTCTCGTGGGCCACATTACTGTTGCTGCCATTCACATTCAGTCATGTCAGCAAGGTACTGGCCAATCCCATCCCCATGCTGACGTGGTGGGAGGTGGCCTACGTTGTCTGTATAGGTACCTTCTTCGGCTATATTCTCACGATGATTGGTCAGCGCACCTTACGCCCCACGGTGGTCTCGGTCTATAATTACGTGCAACCCATCGTTTCCGTTGCCGCCTCATTACTGATGGGCATCGGTGTCCTTAAGATTACTCATGTGATAGCAGTAGTCCTCGTGTTCAGTGGTGTATGGCTGGTCACGAAATCAAAGTCAAGACGAGATATGGAAATGAAAAAGGGAGAAGTCAGCTGAACTTCTCCCTTTTATTCTTTTTAATCATCATCGTCATCATTCCAAAAATCTACCAATCGGACATCAAATATCAACGTACTATATCCTGGTATGGCACTTCTGCCTGATGAGCCATAGCCTAGTTGATAGGGTATCGTCACACGCCAATAGTCACCGCGGTGCATGCGCTGCAAGGCTGTAGATAAGCCCTCTACCACACCATCAACAGAAAGTTCTGTAGGATGAGATACGGCAGGATCGAAGTCGCCCATATAGGAATAGTCGAACGAGTAGCCTTTAGGATAGTTTGGTGATGGTATCAAACGACCTGTATAGTGAACAGCTACCTGATCGTCGTAGAACGGACTGGTAGTTTCTGTGCCACTGCTGATGACGTCGACAAGAATACACTTGGTGTGTTCTATGTCGCTGAGTGGCGACAGCTCTGACTGTGTCCAGCTCCTCAACACAAACTTGGTAGCCGTCTGGGCAGCCATGTACTCCTGATACTTCTGTTCAAAGTAGGTCTCGTTCTTCGACTGCCAATCAGCAAATTCCTCAACGGTATCGTCCGCTTCACTGCACGACGTTAAGGAAATGAGACATTGAGAAAATGAGAAAATGAGAAACATTCTCAGCATTTTCGTTCCCTTCCCTAACATATTGAAAAAACAATTTCTCATTCTCTCATTATTGCAATTTCTTCAAGAGACTTGCGATGCTAACCTTATCCTCGATGATAGCGTTCAGATCGCTGATGTTAACACGCTCCTGCTCCATGGTGTCGCGGAAACGCAGGGTAACCTTACCATCGGTGAGACTGTCGTGGTCTACTGTTACACAGTAAGGAGTACCAATGGCATCCTGACGGCGATAGCGCTTTCCGATAGAATCCTTCTCATCGTACTGGCAGTTGAAGTGGAACTTCAGACTATCGATAATCTCACGAGCCTTCTCGGGCAGACCGTCCTTCTTAACCAGAGGCATGACAGCACACTTAACAGGAGCCAAAGCTGCAGGCAACTTCAGCACAACGCGAGTCTCACCATTCTCCAGTTTCTCCTCCTCGTAAGCATGACACATGATAGAAAGGAACATACGATCCACACCAATAGAGGTCTCAATCACATACGGAGTGTAGCTCTCGTTGGTCTGAGGATCGAAGTACTTGATGCTCTTGCCAGAGAACTTCTCATGCTGAGAGAGGTCGAAGTTGGTACGAGAGTGGATACCCTCTACCTCCTTGAATCCGAATGGCATCTTGAACTCGATATCGGTAGCGGCATTAGCATAGTGAGCCAGTTTGTCGTGGTCGTGGAAACGATAGTTCTCAGCACCAAAGCCCAGAGCCTGATGCCACTTCATACGAGTCTCCTTCCACTTGGGGAACCACTCCAGCTCAGTGCCTGGCTGTACGAAGAACTGCATCTCCATCTGCTCGAACTCACGCATACGGAAGATGAACTGACGGGCTACAATCTCGTTACGGAAAGCCTTACCAATCTGAGCGATACCGAAAGGAATCTTCA
>CAMUYR010000062.1 GCA_947164965.1 uncultured Prevotella sp. | reverse complement strand
CGACAAGCCCAAGCTCGAGGTACACTTCCTCGGCATCGGCATCCGCAAGCAGCAGACCGCCCGCCTCGTGTTCACCAGCAAGACCGGTCGTGGCATCAAGGCTACCGTTGTCGACCTGGGCAACCGCTTCCGTCTCATCTCTCAGGAGGTTGAGTGCATCGAGCCCAAGCCCATGCCCCATCTGCCTGTGGCCAGTGCCCTCTGGGTGCCACAGCCCACATTCGAGATTGGTGCCGGAGCGTGGATTCTCGCCGGTGGTACTCACCACAGCGCCTTCTCGTACGACATCACCGAGGAGTACTGGGAGGACTTCGCCGAAATGCTGGGCATCGAGTATGTCCGCATCAACAAGCAGACCAACATCTTCGACTTCAAGCAGACGCTCCGCAACAACGAGGTCTACTACATGCTCAATAAAGCACTACGCTGATTTTTGACTATATGATAATTAAATCATGAGGAGCACCCCGCTTGGGATGCTCCTTTTCCTTATTCCCTATCGAGGAAACACCGCTTAAACTCACTCTCGAAGTTAGGCGTCAGAATGTTCTTGCCCATCGCCTCGCTAATCTCCTGCATCGTCCAGAAACGGCAGCCTGTCCGCACGACTACGCCAAACACAGACACATCATCGTCAAGTCGTCGTTGGGCTCGGCGCCGTTACGGTGGCAGCTTACTTCGTCCGCCAATGTCTCAATCACCTGACGGGCATTGGCGAAGCGGGTGTTACGGAGGATGGCGAGCAGATGGTCGTCGCCGAACTGTTCCTGTGCCGTATTCTCGGCCTCGTTCAGTCCGTCAGTGTAGATGAAGAGCGTCCGGCCCTTGATGCTGTCTATCTCCTCGCCCTCGTACTCCAGTCCTGGCCATAGGCCGATGGGCGCATTGGGCAGCATGTCGAGGAAGTCGCCGTGATTCTCACCGCCTCCGATTATGGGAGGGTTATGACCGGCGTTGCAGAAGTCGAGATGGCCTGTCTGCAGGTCGACGAGTCCGAGGAACATCGTTACGAACATGCCGTTCTCGTTGTCGTCGCCGCTCAGGGCGTCGTTCATGCGGGTACAGATTTCCGCCGGCATCATGCCCTGCTTCGCCAGCGTCATGAAGAGTCGCGTGGCCTGTGCCATGAACAGCGAGGCAGGCACGCCCTTGCCGCTGACATCGCCTAAGGCGAAGTAGAGTTTATCGCCGTTGAGCACGTAGCCGTACAGGTCGCCGCCCACCTCCTTGGCGGGGGTCATCGAGGCGTACATGTCGAGGCCTTCGCGCTCAGGGAACGTGCTGGGCACCATCGACATCTGGATATCGCGGGCAATCTTCAGTTCGTTCTCTATCCTTTCCTGTGCAGCCCGCATCTCGGCCATGCGCCGCTCTGAGCGTCTTCTCAGAGTGGTATATCCCACGTAGATGAAGATGCCTACAACCAGTATGGCGATAATCCACATCAGGCGCATGATGCTCAAGGCGCTATTCTGTTCGCTGATCTGGGCCTCCTTCTTCTGAGTCTCGTAGATGGTCGCCAGTTCTGCGGCATTATCGTTACGCGCGGCGATGATGGCACTGTCAAGTACTTGCGTGATGCTGTCGGCCATCGTCAGTGCCTGAGCCGTTTGGCCCATGCCTCGGTAGGCAGCATATTGCGGCGTGAGTATCTGGCTGATGTTGTCGATATTCATGGCCACGTCGCGCTTGACGAGCAGGCTGTCGAACTGGTGGAACAGGGCGGGGATGTCCTGATAGCGACGGGCAGCCTTGAGATACTGCAGACGCATGTTGATAGCCGAAGGGTCGTTGGCTCGCTTCTTCTCTAAGCATACTGCATACGCTCGCTCAGCCTCAGCAGCCTTGCCTTGATGAGTCAGTACAAGGGCATCCATCAGGTGGACGTCAAACAGGAAAGCATCTCTATTCTTTCTTAACGAGTCCGTATATTGCTCACTCTCTGAGATGGTCTGTTTCGTCTTCTCCAACCACTGCTGGGCCCTGTCGTATTGCATGGCCTTGATATATGCCTTGGCTGCCTCAAGGTCCAGTTCGACGGCAGTGTAGTAATAGTTGGTATCCGTCTTCGTCTCGTATTCGATGTCCAGGAACTTGGCGGCTTTAATATAATGATTAATGGCGGTCTGGAAGGTTTTCTCCGCCTCGTCGGTCTTACCCAGTGCCACAAGGTCGCTTGCCATGATGCCATTGAGTTCAACAGGCTTACTCTTTGGAATCATGAGATTGAAATGGTCGTCAGCATGCTGTTCCATCACATCGAGCGCAGGAAGGATGACCTTGATGGAGCCTTCGTAGTCGCCCTTGTCACGAAGTCTCGTGGCATACCCTAATGAGCCTGAAAGATATGCGGTTACTCCATTATTGCCGCCCTGATAAGATTCTATCGTTTTCTTCATCCAAAATTCGTATGCCTTTTCTTGCCCAAGTGCCATATAGGCGCAGCTCTTGAAATAGAGAAAAATGGTCTCAAACCGAGGCTTTACTTCCTGTAAACTGTCAGATAGCGCTATTGCCCTGGGATAGTCCTTGGCGGACAGAGCCTCAAAGATAGGATCAGTGGCTTCTTCTTCTTCAAGATAATCATCGTAGTCCATAAATAGATTCATGACTACTGGTGCAATTTTCTTTTCTGTAAACTCCGGTGCTACTGCGAAGAGGCCTTCCATTACCAACCACAGCACCACGGGCATTGCCAGTATGCCGACAACACACCATATTATTCGTTTTACAATTTTCTTTATCGCCATAATGCTCATTAGTTATTAACCTGTCGATACTCGCCGGTGTTACCGATTAGCGACCATGTATCTGTTGCAAAGGTACGGAATTTATTTGTATTTGCGCTCACTTGCCCACACCTTTTTTATATATTAAGGCGAAATGTTTGGCGGTTAAAAGAAAAAGAAGTATCCTTGCAGACAAAATTTAACTTAAAGCAAAAGAATTATGACAGCAAAGCAAACCATCGAGGAAACACCGCTTAAACTCACTCTCGAAGTTAGGCGTCAGAATGTTCTTGCCCATCGCCTCGCTAATCTCCTGCATCGTCCAGAAACGCCCGCCGTCCAGCTCCTCCGTTGAGGGACTGATCACGCCATCATAGACCGTCACGTGCACATATACCAACTCCCGTTCGCGCTTACTCTCGAACACATACTTGTCAATAAATTTTGAAGTAAAATCAGTAATGCCCAATTCCTCTCTCACCTCCCTCAGCAGCGCCTCTTCGGGTGTCTCGCCATAGTCCACATGACCGCCGACAGCCGTATCCCATTTCCCTGGCTGAATATCCTTCCAGTCAGGTCTGCGTTGCAGATAGATGTCACCCTTCGAGTTAAACACATGCAGATGCACCACTGGATGCAGCAGCTTAGAGCCGCTGTGGCATTCGCCTCGTGTGGCTATGCCCGTCACATTCCCTTCTTCGTCGACTATCGGAAACTTCTCTTCTAAATTATCCATACTTCCTTCTTCTCCTTATTTGGCCAGCAAAGGTACGAATAAGCGAGCAGAAAACCAAACATTTTTGAGTTTTCTCGAGCGAAAAAAATCGGGCCCACCATTTGGTGAGCCCGAAATTTTTACATTATCCATCACTCCTACACATCTCCCATCCTCTCAGCATGGCGAACCAGTCGATAGACGACGTTCCATTTTCCTGAATCGCCATTGCCACGCCTACTGCCATCCAGCGGCTTGGCTTGTCACTTGGGATACCTATCGGCTCGTCAGGGTCGATGCCGGTGAGGCGACTGACGTTGGCGATGTAGGCCGACGTGTCGTTCTCACTCGACGGGGCCCACCTCGAAATGATGCCTCGGATGGTGTAGAGACGGTACTTGTGGTAGTACGTGCGGGTGAGCAGGTAGAAGGCTGCACGCCAGCCATACTCCAACGATTTGAACTGTACAAAGGCGCGGTCACTCTGCACCTCTGCCATACCCTTCCACTGGTCCTTAGACCTGCGGATGTTCAACGGATTGTGATTACGAATTCCTCTTGGTATTGCCATAATTCTCAAATTCTTTAATTCTTGATAAACTTAAAAATCTAAATGTCAAAAGTGGGAAAGTGGGAAAGCGGGAAACTTCGGCGAAGCCAAAGTGTTTCCTCATGGAAAGTTGCGGTTTAGTGAAGAGTCGCCTGTTAGGGCAACTCATTCACCACCTTCCGATACAATCCATACTTCACCTTCTCCACCACCTTTTCATCCTGAAAGCGGATGATGGCTCTCGACGCTGCCGTCTTCGAACAATTAAACACCTCCATAAACTGCTGTGAATTGAACTCGTCGGGCAATTTACGGAAGCACTCGCTGTAGCGGGTAGTCCGTTTCCTGACTACGAACTCCTTGTTCTGGTCGGCAAAATAGTTAAATGCCATCTCACCAAAGAAGAACTGCTGGCACTTGTACTGAATCTCCATAGCCAACCTACAGAGCCGCTTGTCGCGTTCATCCATAGTCAGCGTCTTAGACTCCTGCCACTCATCCCAATGACGCATCAGAATGAAGGGTAGCGAGATACCAATGCCGTAGTACGGAATACGCTTCAGCAGCGTTCTGTCTGCCTTATCGCCGTTAAACTCAGCTATCTCCATGTGCGAGGTCTGCCACTCAAAGGTCTCATCGTTCAGCGGTTCTATAGGCAGTTCACCCTCCACCTTGTCGAGGCGGTAAGCCCATGTCTTCAAGGTCTCGTTGGCTGACGGATCTACCTGCTGATGTCGCTTCGCCATACCCTTATCGGGGAGTGGGATAACGGCAAGTCGCGTTGACATACCAGTACCGAAGTTACGCTGATTCACCTTGCGGTGCAAAGCATACGGTGTACCGGTGTAGATGAAGTTCCAGAACACGTTGAACATACCAGTGACGCTTTCCTGATTGGCATACATCTGTCCGTCCTGTTCGTTGTGGAAAGCCTTCAATTCAAGGATTTCTCGGTCCTTCCAGTCACCGCCCTTATTCTGCTTGGTGACGTTATCCAGCTCCGCATCGAACGAAAACATGTGCAGATTCAAGGGCACGCCCTGAACTGTCTCAATAGCCGCATTCATGTGGCGGATAAACTCACCGGTAGCAGTACGAGCTGGGTGAACACGAATGCCCACCACAGGCCTTTTCAGAGCCTCGCCCTTCTGTGCCTTGGTAGAGGTAGTGCGCTCCGTGCGACCTTCCTTGTATCGGTTCACCGCATCAATCAGACATTGGTCAGCCTGAATCATCGGGTCGGCAATCTTCTTGTAGAACTTCTCCACAATGTTCTTACCGGCTCCCGGGTCACCGATAATGAAGATGCAGTAGTTCAGTCGGCGCACCAACTCAGGCTCATACCAGAAATGGTAAAACGCCCTTGTCATCAGCGTTCCGAACAATGCCGCACTGGAGAACCACACCGCCGGCAACTTATGGGGATGCACATTCAGGAACAGCTCCTTCATACAAGGGTAATACTCTGCCATTTCCTGCAGTTCCCCAGCCCAAGCCTCCAAAGGCAGCACGGCATATACATCGTCATCGGGTTTGAGATTTGAGGTTTGAGATTTGAGGTTTGGCTCCGCACTCTCAACTGCCCCTACCGCCGCTTTCATCCTCTTCGGCATAAACTCCCGATACTTAAAGTCCATAACCGAAGCAACGATTCCTGCCACATCTTCGCCCTCAGCTTGCAGCTCTTGCACCCAAGGAAGACTCAAAACTACTTCGGTAATCTTCTTAGCGTTTTTACCGATTATATAACGCAGATGACTCGCCAAATCAACCAGAGTATTATGGCGGTTGTTAGCCAGGTCTACGCCTTCCATCCATTTCTGGATAATCTCGCTGACAGATATGCCATTATACGTCAAAGCATCAACAGCCAACTGGTTCTCTCCATCACTTCCTGATACAGCATGTCGGTCTTCTGCAGTACCTTCCACATTGGCCATATCAGCACCATCAGCACGGATCTTAGCAATGTTAATAGTAGGCTGGCTATGACCAGCATGATACTCATCATTATACTTCTTACCAAAATCTTCACTTTCATACGTAATCAGTTTTTCTTCGTCAATAAAAATCACATCATCAATAGTCGTCAAGAAAGCCCCCCTACTGGCATCTTTGCATGCCTCATCGGGGTTCAATCCGAGTTTTAGAGAGAAAATTATTTGATTATCTATAAGGTTGCCTACCGCAGCATCAGCAATGAAAACAACCTTCAATCCATGCCCAGACGGAGTAACGAACACGAAAAGCACCCTCGCCTTGTCTTCATCTGAAAGCTTGGCGAAAGCCTCTGCCCACACCTTGCGGACATCGCCCTCAACATGGTCAAAATCGATGACACATAATCCGTTCAGACGGCAGTATTTCTGATTCCTCGAGCGTCCAATCTTCTTAGACTTTCCACTTTCCGACTCATCATACGTAGCAATGAAAATAACGAATGGCAGCGACTTCTTAAGATAGTCGCAGTAGCCTTGAAGCCGTGCTTTCAGCGTCATCTCTTTAAAAGCCTGCGCCCTCGTTACCCCTTTGCGTATAAAGCGGTAATCGTTCTCCTGATCAATGCACCATTTCTGGTACTCCTCATCTTTGGCCCACTCCTCTTGAAGCTTATCATCCGCAACGATGGAGGGCAGAGCATCCCTCCATCTGCGGTGTTCTCTGGTGAGCCAACGAGTCTGTGGGCTGCCTAACAACTGGCGAAGCAGCTGCTGCGTCACAGTTTCTGTGGGCAGACGGAACTCTCGTTGGTATACAAACATTTGTCTATCTTACTTGTTAGTGTGTACAACTCTCTCCTTACTTCTATCAATCCTTTAGCCTCAAATGTGAGCCAAGCCACCACCTTGTGCTCTTTTGCCGACAGACGAACCTTAACATTGGGTTCATTCAGCAGGAACTCCCCCTCAGGCATCTGCGGCTCCTCAATCTCCATGTCCTTCGTTAACTTCGCCAACTCCTTGTGAAAGAAAGCAGCCTTATCCGGCACGTTGTCAGGACACTTCAGCTCGATACAAGTCAGGGGATTCTTGCCGGTAGTGGCATATCGCTTAGAGCGACCCACCTTCTTCACATCCTTCTGACTCGGTTCACCTTTCTCTTGCGGAGCTATCTCTATCGACCCATCGTCGTAACGACGCGTATTCGACTTATAACTCTCCACCAGCTTCCTACGTGGAGAAGAGGCGCCTTGCACCTCATTCTCCTGCTTCTTAATCTCTTCCATAAGTTCAAGATACTCTAAAGTCATGCCATTGAAATCTTGTCGATATAGATCGTAGTAGCCTGCATCTGTTCTCCTGTTTGCTGAGACATCCAGTCCCTGACAACCATAGAGCACTGCACCCTGTAGAAGTAGTTCTTGTCGTACATCGGACAGTTAACGGCTCGTTCGCCTGTCACCTCGCCCAAGAACGTGTCGATACCATCAGTCAGCTTGAAGGTAACGGCATTCATCACCTTTTCCTGACCAGTCTTCTTGTCGGTGTACTTTCTCGTGGAAAGTGCCGACTGATCCAAAATTCTAACAGTCTTTTCCATTTCTTTAACCTGTTACAATTTACAAACCTTATCCTTAATCTTCTTCCTTACTTTTTCAACATAAACAACAAATAGTCCTTCGACTCCGTCAGCACCTCAATGCCAATCTGGAAATACTCCTTGTCGGGGTCGAGCTCCAGCAACTTAATCAGCTGATTAGCCAACTCCGCATTGTTGAACTGCAGACTGCTACTGCCCGGCTTAAACTTCACCTCAATGCCCCGCTGTCGGTTGAACATCAGGACCACATCGGTAGTCTGTCGGCTACGGGTCAGCAGCATGTGAGTCGAAAGCTTCTTAGCCACCATCTTCGAGTGCTCCAGGTTCAGCGAGAAACGCTTACCGCCTCTGAGACTCAGCGAACAAGTGTTCTTAGGCAGGCCTGTGCAGGTAGTCCTCGTCTGGATGTCGATAACCTCCAAACCCAGACTGCTCAACTGGTCAGCCTCGCTACGTTCAGCCCGCTCTTCTTGCAGGTGCTGGTTCCATTCCTCGTGGATAGCCAACCAGAAGTCCTTGCCGTAGATCGTCTTCGGATAGACGAAAGCCAGTGGGATGACACTCTCAGCCTTGGCCTTCTCTAAATAGGCATCCAGCGAGGCAGGGTTCGAAGTCAGGTGGTTAGTACGGTAGTACTGTGAGAACATACCAAAAAGTTCTCTAACGTGTAGGAATCTCTTAAATTCCTGAATCTCTGTTCTGTTCATAAGGCAGACAGTTTATTTAACGTCGCCCTCCTGTAAAGGCGACCTTTATGTGATGATAAAAATAAAAATGATCATGTACGTGTGTACGTGAGAGAGCTACCGAGGCACTTACCTCAGCAGCTCCCGAAGAGAGAAAGAAAGATCAGTTCAGACTATCAAGTAACGATATGCTGCGTATGTGTCGTTGTGTCAAATTTTCAAAGAGCTCTTGCAAAGTGAATCCAAGCGTCCTCGGCTTTGCAAGTGCAAAATTCGGAATATTATTTTAAAGGGAAATGGCTTTGAAAGTGGCCATCTTGGAATATCTTGTAATATCTTGGGATTTCTTGAAATATCAACTAATATCCACACCACAAGACATAAAAAAGCACCAGAATCAAATCTGATGCTTAACTATCAATCTTTCGATATTGTTATGTTTTTGTAGCAACTTGCAAAATACTTATCGCTGTATCCTTCACCTGTAGGCATACCCAAGCGTTTTAACTCTTCATAAACAAAGCTTGGATTCGGTGGCAGATACAATTTACCTTCCTGTTTCTTCTCTTTCAGATAAGCACAAATCTCAGGCACTTTTTGATGGGCCACTAATCGTTTTATAGCTTTGTGAATACGCCAAGCCTCTTCATCCTCAATCTCCGGGTGAATGAAGTGAAACTGTTCTTCGTCCCTTTCCTCTTCAACCACCTTTGCTTCACCACCTTCTTTATTGGTAGTTTCCACCACTGGCCTCTCGATGTGCACATGCTCATTATCGTGTATATCGAACATAGGACCATTCACGGTTATATCACCAGAAAAGGTGATGTCTGGAATATTACCATTGTCTTTTGCCATTAGATATCCTTTCCAATTTTTACTTCTTTGTTTCCTTTAACTTCATAAAGCGAACCAAACTTTGGATTATTTAGTATAATCTGCGGTTGTACGTCTTTGAAATATCCAGCACTTTTCATGTCTTTATATGCATTTTCCCAAGCGGTATTTCCATGGAACATCAACTGCATCATTTGTTTGGCATACAATCTCTCCATCAAAGAATCGAAACCATTAAAGGCAATTATGATTCCGTCTTTTGTAATGTTTGAGTTTGTCAATTCCGCTATCTTATTGTCTTTATCAGCCAATTCCTTCTGATAAGAAACAAGTTCCCACCAACCTTTCATTCCTTCCACCGGACGGAATAATTCAGGAGTTGTTTGAAGTAGTCGCCGGAGTGTGGCTTTTATATCGCTTCCAGGTTTATACTTTACAAGTGGAATTACACGAGGATAAATATCCCTTAACCTGGCTCTACCGCCAAGTTCTTCCAGCGCCTTCTTAACAGCCTCTTTATGCGTCAGTTCACCTTGTTTCTTCATACCTGTTTGCAAAGGTACGAAAAAAGTGGATCAACACTGATCTGTGGATCCATGACGGATCCATTTTTGATCATTTTTAACCTTTGAGGCTAATTTAAGAATGGATAATACGTATTTCAAGTAAATATTAAAGTGTTAAATATTTCATATTTTTACAACTGATAGTTGTTTTTTCGAAATAATGTTGTATCTTTGCACCAAAAACAGGACAGAATATGAAATTCGATAAAATACTTGAGAACAACACCCTTTGGGCAATACGAGAGGATAATGCTGATGACAATGTACTTCAGCTATTGTTCCAACACTGGAGCGACCCAGAGTGGCTGATTGACTTCTTTATGGATAACATGTCTGATTTGGAGTCGTACTTCATGATTACAGATATTAATCAGGCTATATACGACACAATTGAAGACAGCGAGCGCATACAATGTCTGATTCTTGATATTTCACCAGATGCCGACTTGGACAAACTCTTTCGACCGCTCAATAATAGCCGAACAAGTGAGATGCTTCTTGGTAAAGAAAAGGCCCGCATCAAGGAGCGCCCCAATCATGCTTCCTGGCTACGCCTATATGCAATCAAATTAGAGCCAGGGTGCTATATCATAACAGGTGGTGCTATCAAGCTGACCAGAACAATGCAGGAACGCGAACATACACTTCGTGAACTTAATAAGATGGAATCTGTACGCAACTTCCTTATCAATGAAGGAGCTATTGATGCCGATGGACTTATGGATTATCTTACAGAAATACAATAATAAAAGGAGGTCGTTATGAAACAGAAAACACTTGAATACCTCGAGGCTCACAAAAGCGAGACACCATCAAGGTGGCGCGAGGAGGCAGAATGGAGACGGGCTAACGCCTCTTGGCTTCGTCATTCTCAGATGATTGCCGTAAAGGTGCTATTGCGGATGAAGCAAGAACACATGACTCAGAAAACACTGGCTGAGCGCATGAACTGTACGCAACAGTATGTATCTAAAATTCTCAAGGGAAATGAGAATATGTCGCTCGACACCCTCACAAAACTAGAGGATGCGCTTAATATTAGCCTCATTCTCCCAGAGGAGAAAATGGCATATTCTGACGCCGCTTTAGAAGAGGTTTTTGCTTAAACTTTCTAACAAGTTCCACCTATACAAGTACTCCGTTCGTATCGGGAGATGACTTGTATAGGTGGTTTTCTACTCAAACGCCTTGATAGCCTCTTCGTATTTCTTAATCCAATAGGCTCCCCGCTGCTCCTGCATATTGAGCAATAGCGATTTGTTGAACACCTTCCCTCTCAGTTCGTCCAAGGGCTTTTCCAGATGGATAAGCCAATAAGTTTTGTCACGTGTAGGTTTGTAGTCTGAAGTATGCGATGCCATCTCCTCCACTTGTTCACGAGTCTTCACCTGTGGCTTTACTGATGATATTCTGCATAGCTGTGCCCTTTTCGAATCTTTCCCTAGAAATGCCAGTACATATTCTGCACCAAGCAATTTTGGCATAGACAGGATCTTGCTGATGGGTAACGTGTAGGTATGAGCCTTTTCGAACCATTCCCATTGCTCTTCAGAACCGATTCTTCCCACGAGTACATGGTGCGGCTGCTCTGCTTGGATGGCGCCATTAAAGTCCACCAAAACCATCTCTTTGTATGCCTGCCGAACCTCCTCGTTTTCCAGTTCCTCTCTACGTTTAGATGCCAATTCGAGGTATCCCAAATCCATATCAATTCCCAGATACTTTCTTCCGAGCAGAGAGGCTGCGACACCAGTAGTTCCACTTCCGTTAAAGGGGTCTAGCACCCAGTCACCTTCCTTTGTGGATGCCATGATAATACGCGACAACAGACTCAATGGCTTCTGCGTGGGATGCTTGCCACACGACTTCTCCCATTTCGCCACAGCCGGCATACGCCACACATCCGTCATTTGCTTGCCATCATTCAGTTGGCGCATCAGTTCATAGTTATAGCGGTGCTGAGCCCGCTTCGATTTCTTGGCCCAGATAATATACTCTGCAGAGTGCTTGAATACACGATGAGATACATTGTCAGGTGGATCTGTCTTATTCCACGTAACCACATTCAGAATCTTGAAGCCCAATTCCGATAGCTGGTCTGCCACAGAGAAAATGTTGTGATGAGTGCCGCTAATCCAAATGGTTCCGTTGTCTTTCAGTTTATCCTTGCATGCCGTGAGCCACCGACGATTAAACTCATCAACATACTCCGCTGAAGGAGCCTTGTCCCATCCTCCTTTATCCACACAAACCACCTTGCCGTTACTGACACTGATGCCGCCATTACTCAGGAAATAAGGTGGGTCAGCAAATATCATGTCGAACTTGAAGTCAAACGCTTCAAGTACCGACACGCAATCACCATTGACGAGGGTGAAGTCCTTGTTGGCAGATTTATAGAATGGCGTAATTACAGACATCTTTCAACTCAACTTCTTTATATAATTCGGTATTTGTCCCAATCATTCTGAACATTGTCTAAACTCCCATCATCGTATTTGACAATTAAGCGAAGCGAATTCCTCATCGTCTTTTTCTCAAGTACGATGCATGGTCTTGAAGCATACATAATTCTGTCACCAACCATCGCTTCCCTTTTGATTTGGTTATCTATATGTCTTGTTTTAGTCAGGGGGTTACTATGAGTTTCTTTGCGATTGTGTTGTATTTTCACATATCGTGATTTGTTATAAGGCACAACGTCTCTAACACCATTGGCATATTCAACAAAAAGCTTTGAGAACTTTCCGTTTTCAACGATTTTCCTTACGGTGCAATACAATTTGTTATAGTATATACTGTCGCCTACTTTTAAATCACCAATTTCAGATACTTCACGTCGGGAATCTTCAACCACTTTTTTAGTTTCGTCCTGTCTAGAAGGTACAACATCTTTGAAGGTGTTCTTTCGAACTTTCTTTTGCGGTTCTTTTTGCTTTGGCTGTGGTTTCTTCTTATATTCGTTTTTGACAATATGATATGGAGTATCATATACAGATATTTCTGTTGTATACCCTGACCCCATCTTCACTACAAGAATGGTAGTACCATCATTACTCTGCTTTGTATTTATAACACGTCCCACTTGCTCTGAAGAATCTATTCGGATCATCTCTCCAATCTTAGCTTCTTCTCTCTTAACATGGGATATGTCCTGTAACTTACGAACAGAGGACCATAAGATTTGTCTTGCTCTTTCACGCGTCAGGTTCATTTTCTCTCCTATGGATGACAGAGTTTCTTCCACAGCATCTATTCCATAATAAAACCTCAAGATACGTGATTCTCTATCTTTCAAACGTTTAAGAAGCCTGCGTACAAAATACCAATGATCTTCATCTTCTATATAGTTTGTCACCATGTCTGTCCTGCTTTCAAGGAAGTCAAGGTCACCATATAACTCAACAAGTTCCCCAAGACTATCTGGTAGTTGATTTACAATTTCAATTTTCTCAGAATCAACTTCCTCGCCAATGTTGATATCAGTTACAGAAGGAGGATATCCATGTCGTTGCTCAAACTTTTCTTTGCATTTGCGGACTTTACGGTAACGTGCTAGTTGATTTAATGGCAGTCTAACCATATATGGCAAAGCAGTCATAGCAATAGAAATTGATTGTAGAATCCAAGTCTTTGCAAAATTTGAGAAGCTACGATATTGGGTGTCATCAAAACGCTCTACGGCTTTTATCAGTCCCAAATTTCCCTCTTGTATGATGTCTTCAAGAGGCGCACCTTTCCTGCCATAGAGCAGAGCTATGTTTGCGACTAGTCTTTGCTGGCTCTTTACAATGAGCTCAAAAGCCTTCTTATCGCCATTACGGTATCGTTTGAATAGCTCTAATGTCTCATCATTTGTATAGATTCTGAATTTTGATATCTTGTTAAGATGAGTTCTCAAGGACTCACTTATATCCTCCTGTAGGAATCTGTTGAGATTGTATTTGGGGATAACAATTGATGGTTCTACCAGTTCATCCTTTTCTTCGATAGTCTCTTCTATTTGTAAGGCGCCTTCTTTCGCATACCACAAAGAATCGTCATCCTGATACCAATATGGGATATTCTGTGAAGAGAACATAATCTCTGCCACATAGTATTTGTCTAATTCGAGTTCTTGGGAGATTGCTCGTATCTTAAGACCATTACTATGCAACAATAGTGAATATATTCTCTCAATATCGTTCATTAACTGTTCTTCTGTGTTTTCATGTAGTCAATAATCTCCTCACACCATCCAATCAGACATTTTGTGCGTCGGTCTATAACAGCCTCACCATATTCAGGATAGAGCCCTCGTACAAGTTCCTTTCCTTCTTTTATAGCCGTTCTTCTTGGATATAATGCTGTCTTGGCGAAAAGCTGCCCAATTAGTTCATTCTTTATAATTTGCTCATATATTCTGACTTTGGCTCGCTTAGGATCCTGCATAATGTCTTCACCTAAAGATGTCAATTTTAGATTCTCGTCTATAAGATCAAGGAAGTAACATGCGTTCGAATAATAGGCCGCTTGCCGAACCTCAAATTTGTCAAAGTCGGCAATATCATTCAGGGTACAATTCATCGTATTTGCAATGAATTTGAAAGTTCTGATGACTGTAGCAAGCGTATTCGCCTGGGGGAGTAATTTCTTCATAATAGTTACACGTCCATTAAATCACTTGAAACCAACATGTTGTAGTAATTATGCAGTATTGTATATCTGTCATTTTTGCTCTTGTCAGCGAAGTCCACCCCTAATTTCTTACACAAAAT
>CAMUYR010000061.1 GCA_947164965.1 uncultured Prevotella sp. | reverse complement strand
GCACTTACTACTACTACGACAGGTTGCGTCCGAGCCTCTGTCTCCACAATTTTCTTCAAGCTAAGAATGCTTTTTACGGAACCTACGGACGTTCCGCCGAATTTCATTACTTTCATATTTCTATGCAATTTATCTTGCCACCAGTACCCCATGACAAACGGGGACTACTCCAATGGCGCTGCAAAGATACTAAATCTGTTGCAATTGACAAAAGAATAGAATGATTTTTTTGAAAAGTTTACTTATTTCGAGCGGAATCGTTCTGCCTGACTGCGAATCAGCTCCTCGTCATCGAAGTAATTGATCTGCATGGCCTGACGAACTTCAGACATTGTCTGAGCTGCTGTCTCACGGGCTTTTTCCGTTCCTTTGCGCAAGATATTGTAGATTTCCGGAATATCCTGTTCGAACTCATGACGACGTTGGCGGATGGGGTCGAGCATTTGATTCAGAATCTGATTCAGGAATTTCTTACATTTCATATCGCCCAAACCACCTCTGCGATAGTGGTCCTTCAACTCGTCAAGATTCTGATATTCGGGCCAGAAATTAGCAAAATCCTCAGGCTTGGAGAAAGCATCGAGATAAGTAAACACAGCATTGCCCTCTACATGTCCAGGATCGTTCAGGTTGACATGCAGGGGGTCGGTATACATCGAGCGAACCTTCTGCCAAACGGTATCGGCATCGTCGGAAAGATAGATACAATTGCCCAATGATTTAGACATCTTTTCCTTACCGTCAGTTCCTGGCAAACGACGGGCTGTCGCATTTTCAGGCAACATAATGTTGGGTTCAACCAAAACGGGGCCGTAGGTATTGTTGAAACGGTTTACCAGTTCGCGTGTTACTTCCAACATCGGCTCCTGGTCTTCACCAGCCGGTACGGTGGTAGCCTTGAACAGCGTTATGTCGGCAGCCTGCGATACGGGATAGCAGAAGAAACCCAAGGGGATGCTCTCGCCCTCGAAGCCACGCATCTTAATCTCGGTCTTCACCGTTGGGTTGCGCTGAACACGACTTACTGAAACAAGGTTCATCAGATAAGTTGTCAGCTCTGCTAATTCTGTAATCTGGCTCTGAATGAACAACACGCATCTCTCAGGATCAAGTCCTGCAGAGAGATAGTCAAGTGCTACCTCTATGATGTTCTGGCGAATCTTCTCTGGATTGTCGGCATTGTCAGTCAAAGCCTGTACATCAGCCATAAATACAAACATCTTATCGTAATCGCCTGCGTTCTGCAATTCTACACGACGGCGAAGCGAGCCGACATAATGTCCCAAATGTAACTTACCAGTAGGGCGGTCGCCTGTTAAAATAATCTTTCCCATTATATATTCAATTTCTTTTCTATTATTACTTAATTTTATCTAATGCCTGACGGATATCGTCCAGAATATCGTTAACGTCTTCGATGCCAACGCTCAGACGAATGAGGTCGGGAGCAACACCGGCTTCACGCAACTGCTCGTCACTCAGCTGGCGATGTGTATGCGAAGCTGGATGCAACACGCAAGTGCGGGCATCAGCCACGTGGGTAACGATAGCAATCATCTGAAGTGAATCCATAAATTGTATGGCAGTTTCACGAGTGCCTTTCAGTCCGAAAGCAATAACGCCACACGAACCATTAGGCAGATATTTCTGAGCTAAAGTATGGTTCTTGTCGCTGGGGAGTCCGCTATAATGAACCCAAGCTACACGCTCATCGCTCTCCAAGAATTCTGCTACTCGCTGTGCATTCTTGCAATGACGGACCATGCGCAGATGGAGCGTCTCGAGTCCAATGTTCAGCAAAAATGAATTCTGAGGTGCGGGAATGGAACCGAGATCGCGCATCAGCTGAGCTACCAGCTTGGTGATATATCCCATCTTTCCAAACGCCTTCGTATAGGTCAGACCATGATATGATTCATCAGGAGTGGTCAGTCCTGGGAACTTGTCGGCATGAGCATCCCAATCGAAATTGCCGCTATCAACGACGCAACCGCCAACTTGAGTAGCATGTCCATCCATATATTTAGTCGTAGAATGGGTAACGATGTCTGCACCCCATTCGAAAGGACGGCAGTTAATGGGAGTGGGGAAGGTGTTGTCGACAATCAGGGGAACTCCGTGCTTATGAGCAATGCGGGCAAACTTCTCGATGTCCAGAATCTGGCAACCGGGATTGGAAATGGTTTCGCCAAACAACGCTTTAGTATTAGGACGGAATGCCTTGTCGATTTCTTCCTCGCTGGCCTCCTGCGAAACAAAAGTACAATCTATTCCCAGTTTCTTCAGCGTGACACCAAACAGGTTATAAGTACCACCATAGATCTCGTTGGAAGTAACGATATGGTCGCCAGCCTCGCAGATGTTGAATATCGCATAGAAGTTGGCTGCCTGGCCAGAAGAAGTCAGCACAGCACCAACGCCACCTTCCAGCGCAGCAATCTTAGAAGCTACAGCATCGTTGGTGGGATTTTGCAGTCGGGTGTAGAAATAGCCTTCCTTCTTAAGATCGAAAAGGTCGGCCATCTCTTCTGTATTATCATACTTAAATGTTGTGCTTTGAATGATGGGAAGCACACGTGGATCTCCATTTTTGGGTTTCCATCCGGCTTGTACACAGAGTGTTGCAGGTTTCATTTTCTTATCCATGTTTGTATGTTTAGTCTTATTTAGGGTGCAAAGTTACAAAAAAAATGATATACACGCAAGTAATAATGACATAAATTAGCATTACTTGCACTACGTTGATGTTAATATTTTCTATGCTGGCGCAAGGCAGACTGGAAATAGTCGACAGCGATTGTGTCATAAAACTCACCGTTCCAGTAAGCAATTTAACAAGAAGTGCTGCATGGGTTAACAAAAGCAGTAGTCCACCTATTATTATAATATACGCGCAAGGAATGACGATGAAATTGGAAAGCAGGAAATAGACTGAGAAGCGATGGAAATAGAAAGCAATCAGCGGTGCAACACATATCTGGGCGGAGATGCTGACAGTAATCAGTCCCCACAACCATTTCAATAGCGAATATCGTTGCAACACGTGCTGCGGTAATATGCATTCAAAGAGTGGCATGAAAAGCAGAATACCGAAAACGGCTAGAAACGACATCTGAAAACCGATGTTGTATAGCGAAGATGGCGATATGAGCAACAGAAGAATGGCTGTAAATGCTAGCGCGTTGATGCTCATCTTCTCACGATAGCCGACAGACAGAAGTCCATAGATGGTTAGCATTGTTGCTGCACGGGTAATGCTGGGTGAAAGACCTGTCAGGAATGCAAATGCCCAAATGCCAATGATAGTGAGCGCTTGAGTCACGATACGCCATTTGCGAATGGGAATCAGCAGGGTGAACAACATGTAAATGATGCTCAGATGCAAGCCACTTAGAGCAAGAATATGACTTGCACCCGTCACGCTATATACCTCGCGAAGTTCATGAGTCAGGCTCCCTTTATCACCCAAGGTCATTGCCGATACAACGGCATAAGCTTCACCATCAAGTCCTGCTTCTTCATATTCAGACAACAATTGTTGGCGCAGATACGTCATGTTTTCTATCGATCGCTTCATGAAAGACCAGTGTGTTTCTGGCGTGTCGGAAGGGACTAGAAATGCAAAAACGAGAATGATGCACAGCAAAGGCAGCAACAGCGGGGCATCTAAATACTTACTGCGTTTCATGCTTCTTCGCTAAAGCGACTGATAAACTCGTCCTCAGAAATAATCGGGATGTTAAGCTCTTGCGCTTTCTTGTTCTTACCGGAAGTTGATGTCAGATCATTATTAATAAGGAACGAGGTGCTTCCACTTACAGCAGATGCCACCTTGCCACCTTGCGACTCGATATAGGCTTTCAGCTCGTTACGGTTTTTATAATGATAGACATCGCCCGTGATTACAAAGACTAAACCTTCACATTTGTTGCCTAAAAGTGTGGTTTTAGTATGGGTAATCGTCAGCTTCTCCTTTAGGTGTCTGTATAGCGACAGATTGTTCTCATTTCGGAACCATTTTACAAACGATGCCGATTTCTCAGGACCGATACCGTTCACATGAGCAAACACTTCTTCTGGTGCAGCTTGAGCGGAGAACAAATCTTCGCCTTGTTTAATGGATTCATTGACTAATTCTTCTAATTGATAGGCGGACAATAATCGCTTACAAACATCAAGACCACAAAGCGGAATGTTCAGCGCATACAGCAATCGATGAGCCTCAACCTCACGACTTTTGTCAATACTCCGCATGATGTTAGAGGCCGACTTCTCGCCAAAGCCGTCCATATTGGCTAGCTCGCGGATGTGGTTTCGCAGTTCATAGATGTCGGCATATTCCGAAATCCATCCTAAATTGATAAATTTTGAAAGTGTCTGTTCCGAAATGCCGTCAATATTCATACCTTCTTTCGATACAAAGCGGGCATATTTCTTCAGTTGCTTGGCAGGACAACTGGCATTGGTGCAATGTAATGTCTTTGTACCACTTGCTTCGCTGATGCTAACCTGCGTTGGTGCATGACAGACAGGACATTCGGTGGGAATGTCGAACGAGCCCTCTTTCTTGACAACTTGAATGACCTTTGGAATAATCTTGTTGGCTTTGATGACGCTGATTTGTGTGCCCGCTCCGCCTATTCCCAACCGCTCGCATTCGCTGATATTGCATAGAGAAGCACGCTTAACTGTAGTACCTTCCAGTTCTACTGGTTGGAAGATGGCTACAGGCGATATCGTTGATGCGGCACACGACCATTCTATCTCTTTCAATAGTGTTTCCGCTGCTTCATCTTGCCATTTAAAGGCAAGACCGGCACGAGTAGCATGATGGCCTGTAATGCTGCCTGTTTGTGCATATTCAGTATCGTCATAGCAAATCACCAAACCATCAACGGGGAAAGGGTTCTTCTTGCTAGTTACTTCTTCCGTAAAGAAAGCAATCATGTTTTCAACGCTATCGATAGCAGGCGAAACAACCAAACGGCGTTCTACTGTCTTGAATCCCAAACTGTCGAGCCAATCCATTCGTTTGCCCCATGAGGTAATTTCTTCTGGGGTATAAACAAGGGTGAATGGAATCCATTGTATGTGTCGTTGCTTAACTTCTTCAGCATCTTTCAAGGTTAGAGAACCTGAAGCCAAATTGCGCGGATTGGCATAGTCCTCACCGCTTTCCATCAGGAATCTTTCGAAGTCTTCATAAGAAATAACAGCCTCGCCTCGAATAACTACATGTCCTTTATAATCAATTGTTTGCGGAATACCGTTAATGGCTTTTGCGAGATGTGTAATGTTTGTGCCAATATGTCCGTTGCCGCGAGTGACCACTTTCTGCAAACTCCCGTTTTCGTAGGTAACGACGAGAGTCAGTCCGTCCAGTTTCCAGGATATCCAGATGTCGCGACCTTCTGCCCATTTCACCAGATCGTCGGTCTTTTTGGTCTTGGCCAGAGAGAGAGCAGAAAATTCGTGTTCCTCCTTCTGGCCTGTAATGGTGTCTTCCGATACTTTCTGGGTGGGTGAATCGGGTATGATGGTTCCCGTTTCCGTTTCCAACTGCTTCAATTCGTCGAAACGGGCATCCCATTCATAGTCAGTCATCTTTTCTGCCTGACCATTATAATAAGCATCGGAAGCTTCATTCAGCTCTTTGACGAGCTGTTGCATGCGCAATATTTTGTTGTCTGTCATGAGTGTATATTCTAATTTTTTGCAAAGATAGTAAAAAAATAGTGTATTTCGACAATAAGTGAGCCGAATGTTTTGATATTCGCGTGTTTTTTTTTATCTTTGCATGCAAATTTAAACCGAGAAGCTATGACATTGATTATTGTAACAATGCTGATATTGGCCTACCTGTTGATAGCAACCGGTCACATGACGGGCGTCAACAAGGCTGCTATTGCTATGTTTTTAGGTACTGTGGGCTGGGTGGTCTATGTCTGCTGGGGCGAAGATTTTGTAATGGCCCAACATCCCGATGAATATATGGAATGGCTGAACGGTGCTACGGCAACCAGCGAAACGGTGAAGCTCTTTATATATAATAAGGTGTTCCTGACTTATGTGGGAAAGGCTGCTGCTATCGTCATGTTCCTTTTGGCAACGATGTCGATAGTCGAACTGCTGAACAATAATGGTTGCCTGGACTTCATTACGGAATGGATTCGAACGCGCAATTCCAAGCGGTTGCTTTGGACTATTACGCTTGCCACATTTATCCTCTCGGCTAATCTCGACAACTTGACGACGGCTACCATGATGCTTGTTGTGATGCACAACGTGCTACAAAATTCCCGTCAGCGAATGTATGTGGGTTCAGCCATTGTGATTGCTGCCAACTGCGGAGGCTGCTTTACCGTGATTGGTGATCCAACAGGACTGATTCTGTGGGGCGATGGTGCTGTGACAGCTAGCCATTTTTCTGCCTATCTGGGCATCCCTGCTATCTTGGCGTGGGTGATTCCTACCATTCTCATCAATCGTGAATTGCCCGACAGACTGGATACAGCCTGGAGTCCTTCGCCTTATCGTGGCGATGATACTCGACTGAACCGTTGGCAGCGTTTCGTAATGTTGATTGTAGGCATTGGAGGACTTTGGTTCATTCCAACTTTCCATAATATCACCAAGTTGGCGCCTTTCCTCGGTGCTTTGTGCGTTCTTGCTGTGCTGTGGGTTGTCAACGAGGCGTTTAACCGCAAGTTGATAGCTGCCGACCAAATGACACAGCATCGTATTCCCATGTCGTTGCAGTATGGCGCACTTCAGCAGGTACTCTTTGTAATGGGCATCATGCTGGGTATGGGTGTTGTCACCGAAACTGGTGTCTGGCGCGATGTGGCCGAATGGTTCGACACTTATATTCATGATATTTGGCTCATGGGTATTGGTGCCGGTCTATTGTCGTCTATCGTCGATACCTTTACTATTGCCATCTCCAATATTTCACTTTATCAGGTTGGAGTAGGCGATGTCTCTACCAATGGCGCCTTCTGGAAGGTGATAGCTTATACTACCGCTGTTGGTGGATGTCTGCTTTCCGTTGGTAGTGTCAGCGGACTTGCCCTAATGCGCTCGGAGCATGTCAAATTCGGTTGGTACATCAAGCACGTAACCCCCAAGGTGCTGTTGGGATGGATTATTGGTTTTGTTGTACTCTGGCTTGAAATTAATATCGTACAATTATAAAAAAAGATTTAGTAAACAATGAAAAAACTTTTATTGGGTGACGAAGCCATTGCACAAGGTGCACTTGATGCTGGATTGAGTGGCGTCTATGCCTATCCAGGTACTCCATCGACGGAGATTACCGAGTATATCCAGATGTCGCCATTGGCTAAGGAACGTGGTGTACACAGTCGTTGGTCGACAAATGAGAAGACAGCTATGGAGGCTGCACTCGGCATGTCGTATATGGGAAAGCGTGCGCTGGTTTGTATGAAACATGTGGGTCTGAATGTTTGTGCCGATCCATTTGTCAACTCTGCTATGACTGGCACCAATGGTGGTATCATCGTATTGGTGGCCGACGATCCATCGATGCACTCTTCACAAGATGAGCAGGATTCTCGTTTCTATGGTAAGTTTGCTATGATTCCCACGCTGGAACCTTCTACTCAGCAAGAAGCATACAACATGATGGCAGAGGCCTACGAGATGTCGGAGAAACTGCAGTTGCCGGTATTGATGCGTGTTACGACTCGAATGGCTCATTCTCGTGCGGTTGTTGAGTGTGCTGATGCACCACGCCAGCAGAACGAGCTGAACTATAATGCCAAGGCTTCCAATTGGGTGTTACTTCCTGCCTTTGCTCGTAAGCGCAACGATGTGGTAACAGCGCAGCAACCCGTTTTGGAACAGATGGCTGTCGACAGTCAATATAACAAGTATATTGACGGTAAGGATCAGCAGTTGGGCGTCATCGCTAGCGGTATTGCCTACAACTATTTGATGGAGTGCTATCCTGATGGATGTCCTTTCCCCGTCTTGAAGATTTCGCAATATCCTATTCCTAAGAAGCTGATCCGTCGCATGACTGACGATTGCGAGCAGGTTCTTATTTGCGAAGAGGGACAGCCGTTTATCGAAGACCAGGTGCGTGGCGTGATGCCCGGCAATGCTGTCATCAAGGGACGACTCACAGGTGAACTGCCCAGAACAGGGGAGTTGAATCCTGACTTGATCAAGAAGGCATTAGGCATGGAGACAGGTGAGAACTATGCACCATGCGAAGATGTTGCTCCACGCCCGCCTGCACTCTGTCAGGGTTGCGGTCATCGTGACGTCTATGCTGCGCTGAACGAGGTTTTGCTCGAATATCCCAATGCACGCGTCTTTGGCGATATCGGCTGCTATACCTTAGGTTTCCTGCCTCCATATAAGGCTATTCATTCATGCGTGGATATGGGTGCTTCCATCACGATGGCTAAGGGCGCTTCCGATGCTGGGCAATGGCCTGCTGTTGCCATCATCGGTGACTCTACGTTTACCCATTCTGGTATGACAGGTCTTTTGGATGCTGTCAACGAGAATGCTGATATTACCGTAATAATCAGCGATAATCTGACAACAGCTATGACTGGCGGTCAAGATTCTGCTGGTACTAATAAGTTTGAGGCCATCTGTCGTGGACTTGGTGTCAGCGAAGACCATTTGAAGGTTGTCGTTCCGCTGCCTAAGAACATGGAGGAAATCAAGAAGACTATCAACGACGAGATTAATTATCATGGTGTAAGTGTCATCATTCCTCGTCGCGAGTGTATGCAAACATTACAACGTCATTTAAAACAAAAGAAAGCAGCAAAATGAAAACAGATATTATACTTTGTGGAGTAGGGGGACAAGGTATCCTCTCTATTGCTACCATCATTGGCGAGGCTGCCATGAAGGAAAACCTCTTTATCAAACAGGCTGAGGTGCACGGTATGTCTCAGCGCGGAGGTGACGTTCAGTCGAATCTGCGCATTTCCAGCGACCCGATACAAAGCGACCTCATTCCTATGGGAGGTGCTGATGTCATCATCTCTATGGAACCCATGGAGGCTCTGCGCTACCTGCCATTCCTCTCGAAGACCGGATGGATTATTACGTCGAGCACACCCTTCATCAATATCCCCAACTATCCTGATATCGAGACCATCAAGGCTGACCTTGCAAAGTTGCCTAATGTCATCATGCTCGATATAGAACAGAAAGCTAAGAATGCTGGTGTGCCTCGTTCTGCTAATGTTATCCTCCTGGGTGCTGCACAAAAGGCACTGGGTATTGAGTATGAAAAGCTCGAAGAGGCCATCCGCCGTGTCTTTGGGCGCAAGGGTGAAGCAATTGTTGAGGCAAATATCAAGGCATTAGCGATAGGCAAGGAGGCCCAGAAGTAATGGAAACGCCAATTAAGAAAGAAATCGTAGATAGCCTGATAGCTGAACTTGGCATCAAGGACTTTGCTAAAGCTACCATCCGCGAAGTGAAGCAAGTAGCGGCAAAAGCAGAGAAGGCGAGTGGGGTAGAGTTTATCAAGATGGAGATGGGTATTCCTGGTCTTCCTGCTGCTCAGGTAGGCGTTGACGCTCAGATAAAATCGCTAAAGGAAGGAATAGCTCATTCTTATCCCGACATTCAGGGACTACCCGCGTTGAAACAGGAAGCTTCACGCTTTGTAAAGGCATTTATCGGACTGGATGTTGCTGCAGAGGGATGCGTGCCTGTCTGTGGTAGTATGCAGGGTACTTTCGCCTCGTTTCTCACTTGTTCGCAGGCTCAAAAGGGTAAGGATACGGTCTTGTTTATCGACCCGGGATTTCCTGTCCAGAAGATGCAGTTGCAGGTAATGGGTGTGAAGTATGAAACCTTTGATGTATACGATTTTCGTGGTGAGAAACTTGCACCTAAGGTTGAAAGTTATCTAAAGAACGGTAATATATGCGCAATAGTCTACTCGAATCCTAACAATCCTGCATGGATCTGTCTGAACGAGGAAGAGCTGGAGAGTATTGGTAAATTGGCAACGCAATATGATACTATCGTAATGGAGGATCTGGCTTATTTCGCTATGGACTTCCGCAAGGATCTGAGTGTACCCTTCCAACCCCCATATCAACCGACTGTAGGCCGTTATACCGATAATTATATTCTGCTGATATCTGGTTCGAAAGCTTTCAGCTATGCAGGCGAGCGCATTGGTGTGACCTGTATTTCGAACAAGCTGTTCCACCGGCACTATGCCGATTTGGCTCAGCGCTATGAGGGATTACCCTTTGGCTTGGTGTTCTCAACCCGCATGTTGTATGCCCTTTCTTCTGGTACTAGTCACTCAGCACAATTTGCGATGGCTGCTATGCTGAAGGCTGCAACAGACGGTGAATACGATTTCCGTAAGGAGGTGAGCGTTTATGGTGAAAGGGCTCATAAGCTGAAAGAAATCTTCTGTCGTCACGGCTTCCATGTGGTTTACGATAAAGACTTGGACGAGCCCGTGGCCGACGGTTTCTACTTCACGATAGGCTATAAGAATATGACCAGCGGTGAGTTGGCTAAGGAATTGATGTACTATGGAGTATCAGCTATATGCCTGATTACGACAGGTTCACACCAAGAGGGGCTGCGTGTTTGCACGTCATTCATAGAAGACCATCAGTACCAACAGCTGGAAGAACGGATGACGCTGTTTGAAGAAAACAACTAAACGATAAAAAGTATGTCCCAAGATCATTCGTCTTGGGACATATCTATTGCTTCAAACTTGAAGTCTTTTTCCGTTAAATATAATATGTTGTAAAGGCCTTTGCTTTTGACAACATATTTTTTTTGCAGTTTCTTATACTTTTTTTCTGCAGCTTTCTTGTTGGGAGCGCAGAAAACCATGCAGACTCTGTGGGGTTTGTTGCATTGTTCTGTGAGGTAGGTATTCATTTGAGCCGAATAATTGTCCATTCCCAACACATATTTCTGCTTTGATTCATACCAAACTCCTGAAACATCCTGAATATCAGTAATATAAAGTGTTGAATCCTGAAATGAAGCAGAAAAGCCAAACATATACATGTGGTCTGTTTTTATTTTCTTGGCCTCTGCCTCATTGATAAAAGCCATGCTCATCAACAGGACGGCAATAGCTACCTTAAATAATCTCATTGTCCTAAATATGCTTTTAATATTTTATTCTTTGTATTACTACGCAATCTGCGTATTGCTTTTTCCTTAATTTGGCGCACGCGCTCGCGGGTGAGTCCGTATTTCACGCCAATCTCCTCAAGTGTCAACTCAGGACCATCGATACCATAGAATGCCTTGACAACGTTGCGTTCTCTATCATTGAGCATTTTCAGCACGCTGGCTATTTCGGTACGAAGCGACTCCATAACCAATTGACGGTCAGCCATAGGCGAATTGTCGTTGACCATCACATCGAGAAGGCTGTTGTCTTCTCCTTCCTGGAAAGGAGCATCTACAGAGATATGACGACCTGTAATCATCATGGCTTCTCCGACTTTCTCCTCTGGTATTTCGGTTACCTCAGAGATTTCGTCAATGCTAGGACGTCGTTCGTTTTCCTGCTCAAACTTGGTCAGCATCCTATTGATTTTATTGACTGAACCTACCTGATTAAGAGGCAGGCGGACAATACGACTTTGCTCAGCAATAGCTTGGAGAATGCTCTGACGAATCCACCACACAGCATAAGAGATAAACTTAAAACCGCGAGTTTCATCAAATTTTTCGGCGGCTTTAATTAGTCCTACATTACCTTCGTTGATAAGATCGGCCAAGGATAGTCCCTGATTCTGATACTGTTTTGCAACAGAAACGACAAATCTAAGATTTGCCTTAGTCAATTTATCTAATGCTTTGCGGTCTCCCTTGCGAATGAGTTGAGCCAATTCCACTTCTTCATCTGACGAAAGTAACTCTTCCTTGCCAATTTCTGACAAGTATTTTTCGAGAGACTCGCTTTCGCGATTGGTAATCGATTTGGTGATTTTTAGTTGCCTCATCTGTGTAGTTTTTATAGTCGGATGCAAAAGTAAGGTATTTTTTCGGAAAAACCAAAAGAATACCTTACTTTTTTATAAGAAATGTCAATTTGTCTTTTTATTGACACCTTTTATCGTCGATTATTCGTTCTGCAGATACACAACAAAACCACCACGCTTGCCAGTAGGATAGATACCCTTGATCACCAACATTTGGTCTTTCGACTTACCTGCTTCTTTGACAGCTTCCTGAAGATCGTCGAATGAACGCATAGCTTGATCGTTAACAGTCTGGATGATGAATCCTTTAGGAACACCTGCCTCTTTCATCTTGCCACCGCTTACCTTCAGCACCTCAAGACCATAATTGATTTCAAGCTGCTTTTTCTGACTGTCAGTTACAGGACGAACGTCAATACCTAGCACGTCGATATCAGCATTCTTTACCACCTTGGTATTGCCTTGTTCGTTCTTCAGAGTCAGCGTAGCTGTCTTTTCCTTCTTGTTGCGCAGATACTTTACAGTTACTTTGTCGCCAGGACGTTTCTGGGCGATGATACCCTGCAATTCGCCAAACTGCTTAACCTTCTTGCCATCTACATAGGTCAGCACATCGCCCTTCTGCAAGCCACCATCAGCTGCAGCTCCATCTTCTACAACCTCAGCGATATAGATACCTTCCATAGTACCCAAGTCTACCTCGTTGCCTTTTTCCTTCTCTGCATCTACCCAAGTGCTTACGTCACTACCTTTAATACCAATCATAGCACGCTGGTAAGTACCATACTTCTTAAAGTCGTCGATAGCTTTGTTGACGATAGTTGTAGGAATAGCAAATCCATAACCAATGTTAGAACCTGTCTGTGAATAGATCATGGCGTTGATACCAATCAGTTCACCACGCGTATTCACAAGTGCGCCACCAGAGTTACCCTGATTGATGGCGGCATCCGTCTGAATCATTGAACTCACACCCTGTCCCATTGTACGAGCCTTGGCGCTCACGATACCTGCAGTAACGGTGTTGTTCAGTCCCAAGGGATTACCAACAGCTAATACCCATTCACCAACCTTCACATCGTCTGAATTTGCTATAACGATGGCAGGAAGATTTTTGGCATCGATCTTGATGAGGGCCAGATCGGTGGTCTTGTCTGAACCAATAATGCGAGCAGAATACTCTTTCGAGTTCTCGTTGAGAGTTACTGTCAGTTCGTCAGCACCATCCACCACGTGATTATTGGTCACAATATAACCATCAGCGGAAATGATAACGCCAGAACCTGCTGCAGCACGCTTTGGAGTCTGAACTTGGCGCTTGCGCGTACCATTATTTCCACCCTGTCCGCGTCCGAAGAAGCCTCCGAAAGGATCACTGAAGAAATCTTCAAAAGGATCATTGTATTCTACAGTCTGAGTCTTAGCGTTGATCACCGACTTGATATACACGACGGAAGGCAATGACTTTTCTGCTGCATAAGTTAAGTCTACTGGTTGTCCTGGTGCAGCGGCAGGAGCAGCAGGAGCTGCTTGTGTCTGGTTGCACGATGCTGCCGAGAATGCAATTACCATGAGGTAAACCATCGGCATAATGCTCTTTACAATCTTTTTCATAATTCTTATTCTTTTCTTATTAAATAAACTATTAATTCTATATTTGGTTTTAAAATCGAGTGCAAATATAGGCGCAAATTTTCTATTTCTGACAAAATGTCACTTATTTTTGTCGCAATTTAACAATTCTACTTAAACACTTAACGGCTGTTAGAATTTAACGGATTAATTCTTAAATTACTGACAAAATTAACTTTCTTATATCATTTAAGGTTTATATTCTTAACTAAATTAGAAAACAGAAAGTGCTATCATCCCGATAATAGGATCATAGCACTTACCGATAATTATAAAGTTGACTATTGGATAGTGTTATTCTATCACAACCAATGCGTCATCTTCCATTACGCTTTGACCAGGCTGAACACAAATAGCAGTAACCTTACCGTCTTTTTCTGCCTCAATGTTGTTAGCCATCTTCATAGCTTCGAGAACAAGCAGGGTGTCACCAGCCTTTACCTCATCGCCAACGTTGACCTCGATAGATGTGATAACACCTGGGAGTGGAGCCTTAACAGCATTATTGGTATTGACACTAGCACTTGTCTCTGCAGAATCGCTAGCTGCGTTTGCCTGAGCTGCTGCGGGTCGAACTACAACTTTCTTTTCGGGTTCTGCTTCAGGCTCCCATTCAACCTTGTATTCCTCACCATTGACGGTGACTACAACTTCGTTCTCAACAATATCACCTATAGCAACCTCATACAGATTGCCATTAATGGTGTACTTATACTCTTTCTTCATAGTCGTTAACTCTTAATTCTTAACTCTTAATTCTTTTATTAAGGGTGTTCTGTCATTGTGAGGGCATAACCGTTCCATTGAGTCTGTTTCTCGGCAATCGTAATGATTCCGGGCTCTTTATCATGGACGTTGTTGCCCTTGAACTCGTAAAGTGCCATTGCAATGGCTGCATAAACTTCGTTCTTCATATGCAGATAGAATAAATATTACATTGGGATATTACCATGTTTCTTAGCAGGCAGAGCATCGCGCTTAGTGGCGAGCTGAGCCAGAGCACGACAAATGCGGAAACGAGTATTGCGTGGCTCAATGACGTCGTCAATGTAGCCATACTTAGCAGCCTGATAAGGATTAGCGAAGAGCTCGTTGTACTCCTCTTCCTTCTCAGCGATAAATGCCTTAACATCCTCGCCAGCTTCCTTCTTAGCCTTAGCTTCCTTAGCGTAGAGTACTGCAGCAGCACCTGATGCACCCATCACAGCAATCTCGGCTGATGGCCAAGCGTAGTTCAGGTCAGTATGCAACTGCTTAGAACCCATCACGATGTGTGAACCACCGTAAGACTTACGCAGAGTAACAGTAATCTTGGGCACGGTAGCCTCACCATAAGCATAGAGCAGCTGAGCTCCGTGCAGGATGACAGCATTGTACTCCTGACCTGTACCTGGCAGGAATCCGGGCACGTCGACGAGCGACACGATAGGAATATTGAAGGCGTCGCAGAA
>CAMUYR010000060.1 GCA_947164965.1 uncultured Prevotella sp. | reverse complement strand
ATCTGTCATTTTTGCTCTTGTCAGCGAAGTCCACCCCTAATTTCTTACACAAAATTGGAAATCCGCCATTAGCATAAAACTCGAATGCTTGGTACATCTTATTCCTGTCAGGATCTTCTTTGGGCCTTTCCTGTAGTATGGACTGATTGCCTTCTTTCAGATAAGCTAGAAAGTTCATAATCTCCTTTTCCCGATCCTCGAAATTAATTATCTGTACTGGTTCAGCCGAATTGGTAAAAGGAACATATGCATCATTTACATAACCGATTAATGCTGAAATAGTCAAAATTTGACCATAAGAATTAAATACCTTAAGGTCTCTCCATAGATAACGCATTTGTTCCTCTTGGTCTATATTTCGATTTATACGATATGTATTATCAATATTTATTGGCATAGTTGCTATTTTATATAAGTTATACCTTCTTTTTTGTTTTTAAGTAGTTCTATCTTTGAACATACAGAAGGAGCTATCCAACTCTTTACACCTCCATAACTAATTTCATCTGCCATGAGAATTATTTGATTAGCAAATGAATGCATGTTTTTAGCTACATTAGCAGGGTTTTCGCCACTTAACTCAGTAAATGGAGAATCGATAAGGAAAGGATAGTCATGAGATACTCTTAACTTATCTGTGGTCCGGTCCTCATTAGAATAGTCAAGAATGGCTTTGGCAAAGGCAAGAGAATTAACTTTACTCTGTCCTGTTGACTTTCCCTCTCCAACATCAAGAACTATTAGCTCATGTATCTCACTTTCGCTAAGTCCTTCATCTTCTAATGTCTTCATACGTCCACTGTTGATCCAAGAAACACGGATTTCATCATACTTACTCTTAACAAACGTAACAAGTCTATATTTATCTTTTTTGCTATACTGACAAAGATAGATACCTCTGCCTGTATCTTCACTAAGCAAGTTGTAGGCGTTGGTAAGATAGTTATTAATACTTTCTAATGACAACTCACTATTTCTTTCACCAATCTTAGTAATTGCAGCCATAAAAAGTTCTAAGACGTCCTGTTGTGCATTCAATGTCTTTAACTGACCTTGATTACCTGATGCTTCTTCCAGCTCTTTTTGGGCTTCCTTTAAACGTTTGTTCGCCCTTTCAATTTTTCCGTTACATTTTTCCTCGTTTACGGTAAGACGTACTTGTAATTCATACTGTTTTTTTCTCTCAGTTTCAAGTTCCCTTATTGTTTCTGAAACGTTTGTTACCAATGAAGTGGAAATATCTGATAACTGTATTTTCAATTGTGCGACTTCTTCCTCACTGTCTTTCATTGCTTGATAACTCTCCTTAAGTAGCTTCTTGGCTCTCTTTTTCTCACCTTCAAACTGATTTGACATATAAAGAAGCGTGCTGCTAATATTATCAGGAGGAAGTGCCATAATCATCTCTGTCAGATGCTTAACCACATCGTCAGTCATATCGCGACCGCATATACATTTAGGTCGTTTTAAAATACTTTTGACAGCTTCAACCGTTAGTCCTGACGGGACGTCAACATTCTCAATCGATGACTTAACATCTTCTACCAATTTATCTGTTGCAAGTGCATATCCATCTACAAGTCGCTTATAGAACAAATCTGTATTTTGCTCAAAGTGTTTCTTCGCTGTTGCTAAGTCCTTTTCAAGCCCCTTGCGTTTCTGTTCTAGTTTGCGTGCATCGTCCAGTTGAGATAATTTCAAGGATATGTCTTCTAGTTTCCCTTCTACCAATTCTTGGTTTTTGGAGATTGCTTTGAGTTCAATCTCGTTATCTTCTATCGTTTCTTCGAGTTCCTCAATTTCCTTTTCCAATTCTTCAGCAGTAGCATTTTTGTTGTTTTTGTTGATGCGTACTTTTTCTTTACGAATGTCTCCCTTGACATCTTTTATCTCAGTGGTACACAACTCAAACAATTTCTCATTTGTAACAAGGGAAATTACATTCTTGATAGTTTCTTTAGATTCTTCTTTAGTATTCAGTTTCTTCATACGTTCACCATCGAACGTAATACCTTCCAATATGGATTTAGGAATTATTCTTGATAGTAAATCTTCAACATATTCTATATTAGTTTCAGGAATAGTACGTTCTCCATTAGATTCAGTATGGCTTAATTCTACCTTGATATTAGAAGATATTTTATCATTAAGACGCATGAAGGTTTCTGTACGCTTCACAAAATACTCAATATCTTTGTAGTTGAAAGACAACTCAACCCAACAGTCCACAGAATTTGCATGACGATCTGCTTCGAGCCGTTGATGAAGAGTTGAATTTAGAGAATAAGGAGTTTCTTCCTTTTCACGCATGCTTCCAAAGTTGAAACCATACAGTACCCACTGGAACGAAAACAACATTTCCGTCTTTCCAGAGCCATTGACCCCTAATACTAACGAAATATTCTTCTGCTCTGTTGTGTCAAAACGTATGGTAACGTCTTTGAAGCAACGATAATTGTGATATTTGATGTAATTGATCTTCATGACGCTATGATTTAGACACAATCTCTCTCACGACTTCTTCGAGTTGTGATTTCAACTGCTTATTATTACCGGTTTCCTGACAAGTCTTTGCATAGTTCAGGAACTTCCAAAAACCTTCTTTCTGAACCTCAGTAAACTGAAGTTCGTCTAAGACATCTTCAATCGGGTTCTGATTCATAATCTGTTACGTTTTCAATTGTTATGTGGTAATCGTTTTCTATTTCACAAAATTTGGCTTCGTTATCGTCTTTGTTCAAAGCAAGCCTATTATATTCTCTTGCTCTTGATAGTTCTATTTTGAGCAGTCCTTCACAACCATAGGTTCCAGCTTCGATTGCAGGTAGTACCACCATGTCGTAGATGTGTGCGATTGTCTTCCCACTCTCCTTGCATTTACGAAGAACGCGTCCTCGTCGCTGAACGGTTTGTCTGAGTGCACTATCGCTGGCCATGATATATATCTTATCCAGTTTTGGTACATCTACACCTTCATCGAAGCATTTAATTGCCGCAAGTGTATCAAAGAATCCATGTTCAAATTCATATAAGACTCTCTTCCTGTCGACCGTATGACTGGTAAACTGTGATACAACCAACCCTTTGTCATACAGAACTCTGGTTACAGAGTCGATAATAGACTCTCCTTCGCCGTCCTTACCTTGACCACAGTACACTACAGAGTTGACGAAATTGTATCCACTTTCAGTTAGTTCTCTCAGCTTCACCAGCTTGTTTATGGCCTGTTTTAAGATCAAGCTCCTCTCTCGACGCAATTTGTCTATTACCTCTTGATCTGGTTCTTTCTTGTTCATCTCTTGGGCAAGGAGTTTGCTCTTAAACAGGAACTTCTCATTCTCATCTTCATTCAAACGAACAAATATGGGATGGTATTCATATTTCGACAGGAAGTCGTTGTCGATGGCATCTTCAATGCCGTAGTAGAAAGTATCACCTGGCGTAAAGAACCTTGCAATTGCTTCAGATTCACTTTCGCTGAAACGCTGAATGGTTGCACTGAGCCCTAACTTATATTTGGGATTAAGTTTTATTAATGCTGATAAATTACTCTTTGTCAAGTTATGAGCCTCGTCAACTATCAGAAATAATGATGGGATACGTTGAATCTTGGGATATACCTTAGAAAAGAACGTGTCATAAACAGCGACACAGATGACATTTCTATCATCTGAGAAATAGTCAATAGTAGCTTCTGCTATCGTCTGTTCAAACGATTTCCCATTTCCACCAAACAGGTAAACCTTATCATATCCTTCCTCCTGTAATGCACTGGCCCATTGTGTCTGTAGATCTACTTGGGGAACGCAGACAACAACAAACAAATTCTCTTCGCAATTCTTTTCTAAAGTCTGAATTGTCTTGACGGAAGTGAAGGTTTTTCCAGTGCCTGTTGCCATCTCATAGAAATGCTGGTAGCCGTTTTCGCAAAACTGTTTGATGGCATCTTCTTGATAAGAATAAAGTGTCTTCTTTCCCTTCGTTATATGGCTGGAGATGTAGTTGTCAATTGCCGTTTCAAGGGTTTCGCTTCTTTTGTAGCAGTTTAACAGCTCCTTTTCAACAGCTGTGGGGAAGTCTATCACCACAACCGATTCATCTTGGTTGTTCCATAACTGATTAAAATAGCGTTCCTCTCCTTCAATGAACGTTGCGGTATATTCGCTTAACCAGGAATAGTTAACCTGAATACTTTCCTGATTAAACTTAAAGGCTCTTTTAGTCTCGTTTAAAGAGCCATTGAAGTAGACTTTATTATCTTCCTCATCAACGAATATGCCAAATTTCTCGTGGAAGATTCCAAGTGGTTGATAGGCAACCTTTATTATCAATTTCCCTTCCGTCAACATGTTGCAAACAACATCTAGCTGGGCAAGTTCCTCATCAGAAAGTTTGGCTCCAGTTATTGACTCTATTAGCGACTTCGTAACATGCTCCTTATCAAGGCTCACACATGCATCAATAAGTTCAGCGTCAGCTTGGGAAAGGTCTGGACTACATATTAGATTGATTTGCCCGCCTTTGCGTATAAAACGAATAAGGCCATCGATAGACAATGTCAATGAATGCAATGAGAAATATCCAGCAGCTCTATCCAGCCTTATGCTTTCGGAAAAGCAGGGGACATAGAAATCCTGATCTATGGAATCCTTATGGGTCCTGTATATTGGCTTGTATTTTCTCTTATTCAACATAGGCATCCAAATTAATAGTTCGTAATCAGCACCTCAGACTGTTTCTCACGTTTTTCAGCATAAGCATTGATGTATCGTGAGGCAAGTACCTTGCCGAAGGTATATCCTTCGTAAAGCGTCTCGAAGTAAGACGTTCCGTCTTTATTGGTACTGTCAGAGTTGCTCTGCATCACTTTGCATCTCTTGGCTGTCAGGCGGTCACAGAAAACCTTTAGCTCCGCTTGCTCTTTGTCGCTAAAACCATTTTTGGAATACTGGTTGAAGTTGCTAGAGCCTTCTAAAGCCCTGTAGGGGGGATCCAAATACACAAAGTTGTATCCTTTGCCTAAATGTGAGATAACTTTTTTATAATCGCCACAATAAATGTCCACCTTTTTAAGCGCTTCATGGTCAGCCATGATAACATCGACATTACAGATCTTAGGTTTCGAATAGTGACCAAAGGGTACGTTATAGCCTCCCGATGCATTCTCTCTGTACATACCTCTAAAGCAAGTGATGTTTAGGAAAATCATATAGGCTGCTCTTTCGTTCTCTGAGAGATTGTCTTCGTTATACTTTTTCCGAATCTCGTAATAATACTGCTCTCGTTCTTCATCATTTAACTCATAATACCTCTGCTCAAAGGGGCGTAATAGTTCAATCAACGTCTGAGGTTCTTCTTTAATGAGTTGATAGCATCTGATAAGTCCCTTATTAATGTCATTAATGACGACACGACGGATATTCTGATGTCGTGTCAGCATGTGGAACAGCATAGCACCACCACCAACAAAAGGCTCGATATAAGTGACATCCGTTTGGGAATCAAAGTCAGCAGGTAACTGTGATTCTAATATTTTAAGCAAATTAGTCTTTCCGCCAACCCATTTCACGAATGGTTTGGCAAGAATCCTTCTTGCAGGTCTTCCTCCAAATAAATCAACTGACTTATGATCTGGCATCTGTCAGCAACGTATTGTTCTGACTGATACCCGTGGGCCAGAGGGTTCTTAGCTACTAATGACGGCATACAAAAAGCGGGGTATCCTCACCTGCCCGTCCCGCTATCTGAGGCCTTCCACAGCCCAACCAGTGAACGAACAGAGTCTGAATACCCACGCCGGTCAGTATATAATGCACCCCGAAAAGTGTGCGTGAGGGCATAGTTAGCCCTCGGCACACTCCGGGAGTATATACTACACCCGTAGCATTCATCTCCGCTGTTGCTCTTGACTGGTTTATCTGTATTGTGGAAGTTTCAGATAGCCAAAAACAAAGCATCAATGACGCTTTCCAATATGTCGCCGTCCCACCCATTCGCCCGAAGGCGTGGGTATGAACGATGCAAAGATACAAAATCTTTTCGAGATTATAACGATTTCCTACGAATTTATACATTATTTAATAGAAAGAGTGGCGCAACATGTTAAACTAGCCTGGGATTCCCTGGCTATTGCTAAATGTTTTGGCAGTTTCGGCAGGAGTTGCTACCTTTGCACAAAAACGATGGATAAGAAAGCTATTGAAGAGATATTGGAGAGCGAAGGACTGCTGGAGAGATTCGCAGAAACGCTGGTTGAGGAAATCAACAATGACGATGAAGCCTACGATAAGAAAGGGAGGCAGTTGCTGGAGCTGTGTCTTACAGATGAACATGCCGATGACTTCTTTATCGCCATTTGCGGATGGAGTGTTGATAGCCTATTGAGGAAGTTGTAATGGTTTTCCTATGGACATTTGTCCATGGACACACTTTCCCGCTTTCCCACTTTCCCACTTTTGACATTTAGGTATAAGAGAATAGGATTAATAAATAGAGATTATACTATTAATATTATATATATTATAATATATATAATATTAAAACTTTCTGCTTCAAGAAATCTGAAAATGCAGATGTCAAAAGTGGGAAAGCGGGAAAGTGGGAAAGCTCACTGGTTTCAAGATTCAAAGTTTTTTGAAAAATAATTGCCGTTTTTCTTGCACAATTCATGAAAAATTCGTACCTTTGCAACATAGTTGCAAAAATGACATTAGCGACTAAAATTTGCGGCATAGCCAACGAAAAAATTTTTGTTAACCATGGGACAAGTTTTTCATAGGCAAACCGCAGAAACAGAGGACTAAGGACGAGGTTTTAAGGACGAGGAAAAATTTTTACACCCTTAAAATTTTGAATTTATGGCATTGAAAGTGAAGGCAGTAGAAAGACTGCTGAAGTTTACGAAAGACGAGAATGATCCCGGCGTTTACCGCTATGTGATGAAGACCGACCTGTACACCAGTCTGACTCAGGCCAAGGTGATCCGCGAGGCTGCTCTGCGAAGCGGCGTGAGCCAGGGCGTGATGAAGGCCTGCTGGGATGCAGCTGGCGAGGTGATCAAGGCTTGGGCTACGGAAGGCCACTCGGTGGCTCTGCCCGGACTGGGTACCATGCGCTTCGGACTGCGAAGCAAGGCTGTGGAGAAGGTTGAGGACGTGAAGACCAGTCTGATTGAGAGCCGCCGCATCATCTTCACCCCGAGCGTCGACCTGAAGGACGAGTTGGCCAACACCAGCATCCAGATTACCTGCATCGACCGCAACGGTGACATCGTGAAGCGCGTTACCAGTACCTCTGGCGACGTGGAGGACCCTGAGAATCCATCGGGTAATGGTGGCAGCGACCCAACGTCAACGCCTGTGAACACCAACAATGGTGACGAACCAGGAGAAGGAGACTAAGTCTAATTGATAATTGACAATTATGAAGAAGAATAGACTGATTGAGATTGTGGTGAAGATGGTAGTAGCCGCACTCACCGCCTTCCTGACGGCCATCACCACCACGAGTTGCATGGGCAGAGGACCGTTCTAAGTGAAAAATGAAAAATTGGCTTTTGGCAGTTGGCTGTTAGCTGTTAGCAAAAAAAATCGGGCTCACCTTGCGGTGGGCTCGATTTTTATTTGGGTGGACACTATCAGAAATCCTGGATTTCCTTTTGCGGCATGGGCAGCTCGAAGTTCAAGCCATTCGGGCAGAACATGTTGGGCCACTGCCTGTTGAGTCGAAGCCAGCGGCTCCAGCCTACAACGCGGTCGAAAGTCAACTGTTCGTAGGTGTCGGCCAGCGTGGAACCCCAGTTAAGCGTTTCGCCGATGGGTTCAGTGCTGTAGTATTCGGGGTTGTCGGTTTGTACGAGCTTGAAGGCATTCAGATCGCCGTTGTCGGCAAAGATGTATGCGGCATAGGGCTCCTGGCTCTCGGTTTCTGTGTTGTCGCGCCAAAAGATCATGGCGTAAGCGCCTTCGGCACCAAGCAGCACGCTGTAGTCAACCATATATTCGTGGACAGTGAGGTAGTGGCTGAAGTACTGTGCTAAGATGCAGTTGTTGAAGGCTTCCTTCATCTGGTTGTAGAAGTCGTCGCCATAGACTTCGGGCAGGGCGGTAATGATGGAGCGCACATATTTGACGGCATCATAGTTGGCCTGATTCAACTGCACCTTGGTGGCGCTGGCCGTACAGTAGTCGATGGCGGCGCGCTGGGCATCGGTGCCGTTGGTATAGGTATCGCACAGGCGGTCGATGAACTCACGCAACATTTTGCCCAATTGTGGGATGTTGGCGGTGCGGGTGACAGTCATGTCGGTATAGTTCGGTGTGCTATCGTCGGTTTCGGTTCCAAAAGCTATGTCCCAACTGTTCACGCAGGCTTTGCAGTATTCGTCCAGCGCCTTCTCAACGTCCACCATGGGCTGGCCGAGCACCTGGGGAATCATGCGATAGGCACCGTCGATAGAAGGCTTTGAGTAAGTGGGGGCAATGACATAGTCGCAGAGGTCATACAACTCGAACTGGTACTCGAGATTGTTCATCAGACAAGCATCCATAAAGACGGTCTCGAAACGGACATTGGCTTGGGTCAGCGCACGGCGGAAGCTCTTGGCTGTGAAATGGTGACCGCTGTTGCCGTCGTCACCAACCAGGCTTCGTCTGGCGGCGGCAGCAGGCTTGGCTTCCGGCAGCTCTCCGTCCGGCGTATAGCCGCCACCGTGGTCATGGACGATGAGCATGTATTTCTTGGCAGGATAGGCCTTGACAGCCCAGTTGATGAAATTGGCCAACGAGTCGGGTGAGGTGTGATCCGCATTGTCGGCGCCATAAATACTGGCGGGGTCGAAAGCCTGTTCCTTGAATGTCTTTGCAGGGTCGAGGGCCCAGCGGATGGTCTTGCTGCCATACAACTGACAGGAATCGGCACCGAAATACTGTTGTTTCACCAGGTTATCGGTCGTGGAGAATTTGTACTGCGCCACCACGTTTACCCGCTTCAGGGCTTCGGGGCTGGCATTGTAGAAGTCGGATATCTTCTGCAGATAGAAGTTTTCTCTGTTACCGCCGCCGTGGCCGTAGTAGAGAATGGTGTAGGCTGCCGTCTGCTCCGATTCCGGCGTTGGGGTAACGGGCAGGTCGGCGTTGTCAATGTTACACGATGTCAGCAGCATGATGCAACAACAGACCGTTGCGAGTGTCATTGATAGTTTTTTCATAATCAGATATAGTTTTAAACGTTAAAATAGTGTTCTTAGTTAATTCCGTGCTGCAAATATAGTTATTATTTCCGTAAGTTCCAAATCTTAAAAGGAAAAAGAATGGCGTGTTGCAATATTTTTTCGTAAACGAAGAACGCACTCTCGCTCGAGAAAAGTCTAAAAAGTTTTGGTTTTCTGCTCGCTTATTCGTACCTTTGCCGAAAATATACAAATATTATAAACATTCTATTTATTTATGAAACTAAACGAAATACTGAGCGGCCAGATGAATACCGCAGAATGGGAAGCCAAAGGTTATGAGCTGCCCAAGTTTGATATTAAAAAGGTACGCGAAAAGACGGCCAAGGAACCGACATGGGTGCACTTCGGCGGTGGCAACATATTCCGTGCTTTCCCTGCTGCCATTCTGAACGACGCGCTGAACACCGGCAAATACGACCGCGGTGTCATCGTAGCAGAGACCTTCGACTTCGAGGTGGTCGACAAGGCTTACGCACCTTATGACAACCTGTCGCTGTGCGTCAACCTCTGTTCCGACGGCTCGATTGAGAAGAAGGTGATTGCTTCTGTCACAGAGTCGCTGAAGGCCGATCCGCAGTTCCCTGACTGGAATCGACTGGTGGAAATTTTCAAGAATCCTTCGCTGCAGATGATTTCGTTTACCATCACAGAGAAGGGTTATACCTACAATGAGGCCGACCTGGCTCGCGGCATGAGCCCTCTGTTTGCGATGGGTAAAGTGTGTGCGCTGCTTGTTGAGCGTTGGAAGGCCGGACAGCTGCCTCTGACCGTGCAGTCGATGGACAATTGCTCGCATAACGGCGATAAGGTGAAGGCTGGCGTCTTTGCCTATGCCGAACGCTGGGTGAAGGACGGACTGGTGCCCGAGGCATTCCTCGCTTATCTGAAGGACGAGACGAAGATTACCTTCCCTTGGTCGATGATCGACAAGATTACGCCACGCCCACACGAGAAGGTAAAGGAACTGCTGGCTGCCGACGGATTTGAGGACAACAACTATATCGAGACGGAGAAGCACACCTTTACAGCACCATTCGTAAACGCTGAGGAGGTGCAGTATCTGGTCATCGAAGACAACTACACCAACGGTCGTCCCCCACTCGACCTGGGCGGTGCGCTCTATACCACCCGCGAGACCGTAGACAAAGTAGAGACGATGAAGGTGACAACCTGTCTGAACCCGCTGCACACGGCGATGTCAATCTACGGTTGCATGTTAGGATACACGCTTATTTCCGCAGAGATGGCCGACGAGGACCTGCGCCCATTTATCCAGAAGATCGGCTATATAGAGGCGATGCCCGTGGTGACCGATCCCGGCGTGCTGAATCCCTACGAGTTTATCGGCGCTGTCATCAACCGCCGTCTGCCCAATCCATTCATGCCCGATGCTCCACAGCGCATCGCAATGGATACCAGCCAGAAGCTGCCCATCCGCTTTGGCGAGACCATCAAGAAATATGTGGCCCGCGGACTGGACATGTCGAATCTCGTGCTGATTCCGCTCACACTGGCTGGCTATGCCCGCTACTTGAAGGGCATTAAGGACGACGGCACCACGTTTGAACCATCACCCGATCCCATGCTGGCTGAACTGCAGGCCATCGTGGCTCCGCTGGAGATTGGCAAGCCGGAACAGGATTGGAGCCCGCTGAAAAAACTGTACACCCGCAAGGATGTGTTCGGAATCGACCTCTATGAGGCTGGGCTCGGTGAACAGATAGAAGGCATGGTGAAAGAACTCTATGCCGGACAAGGTGCTGTTAGAAAAACATTGCACAAATATGTAACGGAAAGATAATAAACCGTTAAGATTTATTAATATATGAATGTCCTCATGATATCTATCATGGGGATATTTTTTGATGTAAATTAAGAATGATTGCAAACGATTACCCACACTTTTTTATACAAAAAACTAATAAAATTTGATTTGTGCGGGCACACAAGAAAGATTTTTAAAAAAAGTTTCGTAAAAGTTTGGCTGGTTGCAAAAAATATAGTAATTTTGCAACCGTTATCCTGAAAACAATCTTTTTACCTTAAAAAAGGACTAATACCTATTGAAGATATAGAGCGGTTGCCTGTGAGGGTCACCGCTTTATTGTTTTTATAAGATTTACCGCGAAAATTAATGCTTGAAACGTATCTCCCGCAAATGATGTTTGCCCACGAACCGACTCTTGTCGACAAAGCCATTGATGCCTACAATACGCCCCTTACCTGTGTACTGCCACATCGTATAATCCAAGCCATCGGCTAAGACGGGTTCTTCGTCCGTGTACATGGCAATCATGATTTTGTAATCGTTGACTTTCCCCTGCAAGTGCTTATTATAGAAATTGCGTCCTGTATAGAGAAGCGGTTTCTGATGATAAGCATCTTCAACGAGGTCGAGGAAATAAAACAGCGAATCGCAGAATTCGTCGGTTGTCAGTCCACCCGTCGACTCGATATCAATCATGGGCAATAGGTCTTGTTCGCCAGGCAGACATTGCGACATAAAATTGCGAAGCTGGCGCTGCTGGTCGGACAAGGGACGGTAGAAATGATAGCTGCCGACCTTGAGTCCGTAACGGTGAGCCAGTTCGATGTTGCGCTCGAAAGTGGCATCAATACGATCGCCGCCCTCGGTCGCCTTCAAATAGACATATGCCATATTGGTATTATCGCCAATCGTCTCCCAAAAGACATTGCCCTGATAGTGACTCAGGTCGATGCCATGAATATGCGAGCAGGTGTCTTCACACTGAACAAAGACATTAGCAACAGGACGATCGTCAAGAATCAACTCGTCATCCTGTGCTTGAACATGGCCCGCAAAAAGTGATAATATAGTGACTAAAAATAATAATTTCTTCATTCTAACTGAAAATTTGACTGCAAAGATACTAAATATTTCATAATTACTAAGCTATTATTCGCCATTTTTTTCTATCTTTGCAACGAAAAATTGACATCGATGAAGAAATTCAAGTATATATTATTATGTTTGCTGACACTCACGGCCTGTCAAAAAGACGAGGAAGAGCCCAGGATTCCCCAAACGGCAGACAGGACGGTAATGGTTTACATGTCAGGAGAAAACAACCTCAGCGGTTTTTCTCAGGAGGACATCAATGAAATGATTGAAGGCTATCAGAGCGTCAGCAACAGCAACACAAATCTGGTGCTGTTTGTTGATCGCTCAAACAGATACGAAAAACCATTTATTGCGCGCATCACTAAAGACAAGTCGAATCCTGTAGATACGCTATATAAATATTCAGCAGACTTCTCTGCTGCTGACCCTGCCCTATTCAAGGAAGTTCTCGGACGGATAGCAGAAACATGTCCTGCCAAGAGCTACGGACTGGTACTCTGGGGACACGCTAACGGATGGATTATCGAAAACCAGAAGAAATCGGCTCCACGCAGGGCCTATGGAAACGATAACGGGTCAGATATCTCAGGAGCATCCCTATGGCTAAATATCCCCGACATGAGAAATGCGATGGAGCAACTACCGTTTAAGTGGAAATTCATATTCGGCGATTGCTGCAACATGCAAAATATTGAAATTGCCTATGAATGGAAAGATTTAACGGAATATATCATTGCATCGCCTGCAGAAATAACCGGCGTGGGCGCTCCGTATGACGTCATCGTCAAAGACTTGTTCAACACCAACGACGAAGCAATGTATAAAGGTATCTGCGACGACTATTACGCCCAGGTAACGCACGAAATGCATGCGGGAGATGAGCACATGCCAATCAGCGCGGTGAAGACAAGTGCCATGGAACAACTGGCTGCTGCCACCCGACTGGTATTGCCACGCGTTGCGGAGTATACGGCTCAACCCGGTGCAATGTCGGGCTTGATATATTATTATAATGTATATACTGAGAAACCCAACAAGGAGGACGCGATGTACGACATGAACAATGTGATACAAAACGCACTTCAGGATGATCCTTCGGCTTATCAGAACTGGAGAAGGGCCTTCGACCAAGCCGTAGTCTACAGCAAAACCAGTTTATACTGGCATACCAACACGGTACAGCTGAGTCGCATTACTGAGACCATCGACAAGCAAGGTGTAGTCAGCATGTTTTTCCCATTAGAGAAATACAAGAACAGCTACTATCACTACAATGAAGCCATCAAGCAGATGAAATGGTATCAGTCTGTTGGCTGGTCGGAAGTGGGCTGGTAATCGTGCCACACCACTTTGACCTTCGAAATACGACGTTCGTCCATTTCCAGAATCTCAAACGAGAAATTCTTGTAGTCTATCTTCTCATGCAACTTGGGGAAATCGCCCTTAATCTCAAGCAGCAGACCCGCCAATGAGTCGGCATCGCCCTCCACTTCCTCAAAGAACTCATCGTCGAGCTTCAGAATCTTGTAGAAATCGGAAAGCAGCGTCTTACCTTCGAATATATAGGTATTGGAATTAAGACGCACATAACTCTTCTCATCCTCATCGTATTCGTCATTAATCTCGCCGACAATCTCCTCTAGGATATCTTCTAACGTGACAATACCACTCGTGCCGCCAAACTCGTCGACAACGATGGCAATATGAACTTTGTTCTCTTGGAACTCGCGCAAAAGGTCGTCGATTTTCTTTGTCTCAGGCACAAAATACGGCGAACGAATCAGATACTGCCAACGGAAATTGTTGCCTTTGTTAAGATGAGGAAGCAGGTCTTTAATATAAAGAATGCCGCGGATATTATCGCTATTATCCTGATAAACAGGAATGCGAGAATAGTTGTTGTCGACAATGCATTGAATAACCTCCTGATAGCTGGCCTTGAAATCCAAATCAACAACATCCTGACGGGAAGTCATGATTTCCTTTGCCGTCTCATCGCCAAAGCGTACGATGCCTTCGAGCATGCGCTGCTCTTCCTTGATGTCTTCCTTGTCGGTCAGTTCCAAAGCCTGTTCCAAGTCGTCGACACTCAGCACGCGATTCTCTTTCTGGACTACCTTCTCAGCCAAAATACCTGTACGAATCAATATCGTAGCAATTGGCCAGAAAAGCTTGCGGCAGAAAAGAATGCCGCCCACGGCCCTGCGACAAAACATCAAAGGATCCTTTGCCGTATAAATCTTAGGCATAATCTCGCCAAAAAGCAACAGCAGGAAAGTCAGAAGTATTGTGATACACAAGAACTGCAACCAATAGGCATTACCGAAATCGATCACATGCGCAAAGAAATAGTTGCACAGCATGATGATGGTCACATTGACCAAATTGTTGGTAATCAGAATGGTTGCCAGTGTGCGTTCTGAATCCTCGCGCAGCAGCTTGATATTGGCATCATCGGTCGTCTTCTCCTCATCGAGTTCACTCAAATGAGCGGGAGAAAGCGAGAAGAATGCAATTTCCGAACCAGATGCAAAACCAGATACTATCAAAAGGACACAAGCCAGTAAACCCGCTATAATTGCTCCCAAAGAAGGTGACATCAAAGTCACTTCATTTAAAACCTCTAGAAAACTGTCCATACTTTACTCCATAGGTGGAACATCGGCTGTAGACTTAGGCGTCAGCATCTCCATATTATCGGCCCAAATCTCAGTAGCAAAGCGGCGTTGTCCCTGCTTATCGTCATATGAGGTGTAACGGATACGGCCCTCGATATATAGCTTATCGCCTTTATGAACATACTTCTCAACGATTTCGGCTAATTTGCGCCAAAGAATCACACTATGCCAATCTGTATGCTCCGGGACTTGTGTGCCGTTTTGCAAAGTATAGCCACGCTCTGTTGTGGCCAAACTAATACGTGCAACAGCTACACCCTGATCAACATAACGAATCTCAGGTTCCTTACCTACGTTACCAATAAGCATCACTTTATTCATAGAGCAAATATATGATGGTTATTTGCATTCACCTAAATAGCGGAACTTGAAATTCTTTCCCTTCGCGGATGGAAACTGGCTACGAGAGTCAACACGCTGACTCAGATAATCAACGATGCGAGCATAGCAGTCAATGCCTGACATGGCCTTACAGCAGGCTACAAAATGTGTATCGCGATACTGGAACTTACCTGTGCCAGGGACCATCTGGACACGTTTGAAATCAATACTGCCTTCGTACCAACCGAAGCGTTCCTCATTTAAACGAACTATGGCTGGTGTATTGGTTTTCTCTGCTACCGAATCGCTACGCAGAGCCTTCTTTTCCTTGAAATCCTGCATACTTGCAGCTTCTGTCTTAATAATAATAAAATAAACTCGTGGACGAATCTTATAGCGTTTGGGATAGAGTACATCACTATCAGCATATTCACGAATATCCTTCTCAAGCATTGGATTCATTCCAATCTCTTCAATGCCCGACAAGAAATTAATAGCATCGTCTGTACTATTCACTAAAGTTTCCTGGTCGAAATAACGTATATATAAATTCATCAGAAATAGTGTTTTTTCTAAAAAATAAATCTGAAAAATCGAGAAAGAGCGGAAAACGGGACTCGGACCCGCGACCCCAACCTTGGCAAGGTTGTGCT
>CAMUYR010000059.1 GCA_947164965.1 uncultured Prevotella sp. | reverse complement strand
ACGTTGAACAATTTCCAGGACACATTGCCTGCAGCAGCCTGTCACGTTCAGAAATAGTAGTGCCTGTGTTCGATATAGATGGCAGCGTAGTAGCAGTCCTTGATATCGATAGTAAGGATTTGTCAACTTTCGACAATACCGACCGACAGTATCTGGAGTCTATCTGTAAGATGCTGACTCCATTATTTAATTAAAGAAATAAACAATGGAATATACATACAAATACCCAAGACCGGCAGTTACTGAAAAGTTGAATAAATAGGTCGACAAACATCAATATATATTCTGTTAGTTCGCAGTTAGTTCGCAAAATCAAATAAAAAAGAGTTGCGATTTCTCGTAACTCCTTGATTATCATTGTACACCCGCAGGGGCTCGAACCCTGGACACCCTGATTAAGAGTCAGGTGCTCTACCAACTGAGCTACGGGTGCATTATTTTTATCTTTATTCAGCGCTCTTGCTGAATTGCGGGTGCAAAGGTACGGAGTATTTTTGAAACCACCAAATATTTTGGGGATTTTTTTTAGAAAAAGGCAAAAAAAAGACTCAAAACGCCTTGTTGACAATCCTTTTTTCAGCTTTTCCCTTCTATTTTGTAGGTGTTGCAGGCTGATTTAAAGGTAAAATAACTATAAGGAGAACAAAAAGACAGCGGGAAAATGATAGATTATCAGTTGTTTTTTTGTACCTTTGCGGTCAGAAACCGCGAAACTCGGCTGCGTCTCAGCAATTGGAACAAGTTCCATTGCATTCGAACTTGCACGAGCTTTGCAGAAAATAGAAGTTAACGAATGGATGACAGACAGTATCTTCGGTCGCTCATACAAGAAGGAGAGCACCAACAGCAGGACTTCAAGTATCGCGTGTCTGATGCCCTGAAGCTGGCCAAGTCAGTATCGGCATTTGCCAATACGGATGGCGGACGTCTGCTGATTGGTGTCCGTGACGATGGCAATATGTCTGGCGTTCGTGACGAGGAAGAAATCTACATGATGCACCAGGCTGCCTATCGTTATTGCCGTCCGGAAGCAAGTATCAAGTTTGATACGTATCATGTTGACGGGCGTACTATCGTTATTGCTACTGTTCCGCCTTCTGACAAACGCCCCATCTGCGTTGTTAGCGACAAGGAGAAGCCTAAGGCCTATATCCGTATTGCTGACGAGAATATCGTTGCATCACCAGTACATTTAGCCATCTGGCGCGAGTCGCAGAATACTCTGGGTACGATGCTGACCTATACAGATTCCGTCAGAAAAATTATGGATGTACTTCAAGATCAAGAACTGCCACTCAACCAGATTGTTCGCCGTTCACGCATTCCACGTCCGAAGGTTATATTGCTATTAGCCCGACTGATTCGCTTCAATGTCGTCCATTGGGTATACCGCGACCAGCAGTTCTTATTTAGTCTATAGATAGCTATAAAAAAAGATGATTAATTAAACACAATACAGTTATGAAAAAGGTTCTTTTATTTATCTCCGCATTGCTGATGCTTTCAGCCTGTGGAAACAAGACAGCACAAGGTGGTGATAACGATTCTACGGAATTAGCCGACAGCGTGGTTGGAATAGCTCCAGCAGAGTTGTGGACAGAAGAGGCTGTGGAGGCCCGGATCAGGAAGATGTACGACCGTCTGAACGATATGGATAAGAATGGTGTGATTAATATCGTCACATTGGAGGATGAGTTCTGCAGTAGTCACTACCTCAACCTGCGCAATGCCATTCATAAAGCCATAAAGGATGCTACTGGCGACGACCGGATGTTCTTCGGCGATGAAGAGGGCTACCGTTTCCTGGCGGGCATGGCTACACCACTGGAAATAGAAAGTATCAAAGCCGAATTGCTGACGGGTAATATGGCTCAGGCACAGGTAAGATTCAAGGGTGCCGACGAGGAAAATGGTTTCATGCGGTTAGAGCTGGACATGGAGAATGATGAGTGGCGAGTGAGTAACTTCGACCAGCCTGAAGCATTCGGACCTGGCGGAATAATGAAAATCATGTATGACTTTGCCAATGAGCATGGTATCAAATTCGAGGACTAACAAAAAAATGGTAGATGATAATAGTAGTCGCAATAGATTCATTCAAGGGGTGTATGACCTCAAAAGAAGCCAATCTGGCAGCAGCAGAGGGTATCAAGAACGTGTATCCTGATGCAGAAGTTATACAAGTGCCTGTCAGCGATGGCGGCGAAGGATTTGTGGAGGCTTTCCATGCGACTATCGGTGGCGTTCGGATAGATTTGACGGTACATGATCCCTTGATGAGACCTGTCTCTGCACAATATCTGCTTCACGGTAAGCTGGCAGTGATTGAAATCGCACAAGCCAGCGGACTGACGCTGCTTACCAGGGAAGAACGGAATCCGATGGTGGCTAACAGTTACGGTACGGGTCAGCTGGTGGCTGATGCTGTTCGAAAAGGAGCCGAGCATATTATTGTAGGACTTGGCGGCAGCGCAACCAGTGACGCTGGTATCGGAATGCTCCGTGCACTCATCGACAGTTTGACCTACGGTCGAGCCTGCTCACGTTCAGAAGTCGAAACGAGTTCCGACTTCTCTCACTTAATCGCAGCCTTTGCGAAACATGGCGAATGGGATGATATTGAGGAGTTGAAACATGTCCGTTTCACGATTGCTTCCGATGTCAAGAATCCGCTCTGTGGTGAGAATGGAGCTGCACACGTCTTTGCTCCGCAAAAGGGAGCATCGCCTGAAATGGTACTGCAACTCGACAAACGCGCTAGAAAGTTTGCTGATGTTTCCGCCAAGCATTTCGGCTATGACCGCTCTGAACAGGAGGGCGCAGGAGCCGCTGGTGGTTTGGGCTATGCTTTCCTGCAATATATGAATGCTGACTGCAAACCAGGCATTGAACTGTTGCTTGACACCATCCGTTTCCATGAGATAGTCAATGATGCCAACCTCGTTATCACGGGTGAAGGCTCTGCTGACCGTCAGACGCTGATGGGCAAACTTCCCATGGGAATCCTGAGGCAATCTGGCAATGTACCAGTTTGTCTTATCGCAGGTAGAATCAGCGACAAGCAGGAACTTTTGAATGCAGGATTTTCACATGTTGAGTGTATTAATCCAGAAGATATTACTCTAGAAGAAGCCATGCGCAAGGAAGTTGCTACGCAAAATATCATCGATACAGTTAGAAAGATCACTTCACTTGTTTAGCTGTGACTGGTTGTCCTATTCTTCGATATCCTTGACGGCCTTGAACATTTCGGCGGCGTAGTTGAGGAACGACTCACGGGGGAAATAGCGGAGGCGGGAGACGGAGCGCTGGGACAGGAAGAAGTCGGAGAGTAGCTGCGTGGCATGCTTGTCGTCGAGCTGCTCGGTGAACTGTATCTCGTCAGGACGGAAATGGAACAGCAGGATGAGGAGCGAGGCTTCGAGTGATGCCATGCGGCGCATGCCGAGATCGCTGATCCATTGGCGTAGCTGCGGATAGTCGATGGGGTCGTGGGTGTTGCGCAGATAGGTGCCCAGGATGATGAGCTGGCGCAGATTGATGCCCTGCTTAATGATGTTGCGGGCTATAGCCACGATGTTAAGCAAGAGTTCGAAGGTAAGATTATCCTGTCCCACCTCTTCGCCCCACTTCTGGAGTTTGCGGTTGAGGAGGGGATTGGTAAGTTGCAAACTGCTGAACTCTTCGACACGATCGGTGGTGTCATCGTAGAATTGCTGGCGCAGCGATGGCGAAAGGGTCATGAAGAAATCGGACTCGTCGCGACGGATGGCGTCGGCTATCCAAGGTGCTACACCATGCTGTGTAGAGAGTCGGAACAGCTTATGCCACTTCCACTCGGACATGGGTTCAACATGCTCTGAACTGTTGAAGGCGCCCATGCGTAACAGTCGAAGGAAATTACGTTCTACTATATTCATGTGTCAAGAATAACGTTTGGGATAACGGAACACGATAGATGCCACCGTGGCCAGACCTAGAATAAAGGGATAGATGAGGTAGGGGATGATATTGACAGGACTGAGCTGTGCCAATCCGGCAGCCATGAGCAGCTGTGCGCCATAGGGGATGATGCCCTGCATGCAACAGGAACAGGTGTCGAGGATGGAGGCGCATTTGCGGTTGTCCACTCCGAAACGGTCGCCTATTTGCTTAGCAATGCCACCTACGGTAAGGATGGCAACGGTATTGTTAGCGGTGCAGAGATTGACCAGCGACACGAGAACAGCTATGGATCCTTCGGCACCGCGCTTGCTGTTGACATGAGATGTGAGCTGGTGGATGATATAGTCGATGCCACCATTATGCTTGATAATCTCCAGAAGACCGCCTGCCATCATGGTGACAATGATTAGCTCACCCATACCCTTGATGCCTTCGCCCATAGACAGACACCAATCGAGGAATGTGAACGAGCCGTCGATGAGTCCGATAATGCCCGTAAGGATGATGCCTAGCGAGAGCACTGCCATGACATTCATGCCGAAAAGGGCGGTGATGAGTACGACAAGGTAGGGTACCACCTTGAAGAAAGCTACAGGAGCAATATGCTGGGGTGAATGGACATCGGCACCCCAGAAAAGATAGGCCACGAAGGTGATAAGGGCTACTGGGAAGACGATGAAGGCATTGACTCGGAACTTATCGCTGAGCTTACACCCCTGCGTAGACGTGGCAACGATGGTGGTATCGGAGATGAACGACAGGTTGTCGCCAAAAAACGAGCCACCCACCACAACAGCTGCCATCAGCGGTAATGCGACACCCGTCTGCTGGGCAATACCTACTGCGATAGGCGTCAGTGCGACAATGGTGCCAACGCTGGTGCCTACTGAGATGGACACAAAGCAGGCTGCCAGAAAAAGACCAGCCAGCAGCATATTGCCAGGCAGGACAGTAAGCGCCAGATTGACGGCTGCATCGATACTGCCCATCTGCTTGGCGCTGTTGGCAAAGGCGCCAGCCAGAATGAAGATCCATATCATGAGCAACATCTGTCCTGTGGCTGCACCTCGACTGAAGATTTCGATACGACGGTTTAAAGGCAACCCGCCGCTGATAATGACCGCATAGCCCGATGCCACCATGAATGCTACTGTTATAGGCATTTTGTAGAAGTCACCAGCAACGAGGCTGGTGACTAAATACAATAGGGCGAACACCACAAGGGGTGATAATGCGATAATACCTTTCTTCAATTCTTCTGTTTTATAGTGTTACGCCGTTCTTAAAGATTGAAATTTCGCGATAGCCGTTCTCCTCGTTGCGCGCTTTCTCGCCAGAGGCCACAGCCAGCACTTTATCGATAAACTCTGGAACAATCTCCTGCATGGTGCGACCTTCGATGAGCTGACCTGCTGAGAAGTCGACCCAGTGGGGCTTGTTCTTAGCCAGCACGGGATTGGTAGCTACCTTCATGGTGGGCACGAAGGTGCCGAAAGGTGTGCCGCGACCTGTGGTGAACAGCACGATATGGCAACCACAAGAGGCGAGGGCGGTAGATGCTACGAGATCGTTGCCAGGAGCTGACAGCAGGTTGAGACCGCTATTCTGCAGGCGGTCGCCATACTCCATGACTCCACTGACGGGAGCCTTGCCACACTTCTGTGTGCAACCCAGGGCCTTGTCCTCGAGGGTAGAGATACCACCGGCCTTATTGCCTGGAGAAGGATTCTCACCGACGGGTTCGCCGTGCGACAGGAAATAGTTCTTGAAATTATTAATCATTGAAACCGTCTCTTCGAAGAGCTTTGGTGTTTCGCAACGGTTCATCAGAATAGTCTCGGCACCAAACATCTCAGGAACCTCAGTCAGTACAGAGGTGCCACCCTGAGCAACAAGCCAATCAGAGAATTCACCTACGAGTGGATTAGCGGTGATGCCTGAAAATCCGTCGGAGCCGCCACACTTCAAGCCAACACGCAGCTTAGAGACAGGGACATTCTGACGCTTGTCCTCCTTAGCCTGTGCGTAGAGCTCGCGAAGAATCTGCATGCCTGCCTCCATCTCGTCGCCCTCTACACGCTGGGTAACCAACAGCTTGATACGAGACTTGTCGTAGTCGCCCAACATAGCCATGAAGTCTTCTGGCTGATTGTTCTCACAACCAAGACTCAGCACCAGTACACCACCGGCATTGGGATGCAGACAGATGTCACGCAGCACCTTGCGGGTGTTCTCGTGGTCCTCAGAGAGCTGAGAGCATCCGTAGTTGTGATGCCAGGTCCAGATGGCGTCGATACCTTCTTCGCCTGTTTCCTTGCGCAGCTGTTCGGCCAGACGTTCGGCAATGCCATTGACACATCCGACAGTGGGTACAATCCATATCTCGTTGCGCACACCGACATCGCCATTCTTACGCATATAACCCTTAAAGGTGCGATTGTCGTTTTTAATATTAAGTGGCTCGTTAACAGGCTGATATGTGTATTCGAGAGTACCAGACAGATTGGTCTTCAGATTGTTCTCGTTAACCCAATCGCCCTGTTTCATGTCCTGACGGGCATGACCGATGGGATAGCCATATTTTATAATGTTCTCGCCCTCGCGAACATCTTTTATTAATACTTTGTGTCCAGCAGGTGTGTCTTGATTGACGATGACTTGTTTACCGTCGACTTCGATGATGTCGCCCTTCTTTTTAGCTTCGAGACATACGACGACGGAGTCGGCAGGATTGATTTTCAAAAATGTAGCTTGTTTCATAAAGATTTGTTTTAAATATTTGTTTATCCAATGTTTTTACGTCTGTAATAACCGATGTTTTCTTTGGAGAGAAGCTCAATAGGCATGTAGTTGACAGGATCAACCTCTTTCTTCAGTACAATGGCGCGGAAGAGGGCGTCGACGCAAGCATAGCCCTGCATATAGGCATGCTGGGCGATGAGGAACGAAATGCTGCCCTGACGCACACACTCGGCATTTTTCTCTACCATATCGTATCCCATAATCTGTATGTTACGGCGATTAGAGCGGAGCAGGTATTCGCCCACCAGATGAGCCTTGGAATTGAAAGTGATGCAGTGATGTACCAAGGGATGCTCTTCGAAGAACCGTTCCAGAATCACATCATAGTGCTCGCGCTTCTCGTCGAGCGAGAGGTTGACCTCAAATATCTTGACCGAGGGGAAGTGGTCGTGCATGTAATGACGGAATCCCGTTTCGCGATTCTCCTGCTGTTTAGAGGCTACATTGCCATTACGCATCTGCTTCATCAGCATGATTTCCTTCTCGCGTGGTGCCAGCATCATCAGCATGCGTGCAGCAAAATAGCCCGAGGCAAAGGAGTCCTGTCCGAAGAAGGAAAGGGGCTTGAGATCGGGCATGTAGGAATCGAGCAAGATAAAGGGAATGTTGCGGTTGTGCATCTGATCGGTGTAACGACGCGTGACTTCGAGAACAGAAGGCACCATGATGACACCATCAGGATTCTGAGCTAGCACGGAATTAAGAGCTTTGGCAAAGGTCTCGGGTGAGAAACGATTGTAGTAGAGAACCTTGTTGGAGATGCTGAAGTCGCGATAGCGCTCGCAAGCAGCATTGGCACCTTCTTCCACTTCTTCCCAATAAGCTTCACTTTCGTGCTTGGGGATGAGACTGAAGAACTGATACGACTTGTTGTAGGCGAGGGCTGAAGCATACATGTTGGGCTTGTAGTCCATCTCTTCCAACGCCTTATTGACCTTTTCCAAAGCCTTAGGCGACACGTTTGGACGATTGTGTAATACACGGTCAACCGTGCCTACACTAACGCCGGCACGCTCGGCAATGTCCTTAATTCTAATCTTACCTGTATCCATAACTTTTGCAAAGGTAATGAAAAAAAGTGGAATGACAAGACGTTGACAGATATTTTTTCATAGAAAAACGTTTACGGAACTTTTTATGCTATTTTTTTGCAGAATATTTTGCCGTTTGAAGTTTTCTTTGTAACTTTGCAAACAAGTTGAAAACAATATTTATGTAATACTAAAACAAATGGCAAAAATTGTAACTTTAGGTGAGATTATGCTCCGCCTGTCGCCCATGGGCAACGATCGTTTTATTCAGAGTGAGTCATTCCGCATCATCCCTGGTGGTGGTGAGGCTAACGTAGCTGTCAGCGTAGCTAACTATGGTCACGAGGCTTACTTCGTATCAAAGCTGCCTAAGCACGAGATTGGTCAGATTGCAGTGAATGCACTCCGCCGTTATGGTGTGAACACCCAGTTTATTGCTCGTGGTGGTGACCGCGTAGGTTTGTATTATGCTGAGACCGGTGCTTCGATGCGTCCTTCAAAGGTGATCTATGACCGTGCTCATTCTTCAATCGCAGAGGCTAATCCTTCAGATTTCGATTTCGATGCTATCATGGAGGGTGCTGCTTGGTTCCACTGGAGTGGTATTACGCCAGCTATCAGCGATAAGGCTGCTGAGTTGACTAAACTTGCTTGTGAGGCTGCAAAGCGTCATGGTGTAACAGTAAGTGTTGACCTGAACTTCCGCAAGAAGCTGTGGACCTCAGAGAAAGCTATCTCTATCATGCGTCCTTTAATGCAGTATGTTGACGTTTGTATCGGTAATGAGGAGGATGCCGAACTCTGTCTTGGTTTCAAGCCTGATGCTGACGTAGAGGGTGGTCAGACTGACGCTGCCGGTTACGAGGGAATCTTCAAGCAGATGCGTGAGGAATTCGGATTCAAGTATGTTGTTTCTACACTCCGTGAGAGTTTCAGCGCTACATTCAACGGATGGAAGGCTCTGATTTATGATGGTAAGGAGTTCTACCAGTCAAAGCGTTATGAGATTAATCCTATCATCGACCGCGTAGGTGGTGGCGACTCTTTCTCTGGTGGTCTGATTCATGGTTTGCTGACAAAGCCAACACAGGGCGAGGCTCTGGAGTTTGCAGTAGCTGCTTCTGCTCTGAAGCACACTATCAATGGTGACTTCAACCTGGTAGGTGTTGATGAGGTAGAGAGTCTGGCTGGTGGTAATGCTAATGGCCGCGTTCAGCGTTAATGTTTAATCCAAGTAAAGCCTGAGTTTACCTTAGGTAATTTCAGGTTTTACTATAAGTAAAAGATTATGGCAAAATTTGATAAAATAGCTGTCCTGAAGAAGATTGGTGATACAGGTATGGTGCCTGTCTTCTATCACAAGGATTTGGAAGTTTGCAAAAACGTGGTGAAGGCTTGCTATGAAGGCGGTGTTCGTGCGTTTGAGTTTACAAATCGTGGCGATTTTGCTCACGAGATTTTCGGTGAGCTGGTAAAGTGGGCCGATAAGGAGTGTCCTGAGTTGGCTCTGGGTATTGGCAGCGTAGTGGATGCTCCTACAGCAGCACTCTATCTGCAGCTGGGTGCTAACTTCGTAGTTGGTCCGTTGTTTAACCCGGAGATTGCACCAGTTTGTAACCGTCGTCTCGTTCCATACTGCCCAGGTTGTATGACCGTATCAGAAATCGGCAAGGCACAGGAGTTAGGTTGCGACCTGACAAAGGTGTTCCCAGGTGATGTTGTAGGTCCGAATATGGTGAAAGGACTCAAGGCTCCGATGCCTTGGTCGAAGATTATGGTAACTGGTGGCGTAGCTCCTGAGGAGGAGAATCTGAAGAACTGGTTCAAGGCTGGCGTGTTCTGCGTTGGCATGGGTTCTAAATTGTTCCCCTCTGACAAGGTGAAGGCCGGCGATTGGCAGTACGTCACAGACAAGTGCAAGGAGGCACTGGGTTATGTGGCTAAGGCTCGCGCTTAATGCCCTGATACTGATTATTCTCTCAGCTTGTTCACCGTCCGATAAGGCAGCGGTGGACAAGCTGAATTTACGTTCTTATGCTTATCATTATCGTAACCTTGATTCTACTGAATACTATGCTAACGAGGCCTTCCGATTAGCGGCTGACTATCCTGACGGAAGGGCTGAAGCACTGAATAATCTGGCCTTTGTTTCGATGGCTAGAATGAACTACGAACAGGCGGAACAGCAACTGACGGAGGCGAAAACGATAACGGACAACCACATAGAGCTGTTGGTAAGCGAAATCAGTCAGATGCGACTCTGTCAGCGACAATCGCAAAACCGAGCTTTCTATGAACACCGTGAGAATGCTGTACTGCATTTAAACAGAGTCAAGGAGGAGAAAGAAAGGTTGACGGAACAAAAGCTACAAAGATTGAGATATGCAGAATCTGAAATGGCTATCGTCACCTCCACCTATTATTATTATGTAGGACTGGAACGTCAATCGATAGATGCCCTTCAGCAGCAGAATATGGACGAATTGCGACGTGACACTGCGCAATATCTTAACTATCTATATAATGTTGGTGCAGGCGGTATTTTGACCAATGGAACTCCAGAGGAAATTAATGAAGAGGAAATAGACTATCTGAACCGTTGCCTGTTAATATCGCAGCGATTCGGTTTTCCATATTTTGAGGCTCAGGCTAAGGAAGCGCTGGCAGAGCACCTGGGCGATCTGACTTTGGCAGAAGAAGCATTATCACTGTTTCAGGCCTATGGCGATGTTTATCAGATAGCTGGTGCCTATAGAACGATGGCATCGTGCTATCATGGTATGGGCGACGATGCGAAAGCACTTGAACATCTGGACAATGCCCTGCAGGATGAGCGTATCAATCAGGCTCCAGACTTGGTGGCAAGTATTCGTGAGCAATTATCTGTGGCATATGCTGCCGTTAACGATAAACCCAACAGCGACTCGAATCGTAATATCTATATAGACCTGCAGGAGCAAACGCGACAGGACCGTGAGTTGGAAGCTCGGGCAGGCATATTGGAGCATGCGGTGAAACAGCTGAACTGGATGATTCTGGCGGTAATCATTGCTATTGTCGTCCTGTTGTTCCTGCTGTGGCTCTTTAATCATCTGAACCAGAAACAAAAGGTGGATCACCATCTGGACGATCTGCTTGAGATGAAAAACGAAGAAGTGGCGGAAGCACGCATGAGAGTGCAGAAAAACGAGAGACGGAACTTGGAACAGAGAGCGAAGGTCTCACTGGCCATGAGTATTTTGCCGCTTATAAACCGCATTTTACATGAAGTAAACAGGCAGGATAGTCTTAGTAATCAAGAGAATCTGGAATATATCCGAGAACTGACTGATAATATCAATATGCAGAATGATCTGCTGACACAATGGATTCAGTTAAGACAAGGCGAGGTGAGTCTGCATATTGAGAGTTTCCCACTGCAAGCGCTGTTTACTATTCTGGAACGCAGTAAGACTAGTTTCAAGATGAAGGGTATTGACCTGAAAGTGGAGCCGACAGAGATGGTGGTGAAAGCTGATAAGGTGCTGACGCTGTTCATGCTGAACACCCTGGCGGATAATGCACGTAAGTTTACGCCAGAAGGCGGGGAAGTGAGCATCACGGCGCAGGAGAAAGAGGACGCTGTGGAGATCAGCGTCAGAGATACGGGTAAGGGCATGAGTGAGGAAGAACTGGCACATGTGTTTGACCATAAGGTACACCAGGGACATGGCTTCGGACTGATGAATTGTAAGGGAATCATCGAGAAATATCGCAAGATGAGCCAATTGTTTAGCGTATGCCGTCTGGAGGCAGAAAGCCAAGAGGGCAGGGGATCACGCTTCTTTTTCCGCTTACCAAAAGGCGTCCAGCGCATGATCATCTTCCTTGTAATGCTCTGTGCATCGACCACTGCTGTACAGGCTGAAGACGACAATTTGAGTCGTGCACATATTTTTGCTGATTCTGCCTATTTCTGCAATGTGAATGGTAACTACGGTAAGACGCTAGTATTTGCAGACTCCTGTAGGAAATATCTGAATCTGCACTATCAACAGAAGTATCCCAAGGGGAGACAGTTGATGACTGCCACACCAGAAGGTGATGAAGCCACGCCAGCGGAGATACAATGGTATCAGCACTCAGTAGAGACTAACTATCAGATAGTGCTGGATATCAGGAACGAGTGTGCTGTGGCAGCATTAGCTCTGCACGAATGGCAACTGTATGCATACAATAATAAGATATACACCCAGCTCTTCAAGGAGATGAGTGCCGACAATTCGCTAGGTGACTATTGTAGAACGATGCAGCAGTCGCAAACTAACAAGCGGATAGCGGTGATGTTGTTGCTGGTTTTGCTTGTTTTGATAGGTCCGGCCTACTATATGCTGTACTATCGTCATAAACTCAATAGCCGATACCGTCAGGAACGGCAGCAAAAGAATAATATAGAAATGGCGGATGACGAATTGCGTAGGGCAGAACTGGAGAATGCTAATCTGCATGTGGTAAACAGTGTGTTGGACAATTGTCTGTCGACACTGAAACACGAGACAATGTATTATCCAAGCAGAATACGCCAATTGGTAGATACACAGAATTTGGAACCCCTGTCGGAGGTGACGGCCTATTATCGCGACCTGTATAGCATCCTGATTCAGCAAGCTACTAGTCAGGTTGAGAGAATAAAGTTGCATATTCGTCCAATGGAACTTTATGGACAGCAAGTGCTAGGTGACGAAAACCTGATGGCATATCTTTTTGAGATGCTGAAGCCACAACAGGTGGAAGCAAAAGCTAAGGACGAGCGATATGTGCAGCTTGAGATGGAGGCAAAACAACAAAGCCCCATCGACCAACTGCTATGTCGGCAGATAGTGAGAGATCATGGTGAAGCAACCAATAGAAGAGGTTGTGGCATCACTGTTAGTAATGAGAAAATAACTATTATATTACCAAGATACAATGGACAACTTTAAACTTATTATCGTAGAGGATGTGCCCCTTGAACTTAAAGGCACACAAGGTATTATCAGGAATGATATTCCTGAGGCAGAGGTTATTGGAACAGCAGATAACGAAACCAGTTATTGGCGACTGATAAAACAGCAACAGCCTGACTTGGTACTTCTGGATTTAGGACTAGGAGGATCGACAACGGTTGGCGTGGAGATTTGCCGTCAGACGAAAGAGATGTATCCACAGGTGAAGATACTGATTTTTACAGGAGAAATACTGAATGAGAAATTGTGGGTAGATGTACTGGATGCTGGAGCCGATGGTATTATTCTAAAGACTGGAGAACTTTTGACTAGGCACGATGTACAATCAGTAATGGAGGGTAAGCAGTTGGTATTCAACGAACCAATTCTGCAAAAGATAGTAGAGCGTTTTAAATCTGCAGTTTCCTCGCAATTGGCACGTCAGGAGGCACTCATCAATTATGAGATAGATGAGTATGATGAACGATTCCTGCGTCATCTGGCCTTAGGCTATACTAAGGAACAGATTACAGGACTGAGAGGTATGCCTTTTGGTGTAAAGAGCTTGGAGAAACGACAGAACGAACTGGTGAGAAAACTATTTCCAACTGGTGAGAGCGTTAATGCCACGCGTCTTGTTGTAAGGGCTCTTGAACTGCGTATCCTGGATATCGATAATTTGGAACCTGATTTGGAATGAAAAAGTATCTTCCGCATATCGCTCTATCGCTCTTTGCAGCACAGTTGTTGCTGATGCTGATATCGTGGTTATATAGTGCTGCGGTACCAGTGAGCAATGTGCATTCGCTGCTGTCGAGTGAAGGACTCAGGTGGATGTTGGGACATTTTGCTGAAACGATGGCGAGTCCACTATTGGTATGGCTATTACTGGTAGCGATGGCCTACGGATGCTTGGTGAAAAGTGGATTGCCCATCTCCGTAAAGTCATATACTTCTGAGAATAGGGGATACCGCGAGCGAAGAGCACTCAACATCACATGTCTGTTGTTGGTGGTATGTGTGGCCATTATCCTGTCGTTATCCATTGTACCTCATGCCATCATGCTTTCAGCTACTGGCAAATTGTGGCCATCACCTTTCAGCGCCAGTTTGGTGCCAATCATAGCCTTCTGCCTCATTTTACTAAGTAGCGTCTATGGGATGATATCAGGAAAGTTTGATACCATCCGAGACGTATATGATTCCTTGTTATACGGATTGCGATGTGCGGCTCCTTGGTTGCTCTTCTATATTCTGATAGGGCAACTGATAGCCTCGCTTCACTTTATGTTCTGAAGCTCTGCTTTCATCTCCTGCTGTAGCTCTTGGGCTTTCTGAGCAGCTACTTCTGCAAAGTCTTCACCAATGCTGGCATAAATAATGCCACGACTGGAGTTAACCAGTAGACCACAATCTTTCGTCATGCCGTATTTGCATACTTCCTGAAGACTGCCACCTTGAGCACCTACACCTGGAACCAAAAGGAAATGAGTGGGGGCTACTTTTCGGATATCTTCAAACATCTTGCCTTGTGTAGCACCAACTACATACATCATGTTCTCGTCGTTACCCCACTGCTGTGAAGTCTTCAAAACCTTTTCAAAAAGGCGCTCACCCTGGACATCTTCTGTCAATTGGAAATCGTGAGAGCCTTTGTTGCTGGTAAGTGCCAGAAGAATAACCCAATGGCCTTCGTAACCCAAGAATGGCGTGACGGAATCTTCGCCCATATATGGAGCAACTGTCAGGGAATCAACATTGTATTCTTCGAAGAAAGTACGTGCATACATGGCTGAAGTATTACCAATATCGCCACGCTTAGCATCTGCAATGATAAAATGCTGAGGATAATGTTCCTTCAGATATTTAATAGTCTTCTCAAAAGAAATCATACCCTTGACACCAAAAGCCTCGTAGAATGCCAAGTTTGGCTTGTAGGCAACACAATAGGGAGCTGTGGCATCAATGATTGCTTTGTTGAAAGCAAAGATAGGATCTTCCTGCTTCAGCAAGTGTTGGGGTGTTTTCTTGAGGTCAGTATCGAGACCTACACACAAAAAGCTCTGCTTCTCGAATATTTGCTTTATTAATTCCTGACGAGTCATAATTATCAATTGTAAATTCTTTAAAGTTCGGTTTCCTTCATACGCTCAGCATTTTCTGCTACGGTCAGCGCATCAATCATTGGTTGGATATCACCAGCGAGAAATCCCTGAAGGTCGTGAGTAGTATAACCTATACGATGATCGGTTACACGTCCCTGAGGGAAATTGTATGTACGAATCTTGGCACTACGGTCGCCTGTAGACACAAGGCTCTTGCGACGAGAGGCAATATCGTCCATATATTTCTGATGTTCCTTATCATAAATAAATGTGTAGAGACGACTGAGGGCGCGCTCCTTATTCTTCGGCTGGTCGCGAGTTTCCGTGCATTCAATGAGGATTTCCTCGGTCTCGCCAGTATTAGGATTTTTCCACATATAACGCAAACGTACCCCTGATTCCACCTTATTAACGTTCTGTCCACCAGCACCTGAGGAACGGAAGGTATCCCACTTGATTTCGCCCTCGTTTACGTGAACCTCAAACTTATCAGCCTCGGGCAGTACGGCAACAGTAGCTGCAGAAGTATGCATACGACCTTGCGTTTCAGTAGCAGGAACTCGTTGTACACGATGGACCCCTGACTCATATTTTAAAGTTCCATAAACATCAGCACCACTGACTGCAAAATCGATTTCTTTAAAGCCACCGACGGCACCTTCCGAAACGCTGGTAATAGAAAGTTGCCAACCCTTTGAGTCGCAAAAGCTTTTGTACATCTTAAACAAGTCGCCAGCAAACAAAGCAGCTTCGTCGCCACCAGTACCAGCGCGTATCTCCATCTGTACATTTTTGGCATCCTCAGGATCTTTAGGAATAAGTGCTATTTTTATTTCCTCTTCAAGTTTGGGTTGTAATGCCTCATTCTCAGACAATTCTTCACGTGCCATCTCCTTCATTTCAGGATCGCTCTCGTTGGCAAGAATGTCTTTTGCCTCCTTAATACTGTTAAGACAAGCAATATAACGCTTACGGGCATCCATAATGTCGCCCAGATCCTTATATTCCTTTGTTAGTTTCACAAAGCGCTGTTGGTCAGCAATCACGGCGGGGTCGGTAATCAGTGTCGATACCTCTTCGAAGCGAGCCTCCAGACCGTCTAATTTCTGTAAAATGCTGTTATTCTCCATATTGCGCGCAAAGGTACGAAAAAAAAATGAGAAACCACTATAGATTTCTCATTTTTACTTTTTTATACTAACAGTTATTACTTGTTTTCCAGTCCCTTAGCTTTCATCAGCATGTCAACAAGTGGCTTATCTTTGAAATCGTGCTTCTTTTGATCCCAGAAGCCAAAGTCAGCATCATAGCACCATGTAGTCCATGCAATATTGAACTCATCGAATACAGTCAACATGTCTTTAGTCCATTTATAAGCTAACTCACGATCAACAGGTTCATAAACACCCCATTCACCACAGAACAGTTGCAAACCATATTTCTTGGCAACTTCAATGGCATCCTTGAAATCTGCACGGATTCTGTCGATATTATACTCTTGCGTGAGGTAGGGTTCCAGATTTTTCTTGATAGAATCAGGTGCAGCCTCATAGTCTTCTTTTGATACTAACACACCAGGATAGTTTACCTTACCTGAATATTTACCTATGGGCGTCCACCAAGCACCATAGTGAGTCAGAATCATAGGATTATAGTAGTGGAAGGAGAGAACGATATTCTTGTCACCCTCTGGTACCTTCAGATACTTCATAGTCTCATAGCCCTGCCACATATTGGAGCCAATCACGAGTGTACGCTGTGGCTCTCGTTCACGCAGAGCCTTGTGTACTTTAGCAATAAGTTGGTTCCACTGCTCATGATCTGGAGCAACGGGTTCATTCATGAATTCGTATGCTACAGAGTCAGTGCTATATCCCTTCAAAGCATCGGAAAGCTGATACCACATATTAATAAGGCCCTGCTGTGCCTCCTCTGAAGTGAATAGGGTGTTAGCATTAGCTCCTCCTTCGTTTACTGCATTGAAATAGTGAGATCTGATGATGTGCAGATCAACAATAGCTCTCAGATGGTGTTTACTGCACTGATCAAGTGCAAAGGTCAGCAGATCCCATGCTTCAGGCAGTTTGTTACCTTCCTCATCCCAGAACTGAACTTCGTCGATGGGAATACGTACAAAGTCGAAACCAAGCGAATCCAAACGAGCGAAGTCATCTTCCTGAATATGCAGTCTGCGAGCCTCGCCTCTATCCTCATTGTTCTGTGAGAGCCAGTGGCTAAGGTTGGTACCTCGCTTTATGCGGAAGTCGTTGACACCATCGTTTGTTTCACTCTTTGTGGTGCAGGCAGTCAAGGCCAGCACTGTCATGACAAAAACAGCCATAGAATACAGAATTTGTTTCATAGTCAGTTTGATTTAATTAATGTTTAGTTGGTTATTATTTAAATATATAGTTATGTATAATCGAATGTACCGAATTCACTCTTGATGGTGAGCGACTTGGGGCCTTCCTCGATGTGACCAACAATCTGGGCATCGATGTTGAAGCTCTTGCTGATGGCGATAACCTGCTCGGCAACTTCAGGACGAACGTAGATCTCCATGCGGTGACCCATGTTGAACACCTGGTACATCTCGCGCCAGT
>CAMUYR010000058.1 GCA_947164965.1 uncultured Prevotella sp. | reverse complement strand
GGCTACTCACAAGCGTAAGAAGAGACTGCGCAAGAATCGTCATAAGAGCAAGTAAATAAAGCTCACTGACAGCAAAGGAAATTTTTATGAAAGGAGTGTACCCGAGCAATCGGCGCACTCCTTTTTAGTTTTAAACCCTAAAAAGAGAAAAAGTCAAGACAATGACAAGTGAAGTAATCATTGATGTGCAACCGAAAGAGATCTCGATAGCGCTGCTCGAAGACAAGAATCTGGTGGAATACCAGAACGAGAAGCGCCTGGAGGCCAGCTATTCGGTGGGCAACATCTATCTGGGAAGAGTTAAGAAACTCATGCCCGGACTCAATGCCTGCTTCGTGGAAGTAGGTTCTGAGAGGGATGCTTTCTTGCACTATCTGGACCTAGGAACTCAATTTAGCTCTTACGAAAAGTACCTGAAACAGGTGCAAAGCGACAAAAAGAAACTATACCCCATCGCCAAAGCAAACAAACTGCCAGACCTGCCCAAGGAAGGTAGCGTACAGAACACGCTGAAACAGGGACAGGAGATACTGGTGCAGGTTGTCAAGGAACCCATCTCAACGAAAGGTCCGCGACTGACCTGTGAACTGAGTTTTGCTGGAAGATACATGGTGCTGATGCCATTTGGGGACAAGGTTTCGGTTTCGTCGAAAATCAAAAAGGGTGAGGAGAGAACACGACTGAAACAACTGGTGCAGAGCATCAGACCCAAAAACTTTGGCGTTATCGTGCGTACATCGGCAGAGGGCAAGCGCGTTGCAGAGCTCGACGCCGAAATGAAGGTGCTGATAAAAAGATGGGAGGATACCATCACCAACGCACAGAAAGCAGCCAAAGCACCCACTATCTGCTTTGAAGAGACAAGCAGAGCCGTAGCATTGCTACGTGACGTGTTCGACCCCACTTACGACGGCATCTACGTCAATGACCCAACTATTCACCAACAGGTGAAAGACTATGTGTCACTGATAGCCCCCGACAAAAAGGAAATTGTGAAGTTGTATAACGGCACAGTGCCCATCTTCGACAATTTCAGTGTTACGAAACAGATTAAATCCAGTTTCGGACGGACAGTCAATTATAAGCGAGGGGCTTATCTCATTATCCAGCACACAGAGGCCATGCACGTGGTAGACGTCAACTCAGGTAACCGCACCCGTGCGGAAAACGGACAAGAAGCCAATGCTCTGGAAGTGAACCTTGGTGCTGCCGATGAATTGGCACGACAGTTGAGACTGCGTGACATGGGAGGCATTATCGTCGTAGACTTCATCGACATGAGCCTGGCTGAAGACAGACAAATGCTCTACGAACGCATGTGTAAAAACATGGAGAAAGACAGAGCAAGACACAACATCCTGCCACTATCGAAATTCGGACTGATGCAAATTACACGTCAGCGAGTAAGACCGGCTATGGATGTTAATGTAGAGGAAACCTGTCCTACCTGTTTCGGAAAAGGAAAAATCAAGTCATCGATCCTCTTTACGGATCAACTTGAGAGCAAAATTGACAGAATGGTCAACAAGATTGGCATCCGAAAATTCTACTTACATGTTCACCCGTACGTGGCTGCCTATATCAATCAAGGCCTCGTATCTCTGAAACGTAAGTGGCAGATGAAATACGGCATGGGTGTTCGTATCGTGCCGTCGCAGAAACTAGCTTTCCTGCAGTATGAATTCTATGATAAGGACAAGCAATTCATAGACATGCAGGAAGAGAACGAAAGCAACGACTAATGATAGTCGGAAAAGAACTAAACAAGGAGGACTAGCACAAAGATGGTAGCACTGAAAACAGTCTTTTGGATTTGCTTTCTGCTCGTGTTCTACACTTACTTAGGATACGGAATGCTACTATGGCTGCTAGTACAGTTGAAGCGCATCGTAAGGGGCAGAGCGGAACGACCGCTTTTGCTCCCTGGCGATGAGCAACTACCAGAAATCACCTTCATGGTTTGCGCCTACAACGAACAGGATGTGGTGGACATGAAGATGCGCAACATTCAGGAACTGGACTATCCCAAGGAGAAACTACATGTGATGTGGGTCACGGACGGTAGCACCGACGAGACCAACGACCGATTAGGAAGGTTCCCTGGTGTTGAAGTGGTATTCAGTGCAGCCCGAAAAGGTAAGACAGCAGCTTTAAACCACGGATTGTCTGTGGTGAAAAGCGAAATCACCGTCATGACAGATGCCAACACACTGGTCAACAAAGGCGCCCTGAAAGAGATAGTCCGACTGATGCAGGATCCAAAAGTAGGATGCGTAGCTGGCGAAAAACGTGTAATGGCTCGCAACAATGCACAAGGCGCTGCGGAAGGAGAAGGACTCTATTGGAAATATGAGAGCACTCTGAAACGATGGGACTACGAACTGTATAGTGCTATGGGGGCTGCGGGCGAACTGAATGCTATCCGCACCTCACTCTATGAGCCTATGGCTGAGACTGCCCTACTTGACGATTTTGTTATGTCAATGTGCATAGTGGATAAAGGTTACAAAATAGCTTACACTAGTGATGCCTATGCAATGGAGTATGGTTCTGCTGATTTACATGAAGAATCTAAACGTAAACGCAGAATAGCAGCAGGCGGACTGCAAAGTTGCTGGTGGTTGAGAAAGATGATGAACCCATTTAGAAAGCCCGTGGTAGCCTTCCAATTTGTAAGCCACAGAGTACTCCGATGGAGCATCACCCCCTTTGCCCTCATGGTGCTGATACCTATCAACGTGGCACTTGTCATGCTGAAAGCAGGAAATATCTATACCATTGCGTGGATTGCACAAATCCTTTTTTATCTGGCAGCATTTGCTGGATGGTGGTTGGACAAACGGGGTATGAAGAATAAACTGTTGTATGTGGCATACTACTTCCTCTTTATGAACCTGAACGTGTTTCTGGGCATACCATATCTGATAAGTCATCGTGGAGGAGGAACATGGGAAAAAGCGAAAAGAGGATAAAAAAATCTTAATATTTTTTTTTGATTTCAGTTTTTTTTGTATCTTTGCAATGTTTTACACATTGTTTTAACAAAGATGCATCAAGATGAACGTGAAACACTTCTGCAAAAACTCGCAGAAGTAAATGCCAAAAAACAAGCTGTAGAGCTGGAATTGGAGGCAGCCAAGAAGAAACTTAGCGAATATGAGGCAAAGGCGCAAAACGCCGAGAAAGCCAGTCGCATGAAGTCACTCTTTCTGGCTAACATGAGTCATGAAATACGCACACCACTCAATGCTATCGAAGGATTTTCACGTATTATGGCTGAGACTGATTCTCCAGAAGAACGTATGAAATTCATGGAAATCATTGAGAGCAATAACGGACGCGTCTTGGCACTGATCAATGAAATCTTGGATATTTCGCGTGTTGAAGCAGGCGAAATAAGCATCAGAAAATCCATGACCAACCTCAACGAGATGTGTAAGAGCATTCGTCTGATCTTCAAATTCCGTTGTCCTGAAGACATCGATCTTATTTGGAAAGAGCCTAACATGTCCGTCACACTGAATACTGATCAAAACCGTCTGACACAAGTATTCTCAAATCTGATTGGTAATGCACTAAAGCACACCTCAAAGGGTAGTATTACCTATGGATACCGACTCATTAACGACGGACAGGAAGTTGAGTTCTATGTTAGCGATACCGGTTCAGGTATTGCCGCTGAAGACCTGGATAAGATATTCCAGACCTATGTATCCAGAGATGCAGATCAGATGCAGAACGGCTTCGGTCTTGGATTGTCGCTCTGCAAAATCATTGTAGAAAAGCTGGGTGGTCATATCAGTGTAGCATCAAAACTGGGTGAGGGCTCAACGTTCCGCTTCGTACTGCCTTTCGAAGGTACCATTGGTGGAGTAACCAAGAACTCACGCATCACCACAAATTCACGTACAATCCGCGTCAGCACCAAGACCAATGTGCAAAATGCTCCACTCATTCTCGTAGCAGAAGACGAGGATTCGAACTTCGAGCTGGTACGCATCGTTCTTGCAAAGCGCTATCGTCTGCTTAGAGCCCAGAATGGTATCGAAGCAGTGACATTATGCGAGGAGGAACATCCTGACTTGGTATTGATGGATATCAGAATGCCAGATATGAATGGTCTGGATGCTACCCGAATTATCAAGGAGGTGAATCACGACATCCCCATTGTAGCGCTGTCAGCTTATGCTTTCGATGAGAATATACGCGAAGCCAAAGCAGCTGGTTGCGACGAATTTATGGCTAAGCCATTCAGAGTGGAAGACCTGCTTGACATGGTGAAGAAATACGTGAAAGAATAACAGGAAAAGAAATTTCATCAACAAATATGGGTAAACTTGCTGTTTATAAATTTGGTGCCATGATGATTCTCGTGGTACAAGTCATTTTAGCGGTATTTACTATTGTAGCCCTCTTTGGAGGTAATGTCACTCCTGTAGGCAATACAGCCCGTGCCATGCTAGTCTACGCATTGCCTGTACTAATCCTTGCCAATGTGGTGATAGCCTTTTATTGGCTGATACGTCGCAAATGGTTTTATCTGCTTATCCCCATTATTGTCGTAGCTTGTTGTTTACCTTACATAGGAACTCTCTGGCAACCCCTCCGCTCGTTAGATATTAAGGCTGCTGACGCCCAGCAGGGATTGAAGATAGCGACTTACAACGTTTGTATGTTCAATCGTGAGACCTCTGGTTTTATTGCACAGGACGTTTTGGCAGAAATGAAGCGTCAAAAGGTCGACGTGCTTTGCATTCAGGAATATAATGAGGTTAGCGGTGATAAGGTAAATGCCGATAGCTACAAGGAGTATTTCCCCTATATGGTTATGGGTAGATCGGATATGGTAATTTTTAGCCGATTCCCTATTAAGGGCAATAAGACGTTTACGTTCGAAGACACTAACCAAAGTGCCATGTGGGCTGATATTGATTTTAAAGGTAATATGCTGAGGGTATTTAACGTTCACCTCGAGACCACAGGTATCAACCGTACAAAGCATCAGGCTGATAAATATCAGGCAAAGGGCATGGACATTGCTAACAACCGACTGATGCAGGCATTCTTTGGCAACTACGTGATGGGCATGATGTTCCGTTCAGGTCAGGCTATTGAAATCAGTAATGAGAAAATAAAGTCAGACAAGCCTGTCATTCTCTGTGGCGACTTCAACGATGTACCCTACTCTTACGTTTACAACACGATGTTGGGCAATATGGTCGACGGATTTAAGGAGTGTGGTGCTGGCTTTATGCGTACCTTCCGCGAACCCAAGAAGCCTGTACGCATCGACTATATTTTCCACGATGAAGCGTTGAAAGGTCTGACCTATTATAAGACTGACATGACCTACTCAGACCATTTCCCCGTCTTTATGAAGGTAACATTTAACTAAGCATTATTAAGATATTATTAAGCCCTGTCGTCTTGACAGGGCTTTTTTCATACTATCTTGAATCTTACTCTAAACGAATGCTCATGTTCATCCCAATTGGTGCCGAGCATTTCAAAGCGTCCTATCTGCGAGGTGGAACGCACATGTTTACCAATACATGGGCAAACATCGTAATCACCTATGCGCACCAGTCGGATAGTCTCTGAAGCATTGTCAGGCAAGCGGTCTGTTGACACCTCTTCAGGCAATTCGTCACGAGAAACATACTCAAAGGTAACAGGCAGATCGTCGTCTATCAACTGCTGCATCCTGCGTTCTATCTCCCGTTCCTCCTGTCTCGTGGGCTTATGATCCAGCAGGAAACTCATCTTGCTCTTCTTACGTTCGATATGAGCATTATGAGAGCGCCCACATCCGAAGATACGAATCATCGTCTGGTTCAGAAGATGTTCTGCCGTATGAGCAGGTGGAAACTCCTCTTTGTTGTGTTCGTTCAGTTGGTAGTCTTCCATACTCTTCCTCCGCGAGCCTTGATCGTCATGCGTACATGATTGTCTTTTTCCAGCACCATGTCATCCTTCTCACCTGTCAGCAGGTCGGTTACCACGACTTTCTTCTCCTTCATTTCCAGATAGTCGAAAGCATGGGCAGGAATATTGACACGGATATCAACATCTACATCATCAAAGTTAACCACTACCAACATCAGGTCTTTCTCATGGCGACGCAGGAAAGCATACTGACGCTGCAGATGCGGATTAACGTACATCAAATCGAAGAATACACCCTCACCAATGGCTTTCTGCTTCCTGGCTATAAGCATCGTCTTCTTATGAATATCAAACAACTGCTGTTCCTCAGGTGTCAACTGCTTGCTGGCAGCTCTGCAAAGCGTATCCACACTCCAATAGTCGAAGATAGTGGTACGTCCGTCGTTTCCTGAGAAGCCCTCATGATCCATGCCTCGTTCACCATATTCTTCGCCTGCATAGAGCATAAAGGGGTTCTGCTGCATCAGTACAGAGGCTATCATGCCTGGCACGCCCTTATTGCCATCCGCTGCAAAGAAATCGCTGGCTATGCGCTGCTCATCATGATTCTCAAGGAAGTACAGCATATGGTCGCGGATATCGTCCGTCTGTTGCCAGGCACGACTGATGTCAAATGGTGACTGATGATGGCATATCACGTTACGCATTGTGTCGTACATGCCTACCTTGTCGTAGAGCCAGTCGAAACCTGACTGCAGATAGCGACGATATTCATGGGGATTATATACCTCGCCCACAAATACAATATCCTTATAAACCTTCTTTACCTCAGCTGTTGCATAAGCCCAGAACTCTGCAGGAACCATCTCAGCCATATCACAACGGAAACCGTCAATACCCTTCTTTGCCCAGAACAGCAAGATATCCGTCATCTTCAGCCAAGTGTCAGGTATCGGTGTAAAGCAGCCACGGCGTCCGGCATAATAGTCTACACCGTAATTCAGCTTCACCGTTTCATACCAGTCATTCCTGCCTGGCGCATTATCAAAGTGATCATTACCCGTCGCCTTGGCAGGTTCCTCCAAATAGGGTTGCTCCTCACCAGCATACAAGTCAAAATAGGGTGAGAAACGCTCACCAGGACAATAGTAGAAATTGTTCTGCGGATCAAAGCCCTTCTGTGGATCGTCGGTCTCGCCCAGATCTACCACTTTGCGAGGCTTGCAGATGGAACGATACTGACGAGCCACATGATTGGGCACAAAGTCTATAATCACTTTCAACCCTGCCCGATGGGTGCGCTCCACTAACTGTTCGAACTCCGTCATGCGCTGCTTCACATCAACAGCCAGGTCGGGGTCGACATCGTAATAGTCGGTGATAGCATAGGGCGATCCTGCCCTACCCTTTACAATAGCAGGGTGCTGACGGGGAATGCCATACTTGGAATAGTCAGTCTGTGTGGCATGACGGATAATACCCGTATACCAGATGTGCGTAATGCCCATCTGCGAGATATCCTTCAGCACTTTCGACGTGAAGTCGGCCATCTTTCCTGAACCGTTCTCCTCTAACGTCCCATTCTCCTTACGTGTAGTGTTCCTGTTTCCATACAAACGAGTGAACACCTGGTAAATAATGACTTTTTCCATCTGCATTTCCCCCTGTTCTTTTTTATTGATTATGCTTCGATGCCGTGGGCAGGCACTTCCTTGTTGATCTTGGCAATCATGCCCTGCAGAGCCTTGCCAGGACCACACTCTGTGAAGTCTGATGCACCATCGGCTATCATGTTCTGTACACACTGGGTCCAGCGAACGCTGCTAGTGAGCTGGGCAATCAGGTTGGCCTTGATTTCAGCGGCATCAGTATGAGGCTTTCCGTCCACATTCTGATATACAGGGCACTTAGGAGCCTGGAACTCCGTCTGCTCGATAGCTGCCTGCAACTCGTCCTTGGCAGGCTGCATCAGTGGAGAGTGGAAAGCACCACCCACCTTCAGAGGCAGAGCACGCTTGGCACCGGCAGCCTTCAACTGCTCGCAGGCCTCGTTGATAGCATCGATATCACCAGAAATCACCAGTTGTCCGGGATTGTTATAGTTGGCAGGCACACATACACCCTTACCCATCTTGCTGACCTCAGCGCAGATTTCTTCAACCTTCTCGTCAGACAGACCGATGATAGCAGCCATTGTTGAGGGCTGAGCCTCGCAGGCCTTCTGCATAGCCATTGCACGAGCATATACTAATTTCAGACCGTCCTCAAACGAGAGAGCGCCTGCAGCTACCAGTGCAGAGAACTCACCCAATGAGTGACCGGCAGTCATCTCTGGCTGGAACTTATCGCCCATGCAGATAGCAGAAATGACAGAATGCAGGAATACGGCGGGCTGTGTCACCTTGGTCTGCTTAAGGTCGTCGTCTGTACCCTCAAACATAATGTCGGTGATGCGATATCCAAGAATCTCGTTAGCCTTCTCAAACAAATTCTTTGCTGTCTCATTGTTGTCGTACAGGTCCTTACCCATACCTACAAATTGTGCTCCCTGACCGGGAAAAACAAATGCTTTCATTTCTTTATACCTATTTTAAATAACACTTACTTCAATATTCAGCCTGCAAAGGTAAGCATTTTTTTTGACCCGACCAAATAAAACGCCTAAATACTATCTATCGGAGCGGCATGGACACAGCGCAGGTTCTTTGCCAACTGTTCCTTGGAACTGGCTCCTACCAGCACCGAAGTTACTCCTTTTTGTTGCAGATTCCATGCCAGCGCCATCTCTGCCAGTGTCTCACCACGCTGCTGTGCCTGTTGGTTATACTGCTGCAATTTCGACAACAGTTCCGGTGTCAGCATCGATTCCTTCAAGAACACCCCTTTGGCCATACGGGAATCCTTCGGAATGCCCTGTAGATAACGGTCTGTCAACAGTCCCTGTGCCAAAGGAGAGAAAGAAATAAATCCTACGCCCTTAGTGATGCAGAAATCCAATATACCCTCCTCCTGGGGCTTCCTGTCCAGCATATTCAGTCGTCCCTGATAGATCAGCAAGGGGACATCGCGCCCCTTCAGATATTCATAGCCAAACTTCAGAGGTTCGAGTGGCCAGTTGGAAATACCCACATACAGCGCCTTTCCTGCCCTGACTATATCGACAAGTGCCTGCAACGTCTCTTCCAATGGTGTTTCAGGGTCATAGCGATGACTATAGAACAAGTCGACATAGTCTATCTTCATGCGTTTCAAGCTCTGATCCAGCGATGCCATCAGATACTTCCTGCTTCCCCAGTTACCATAAGGGCCGGGCCACATGTCATAACCGGCTTTCGACGATATGAAGAGCTCGTCACGATAGGGACGGAAGTCCTCATCCATCAGTCGTCCCATCGTCTCTTCTGCCGATCCGTAGACGGGGCCGTAATTGTTGGCTAAGTCAAAATGGGTGACTCCGTGGTCGAAGGCATAGTGCGTAATCTCCCTGCTGCGCTCATAGGGATCCACACTGCCGAAGTTATGCCAGAAGCCCAAGCTCACCTTAGGCAGCAAAACACCCGAGTGTCCGCAGCGTTCATACTCCATTCCATTCTCGTAACGACTCTTGTCAGCTAAATAATGTTCTTTCATAAATCTTTAGTTTTTGTTTTGTCTGCAAATATAATTATTATTTTTGATAGTTGACGAAAAAAAAGTAAAAAACAATTGAAAAGTTTGTTCGTTACAGAGGAATTCCCTACCTTTGCATTATGAAAAGGTGGAAAACAGCCTTCGCCTTGATGCTGACCATAGGCCTTTTTGCCTGCCACGGGCAGCACGACATGGAGACGAGCAACTCCGTGTATTATTGGCGTACCGACCTGCATCTCGACTCCACGGAACATACTTTTCTCCAGCAGTACGACATCCGGAAATTCTATTGTCGCTATTTCGATGTGGTCATCAACCACGATGCTGAAGGTCCTGTACCCAATGCTACCATCACCTTCTCCCAGTCTGTTCCCAAAGGGCTGGAGGTTGTTCCTACTATTTACATCACAGAAGACTGCATGCACCAGTGGCACGAGGGGCTGGCCCAAAAGCTGGTACAGCGCATCCGGCAGATGAACGAGACCAACGATATTGCGGGTGTTAAGGAGATACAGATCGACTGCGATTTTACAGCTAAGAGCCGTCGCACCTACTATCAGTTCCTCGATTCCATCCGACAGGCATGGGGAGGCACGGTTTCCACGACTATCCGACTGCATCAGTTGTCGATGGAGGCTCCCCCTGTCGACTACGGTGTCTTGATGATCTACAATACGGGCGACCCTCAGAAGTTTGCAGAGCGCAACCCCATTCTCGACCTACGCGATGTCCTGCCTTATCTGCGCCATCTCAGCAGCTATCCGTTACCCATGGCGGCCGCCTATCCTGTCTTCAGCTGGTTGCGCACCATTCATGGCATCAACATCCTGCATACTGTCGAAGCCTCGGAGATTCTGCGAGTCAAGCAGGCCATCGAGGCAGAACGCCCTACCCTTTCAAACGCCATTATCACCTATCATTTAGATCAAGAAAATATAAAACGATATAAACCCGAGACCTATGAAGAAATTTATCATCACTAACCTGCTGGCAATCGTGTCATTGCCACTGTTGGCTTGTGCCGGAGGCGGAACGATCAACTACTATCTGTTCAACCTCTACGAAATCAACGATTTCCAGAATCGCGTGGAGGAAATCTGCAAAAACAACTGGAAGGTGTACATGGGACTACCCGAATCGGAGTGGTTCTGGTTTGACGAGGACAAGATTACGCAGGTCGCTCAGCAGAAGAACGACGCCCTGATGCAGAGCTACGTTCGTGAACTGGCCCGTTATCTGAAGTGCTGCAGCGATGTGGCGAACGACCATTGGGACTATCCCACCAAGGAACAGCTGGCTCAGCGCAAGGCCACGTTGGAGTCTATCCGCACCTATGCCGGCACGAAGCTGCGCACCAAACTGCGCAGTCAGCATGCCCTGCTTTACATGCGTGCCAACATGCTGTTGCAACGCCATGCTGAGAATGTCCAGTTCTGGGAGCGTGCTGCCTCCGAGTATATCGAGACCGTCTATAAGGACATGATGCGCAACATCTATGCGGGTGCCCTCTACAAGACCAACCGTGAGGCACAGGCTGCCGATATCTTTGTCGAACAAGGCGACTACAAGAGTCTGATGACCATCTTCTATAAGCGCCGTTCCTTTGCCGCCATCCAGAATGTCTACCAGCAGGACCCACGGGCCCGTGTGCTGCCCTTCCTGTTGCAGGACTTCGTCAACAATGCTCAGGAGGCCGACGATGCCGTCAAGCACCAGTCGCTGGGTGGCAAGCTCTTCATCCGCGACATCTCGAAGGCCGAGGCCCAGCAGATGATACAGTTGTGTCAGCGTGCCGTCAGCGAGCGTCGTACCGATGTGCCCGCCATGTGGCAGACAGCCAAGGCCTGGCTGGAGTTTATGTTTGGCAACCAGCAACAGGCTCTCAACGACATCCGTCTGGCTGGCGACTACGAGGGCACACAGCGCATGCACGACTGTGCCCGCATCATCCGCTTCTACATCGAGGCATCGCTGCGCCAGCCCGATACGGAATTCAACAACTGGGCAGGCGGTGAGCTGCGCTGGCTCTACAACAAGGGCAACCGCACACCTTCGGCTGACAACTGCCCTTACTACAACGATGCCTATGCGCGCATCACCAAGCAGGTGCTGGCTGAGAAATATAAAGCCAGACATGGCGAGATGACTGCCGCCATCTATAAGGCCGCCAACTCGTGGGAATACGAGGAACTCATCGATACCGCCTCGATTGCGAACCTCCAGAAGTATTTCTCATATATCAATGGTACACCCAAGACCGAGATGGACCGTTTCCTGCAGGAAGTTATCCGGAAACAGACGAAGGAGGCTGATGCCGACAACAGGATCAACGACCTGATAGGCACCAAATACCTGCGTCTGTGTCAGTGGCAGGAGGCCGAGCAGTGGCTCAACAAGGTGCCCGTTTCCTACTATCAGGAACGCGGCTACGCATCGTATGCAGCCCTCCGCAAGACCACTATCGAGCCTTGGATCACGCGTCAGTGGCTGAGTGATGCCCAGCTGTATGGTGACCAGAAGCCTACGCTCCGCGAGAATCCCAAGCTGACCTTTGCCCAGACGATGCAAAAGTTGGAGGGCGAGCTCAACGTGCTGAAAGGCAAGGCCCGTCAACAGCGCTGCTACGACCTGGCTGTGCGCTATGCTCAGGTTAACTTCTCGGGCGACTGCTGGTTTATCATGCGCGATAGCAAGAGTCCGGGTTGGGACAAGGTACGTGTTAACGAGACCGACCTGGCAGCCCGCGCCCTCGAACTGCTGCGCGAGGCCAGCAAGACCAGCGACGAAAGCTTGAAGGAGCGCGCCCTCTTTGCCCTTGCCTATGGCGAGCTGCAACCCGAAAGCCTGTGGTTTGAAGAAAAATGGAACACTGAGACTGGTCGCTACGACCATCTGAACAGACCGGAGTCCTCGCAATGGAAGGCTTTTGCCCAGCTGGCAGCCTTCGAGAAGAAGAACTCAGCAGGTCAGAGCCGTTACGTCACCCTCTGCGACGAATACGACGTCTTCAAAAAAGCATTCAAATAAGGCTATAATATATATAATAAGGAAAGGCCACTCTCCGCAGCGATGGGAGAATGGCCTTTTCTTTTTGCCTTTTACCAGAGATGGATTAGAAGGGCAGATCGTCGGTCGAACCCTCAGCAGGCTGCTCAGCAGCGGGAGGGAACGGTGCGGCCTGCTGTGCAGGAGCAGCCTCAGGCTGTGGTGGGAACGGTGTGGCTGCTGCGGGATTAACGGCTGCAGCAGGAACAACATTGAAAGCACGGATCTCGTTGAACCAACGGCCGTTGTACTCGTGGGCGTCGATATCGAACGATACGGTGACATCCTGACCCATCTGAATGTTGAACTGCTTGATGCGGTCCTCACCAAACACACGGAACAGACACTTGCGGGGATACTGACCCGGCACTTCGATAACATACTCTTGTGACATCCATGGGTTGCCCGTGCGCTGAGACACGCCACTGTTAGCTGGCAACACTGCGATAATTTTTCCTGTTAAATCCATAATACTTTTATACGATTTTAATGCAAATTTTCTGTTTCAGACTGCGAAATTACGGAAAATAATTCTAAAAAGCGCAATTTTCATTAAATATTTTTGCGATTGACCAGTTTATTTTGTATTTTTGTACTCAATTTGAACAAAGATGATGAACTAAAAACATAATTTCTCATGAGATTTACAGTATCAAGCACTGCGCTTAGCAGCAAACTCAACGCTCTTTCAAGAGTTATCAACAGTAAGAATTCTCTGCCCATCCTGGCAGATTTCATGTTCGACATCAAGGACGGTATGCTCTACCTGACCTCATCGGACAGCGAAAACGTGATGAACACCCAACTGGAACTGGCTGACTGCGACGGCGAGGGTCGCTTCTGCATTGGCAACCACGACTTGCTGGAAGCCGTGAAGGGTTTTTCCGAGCAACCCCTGACCTTCGATGTCGACCAGACCACTAATCTGGCTAAGATATCGTATCAGAACGGTATCTTCTCGCTGCCCGTCGACAATGCCGACGAATATCCCACAGCACAGGCCGTAGGCGAAGGTGCCACAGAGATTGTCATTCCCAGTGGCCTGCTGAGTGAGAACATCACCCGTTCGCTGTTTGCTACGGCACAGGACGAGTTGCGTCCCGTCATGAACGGTCTTTACTTCGACCTCACACCCGAGTGCCTGGCCATTGTAGCCAGCGACGGACACAAGCTCGTTCGCAACAAGATACTCACCATCCACAGCGAACAGCCTGCAGCATTCATTCTGCCTAAGAAGCCCGCTTCGCTGCTGAAGAACCTGCTGGGCAAGGACGGTGGCGATGTCGTCATCCGCTTCAACGAGCGTAACGCACAGATCAGCTTTGCCGAGGGCGAGATTATCTGCCGTCTCATTGAGGGCCGCTTCCCCAACTACAACAGCGTGATTCCACAGAACAACCCCAACCAGCTGACCGTCGACCGTCTGGGTCTGTTGGCTGCCCTGCGTCGTGTACAGCCGTTTGCCAACGATTCCAGCAATCTCATTCGCTTCCATGTCGAGGGTGGCACCTTGCAGCTGGATGCCGAGGACTACGACTTCTCGAAGACTGCCACCGAGCGCATCGCCTGCTCTTACAACGGCCAGTCTATGAGCATCGGCTTCAAGGGCTCTTCATTCATCGAGATCCTCAGCAACTTCGACTGTCAGGATGTCAACATCCTGTTGGCCGACTCCAGCCGTGCCGGTCTTGTCCTGCCCTCTGAGCAGCCTGAGAATCAGGATGTTCTGATGCTGATGATGCCAATGTTGATCAACGATTAGGCGCGCCTAATCGTTGAAATTGAGACATTGAGACAATGAGATATTGAGACAATGAGATATTGAGACATTGAGACAATGAAACTGAACTTACAGAAACCACTGGTTATTTTCGACCTGGAGACCACGGGACTTGACTTAGTGAAGGACCGTGTCATCCAGCTGTCATATATTAAGGTATATCCCGACGGACATGAAGAGCGAGGCGACGAGCTGCTCAATCCTGAGAAGAACATCGAGCCCATCATCACCCAGCTGACGGGCATCTCCAACGAGGATGTCGCAGACAAGCCCACATTCCGTCAGCTGGCCAAGAAATTCGAAGAGGTCTTTGCCGGCTCCGATATCGCAGGCTTTAACAGCAACCACTTCGACGTACCCCTGCTGGCAGAGGAATTCCTGCGCGCAGGCATCGACTTCGACTTCTCCAAGGCCCGTCTTATCGACGCGTGCACCATCTTCAAGAAGATGGAGCGTCGCAATCTGGCATCGGCCTATAAGTTCTATTGCGGACGTAAGATGGAGGACGATTTCGAAGCCCACCGTGCCGATCAGGACACCGAGGCCACCTATCGCGTGCTGATGGGCGAGCTCGACAAGTATGCCCCTGGTGCCAACGAAGACGAGGAGAAGGTGCTGGAGAACGACATGCAGCAGTTGGCCGACTTCTCGAAGACCAACGACAATGTCGACTTTGCCGGACGCATTATCTGGGCAGAGGTGAATGGTGTGAAGACCGAGGTGTTCAACTTCGGAAAGCACAAGGGACTGCCCGTCGCTCAGGTGTTGCGCACCGATCCCGGCTATTACAGCTGGATACTGGCTGGCGACTTCACCTATAACACCAAACAGGTCTTGACGCGCATTCGTCTGCGCGAGGCACAGAAGTGAGGTAAGATGTATGATGTAAGAGGTAAGATATAAGAAGGAAGAGGTAAGATGTTAAAGGGAAAGAAGATAGTACTGGGCATTACGGGCTCTATAGCAGCCTATAAGGCCTGCCTGATAATCCGTGAACTCATCAAGGCAGGTGCCGAGGTGCAGGTGGTCATCACGCCTGCCGGCAAGGAGTTTATCACCCCCATCACCCTATCGGCACTCACGCACAAACCCGTCATCAGCGATTTCTTCTCACAGCGCGACGGCACGTGGCACTCGCATGTGGATCTCGGACTATGGGCCGACGCCATGCTCATAGCCCCCTGCACCGCCTCTACGCTGGGTAAGATGGCCAACGGCATTGCCGACAACATGCTCATCACCACCTATCTCTCGATGAAAGCCCCGGTATTCATAGCCCCCGCCATGGATCTCGACATGTACCAGCACCCCACGACGCAACAGAACATGGAGCGTCTGAAGAGTTTTGGCAACACCATCATCGAGCCCGCATCCGGTTTCCTGGCCTCCGGTTTGGAGGGCAAGGGCCGTATGGAGGAGCCGGAGAAAATCGTAGATTTTCTAAATGAGAAATTAAGAAATGAAGACAATGAGACACCTCTCACCTCCAAAAAGATCCTCATTACCGCCGGACCTACCTACGAGAAGATAGACCCCGTGCGCTTTATCGGCAACTACAGCAGCGGCAAGATGGGTTTTGCGCTGGCTGAGGAGTGTGCCCGCCGTGGTGCCGCGGTGACGCTCATCGCAGGCCCTGTCAGCCTCCGTTGCGACGAGACGCGCATCCGCCGCATCAATGTCGAGAGCTGCGAGCAGATGTATCAGGCCGCCACCCAAGCCTTCTCGTCGTGCGATGCCGCCATCCTCTGTGCCGCCGTCGCCGACTTCCGTCCTGAGCACGTGGCCGACCAGAAGATCAAGCGCGAGAAGGACGACCTCGTCATCCGCCTGCAGCCCACCCACGACATTGCTGCAGCCCTTGGTCAGATGAAGCGTCCCGACCAGCTGCTCGTAGGCTTTGCCCTGGAGACCAACGACGAGGAGGCCAATGCCCAGAAGAAGCTACAGAAGAAGAACCTCGACTTCATCGTCCTCAACTCGCTGCGCAACGAAGGCACCTGCTTCCAGAGCGACGACAACCAGATCAGCATTATCAGCGCCGACGGTCAGAAAGATTTCGAACGAAAGCCCAAGAGCGAGGTAGCCAGCGACATCGTCAGCGAGCTGGCGCGAAGAATGTCAGCAGAGGCCAAAGATTAAAAAAGGGAAGATGTTCAAATGTTAGATGTTCAAATGTTAGATATTCAAATATTCAAATAAATCCCTCTTTTCCCTTCATTAGGTGTACAAATTCTCACAATTTGTACACCTAATTCTTTATTTTTATTTCTTATCTTTGCAGCCGAAACATAACAAAAACCATTAAACACTAAGTTATAATGAAAACAAGATTTACATCTTTATTCCCTCGGGCAGCCATGACGTTGCTCGAGCGCACACGGGACTGTGCTCTTATTTGATCTATATTGTCTCTAAGAAATATTGGACAGCATCCTGCAGAGGGTCGAGGTCGTTCTTGATGGTAGCAAGCACCAGTTCTGCGTCAACCTCAAAATAGCCGTGAGCTATTCGGTTTCTCATACCGATAACATCTTTCCAAGGAATATCTGAGCGTTCTGGTAGCAGTTTGCCGTCAGAGTGTTCGTCAATCTGTCGGATGCCTTCGCCGATGGCCTCAATAAGCATACTGTCAGCAGCCAGTTTTTGCATCCCAGAGGACGAAAGGTAGAATTCATCCGCATTCTTTACGTCCTCATTCCACTCCTTCAACTGGTTGATAGCCGTATTGATTTACTCAAGCGTGTACTTTATGCGGTTACGCTTCTCCAATGACGTAAATTCCATCGTGCTCAATGTTTTTAAGTAAATACGGATTCATATGCTTGTGCATCCTTATAACGTCTACAGGACACTGAAGTTTTTCTTCCAGAAACCGCTGTAGGCGAACAATCAACAGGATGCGCGGCTCCATTTCCACACAAACGTCCACATCGCTGCCTTCGTGTTGTTCTCCACGAGAGACTGAGCCGAATAGCCGTAAAGTCTTGACTCCGAACTGCGAGCGTATCTCGTCGGAGTGGGCTTTTATAAGGTCGATGTATTCGCTTGTCGTTTTGATATACTTTAGTGTTAATTTGAATTTTTATTAATTCTGTGTGCAAAGATAAGAATAAGAAATCAAATAACCAAAAGAAAGTAGAACTATTTCCCTCAAAAGTGTACAAATTCTCACAATTTGTACACCTAATTCTTTATTTTTGTACATCATTCCGCATTTTTGTACACCTTATTCCATTATTATTTATTATCTTTGCAGCCAGAACATAACAAAAACCATTAAACATTAAGTTATAATGAAAACAAGATTTACATCTATTTTCCCTCGGGCAGCCATGACGTTGCTCCTGATGTTGCTCACGACGGCGACGGCGTGGGCGGAAGACATCACGACGAACATCACCTACGCAGGACTGACGGCGAGCGACGTCACCTTTACCCTTAGCGGCAACGGGAAGATCTTTCAGTTGAATAACGACGAAGGCAAAATTTTCTAGTCAACCAACACAAAAAACATCTATACACCAAAGGAGGCCCGAGCACCATGCCCGAGCCTCCTTTTCAATTCTTCAGAACGGTCCACGTCCCATACAACTCGTGGTAGTCAATGCCGTCAGGAAGGCGGTGAGTGCGGCTACTATCATCTTCACCACAATCTCAATCAGTCGATTCTTCTTCATCTTTTTAATGTTTAACGTTTAATGTAAAGAGTTGCGCCCGTAGGCGCTACTCTTTAATCGCCTTCGCCTGGCTCATCACCATTGTTGGTTGAAGGAGGCGTTTGGTCAGAGCTACCGCTACCCGAAGAGCTGCCGCCAGCCACGCCCTGGGCAAACTTCTC
>CAMUYR010000057.1 GCA_947164965.1 uncultured Prevotella sp. | reverse complement strand
GAAATACGCTCACCAACCAACTGGTTCATGAGCGTACTTTTACCTACGTTGGGATTTCCAACTATGTTTACGAATCCTGCTTTATGCATATAAAAGCGGTAGCAAATTTTTCACTTTTCACTTATCACTTTTCACTTCCATCGTATGCCCACTTATAGTAGCCCGCTCCATGTACGAAGCCTGCACCAAAGGCAGTCATGATGATATTGTCACCCTTCTTCAGTTTCGATTCATTCTCCCAAAGAGCCAAGGGGATGGTGGCAGCTGAGGTATTACCTAAATGCTCAATGTTGACAATAACCTGCTCCATCGGCAATTCCAAGCGCTTGGCAACAGCCTCGATAATGCGCATGTTAGCCTGATGAGGAACAACCCACTGGATATTGTCCTTATTGAGTCCGTTACGCTCAGCAATCAATGCACAGTCATCACTCATATTAGTAACGGCATAGCGGAACACGGTACGACCTTCTTGATACAAGTAGTGCAGACGGTGATCGACAGTAAAATGACTAGGCGGACAAACAGAACCACCAGCTTTCAGATGCAGGAACGGAAGTCCCTTGCCATCAGCACGGAAATAAGAGTCCATCACGCCGACATTCTCTTCCTCAGTAGCCTCCAGAAGAACAGCTGCAGCACCATCGCCAAACAGCGGACAGGTAGCACGGTCCTTATAGTCAGTCACTGACGACATCTTATCGGCACCAATCAAAATAATTTTCTTGTAACGGCCACACTGAATCATGGAAGCTGCTACATCGAGTGTATAGAGGAATCCACAGCAAGCAGCCCAGAAATCGAAGGCAAAAGCATTCTTCAATCCAAGCTTACCCAGCACAATGCTGGCTGTAGAGGGGAACTTATAATCAGCGGTAGAAGTGGCAACGATGACTGCGTCGATAGTATCAGGATCTACACCCGTCTTCTGTATCAGTTGTTTGGCAGCCTTACGGGCCATATAGCTGGTACCAAGACCTTCCTCTGTGAGGATACGGCGTTCCTTAATTCCTACACGCGTCATAATCCACTCGTCATTGGTGTCTACCATACGCGACAGTTCCTCATTATTCAGAACATAGTCGGGCACATAGCCACCAATGCCGGTGATTATCGCATTGATTTTACTCATTATTCAGCTGCTTCGTCCATAACAATGGCAATCTTGCCACGATAGTAACCACAAGTTGGGCATACAGTGTGGTAGATGTGATAAGCACCACAGTTAGGGCATACTGCCAATGTGGGAGCTACTGCCTTGTCATGAGTACGACGCTTAGCGGTACGAGTGTTTGATTGTCTTCTTTTAGGATGTGCCATAATTCTATTACTTTAATTTAATGTTTAATCTTTAATGTTTAATTGTCTCAGTGCTTCCCAGCGTGGGTCTATCGCCTCGTCCTCCTCTTCGCTGCTTCGGACAGCACCGCTCAGCTCTTCGAGCTTCTGCGTCATCGCACTATTGCATTTTCCAGGTGCATGAACGTGCTTGATGGGTATGGCCAGCATTATAAACTCATAGATGAACCACGACATGTCGAGTATTCCTTCATTCTCGTCAATGGTCACGAGGTCATCGTCTTCGCTGTTCGTTTCGCCAAGCTTTACCATGAGACGATTGTCTGCCTCTATCGGCTGATCCATGTCGTCCAGACAACGGTCGCAGCTGACAGTGACTGCTCCCTCGGTATGGAATAGGATTTCGAAAAAGCCGGCCATCTTGCGTATAGACGCCGACACATGCAATGAACCATGTTCCAACTGAGAGCCGTCAAGAGACGCAAAGAACTCATCGTTCAGATCGAAATCCAGGAGCTTTTCATCCTCCTTCAATCCTTTCAAATCAATCTTATAGGTCTCTAAACTACACATAGTTACACTTTAACGAGCTGCAAAGGTACGAATAATTTAATAAATAAGGAAACAGAATTAAGATTTTTTTCGCTTTTTATTGAAAATCAGCCACATAATTGCACACTCCAATATCCGTATGTGCAATCATTTTAGCATTTTGAAGGGGGACTATTCACTTTTCATTATCCATTGCTTTATTGTCATATTTCGAGAGGTCACACACTAGGAAACGATGCTTTTCTGGATATATATTCGCAAATTGTGTTAAAAATATATAGGTCATGCCATGTTTGGCATTTTTTTTAGTACTTTTGCATGCTTAATTTTGTATACATATGTCAAATAACAACAGTTTTGTAGGATTCAAGATTAAAGGAATTAGAGAATCTAAGAATCTTAGTATAGAGGAAGTAGCAGAGAGTAGCGGTCTTTCAATAGACCAGATTACATCCATTGAGAACGGTCAGAACATGCCGTCGTTAGGTCCGCTGATTAAGATTGCGCGCGCACTGGGAGTACGACTGGGCACATTTATGGACGACAACGATGCCTTAGGACCTGTTGTAACTCGTGCAAAGGACCGTGAGGCCGACAGCAGCATTAGTTTCAGCAATGGTGCTACCGACGCACGCAAGCACATGGAGTATCACCCACTGGCTCAGCAGAAGGCTGGTCGCCACATGGAGCCATTTATCATTGACATTAACCCCGAGGAGAGTCCTGAGTTCCAGCTCTCGGCTCACGAGGGTGAGGAGTTTATCTACGTGATGCAGGGCGAGGTGGAGATTGTCTATGGCAAGGAGACCTATACGCTGAAAGAGGGCGATAGCATCTTCTACGACTCTATCGTGAAGCACCACGTGCACGGAGCACCTGGAAAGAGCGCGAAAATTCTGGCTGTGGTTTACATCCCCTTCTGAAATTAAACATTAAACATTAAAGATTAAATTTCAGAATGGAAAACGTAAGATTAGATATGGCGGGCAGGCCATTGCCCAACAGAACATACCCAGCAGAGACAGGAAGCAAGGGATATGAGCTCTCTGAACGCACGCTGGGACAATGGCTAGAGCATTGGGCTGAGACTACGCCTGATAAGGAATATATCGTATACAGCGACCGCAATCTGCGATTCACCTGGAGCACGTTCAACCAACGTGTAGACAATCTGGCTAAGGGCCTGATATCGATCGGTGTGAAGAAGGGATCGAACGTAGGCATCTGGGCTACCAACGTGCCCGACTGGCTCACATTCCTCTACGCCACAGCAAAGATCGGTGCCGTGCTGGTAACGGTGAACACCAACTACAAGCAGAACGAACTGGAGTATCTGTGTAAGGACTCAGACATGCATACCCTCTGTATCACCGATGGTACATGGGACTGTAACTACGTAGATATGACTTACACCATGCTCCCTGAGCTGAAGACCTGTGAGCGAGGCCATCTTAACTCAGAGCGTTTCCCATACCTGAAGAACGTGGTGTATATCGGTATGGAGAAGTATCGCGGTATGTTTAACACTGCCGAGCTGTTGCTCTTGGGACAGAACATCGAGGACGAGGTTCTCGATGAGATGAAAAAGAACGTAAGCTGCCACGATACTGTAAACATGCAGTACACCAGCGGTACCACAGGATTCCCCAAGGGAGTGATGCTTACACACTATAACATCGCCAACGATGGATACTTCACTGGCGAGAACATGGGCTTCACACAGGACGATAAGCTCTGTGTCTGTGTACCTCTGTTCCACTGTTTCGGTGTGGTACTGGCCACGATGAACTGTCTGACTCACGGATGTACAGAGGTGATGGTAGAGAAGTTCGACCCTCTGGTAGTGCTGGCATCAGTACATAAAGAGCGCTGTACGGCTCTCTATGGTGTGCCTACGATGTTTATCGCCGAACTGAACCACCCGATGTTCTCGATGTTCGACATGAGCTGCCTAAGAACAGGTATCATGGCTGGCTCACTCTGCCCTGTGGAGTTGATGAAACAGGTATCAGAGAAGATGTATATGACCATCACCAGCGTTTATGGACTGACCGAGAGCTCGCCTGGCATGACGCAGACCTGTCTGAACGACACTTTTGAGCAGAGATGCGAGACCGTGGGGCGCGACTATCCGTTTGTTGACGTGAAGGTGCTCGACCCAGAGACGGGCGAGGAGTGTCCCGTAGGCGTGCAGGGCGAGATGTGCTGTAAGGGATTCAATGTGATGAAGGGTTACTACAAGAACCCAACAGCCACAGCCGAGGTGATAGACAAGAACGGCTATCTGCACTCGGGCGACCTGGGCGTGAAAGACGAGAACGGATTCTACAGAATTACCGGACGTATCAAGGATATGATTATTCGTGGTGGTGAGAACATCTATCCACGCGAGATTGAGGAGTTCCTCTACCACATGCCTGGCATCCGCGATGTACAGGTGGCTGCCGTGCCTTCGAAGAAGTATGGTGAGGCGGTTGGTGCATTCATCATTCTGGAGGAGGGTGTAAAGATGACTCCTGAGGATGTGCAGCTGTTCTGTCGTGGTAAGATAGCACGCTACAAGATTCCAAAGTACGTATTCTTTATCAAGGAGTTCCCGCTGACAGGCTCGGGCAAAATCCAGAAGTTCAAGCTGAAGGAGATGAGTCTGAAGCTGTGCGAGGAGCAGGGAATCGAGGTAGTTTAATATTTCGGCATCTCTATACGGAAGGTCGTACCTTTGCCAAGCTCTGACTGCTTGACATAGATACGGCCTTTATGATATTCTTCCACGATACGCTTGGCCAGCGAGAGTCCAAGTCCCCAGCCACGCTTCTTGGTGGTAAAGCCAGGCGTAAAAACATTCTTCAGGTCTTTTTTACGGATTCCCTTGCCCGTATCGCTTACCTCGATGACAATGCGATGGTCCTCGTCTGTCAGCGTCAGAGTGATGGTTCCCGCTCCCTCCATGGCATCGACAGCATTCTTGCAGAGGTTCTCGATGACCCATTCGAAGAGCGAGGCATTCATGCGTATAATCACCTCTTGTTCAGGCATTTGGCTAATCATCTGCACCTTGTTCGACGTACGGCGGTCCATATAGCTCACCACATGAGTCATCACCTCGTTGACTGAGGACTCAACAGGTTCGGGCAGTGAGCCGATCTTCGAGAAGCGTTCGGCTATCAGTTGCAGGCGCTTCACGTCCTTATCCATCTCAGGCAACAGGTCGTCGTCAGGATATTGTTCCTTCAGCATCTCCACCCAAGCCATCAAACTCGATACGGGCGTTCCAAGCTGATGGGCCGTCTCCTTCGACAGACCTACCCACACCTTATTTTGTTCGGCTTTCTTCGATGACAACAGCGCAAAGATGGCCACAACCACGAAAATCAGCACGATGCCGAGTTGAACATAGGGCCAGGCCTGCAGGCGCTTAAGCATGATTGACTCGTCGTAACACACCAACTGGTCGTCGACGCGGATGGTATCTCCCGACTGTACCATCCGTCGTGCCACTTGCTCAATATGTAAGGTGTCGTCTAAATTGCGGAAATCAGTAATAATACCATCGCTATTCATCACCACAACAGGTATCGTGTTGTTGCCTTCCAACACGTTGAGCACCAGCGTCAGATCCGTATTTTCATCGGCAGCATTCAGTGCATGCAACGCCTGAGCCCACACCTCCATACGCCCCTGTTCTTCTTTCGACAGGTCGCGCACCAGGAAGTGCGACACCAGCAACGAAGCGATGGCGATAATCACCGCTGCCACCACCAACAGAATCTTTACTTGTCGGATACGATCAGTCCATTGCATACTTCTATATAACGTCATTTTCTACTATAAATTATCCTTAGTAGCTGAAATTTATAAAAAGAAGATTATGCGGCAGTCTGCCTAACGCACATGGAATATTCAGCAACGTCATTTACTTGTCAGACGTTTGATGTGTTGCTTCAGGATGTAATAGGCTGGCTGTGCCATGCTTCCGTGGTCGTAGCCCTGCATCTCGTAGAGCGTCACGTCCTTGTGACCCACGAGTTTCAGCATGCGCCAAAAGTAGGCCTGTTCTTCGTAACGGCCAAATAGTTCCAACTCCCTGTCACCAGAGATGATGACGATGGGCGGTGCATCAGGACGGATATAGGTGAGTGGGGCATACTGGTCGATAGTAGCCTGCAATGGATGGATGCCCTGCTGCTTTCGTACGTTATAATGAGTGATACACTGACCGCTGAAGGGAATCAGGCCAGCTAATGAGTCTGCATCGACGCCATATTTGGCGAGCCACCGTTTGTCGAGCCCAATCATGTCGAGCAAATAGCCTCCGGCAGAATGGCCTGCCACGAATATCTTGCGACGGCTTCCATTGTACTTTCCAATATTCTTGTAGGTCCAGGCTACGGCAGCTGCAGCATCGTCGAGGATGTCGTCGATAGGAGCCTTCGGCAAGAGACGGTAGTTGGCTGCAACAACCACGAGGCCGCTGTTCTTGAGCTGCGGGTCGATGTGCTTGCTGCCACCTTCGATGCCACCGCCGTGGAACCATACGACAACGGGCACGTCCTTTAATTCAGTGGGGTAATAAACGTCGAGCTTACAACGTTCCTGGGCGTAGGCATCGGAAGACTCGGTATAGGGGATGTCGTTCTCCTGCTTGTACTGTGCCATAGTGATGGCGGGGAGCATCAATAGAAGTACAAAGATGGTGATAATAGTCTGTCTCATACGTTCGGTTTTTGCGGAGTTACTTGATAAACAATGCTATTTCTTGGTGCAAATTTAACGATAATTCCGTAATTATCACTAACTTTACAAGTAAAAATAACGTTTTCCTGTTTAATTTTGTCAGGTATTGCGTGCCAAGGCTCTCATTACTCGTAGCTTATCAAATATTCCCACGTTGGGAATGTTTTATTCCCAGCCTGGGAATAATTTGTTCCCAACGTGGGAATATTTAGCCAGCCTCCGGCTCCGCAAAAGTAGCCCTTATTGAAAAATAAGGGTACCTTATTGGACAACAAACGGCACTTATTACGAAAAGTCCTCCATCTCTCCCATCAACCCTTCAGAAATCCTTTATTCAAAGGGCTTTCGTTGATTTTATCTCTCCCGTCATCCCTCACGCCACCTCTCCCATATCTCTCCCGTCTTGTTTACCTTATTATATATAGAGGACAAAATTGACATTAAGACTTGAAAAAATCCCCGAATTTCTAAGGTAAAAACTTGCATATCACGATTATTTTTCGTACCTTTGCATCGTACTAAGGAAAACGCCAGAAGGAAGTGGATTAAACTTTAAATCTAGCAATATATGGAGAAGAGCAATCTTTTGCCTGTAGGGACTCTAGGAGCCTCTCAGGATGGAACGCTTGTCATCGAGCAGTTCCTCATGGCGAACTACCGTTTCCGTCGAAACATCCTGAACGGAAAGGTCGAGTTTGCGGTTCTGCCTAAGGCTGACAACAAGGCTGAAGGCAATACTGTCGACACGTTCGACAGTCTCTCGAGCGCCTCTTTTGAGGCAGATTTGGATTACCGTCCGCTGACACCAGCAGCCCTGAACAGCATCATCATTCGTGCCAAGCGCGAGCAGGTGATGGAAAAGGGCAGTCCCAAGACGGAGATAACGGAATATGTGACCTCAGAGGAGGTGCCTGAACACAACCCTGTGCAGCAGTTTCTCAAAAGTCTGCCAACTTGGGACGGACAAAACCATATAGCCAAGGTTTTCGGACGTCTGCCTGGCATCACCTCTGAGCAGCTGAACTACCTGACCATCTGGCTGCGCTCCTCTGTGGCCCACTGGCTCCAGATGGATATGCTGCATGGAAACGAGTGTGTACCCACATTCATCGGAGCTCAGGGCTGTGGTAAGACCACCTTTGTGCGTCGGCTGTTGCCGCTGCATCTGCGTGAGTACTATCTCGACCACCTGAACCTGTCGAACAAGTTTGATAAGGAGATGGCGCTGACCAACAATCTCTTCGTCAACCTCGACGAGTTGGATGCTATCCGCCCTTCGCAGCAGTCATCGCTGAAGCAGACGCTGTCTGTCAGCAAGGTGAATGGTCGTCCCATCTTTGGACGTACTCAGGAGGATCGTCCACGATTCGCGTCGTTCGTGGCCACCACCAACAACCGTCATCCGCTGAAGGATGTCACAGGCTCACGTCGCTATATCTGCATCTTGATACCAGATGGTCAGCTAATTGACAACACAGGCGACATTGACTACAGTCAGCTTTATGCCCAGGTGGTTTACGAGCTTCAAGAGCAGAAGGCACCTTATTGGTTCAACAACGATGAGGTGGCCCGTATTCAGCAGCTGAATCAGGACTTCATGGAGAAGAAGGACCTGGGCGAGATGTTCATCGCCTGTTTCCGTCAGCCTCATGAAGGCGAGGTGGTGAAGACGATGAACTGCGACCAGATGATTGGCATCATGCAGAAGGATTATCCTACGCTGGAGAACACCATTGGCAACAGGGTTCGTCTGGGTAAGACCATCTCTGCTCTTGGTTTCGAACACAAGGAACACTCGCATGTGGCCTATTACAAAGTGGTACCGCTTCGAGCTGCGTGAGGGTTGACGGGAGAGATGACGGGAGAGATATGGGAGAGATCAGAAGCATCTCTCCCGTGCTCCAACCCCTTTCCACAAAGGCTTTCCGTAAGATTTAGGGAGAGATGAGAGATTTTTGTTTGATAACTAAAAAAGATACAAATATGGAAGAAAAGATATTGACTTACAAAGATGTTCCTATGGGATATTCACTGTGCTTCAACCATGAATGCACAAAGAAAGCGTGTTGCATGCACTATCAGGCCCAGTTGACGATGCCAAAAGACCGTCTCGCAGGACCTGCCGTCTATCCGACGGCCTGGCAGGACGGTGAGTGCAAGTATTTTCGCGAAAAACGGCTCGTGCAGAAAGCGTGGGGCTTTACAAAGCTCTATCATAACGTACCTCAAAAAGACAAGCCAGAGGCCCGACATTGTGTCCGAAGTTACTTCAGCGGAGGCTGTGGTCCTTACTATCGTTACCATCATGGCGACAATAAGCTCTCACCCCGCCAACAGCAGGACATCATGGCCATCCTGGCTAAGTTCGGCAGCACCGATGGCATCCGTTTCGACCACTACATTGAAGATTGGGACTTCGGGTAAAACATAACTAAAACCTTTCGTTAGTAACTAAAAAAAAGAGTTTAACAACTGTTAAAAACTAAGGCTTTTAGTTGTATGTAACGAAAAGATTTAGTTACTTTGCGCTCAGATATTGACAATTGACGCAAATAACGTTTGAAACTAAAAGCAAATAGCAATGAAGAAACTGACCAACAAGGAAAAGGAAATCATGGACCTCTACTGGAAGCACGGTCCCATGTTCGTTCGTGAGTTGTTGGAGCATTACGACGAGCCCCGTCCACACTTCAACACGCTGTCAACCATCGTGCGTATCCTGGAGCGTGAGGGATTCCTCGGACATAAGCAGTTTGGTAATACCTTTCAGTACTATCCGCTCATTACAGAGGATGAGTACGGACGCAAGTCGATAGCTGGTATCATCAAGAACTACTTTGGCGACTCCTACCTCTCTGCTGTCTCCTCGTTTGTCAAGGAAGAGAAGATCAGCGTAGAAGAACTGAAAGAACTGATAGAACAAATTGAAACAAGCAATGATTGATTTTCTCGTATATGATGCCAAAGTGGCGGTATTGATAGTGGTTTTCTACATGTTCTACCGCCTGCTGCTCTCTCGTGAGACGTTCCATCGAGTGAACCGCGTGGTGCTGCTCTTGACGGCAATCGCCTCGTTTGTACTGCCGCTGTGTGTCATTACGATGCACGAAACGGTAACCATTCAGGCTGTGCCTGAGGTAAGCATAGGCGATGTGCAGATGACGTTAGCAGTAGAACCAGCTACGCCTCTGTGGCAAATCCTGCTGCCTATCCTATATATAATAGGTATGCTGGCAACGCTGGGGCATACCCTGCTGGCAATACGGAAAGTCATACGCTTGATACGACAAAGCGAACAGCATCCCCAATCTGACGGCACCATCGTCTGCGTGACCGGTAACGCTAACGTGGCACCCTTCAGTTGGATGCGCTATATCGTGATGAATCGTGGCGACTATGAGGCTAATAATGCCGCCATTCTCGCCCATGAACGGGGACATATCCGTCTGCATCATTCCTACGACGTCGTCCTCGTGGATCTGCTCACCGCCCTCCAGTGGTTCAATCCTGCCATGTGGATGCTGCGCCAAGATCTGCGCGCCATTCACGAATACGAGGCCGACGGTGTAGTACTCTCTCAAGGGATTAACGCGCGTCAATATCAATATCTGTTAATCTCGAAGGCCACAAGCATTGGCGGGTACTCCATTGCTAACGGCATCAGTCACAGTACCCTCAAAAATCGTATTCACATGATGACAAATAAGAAAACCCGTAGCAGCCACCTGTTGAAGCTGCTCGCCCTGGTGCCTATTATCGGCACAGCCCTCGTTCTCAATGCACGTACCGTCACCGACTATGTCTACGACGAGCCGCAGAAAAAGCAAATTATTAAGAAGGGCAAGAAGGCTGGTACCATCAAAATGAACAATCAAGACATTGAGGTTGTCGTAACTGAGAGTGCTCCTAACGCTCAGAGCGAATATAAACCTACAGATGCAGAACAGACTTATGAGTCTTCTGCGCAGATGAGCGATCAGCAAATTGTAAATTTTATCCAACAAGAAATAACCAATGGCACCTCTCAAGCACAAATTGTAACCGAATTGATGATAAAGGGTGTAAAGATTGATCAGATTCGTCGTGTGCGCAAGCAATTCGACAAGACATCTAGATTAAAAGAGGGTGATTCCACGCCTACAAGCGTAGAACAGCCAAATAAGCCCTTCGATGTCGTAGAACAGATGCCCCAGTTCCCTGGAGGCCCTGCCGCTCTGATGGAATATCTCTCCAAGAACGTGCGCTATCCAGAGGATGCTCATAAGAATGGTATTCAAGGTCGCGTTATTGCCACTTTCGTCATTGAGAAAGACGGAAGCATCACAGAGGCTCGTGTGGTAAAATCCGTTGATTCACAAATTGATGCAGAGGCACTCCGTGTAGTCAACTCCATGCCCAACTGGATACCGGGAAGGCAGAATGGTGAGCCTGTCCGTGTCAAGTATACCGTGCCCATCACCTTCAAGTTGCAGGGTAATGAGTCCAAAGAGATAGTAGGGGTAACCAGTCTCAATGCCAAAGCCTACGACTTAGAGGTGGACGGCAAATTGATGGATGCTGAAGCGCTGAACAGTATTAATCCTGACGACATTGAAAGCATACATGTCGATAAGCCCAAGGACGGCCAGACGAAAGGTCGCGTTAGCGTCAAGCTAAAAGGAAAGAAATAAACACTCTCTCGTAATGCATAAGATTCAAACTATGCTAATCCCAGCTCTGCTGATGGCCTCTGCCGTCAGTAGAGCTCAGTATGATACGTATATCTGGAAGGCAGACTCCTTGTATATGTGTGGCGAGTTCTCCCAGTCCAGTGCCATGTTCGATAAGGCTTTCCAGACAGGTCAGACTATCGATGGCCGTCATCTGTATAATGCTGCCTGCGTGGCGGCTTTGGCTGGCGATAAGGATGTGGCGTTTAAGCGGCTCTTCGCCCGAATGGAGAAAGACCCCAACTGGTACACTGATGGGATCGGTGACGATAAAGACCTGTTCTCGTTGCACGATGATGCCCGTTGGAAGACGTTCCTCGACAGTCTGTCAGTGCGTCAGGAACGGGTGGAGCGCCATTACGACAAACCGCTGCGCAAACGTCTGCAGCAGTTGGGTAAGGCCGATCAAAACATCCGGCAGCAATGGGCCGCGGCCTATGCAGTTCAGCCTAGGAATCAGGCGAAGATTGACTCGCTGTTGCGAGAGATGCAACAGATAGATCGTCAGAACGAGTTGGCAATCTGCGACATTCTCGACAAACGGGGTTTCGTGGGCCGTCAGGTGGTGGGTGAGGCCTGTACAGTGTTTTGGCTCATCATCCAGCATGCGTCTACTGAATTGCAACGAAAGTACCTGCCCGAGTTCCAAAAGGCAGCTGTCAAAGGGGATATCGCATCGTCGCAAGTGGCTATGATGGAGGACCGTGTCAATAGTTTCGAAGGTAGACCTCAGATGTACGGCTCACAGTTCTTTGAGGATAAGTATGGGGGCAAGAGGCTCTATCCGCTGCTCGACCCAGAGAAGGTCGATAAATGGCGCAAGGAGGTGGGACTGGAGCCGCTGGCAGACTATCTCAGGAAAAATGGTGTCCAACTGCCTGTTAACCCAGCTCCAAAAGTACCTGACGAGGCCTTGCACGCCCAACGCATATTCTTGCAGCAAGGCGATAGCCTGATGCAGCAGTACAACACCTTCGAGGCCCAGAAGTATTACCAGCGGGCTTTCTCGCTGGCTGACACCTACGAGGTGCGCACTAAGCTGGCCAACTGCTGTTACCGTCGTGGCAACTTCCGCCAAGCATCCGAACTGTTGAAACTGGTTCCTGAGGACTCGCTCTCGCACGAGGCCTTCCGTCAGCTGGCATTCAGTTATCAGAAACTGGGCGATACCGACTCCTATATCTATTGGGCCAACCAGCTGCTTGGGCATTTTCCCATGGATGGTGAGTTCGTGGCAGGACTTACCCACGCCTATACGAGAACCAATCAGCCACAAAAAGGCATCGTCTGCGGATTGCAATACCATTTGAAGGACTCTACAAACATCTTGGTCAATAGGGCACTAGCTGATGCTTGGTTTATGAATCGCGACTTCACGATGGCTAGCAAGTTGTTTGAACGCCTGATCGAACAGGGCGACTCCACTTTCAATACCCTCTATTCCGCTGGCAGGTGTTTCTCCTATGTTGATAGTCTGGAACGTGCCTATGATTACCTGAAAGCCGCTCTCTATCTCTCGCAGATGCAGAACTACGGTGCAGCCTACCGGCTCGGTGTGGTGTGTGTCGATACGCAACGCTACGAAGAGGGGCTGGGTTACCTCAGTCTCGCCACGCAGTTGATGCAGCCCGACACCACCGCGATGAAGGCTATTACGCTATCGCAGGGCGAAGGCTACTATCTGACTCAGCATTACGAAGAGGCTGTTGCTGCGTGGAAGGAACACCTGACCTATAACCCCGCGTCCATCGCCACCTATTATAATATTGCCAATGCGCTGGCTTACCTCATTAAGGATGATAAGCAGGCTTACGAGTATTACCGAAAGTTCCTGGAAATGGCCCGACAAGAGGAGAAACCTACCCAGCAACTCACCGACATGATACGTCAGGCTGAACGCATGGTGGGGTATTATGAGAAGAAAAAGAAGTAGGAAATGAAACCCAGAACGTCGGTCTGTCGGCCACAACCTAGACGCATTATCTCTTTACCCACACTTTGAAAGCATGAGAGCCACGAGTGGTAAGGCCTGAGGTCGGGTCGGACGTAAAACGCTTCAGCTCCTGCGATGCGCCACTACGACTAAGTCCGGTAAGAATGGTGTAATCTGTCAGCGTCATCTGGTTGTTCTTTTCAATGAATTCGAGTGCCTTTGCTAGTCGCTGTGCTGGTGTGGTCTTCAACTTTTTGTAACGCTTCACGCCTGGCTCAGCGCGCTCAAAAGTGTTTTGCCGATTGATGGTTTTCAGCAGGTTCTTGTCAACCTTGAAGTTCACGCTTCTGGCGTTAACGTGCCGATAGCTGCTCTTGTCTTTGTCATCAGGCGAGTCGCAGAAACCCAGCGACAACGAGAACACGCCAAGTCCATCAATTTTGATATTGTGTCCCATTGGCAGCACATCGCTCACCGTCTCTACCAGCGTATCGATCACACCTCGAATCGTTGCCTCGCTGAAGGCTGGCGAGTGTGTGTGGATGCGCTTTATCACTTGTGCGTAATCGAACATCGTATAGGTCTGCATTTTCGGATAGGGCGCCTTCTTCTTGTTCGCCATTCCATCGGCCATCTCTTGAAGAATATAATTTGCCATAGTCTTATTGTTTTTTTATTCTTTGTCCTTATCTTTTTGTTTTCTCTTAGTTATCTATTTTTAATTCATAGTCTTTAAACATAAGTTCATAGTTCTATAAACTCATATTCGCAGTACTTTGTATACATATTCAAAGACTAAATATATCTTTTTCTTGGCCACAAAGATACAAATAGTTTTCAAAGTAACAAAATATTTCTTTAGTTTTCTTATGATATATACTAAGAGCATGAAACACAACTCTACATGACGATGTGGAAAAATGCGAAATAACAAAGAAAATTAGGAGTAAGTTCTAAAAATCAGAAAATATTATCAATTTTCTTTTGAAATTCAAAATAATTATGTAATTTTGCACCGAATATGAGAATTGTATCACATAGACGATTAGTTGAGTTCTATAGTTCAGAAGGACATGGAGACGCTCAAGCTGCACTTGAACGATGGTATGATATCGCAGAAAAGGCAGAGTGGAAGAACCTGTCGGACATAAAGGCAGACTTCCCAACAACAGACTACGTTGGGAACCAGCATTATGTCTTTGACATCAGGGGCAATAAATATCGTCTGGTAGTGGTCGTGAAGTTCACAATAGGACATATATTCATCCGATTTGTGGGTACACATAGTGAATACGATAAGATTGACGTTTCAACGATATAATATAAGGAGGTACAAATATGGCAAAGATTACTAAAGAACAATATGAGTTTGCATTGGCACGCATAGAGGAGCTGTTGCCCTTAGTGGATGACAACACACCTTCCAACGACCGCAATGCAGTAGAGTTGACAATGATGTCGGATGTTGTCATAGACTACGAAAAGGAGCACTATCCCATTGGAAAACCTACCGTTGCCCAGCTGATACAGCTTTCTTTGGATGAGAAGAAAATGAGCCAGAAACAATTGGCTACTGAGATTGGGGTTAGTCCTTCACGCATAAGCGACTATGTTTCAGGTAGGGCAGAGCCTACGCTGAAGATAGCCCGTTTGCTTTGCGCCACTTTGGGAATAACACCAGCTGCTATGCTAGGATATTAATTTTGAGTAAAATGAAACAGAGATATGCCGTTATCGTGCTATTTGCACTAATTATCGCTTCAAGCTTTACTAGCTTGGATAGTTACAGATCGACTAGCAGGCTGGTGAATGAGGATATGGACAGAGCACTGGCTTTGGCCTTGGAGGAACAGCAGAGCGATGTTATCAGTCAGGACACTATTCGTACATTTAATAACCACTTGCAAATAGCTGAACTGCGAGGGAAGGCTACTCTGGCAGTTGACACCCGTGGACAGAAGTTCAAAGCGTATGCTCATTGCTCTGAGGCTACTATCTTCACCCTGTCAGACCAAAGACCAGCCACTATCCTATGGGCATTGACAGGATTTTGGGCAATGTTGATGTGGTATCGTCATCGGCAATCGGTCGTGGGTGAATCGTTAGCGGTGACTATTGCCAATAGGAATGTCTTTGGTGGACTGACATACTTAGAAGGGGATGGTCGCTTCTATGCTGCCGATGGCAATTTAGTACAGCTCACTCCCATGCAGCATCAGCTGATGGAGATGTTCTTCCAGTCACCATCGCATTCTCTGACAAAAACAGAGATTTGTAATGCTCTCTGGCCCAAGAAACCCGATGCCAGCGAGACACTCTACACCCTAATTCGCAGATTAAAGCCAGTCATAGAGCAACATTCTGACCTAAAAATCGAGTCAGATCGCAGTAAAGCGTATCAGCTGAAAATCAAATAGTTAGCTTGCTGACATCGTATCTGACAATGAAATGTCAGACAAATGTCAGATAGTTTTTTTCGATAATAAGGTAATCTCTTCGTACCTTTGCAACAAAAATGCAAGATATGAAGAGATTATTGTTTTGTTTGTTGGCTGTTTGCGCATTGACCTCAGCAGCTCAAATAGATGAGGGCGAGCACCAATCGTCTGAAAAAACGGTCACTCTTGACGAGGTGACAGTAAAAGGCGCACGTACCATACAAAAGGTGGACGGTCAATGGATCTATCCCACAAAGCAGCAGATAGAGAATTCTGCTAACGGCTATTCACTACTGGCAAAACTCACTCTGCCTCACATCCGCGTGGAGGAGGCGATGAACAGCATTACGGCATTGACGAATCTTGGAACAGTTCAAGTGCGCATCAACGACATCATTGCTTCACGTGAGGATTTGCAGACACTCGACATGCAGGGTATCGACCACATTGAGTTTATCGACAATCCTGGTGTGCGATATGGTGAGGGTGTCGCGTACATTATTGATATTAAGGTGAAGAAGCCCGTGAGTGGTTACGTCGTCGGCACCCAATTAACCAATACGCTAACCACTGTGAATGGCAATGAGTCACTCTTTGGCAAGATCAATCACGGTCGCAGTGAGTTTGCACTCAGTTATGACTTTGACTATCACAACTTCAAGGGCGCAGAATACGATGAGCAAGCCTCTTATGAGATAGAGTCAGGCGACATTGCCTCCATCCATCGCTATAGTCTGAACAAACAGAGTAAGAATATCAGTCACAATGCCCAGCTGACCTATAGCCTGAGCGACTCGAACTATGTTTTTCAGGCCAAACTCTCAGGAAGTAGCGATATTCAACCTCAACGTAGAAACGCAAAAATGATGAATAATAATGTTCCCTATGACGAACTTTCATCATCCCGTAGCACTTCGCCATCGCTTGATCTCTACTACCATCAAGACTTCCATCGCCATCAGTCGTTGACAGCGAATGTTGTAGGAACGTATATCAAAACCACTGGCGATACTGAAAACAATGAAGGTTCTGCCTATCGCTATGACATCAACGGACGGACATACTCTCTTTGGAGCGAGGCCATTTATGAGAACCAATTGAAGCCTTTTACAGTTTCCGCTGGGGCACAATACGGACAGCGATATAGCCATAATACCTATCAAGGCGATGTTGATGCAACAAACGATATGCACACTTCCAGCCTTTATCTCTTCTCACAGCTGAGGGGACATCTTGGTAAACTCTCGTTTATGGGCGGTCTTGGTGCCAGCAGACGATACTATCGTCAGGGGGATGTGACGCAGGATTACTGGTTCTTCCGTCCCAAGTTCACTGTCAGTTATCCCCTGACCAACAGGCTAAAGGTGAAATATGACTTCGAAATCTCGCAGCACACATCCCAGATAGCCCTCGTCAGCAACGTCAGCATCAAGCAGAATGCGATGGAGACCATCCTTGGCAATCCGGATATTCACCCCAACCGAGTCGTCTCCCACCAACTGAAACTCTCTTATTCCACACCTCGCTTTACCTCCGAACTACAAGGCTATTACCGTCTGAATCCTCATTGCAATATGGAGAAGTACATCCGCCAAGACGGCCATTTCTATCAGACGCAGACCAATGCGGACAACGAGTGCAACTTCTTCTATTTCGAAAGCTACAATCAGTGGGACATCATTCCAGAGAAACTGACAGCGACCGTCTATGGCGGCATCTATCGCTTCTTTAATTTTGGAGAGGATTACACGCACACCTATACCTCGTTCAATGGAGGTTGTTCATTACAAGCCTATTTGGGGCGCTGGACGCTTGGTGCATACGCTGATAATGGATGGAACTTTATGGAAGGAGAACATCGTGGTCATCAGGCGCCAGCATGGTACATCACTTGTAACTATCGTATGAACGACGCCATCTCCATTTCTCTCTATGCCCAACATCCGTTCAGCCAACATCCATTGACAAATAAGACTGAGGTCGTAAGTCGCTATGTTCAGAAAGAAATCTCTCAGCACTCTCGCGACTACGGTAATATGTTAACCCTCAAGCTATCTTATCGCCTCGATCGTGGGCGCAAGTATCGGGACATCCAGCGCTCTATGAACCATAGTGATAAAGAAACGGGTATTCTGTCTAAATAGCCCAAATAGTATGCGCAAGGTCATTTTCCTTTTTATCGCCTTTATCCTCGTAGCGGTGAGCATCGACTGGATTTATTCTTGTGCTGACCTAAAGTCGCACAAAGAGGTATTCGGTCGCCACCTCACTTATGCCGAAATGTACGAATATAAGGATAAGGATTATGACTACGTTGTTCGCGTCCCTTCGTTCTTCAACGCTCAGCCCGATTCGCTTCAGGAAGAGAAAGGCCGCATGCGTTTCGACTATGCCGACCAGTGGATAACCCTGGTCATTGAAAGCCACGTGATGAATTCTGATGGCATGTCGCTCCAAGCAGGCATGGACTCGCTGGCGCAAATCCTTCACGCCACCGACAGCAAGAAGGGCAATGATTATTTCATCCTCTCTGGACCACAGTATGAGAATGGCAGTCGTATCGATGGTTATAGTTATTACACCAAGATAATGGCCTATCACAAACTCAGATTTGTTTATACGATAATCTATCCCGATGACTACAAGGATGTCCTTACTCGACTTTTCAAGGAAATAGATGATTGGCAGATCTGGGAACGTCCGCATTTAAAACTGAAGCAAGGTGAATCACAAACCCCGAAGGCTGTATCGGAATGAGACGTGGCATCCTGGGGGATGTTGTGCAAATGTTGTGCAAATTTGGGTATTAAAAAAGTTAACAGCCTGATAATCAGACTGTTAACTTTCGCGTTTGTCGGGATTACTGGACTCGAACCAGCGACCTCGCGCCCCCCAGACGTGTGCGCT
>CAMUYR010000056.1 GCA_947164965.1 uncultured Prevotella sp. | reverse complement strand
AAATCTGTAAAACAATCATTTGTTTATTAAAACGCTGCAAAGGTAGGCATTTTTTTAATACGACGTATCATTTTTTTTGTTTTTTTTTAGGTCATTTTTGTAACTTTTTCGCAAATCGCTGATAATCAACAACTTACGAAATGTTAAATTTCGTGTATATTTTACCCTTTTCATGATTTTAGGTAAAAAAGCGTGTTTTTACGATAAAAATGACTACCTTTGCAGGCAAAACGAATACACCTTATTATATATATAAGAATAGGATGATAGATTCTTCTGCCTTTCAAGGCAAAAAAGCGAAATATTTCACGCTGGGATGCAAATTGAACTTCTCAGAGACCTCGACATTCGGCAAGATGTTGGCTGAACTGGGTGTGACGACAGCCCAGAAGGACGAGCAGGCTGACATCTGCCTGATCAACACCTGCTCGGTGACCGATGTGGCCGACCATAAGTGCCGCCAGGCTATCCACCGCCTGGTGCGCGAGAATCCCGGGGCCTTTGTGGTGGTGACGGGGTGCTATGCGCAGCTGGAACCGCTGAAGGTGGCTCATATTGAGGGCGTCGACCTGGTGCTGGGGTCGAACGAGAAAGCGAACCTCATTCAATATCTTTCGGATGGTTTCGTAAGTCGCGGTACTACCGCGACATACAAAACGGAGAAGACGAAGGACATCAAGACCTTTGCACCCTCGTGTTCGCGAGGCAACAGGACACGCTATTTCCTGAAGGTGCAGGACGGTTGCGATTACTTCTGCACATACTGCACGATACCATACGCCCGCGGTTTTTCTCGTAACCCGACGATTGCCTCGCTGGTGGCGCAGGCTGAAGAGGCTGCACGCGAGGGAGGCAGGGAAATCGTGCTGACGGGTGTGAACATCGGCGACTTCGGCAAGACGACGGGTGAGAAATTCATCGACCTGGTGAAAGCGCTGGATAGGGTAGAGGGCATCAGCCGCTATCGCATCAGCAGTCTGGAGCCCGACCTGTTGACTGACGAGCTGATAGACTACTGCGCCCAGAGCCGAGCCTTCATGCCACACTATCATATTCCGTTGCAGAGTGGCAGCGACACGGTGTTGAAGCTGATGCACCGCCACTACGACAGGCAGCTGTTTGCTGACAAGATTGTGCGCATCAAAGAGGTGATGCCCGATGCCTTTATCGGTGTCGACGTGATGGTAGGCTGCAGGGGTGAGACGCCCGAGTGCTTTGAGGAGACCTACGACTTCCTGCAGTCGCTGGACGTCACCCAGTTGCACGTGTTCCCCTATTCGGAGCGCCCAGGCACATCGGCGCTGAGCATTCCCTACGTGGTGAGCGAGAAGGACAAGAAGGAGCGCAGTCGCAGATTGCTGGAGCTGTCGGACCAGAAGACGCAGGCCTTCTACGCGTGCTATCAGGACACGGAGATGGAGGTGCTGTTCGAGAAGGCTACGCGAGGCAGGGCGATGCACGGGTTTACGAAGAACTATATCCGTGTGGAGCTGTCGCCTGCTGATGCGAAGGCGGAATACGACAACCAGTTGATGCGCGTGATTCTGGGTGGATTTAACCACGATAAGACGGCGCTGAAAATTGAGGAATTGAGAAAATGAGGAAATGAGAAAATGAGAAATGAGAAATGAAGGAAATGGATAAGGTCGCAATCGTCATACTGAACTGGAACGGGGCGAAGATGCTGGAAAAGTATCTGCCCACGGTGCTGAACTACTCGCATAGCGAGGCTACGGTCTATGTGGCTGATAATGCGTCGACAGACAACTCGCTGGAGCTGCTGCGTCGCGACTTCCCGCAGTGCAAGCTCATTGTGCTGGAGAAGAACTGGGGATTCGCTGAGGGCTATAACAAGGCGCTGGCACAGGTGGAGGCCGAATACTACCTGCTGCTGAACTCGGACATCGAGGTGACGCACCATTGGCTGACGCCGCTCATCGAGTTTATGGATGTGCACCCTGAGGTGGCTGCCTGTCAACCCAAGCTGCTCTCTATATATCATAAGGATATGTTCGAGTATGCAGGGGCCAGCGGTGGCTATCTGGACTGCTTTGGCTATCCCTTCTGTCGCGGGCGATTGTTTGAGACGGTGGAGAAGGACAATGGGCAGTACGACTATCCTGCGGAGATACTGTGGGCCACGGGTGCCGCACTCATGATTCGCGCCCAGGACTATTGGGACTGTGGCGGGCTGGACGGACGGTTCTTTGCACACAACGAGGAGATAGACCTCTGCTGGCGACTGCGCATCAAGGGCCGTAAGCTGTATTGTCTGCCTGAGAGCTACGTGTATCACGTGGGTGGGGGGACGCTGCCCAAGTCGAACCCGATGAAGACATTCCTGAACTTCCGCAATAATCTGACGATGCTCTACAAGTGTCTGCCCGACGAAGAACTGAACCGCGTGATGCGCTGGCGCTGGCTGCTGGACTATGTGGCAGCATGGGAGACGTTGATTCTGAACCGTAACTGGGGCGACTTCAAGGCTATCTACAAGGCGCGCCGTGCTTTTAAGCGATGGCGGAAAGACTTTGAGGCAGATCGCCAGAAGATACAGGCTTCGCGACAGGAAAAAGAAATACCAGAGCAACGCCGTTTCTCATTGCTCTGGCAGTATTATGCTAAGGGCCGCAAAACCTTCAGTCAGCTACCTTGACAACGACTGGTTTGTCCACCTCCTTGCGCCACTCCTTCAGATAGTAGAACCACTCGTTGGCTGAATGGTAGCCGAAGGTCTCGTTGGCAGAGGTGTAGGTTACCTTGTACGAGATAGACTGCGTGTCCGTCTTCAGCACGTAGGCGTAGTTGTCCTTGTTGGCAGGCTCCTCGCTGACGATATACTTCACAGGCACCAGCACAGCCAGTCCCACCGTCTCGCGCTTCCACTTGGTGGTGTCGGCAGCAGGGTAGTCGGTACCCCAGCAGGCGCGCAATCCCTTCTTATCGCTGAACTCCTCAGAACCCTTCACGTTGATGATACCCGTCGAGAAACGGTAATCGCTGACGTTCTTGTTGAAGAACACATCGACATCGGTATCGCGATGACCAGCATATTGCGTGTAGCGGATAGTCATGTTGATGGCCGTTGGCTTTTGGCCATTAGCCGTTGGCAGTTGCCACCCACAATCGACGAGTTCGACGATGGTGCGCAGGGGACCATACGAGATGATGCGCTGCGTGCGCGTCTTGACGGGTTCTACGTGTGTGGGCTTCTGTCCGTCCCATCCGCGGAAGGCACCCAGTCCGAAAGTCTGACCCACCCAAAGCACGTCGTCGCCATAGCCCTGCTTCTTCTGTTCCTCGTCCGTATAGAACTGCGTCTCTTTGAGCTCCAGTCGCTTCTGGTATTTCCCATAGAGATCCAGCGTCTGGCGTGCATCGAAGTAAATGCGGATGCCGTTCAGCTCGCTTTCGAAGTCGACACCATGATGGTGCTGCAGGTTGTACGTATAGGCTGCATCGCCTCGGGCGGTAATTGATTCGATGAAGTTGTTCTGCTGATTCTTCTTCAGTGTCTTGTCCTTCGTGTTGGCCATCACCATCTCCGCAAAGACGCGGGCAGGATACTGGCGGGGCTCTCCTTCGTCGAAGAGCTCGACGGTGTACTGCTTCTTCTCCTTGCCATAGATGTCAGCCAGGAAGCAGAGCTCATCGAACACTTCGTCCTGATCGAGGTCGTCCAACTGGCAGGCTATCTCCTTGCCGTTTTGGGTAACCAACGCGGAGCGGACATCGCCATACGACTTGAGGCTGATGACCACAGGCACGTCGTTGCGCTCGACGTTAATAGGGTTGCTGACAGTAACGGTGAAGGTGCGACTAGCCAGGAGCATATTGCTCAGCAAAGTCAGGCACAGTAAAAACATTGTTCTTTTCATTATTTTGGTAGTTTGTTACCTGCAAATTTCACACAAATAAACGAAAAAGCGGGTGGTAGAGCACTTTTTTTTAAATTTTTTAGGTTAAAATTTGGATTTAAAAATATTTTTTAGTAATTTTGCACCATAATTTAACATTTCGTAGTGAAGAAGGTATACGCCATATTGTTTTCCATCATGCTGATTTGTATCGGTTGCCAGTGGCAATTGAGACCAAATGACGACGATGTTGACGAGCTGAAAGTCAACGTGGAACGCTATGACCGTATAGAAAGCCTGTATCTGACAACGGGCGATTTCTCAGCCCTTCAGCAGATGAACACCTACTTCCCGCAACAGACGCGCATGCTGATAGAAGACGTGCTGCAGTTGGGAAAGGTGAACGACTCGGAAATCAACAGCAAGTTTCTGCATTTTTTCCAGGATTCCACGTTGCAGGTGCTGCTGAGAGATGTGCAGAACCAGTATGCCGATATGGACGATGTCAACGAAGACCTCTCGACAGCCTTCAGTCGACTGAAAGAGGAGCTGCCTACCGTTGAGGTGCCTCAGGTGTATGCCCAGATAGGCTCTTTCGACCAGAGCATCATCGTTGGCAACAACACCCTGGGCATCAGTCTCGACAAGTATCTGGGTGCCGACTATCCCTTCTATCAGGAACACTATACCGAGCGACAGCGCCAGATGATGACACGCTCGATGATCGTGCCCGACTGTCTGGGCTTCTATATCCTAAGCCTCTTCCCGATGGCGCAAGGCACAGAGACGTCGCAGAGCAATCGTGATACGCACATGGGTAAGATTCAGTGGGTGGTCAATGAGATTATGCAGCGCGAAGTGTTCCAGAACGACTTTGTTACCGCTGTTGAGCGATACATGGAAAAATACAGCAACAAAAGCATAGAACAGATGTTGGGCGACAACAACTATACCCGTTTTCAGTAATTTCTAGAAAATAATTCTTCGTTTTTGTTTGGCTTTTTGCTCACTTATTCGTAACTTTGTAGCCCCAAAAACGAATGAAACAATGCCAGAACAATCAAACAATAATGCAAATAGTGCAGGCAGACGTACGCGTAGACAGCAGCCTGTAGACAATACCTATGCACATATCCAGCCACAGGCAACGGAGATAGAACGTGCCGTGCTGGGTGCGCTGATGATAGACAAAGACGCGTATGCAGTCGTCTGCGAGATGCTCTTGCCTGAGAGCTTCTACGAACCCCGTAATCAGAAAGTGTATCGCGCCATCATGGAGTTGTCGCTGCACGAGCTGCCTGTCGACGTATGGACGGTGACCGAGCAGTTGGCCAAGCAGGGCGATATGGAGGATGTGGGTGGACCTGGTTACGTGACGGAGATCTCGTCGCGTGTGGCCTCGTCAGCCAATATCGAGTATCATGCGCGCATCATTGCCCAGAAGTCGTTGGCCCGCCAACTGATATCCTTTGCCAGCAATATCGAGACCAAGGCCTTTGACGAGACGATAGACGTCGACGACCTGATGCAGGAGGCTGAGGGAAGCCTGTTCGAACTGGGACAGCGCAACATGAAGAAGGACTATACGCAGATAGACCCGGTGATCAAGAACGCCATCGACGTCATCCAGAAGGCTGCTGCCAACAAGGATGGTCTGACGGGTGTGCCTACGGGCTATCATAAGCTTGACGACATCACCTCAGGATGGCAACCCAGCGACCTGGTGATTATCGCTGGACGTCCTGCGATGGGTAAGACGTCGTTTGCCCTCTCGATGGCCAAGAACATTGCTGCCGACTATAATGTACCGATGGCTTTCTTCTCGCTCGAAATGTCGAACGTGCAGCTGGTGAACCGTCTGATTTCCAACTGCTGCGAGATTCAGGGTTCGAAGATTCTGAATGGTCAGCTGCAGCCCGACGAGTGGGACCGCCTGGACAAGCGCGTCAACAAGTTGCTGGGAGCACCGCTATATGTCGACGACACCCCGGGTCTCTCCGTTTTCGAGCTGCGCACCAAGGCGCGTCGTCTGGTTCGTGAGCACGGTGTGAAAATCATCATGATCGACTATCTGCAGCTGATGAATGCCAACGGTATGCGCTTCTCGTCGCGTCAGGAGGAGGTGTCGACCATCTCCCGTTCGCTGAAGGGACTGGCCAAGGAGTTGGATGTGCCCATCCTGGCCCTCTCGCAGTTGAATCGTGGCGTTGAGAGTCGCGAGGGCTTGGAAGGTAAGCGTCCGCAGCTGAGCGACCTGCGTGAGTCGGGAGCTATCGAGCAGGATGCCGATATGGTGCTCTTCGTGCATCGCCCTGAGTATTATCATATCTATCAGGACGATAACGGACGCGACCTGCACGGTATGGCACAGATCATCATTGCCAAGCATCGTAAGGGTGCGACGGGCGATGTGCTGCTGACCTTCCGAGGTGAGTTTACGCGTTTTGAGAATCCTGAAGACAAGCGTCTCGGCTCGAAGCGTGTGGATAATGGTGGCGAGATACTGGGCAGTAAAGTAAATGGCGCTATCCAGCAGGCTGGAGAGTCGCCATTTGTAGGTGATAGTTTCCAAGAACAGACGGACGGTGTCGTCCCGTTCTGATCACTTCGAATACTTATCAATCAATCCCTGAGCTTGGCCATTGCCGAGCTCTTTTGCTTTCTGCAGGTTTTTCAGTCCCTCTGCCTTCTGCTTGTTGACGCATTGGGCCACACCCAGGAACAGATAGCCGTCGCTGTCGTCAGGAGCCAGACGGATGCATTCTCTGGCTGTTTCCTCTGCTTCCTTGGTCTGACCTACACGCAGCTGCAGCGAGGCTTTCTCCATATGGTACAGGGGCTCGGTGGGTGCCATCTCGATGGCTTTGTTGATGTCGTTCAGCGCCTGCTGATACAGGTGTCCGTTCACTTCAGCCTGTTGGCGCATATAGTAGAAACCGGCAGCAAGCTGGGCCTTCATCAGCTGTTCGTATTCATTGTAGTCGCTGACAGCCTGACGGTATTTGCCTGCATCGTTCAGCATCTGGGCACGAGCCAGCAGATAGGGGGCGGCAGTCTTCAGATAGGGCTTCGTAAACATGTTGACAGCGCTGTCCATCTGGGCAAGGGCAGCCTCCTTGTCTTCCTGTTGCAGCTTACACTGGGCAGCAGCATAGAACAGGTTGGCGGTGCGCATTTCACCACTTGTCAGTTCCTGATACAGTTTGAACGACTCGTCGTATTTCTTCTGCGAATAGAGGATTTCCGCCTGTTGCTGTTTGTAGACGGGCATCGGATTGCAGCGATAGGCCTCCTTGGCCTCTTGCAGGGCGAGATCGAAAGTCCAGGGCGCATAATCGTCAGTCTTCAGCAACAGCTTCTGGGTGATGAGCTGTGCATACTGGTAGTGGGCATCGTCCTTGCTGTCAGCCACCTTGATGGCACGCTTCATGTCGTCGTCAGCCTCTGCATACTGTCCTTTGGATGACGAGAGGCGGGCACGGTAGATGTAACCATCGGACAGGTTAGGGAACTTGGCAATGAAGCGATCAATGAAGTTCGCATATTGCAGCGAGTCCATAGCCGTGCTGCCCACGTAGAGTGCCAGCAGCGCCTGTTCTTTCTCGTCGGGAATGGCCTTGGGTATCGACGTCGAACGCAGGGTGGGATCGTTGAAGCTCAGTCCGCTCATCGTCAGTTCGCTGGCAAATCGGGCGCTGACAGCATAGCTCACGTCGCCTGCGTCGCCAGCAGCAGGTTGCAGCATACCGATCACTTCGCCATTATCGTTCAGAATCGGACAGTTGGTGTTCTGGTCCTTGTACGCCATATTGAGCGTGTAGTAGGTATGGCTGCCCTGAAACTGTTCGGTCTTCTCGACCGTTCCCTTGGGACATACCGGTACTTTCTTGACGCTGTAGGGCAGCAGCCAGACAGTGGCACCATTGTCTGCAGCAGCCGTACTAATGGGCAGCGCAGCGGGTTTCTTGATGGCGACCTGGAACTTGGCCACATCATACATGTCGTTCACGCCGATAATACTTTCTATCTCCCATTCTTTGTCCTGAGCATCGATGACGATGGCTCTCTGTGCACCCTTGAAGGGGGCAAAACTACTCACGGCCTCGCCTTTCTCGCTGACGAAGAATCCGTTGCTGCTGGCCAGCAGCTGTCCGTTGGCATCGAAAGTCTTCAGCGTAAATACTGCCTGTGTTGCTTTCTTGGCCCACGAAGGCGTCTGGGCGTAAGAGGCTGTTGCCAACAGCAGACAGCCTATCATATAAATCAGTCGTTTCATATCTTTAATAGTTCTTTTGCGTTTTGGATGGCTGCATCGCTGATGTCGCTACCACTCAGCATCTGGGCTATCTCGTGGATGCGCTCATCGGGCGTGAGCTCTTGCATCTGGCTGGTCGTGCCTTTCTGCGTCTCTTCTTTCGACACACGGTAGTGGTGGCTACCCTTGGCTGCTATCTGAGGCAGGTGGGTGATGGATATGACCTGACGCTCCGTCTGTCCCATCTCCTGCATGATCTCTGCCATCTTCTCGGCTATCTTTCCTGATACACCTGTGTCTATCTCGTCGAAGATGATGGTGGGCAACTTGACAGCACCGCTGATCATCGCCTTCAGCGACAGCATCACACGGGCTATCTCACCACCCGATGCCACTTGGGCCACAGGTTGGAGTGGGGTAGACGTGTTGGCGGAGAAGAGGAAGTTGATGTTGTCTTGTCCGTTCTTGTTCAGCTCTCCCTTCATGATGCTTACCTCGAAGCGTACGTTAGGCATACCCAGTGGCACCAGTCGTTGGCGCAGCTGCTTCTCTATCTCCGCAGCAGCCTGCTGGCGCTGTTTCGACAGACTGTCTGCCTGTTGTTGGCATTTAGCTGTTAGCTGTTGGCATTTGGCTTCCAACTCTGCCAGCGCCTCGTCGCTGTTCTCAATGCCCGCCAGCTTCTGCTTCAGCTCGTCGCGCTGCTCAATCAGTTCCGCGACGCTGTCAGCATGATATTTCTTCTCCAGATCGTACAACCGATCCAGGCGGTTGTTGATGTGGTCCAGTTCCGCAGGGTCGAAGTCGGTATCTTCCAGCATACCGCTCACCTCGTCAGCGATATCCTTCAGTTCTATGTGGCAACTCCTCAAGCGTTCAGCAATTTCCTCTGCTGAGGGCAGCACCTTGCTGATACCGCTGATGGCGTTCAGGGCGGTCCTCACCTGACTGACTGCGCCTATCTGTTCTGCCTGCAGGGCGTTGTCGGCTTCGTAGAGGGCTGTCTTGATGTCCTCAGCGTGTTCCATCGTCTCGCTCTGCTGTTCCAGTTCTTCCTGCTCGCCTTCCGTCAGTTTGGCTTGCTCCAGTTCCTCGTATTGGAATTGCAGGAAGTCTTGGTTCTGGCGGTTGCGCTCTATGTCGTCCTTCAGCGTTTGCAGTTCGCTTTTGGCCTTTTGCAGTAGGCTGTAGGTCTGCTGGTATGCATCCAGTTTCGACTGGTCTTGGGCGATGATGTCCACCACGCTCAGCTGGAAGTCCTGCTTGTTCAGCAACAGGTTCTGGTGCTGCGAATGCACGTCCACCAACTGTTCGCCCAATTCTTTGAGCATGCCAAGACCTACCGGTGTGTCGTTGATGAACGCACGGCTCTTGCCCGCAGCAGTCAGTTCTCTTCTCACGATGGTGTCGTTGGCATCGTATTCTATTTCGTTCTCGTCGAAGAACGGTTTCATCTCGTAGCGCGACAGGTCGAAGTGCGCTTCGATGATACATTTCTCAGCACCCTGCTTAATGGATTTTGAGTCAGCGCGCTGACCTAGCAACAGTCCGATAGCCCCCAGGATGATACTCTTTCCTGCACCCGTTTCTCCCGTTATCACAGAGAACCCCGGGTGTAGTTCAATATCCAGCAGGTCTATCAGCGCGTAATTCTTAATATATAATTGTCTTAGCATTTGTCTCTAACTTCTCTAACTACTCCTTGATTTTGTTCCAGGCATTGCTCTGCGACGCATTGATATTCAGCAGCAGGTCGTAGACCGCTTCCTTCTCCTTCTGCGTGCCCTTGCCCTTATAGATGTTAGCCAACTCGTCGCGCTTGTAGTCCGTCCATATTTGTGGCAACAGACTCAGCGGCTTTTCTTCGTGCGCCTTCTTCAACTGTTCCAGCGCCGTGGTGATGTTGGTACGTCCGCGCTCGGCATTATTGGCCATCTCGTCCAGTCCGTTGCGATAGTATTCGTATTGCAGCTGGCGGAACGGCTTCATGGCCTCGTCCAGATAGTCGTTGATGATGGCAAAGCGGTTACGGCTGGTCTCAAAGGCCTTCCATCCCGTAAATCCCAGGTCCTGCGCGTTGTTGGTCAGTTGCATGCAGCGCTGCAGCACGTCCGTTCCACCTAAGGGTGCAAACGAGTCCAGATCCAGCCCGATAATCAGATAGGCGTAGTAGGCGATGAGGGCCGTCAACTGGTTGTCCACCGTCTCGTCGTTATAGTTCAGCTGGTCAAACTGTGCAAATTCGAAGTTGAAGTCGCCATCCTTATTGTTATATAAGGTCGAGTTGTAGGCTGAGTTATAGACGGGGCGGTTGGCCTGAATCATCGCCGTACACGTGAAGCGATTGCTCGATTTGTCGTATTTGGTCACCGTCAGGTTGAAGTTGCAGACGATACGCTCGTTCTTCTGGAATTGCAGCTCCGTCCATTGCCGTTCGTTGATAAACTGCTCCAGCGTCTGCTGCAGGTTCTCGAACACACTCTTGTCCGTGCCTTCCACCTGCGAACTGTTGATGGTCACCTTCGCCTGCAGCTCCTGTGCCACAGTACCTTGGGCCATCAGCAGACCTGCTGCCACAGCCACACTTGTCACCATCGTTCTGAATCCTTTACTCATCGTCTCGTCTCCTTTTTCTGAATTCGCGTGCAAAGATACGAATAAGCGAACAAAATACACGATTTCTATTGTTAATCTAATAAAAATCTTCCATTTATCTTCACATTCTTGGTGCTGGTGGCCTCTATCATACCCGGGTCGAAGCCGTTTTTCGCGTCCTTCACGTCAATGTCCTCATAGTTAAAGCGTATGAGGCGGTACTTATCCGACGTGCCCACATCAAAGAAGTTCCTGCACGTCATCTTGATCCTTCGCATCGTGATGTCGTTACATTGCGACAGCGGCATATCGTCGCGCTGTTGAGGCTTGAAGAACTGCGTCCAGGGGCGGATCACGAGGAATGAACCCGTCTGTCCCGTCAGGTCCTCTACAGTCACATACTCATAATGCTGAGGGGTGTCGGGGCGCATCTTCAACCACAGGACACGGGCAGCGTTCACCACCTGGCATCGACGGAGAATCACGTTGCGGTCGTGCAGCGACTCCGATCCCAGCGTCAGGCAGCCGTGCACCTTGCCATACGTGCAGTCCTCTATCAGTATGCGTTCGCAGGGTCCGTTGGTCGAATCCTTGTCAGCCCATGTTCCCTTGCCGCCCTTCAGCACCACCGCATCGTCGTTCACGTGCATATAGCAGCCCTTGACCATCACGTCGCTGCATGCATCTATATCGATGGCGTCCGACGATGGTGCGCCACGCTTCATGTCACTCTTCCAGATGTTCTCCGTTGGCGCAAAGATATAGCAATCCAGATAGCGCACGTGGTCACTCTTGTAGACGTGGTTCGTCCAGAAGGGCGAGTTCACGAGCCTGACGTCCTGTACCGTTACGTTCCTCGAGTTCGAGATATAGGTCAGACGAGGGCGCTGAGCATCCTTGTTCGTACACTGCGGGTTCCACTTTCTGCGAATCCAGAACTCCTGCCAGTACTGCAGACCGTTCCCGTCTATGGTACCGTTGCCCGTGATGGTAAAACCGTCCAGCCCGTCAGCATTCACCAGCGCGCAGAAATACTCGCATGTCTCGCCCTCAATGCGCGTCGTCATCCACGGGAAGTCGATAATCCTGTCAGAGCCCTTCAGCTTACCGACCACGTGAAGATGCGTGCCCTGCCTGAAAAACAAGGCTCCCGACAGATACGTCCCTTCAGGAATCACCACCACTCCTCCGCCATCTTCTGCACAGCGGTCTATCACATTCTGAATGCGTTGCGTCTGCACGATGGTAGAGTCCTTCGTCACCCCATAGTCCGTAATCACATACCTCCGTCCCAGGCTTGCCACATCCACCTTCGTGCAGTTCTCAAACCATTTGTCCATCGGTGTCCCGTCAGGCCATCTCTGCTGTTGGCTTCTTCCCGTCATGCAGAGTGCCAACCCCAGCGCTACCATTATCGTTTTTCTCATCATGTCTGCAAAAATACATCTTTTTGCCGATATAAGCAACTATTTCAGCACAAAATATTTGTCGGTAGAAATATTATTTGTAAATTTGCAGGTTGTATATGTATCGCGGGGGCTGTTCCCATGATACGGCTAACCGGTACCTGATTACCAGTCATCTGCCATTACTTAGACAATATTTTGTAAACCGCCAAAGGATAAACAAAAAAAAGTCACCCGGAGGTGACTTGGAAGAGGCAATCAGGGCGGTACCTGATCATACATATTTCTCACTCCTATACTCGAACGCCGAATATCTGCTTCATGAAATAGATGAATCCTTTGCTTTCTTCCTTCTGCTGCTTCTGCTGCTTCTTTTGAACAACACACTTAGCGGGCTGTGAATCTTTTACTCTTACCTTTACCCTAATGGCGTCTGCATTGGTGGTAACTGCGAATGATAAAGCGACTGCTGCAACCGTGCTCATGAGCACCTTCTTTGCATTGAAATTCTTGTTTGCCATAACTATTAAATTTTGTTGTTAATAAATTTTCTTCAGTTGTGTCGTTTGTTTCCTTTCGACGATGCAAAGATAGGACGGTTTTTGAGAAGAAACAAGTTTTTTTCTGATTTTCGTCTCAGGTTGTTTCGACAACCACGGTCTTTTTGGACAAATCAGCGAAATGGCATAGAAAGTTGTCTAATAAGGGGTGTTCCGATGTGAGGCGAGGCTGCATGATTTAAGTGCACACGTGGACAGTTCTGTCCCTTGATTCCCCTTTGATTCGCGCAAAACCAACCCCGTGATCCCATAACTGATCTAGCCTAATCCCAATGCGTTATATAACATTTCATATTTCTCATCAGGCAACTCCTCGATAGGAACTCTCACTATTTTTCCATTAGGAAGAATCTTAAACACATCGCCTTCACTTGATTCATAATTAAACCAGTTGGAAGGTAATTCCTTGTAATTATTCAATAGTGGAAGTTCTTTTTGTATCAATCTTAAATCTATTATTTTTTGAGAATGAAGATTGTCTATTCCATAGAAAACAATTATACGACCATTTCTTTTCAAACAACCGTTTAACGATTTTCTTGTATATGCATTAACTTCACATACCATAAAATAATCAGATTTATCTAAAGATGCAAAACGGATGGATACAATGGGAATATGATGTTTGTTAAGTCGCTGGTTTAACATGTTATTTATCATAGCATTTCTAATGCCAATGGTATCAGAAACTATTATTTTGTATTCTAAATCCTTTTCCACAGCTTTGGTAATACAATCACGTGATTTCACCAAATAAGTTTCACTATCGGAATAACCATCATCTTCATAATCTGCATCAATCCATGATTTGTAGTTATCTAGGATTGTTTTGTCGCTTGCAGCCGTCGAATCTATCAGGCAGTTCACTGAAATTGTTTTATCCAAAATGCTATATAAAGCCAATCTGTCTTTGTAGATAAAGCAGCCATCTACGAACTCTCTACATGGATAATATGATGAATGTTGGATATTCAAAATTGTACGTTTTTCAATTCCATAAAATTGTAAAATTATCACACTATCCTTGGGATGTCTATCAATGTAATCAGAAAGAACCGAATCTATCCCTTTCGATAAATGATAAGAATCTAATTTATCCTTACATCCAGTAAGAATCAATATCGCCATTATTGTGAACATTGTTTTTTTAAAAATGTAGCTTTCCATCCTTTATAACTTTTCTTTCCTTTATTTGATTTCTGTCATAGCGTACCAAAGTCTGAGTTGAAGGGTGATACAAGGACACAGGGGGACTGTCCCCGTGTGTCCTCAATACACCATCCCTCTCCCCCTCGCCGGTGAGAGGGATGTTTCGTTTTGGCGATATGGTGTCAGATATTTCATATTGCTTTTTCTCTCATTCAATCAAAAACCTGTAACTTTGATTTATATGCTTACGATAATAGTCATACAGAAAAAACCTATTACCTCGATTAATATTGCTCCGATACAAAAGGCAACTGTTATTCTCTTCCATTTCTTATGCCAAAGATTATCTTTTTTTTCAAATTGCTTGAAATATTTCAAATACTTGTCGTCTGTAAAAACCGCCTTGTATGCTGGAATATAGCAGATTCCAATAGGAAATAGAAATATCAACAAAAAATAAAGTTCATTTAAATCACCAAATGTTCTGTCCGCTATACCAATCAAAATCCATGAAAAGAAGCCTGGATAAGCAGAATAGAAAAAACCGAACCAATGATGAGCAATGCCAATCGCCTGTCCAGATTCTTTGCCATAAAAATACTCTTGTACTTCCTTGTTTTTGCGAAGTTCTTCTACTCGCTTTTCATATTTCTTTTTCAAACAAAATATCGCAGATAAAAAACTCACCGTTTTAAATACTTGTTTTTCTATTTTTAAATTGGACCAAACTTCTCTCCAATATATACAATAATGAATTGCATTTAAAACATATTCAAATCGATAGTTCTTCATATTATACACTTATCTTCCATAAACAGTATCAACGATGCTCGTACCACCCCAACTAAGACCGAGAGAGCCAGCAATACCACCAATAGCACCACCAATGATTGTGCCATAGGGGAAGCCACACACTGATGTGCCAAACATACTACCATATTTAAGGCCAATAACACCTCCTGCCAATCCTCCAACAGCATCTGCAGTAGCTCGTACGGTGTTAACAATCATGGGGTCGGTTCTCTTGATCATACAGGAGTCCCTTATTTTTATTGTAATTCATTACTTGTTTCATTTGTATTTCCTTTTGTGCTTTGCTTATCTTGAAAATGATCATTAGAACCGACCCCGTGATTCTTCTTTATTACTTTTATTTTCCCTGTCCTCATATAATTAAAATCGGAATAGTAATTATGCTTATCAAGGCAGTAAGCCAGAGTCGTATCATTTGTGAACGACATAGTGTCCTCCCCTTCGATATATAAGTATTTTTTCCAAAACTTATCAAACGCCATGTGCTCATAATCGTGCATTATCTTTTTGTTCTTGCAGATATGATATGACCATGGTAATAAGTCGGGGATATTTTTCGGATTATACAAAAGCTCTCTCTTGAATTCTTGATAGTTAGAATACCGATCCTTAAAAGAATCGATATTTAGTTCATATAAATTGTCAAGGCCAAAATCTGGAATCATCAGAAGGGAATCATCTCCATACAAAACATAATAATTCTTTGGAGTAGTGTCATCGAAAATAGGCTCTTTCTCTTTCGCAGAAGACGACTTGTTGTTTGAATTGTTGCATGAAGACATGTACCAATAAAAAAGTAACAATATAATGTATATTTTCATATTCATACCACTTACCAATTTTTAAAATAATCTGCTACAATTTTTAGTTTGGTTTTTCTATTAATTAAAGATTTTAGCGATGTATAATTATTGCATTTGATAGGAGTGCTCCCTCTCTTTAATGAATAGAATCCACCATAAATATTTCCATCGCCATGCATTACAAAAACCATAATATTAGGATCGGCTTTTGCAAAAGACCAATCATCACTAGACAAACCTTTATCGGCACCTTTGGTATGAGTATGAACCTGAGCCACATAATCATATTCATTTCCGTTTCTGTCTGTAATCACATGATCCTGTCTAGTAATTCCAGTCTGTTTGTATGTTGATGTTTCGCAATCGTTCCAATTATCAGGCATTACTAATACTGAACCATCATCTAGGATAAATGCCATTTGCTCTTTTCCAAGAGGATGTTTCCAACTTTCTGAACGCCTCAGTTGATATAGCATTCTTTTATATGCTAGATATTCGTGAGGGGGCATAATTATACCATCTTCTCTGTATATTACTCCATCTCTTATAAAACTTTCTCCTACATATTTATATCCTTTTTGTAAATCTTTTTGAGAATGCACATCTGGTTGCCAACAAAGGTTGCCCCCTTCAGTTTCGAACCAATCTCTTCCATCTGGATCGATGGCATTCACAGGATTCCCCTCACAGTACATATAAGGACTGACATTATAGTACTTCTCGCATAGCGGATCGACACTCGTCCACATGGGTACACCGGCCACATCATACATTCGGGCACCGAAGTCGTACATGTTCAGGCTGATCTGTCTGTCCAGCTCCTTGCCGGTGAAGCGGAAGGGATGCGAGGTGTCGCCAGACATCTGGGCAGGGGCCGCCATGCGCATCTCACTGCCGAAGGGATAGTAATTAATCGTTTCCCTGATGCTGTCGTTGCTGTCGACCACCATCCTCGTACTGCCCAGATGGTCGGTAATGTAGTAGTTCCAGCGGGTCGGCGCACCGTTGGCATTCAGGTCCACATAGCCGCCGTCGAAACGCCACAGCAGAGGGATACCGTTACGCAGCATCAGACCATCAATGTACAGGTCTGTGGTGGTTACCACAGTATTGCCGCTTGTGTATGTCTTGTGCTTACTTGACAGTTTCTTTCCATCCGCATACACCATTCCTCTCCCCCTCACCGGCGAGAGGAATGTTTCGTTTATAGGATATGGTGTCAGATATTTCATTTCAATGAGGGAAAATAAAGTCCCCCAAATCTCTTAATTATAATCTCTAAAAATGATCACTGGAACTGACCCCGTGATTGATGATTTTTAAATAAAAGAAACCTTTTACCTTCATCATAATACAATAGTAACCAATTGTTCGTTATCTCAAATTTCTTGCATTGAGGTAGTACATTACAGAACTCATAGCCATCGAAGTCTTCACTTTGTTCACCGCTGTCAAAACTTAAAAAAACAATATTCGATTCAGAGATAGTAAATTCTCCACATAACTTATTATATGTTGATAATCCTGACATGATTCCATCATTTCCAAATTTTACAATATTCATCCAACTACGTTTTAGAGAGTCCGATTTCCTAACAATTCCGGTAGAGGCATCACCATATCCATAGAGTTTCCATACAGAACCAACGATATCCGTTATGTTCTTATCTTTGTCATGCGTTTTCATTAAAGAAGAAAATTTCACTTGATTAGGAACTTTAATCATTCTTTTTGCATGTTTCGTCGATATGCGATGCCATTTGACATACTCTGATTTGCTATTTTTGAATATAATTGTGTTACGTGAAGAAGAAACAATTGGGAGTATGTCGTATGTCATTATAGTATCTTTTCTCTTTATATAAGTAAATAAAGTATCATTATTTATCTTAAATCTAAGCCCCCAGAGTGAAGGCGTATAAACGTCATATGCCCAATTCTCATCAAGGTACTTCACTGCTGAGTCTTTCTTTGAAAACTCTACAATACTACCATGAGGATTGTTAGGTAGCCAATAACGCGACCAATATGTGACATCATCTTGCGTAATTACTTGATAACAAGATTGCGTACAAGATACAAATAGTGTAACATGTATTGTTAACACAATTACTGTTATTAACGTTTTCTTCCTTTTACTGTACATCCTCCTAAAGATTGTCCCACAATTATTTGATTGTTGTTTAATTCAAACATGCAATGTCCCATAAATGCTTTGTTGAGATTATGAACAACATTATTGGAGATATTATTTAACTTACCATATTGATTTAGCCTATCCGCAGCATACATCGCTTGAGAATTTATATAGCTGTCACTTGCATTGGTCCATGCCGAACACTCCGTTGCGGTACGCAAGATAGCATTAACTTCACCTATTGTACCTCCTTGACCAGGGGACGGTTCTGTGATCATTTTTTCTTTCTTCATAACTTCTGTATAACTCCATAAGAGACACCGGTCAATCGAGAGAGCTGGCGTATTCCCGAGTGCACACGGGGACAGTCCCCCTGTGCATACAATTGCCATATTATGCCGTAATATCGATAGTTTCATCATTCAAATTTTGTATAATCTGATTGCAAAGATATGAAATATTTTGTAAACAACCAAAGGATAAACAAAAAAAGTCACCCGGAGGTGACTTGAAAGTGGAGTGGATATAATACCGTTCCCAAATTTCTTAATTCTATACTCGAACGCCGAATACCTGCTTGATGAAATAGATGAATCCTTTGTTTTCTTCCTTCTGCTGCTTCTTTTCGACAACAACCTTATCAGGCTGTGGAGCTTTTACTCTTACCTTTACCCTAATGGCGTCTGCATTGGTGGTAACTACGAATGATAAAGCGACTGCTGCAACCGTGCTCATGAGCACCTTCTTTGCATTGAAATTCTTGTTTGCCATAACTATTAAATTTTGTTGTTAATAAATTTTCTTCAGTTGTGTCGTTTGTTTCCTTTCGACGATGCAAAGATAGGACGGTTTTTGAGAAGAAACAAGTTTTTTTCTGATTTTCGTCTCAGGTTGTTTCGACAACCACGGTCTTTTTGGACAAATCAGCGAAATGGCATAGATAATTGTCCAGAGTGCACTTCACAGTCCCTCTGTGCACCTTTTGTAAACCGCCAAAGGATAAATAAAAAAAAGTCACCCGGAGGTGACTTGGAAGTGGAGTGTATATCACGGATAAAGTCCCCATGATAAGCAAGATTTATTGATTATTAACCCTGCAGGGACGGTTTTAGCTTTTGTATACACACGGCGTTTATTACAATATTACAATATTACATTACAAATTAATGAAAAGAGTGGAAAAGGGGTGAAAATGCGCATTACACTTCCTCTGATCTGATAAGAAGGGTTTATATTATTTATTTATATATAAATATATAATAT
>CAMUYR010000055.1 GCA_947164965.1 uncultured Prevotella sp. | reverse complement strand
ATAGTTAATAGTTTGTCGAAAGGTTAATTAATTTAGTTCTTTTCTCTGTTCTCTCGAAGCCCGCGCGTTGGCCTCTCAATCACAATGCAAAGGTACGAAGAAAAACCGAGACTAGGAAATATTTCGATCCTACAGAACCGTTAAAAAGTGTTTATGATAATTCGTGGGTAATTCGTGGTAATTCGTGTTTAAAATAAAAAAACGTGGTAATTCGTGTTCGAAAAGATGCTAAATGGCGACAAAACACGAAATTTTTTCTACTTTTCCATTATTTTTTAAAATTTATTTGCAGATTTCAAATATATTAATTATCTTTGCCGCCGCAGATTGACGTGTGCTTTCTGCGTTGAGTGCCAACGTGTTGGCAGATCTTAGCCAAGCAATTGGCTTACGACGATTCTACGCTCTTTTTATGTGTGTAATTGAAAACAATAATAACTCAAAACAAATACGATTATGAACAAACAAATCTTTATCTTAGCAATGGCAGCCTTCGGCTTCGTTGCATGTTCTTCTGATGAAACTGTTGCTGTGAATCAGAATGATCCAGATGCGATTACTTTTAGACCGATAGTAAATGGTACAACACGTGCGGCAGATATTGATGCAGGTAGTGGCACTAATGGCTTGCAGACTTTGGGATTTACAGTATTTGCAGATGTAACTTCAGGATCCAATTATTTCCCTGAGACAGCATTTACCTATTCTGGTGGAGCTTACATCTCTGCTACTAAATATTATTGGCCTTCCACTGGAACGCTTGATTTCTTTGCTTATCAGTATAGCCAAAGTGCGAACAACACGGTGACGCATACAGCCTTGACAAAAGCATTCACGGTTACACCTAGTTCAACAGCTGCCAACCAGACAGATTTGGTAGTCGCTTTCACAGAAGGCAAGAGTAAAGCTACTAATGGAGCTGGCGTGACTCTTAATTTCCGTCATGCTGAGTCGAAAGTTACTATTAAGTTGAAGAATTCTTCTACCACAACAACAGTCACCGTTGGGGATGTGGTTTTAGGTAATGTCTTTACTACTGGTACGTATACTTTTACTGGTTCAACAGATAATGCTGTATCTCCGACAACTACCACCAACACTGATGGCAATAATAATAGCTATTATCTGAAGTATGACGATTGGTCTGGTCAGGCTACATCTGGAAGTTATACACAGGCTGCTGCTACTACCTCGTACACATCAGCAACTGCTGCTACAGCATTGACCAACTCAATGATTTTGATTCCGCAGACACTCACCAACGCAACAACTTATGCTTCTGGTGATGCAGGTGCAGTCTTTAATGGAGCTTATATCACTGTGGCATTGAAGATACAAAACACTGCAAATAGTGCATATATTGTTGGTGGTGCAGGGTCTACAGTTACTGCAATGTGGCCATTGCCTGCTACAAAGTGGTTACCGGGCCATCACTACACTTACACAGTTGACCTCGCTGGTGGCGGTTATTTTACCACCAACCAAACAGATACCGATTCTGCTCTCGATCCCATTCTTGGAGGTGCTGAAATTAAGTTTGTTACTGTAACTGTTGATGGCTGGAATACTAGTGATATAGCGATTCCCTGATCAAACGGGAAGGACCCCCTGTGCGATAACTGACAAAGAAATATCAAGTTATTGATATAATATAAAAGATGGTCCATTGATAAGGACTGGGAAGTTCGAGGACCGACCATTGAATTAGTAATTAATAATAATTATTTCTGGGCAATGCTGGGCTGTGAAGTCCGGCATTGATTATTTTTAGAGTATGTTTAAACACACGGAGTGATCAGGTACCGGTTCTCTGATCGCCCAGATTCTTTATTTTGATTAATTTTCTGGCACCATCGCGCGCGCGGACATTTTACTTAAATTAATCCCGAATTTTAATTTTATTAAAGCCTCATTTTAGTAGGTGTTATTTTTAGGGCTGGATTCAGAATTCAGAAATTCAGTTTTATACGGAGAGGGGTATAATCGGCAAAAGAAATTTTAATATATATATAATATATATATTATATATATATTAATATAATATTGTATAATATTTTTACTTTGGCGAATTTGGTTCATGTAGAAACTGAATTCTGAATTTCTGAATCCACATTGTCTTTTATCGTTTTCAAAATTATCCATCAAAACATTTGGAGTTTTACTTTTTATTTCTTACCTTTGCTATCGAATTATACAAAGTAAAAATGAAGAAACTTGCTATATTACTGCACAAAACACTAGTTGGGGAGGGTAATTCATTACGTCTTAACAATACTCGTATCCTGCTCTTACCCATCACTTTGTTCCTATTTATTAGCATTTCCCTCTCCTCTTGCGAGAAGGACATTCCTACAACAGACGAACGGGAGAAGCTGAACCAACGCTCTCCGTCACAATCCGACTCCACCACTGGCGGCATCACCATTATCATCACCATTGATACCACTTGGGCCGGCGACACCACCATCCACTATCGCTACGAAGGCGATAGCATCATTTATTATTAGACGAATGACTATGATGATGCTATTCAGAAGACGCAATAAATATTACCACCAAGACCGCATAGCAATGCAGATAGCCGACCGCTACGGTCTGACCCACGAGTATAAGATTGCCCGTCGTCATCACCTCAACCCCATCGAGGCACTTGAGGATTGGGATATGATGAAAGCGGAGGATTATAAGTTGTTTGAATAATAAAACCTAAAGATAAATGGAATACGGAATAGTTTATTTACTAACCAATCCTGTGATGCCAGGCCTTGTAAAGATAGGAATGACAACACAAGAGGATATAGATAAGAGGATGAGAGAACTCTATACAACTGGAGTTCCAGTACCCTTTGAATGTAAATTTGCTTGCAAGGTGAAGAAGAGCGACTGCCTCAAAATTGAGAAAGCACTACATAAAGCTTTCGACCCGCAGCGCATCAATCAGAACCGCGAGTTTTTCCGTATCAATGTAGAACAAGCACAAGCAATTCTTGAACTATTCCATCATGAAGATGTGACAGAAGATGTGAGCGAAGAGATTCAAAATGACCTAACAGATGAAGATAAAGCCGCTAGCACAAAAGCACAAGCCAAACGTCCTGCGCTGAACTTCTACGAGATGGGATTACAGAAAGGTGATATTCTACTTTGGAAAGACGATCCTTCAATCTCAGTGTCTGTCACCTCAGAACGTAAAGTTTTGTATGATGGAGAAGAAACCTCTATCAGCGCATTGTCTGCAAAACTGAAAGGTTATAATGTCAGACACATCTCTCCAGGAGCCCATTGGCTATTCAAAGACAAACTGTTGAGCGACATCTATGATGAAACTTATCCCTTTGAAGAATAAACAATGCACACGTGGTGTTTCACCACAGTGACGCTTATACAATATGTAGTTTTACCTTCTCTGGCTGAGAAGTTCGAGGAGGTTTTAATAAGGAAATAATTAAAGAAAAGATATATGGCAGTACAAAGTGCAACTTATGCCGATATTCACCTGAGTGAAGAAGACATCAAGTCCCGCTATATCCAGCCGGCACTGGAAGACAAGGGATGGGACAAGTACCACATGCGGTTGGAATTTCCATATACCGCAGGTCAGATTGTTGTGCAAGGTTCGCTGAAGCACCGTAAAAAGGGTAAGCGAGTCGATTACCTGCTATATACCGAAGATAATTATCCCATTGCTGTTGTCGAAGCAAAGGACAGAAAACATGCACCTGCCGACGGTATTCAGCAAGCCATTGATTATGCCCACGATTTGGATTTACCATTTGCCTATGCAACCAATGGTGAGAAGTTTGTGGAGCACGACATGAATACAGGTATTGAACAGACTTTTGGAATGGATGAATTTCCAACACCTTTGGCACTCCGCGAGCGTCACCGCCAATGGATGTACGAAAATATGAACCTTACCAACGAAGGTGCCCAACTTCTGGATATTCCTTATTATAGCGATAGTGACAGTTATCCACCACGCTACTATCAACGTATTGCCATCAATAAGGTGATAGAGGCTGTTGCCTGTGGTAGAAACCGCATCTTGTTGGTAATGGCAACGGGAACGGGTAAGACTTATACTGCTTTCCAGATTATACACCGCCTTCACGCTTCAGGTCGCATGAAACGAATCCTCTACTTGGCAGACCGTAATATCCTGATAGACCAAACCATGCGTCAAGACTTCAAGCCTTTCCGCAAGGTAATGTCGAAAGTGCAGGGAAAGAGTGCCGAGAGTGGTTTTGAAATCTACATGAGTCTTTATGGCCAGTGGGTGAAGAACGAAAAGGAAATGCAGCCTGGCGAGAATCAACCCTACGAAAGCTATGCCAAAGATTTCTTCGACCTGATAGTAGTTGATGAGTGTCACCGCAGCAGTATTAACGAAGATAAAGAGTGGCACAAGATTCTGACCTACTTTGATAAAGCCACCCAGATAGGTCTTACAGCAACACCCAAGAGTGTAGAGGGTGCTGACAACTTTGAATATTTCGGGCTTCCAGTCTATACCTACTCTCTGAAACAAGGTATTGCTGATGGTTATTTGGCACCATACCGCGTCACCAAGTCATTTATCAATGTTGATATGGAAGGCTATGTGACGGAAGAAGGAGAGCAGGATCTGTTCGGCAACGATATAGAAGAAAGTATATTTACCCGCAACAGCTTCGGCAGAGAGATTCATATCACAGAGCGACAGAAGGTCGTAGCTTATCGCATCACACAGATGATGAAGGTGATAGGTCGCATGACTAAAACCATTGTGTTCTGTCCCGATCAAGAAGAAGCTGCTATTATGCGCGAACTTTTGATAGTAATGAATCAGGATATGGTGAAACGCTATCCTGATTATATTGTACGTATCACCAGTGATGACAGAGTCGGAAAATCTCTGCTCGATAACTTCATAGATCCCTACGAATCTTGCCCTGTAATCGCTACTACTAGCGAACTGCTGACAACGGGTGTTGATTGTAAGACATGCGGACTGATAGTCATCGACAAGGAGGTGAACAATCCCACCACCTTCAAGCAGATGATTGGTCGCGGAACCCGCATTTTCGAGAAGAAAGAAAAGATGAACTTTGAGATTCTTGACTTCCGAGGAGCAACGCAGTTATTTGAAAAGGGTTTCGACCCCGAAGATATTGATGAGGAGGAATATAAGAAGCGCAAAGAGAAACAGGATAAACCCGACACTCCAAAACCAGGCGGAGGAGGTGGTATGCAACCTCCCAAGGAGCCACACAAGAAATATCATGTAGACGGGCATGATATTAAGATAGTACACGAGGTAGTTCAGTTCCTTGGCGAAGATGGTAAGACGCTATTTACCGAACGACTCACCGACTTCACCCGCAAGGCTATCAAAAAACACTACCCAACGCTGGATGCTTTCCGTGGAGCTTGGGCACAAGCTGACAAGAAGCAGGCAATCCTCGACGAACTTGCTGAGAATAATGTTCTGCTGGATGCCGTCAGGGAAGAGAATCCCGCTTTGGCAGATTGCGACTACTTCGACATTATCAGCCATGTGGCTTTCGACCAGAAACCCCTCACTCGAAAAGAACGTATTGAGGGTGTGAAGAAACGCAACTATCTGGCGAAGTATGAAGGTCAAGCCAGAAAGGTGGTTGAGGGTTTGATGGAGAAATATGGCGAAGTGGGTGTGACGAATATCGAGAACCCACAGATACTAAGCCTTAACCCATTCTCTCAGATAGCCAAGCGTCCTCGTATTATGAAGGGTATCTTTAAGAGCCCTGAGGAATACAACGAGGCAGTAAGAGAATTAGAAAATGAATTATATAATATTGGATAATAAACCATTATGAAAATTGATAAAGTTAAGTTTATTATTGGATTAATCTTTTTGGTACTAAGCGTTGTAGGTTGTTTTCCTTTATTAAACAATGTAATCAGCGGTGAGGTAGATTCATCTCACAGTACAGGTGAATGGCTGAATAGTGCAAATAAGCCTGTAACGGAATATAGAAAGGATCTTATAGACACAAATTACCCTATTATGCTCGGTTGTTTTGCTTTAGTAGGGGCATTATTAATTATTTCAATTAAAGAAAAATAAATATGGCAGTTGGAAATTTGGTAAAACGACTACAGGACATCATGCGTAAAGATGCTGGTATCAATGGTGATGCACAGCGCATTGAGCAAATGGTATGGATGTTCTTTCTAAAAGTATATGATGCAGCAGAAGAGGATTGGGAATCGATGGAACAAGATTTCAAGAGTATCATACCCGAACCACTCCGCTGGCGCAATTGGGCTCCCTCAAAAGATGAAGAGGGAAAGGAGAAAAACGACACGCTGACAGGAGATAACCTATTGGACTTCATCAACAATAAGCTGTTTCGCGTGTTGAAAGGCCTGGATTATGGAAAAAAAGAAGATGATGACTATATAGAAGGCATCAAGGTAACCCGCGATACACCTCGACACAAAGCCGTCGTCTATGATGTATTTGGTGAAGTAAACCAGTATATGAAGAATGGTGTACTTCTTCGTCAGATGATAGATGAAATTGATGCCGTAGATCTACTTGACAGTCAGGAGAGCCACGCTTTTGGCGATATGTACGAGACGTTGCTGAAAGATCTTCAGGCTGCGGGCAATGCAGGTGAATTTTATACACCTCGTCCCTTGACAGATTTCACCGTTGAGCACCTTGATCCCAAGTTAGGAGAATTGATGGGTGACTTGGCAGCAGGTACAGGTGGATTTATTATTTCCACGCTGAACTATTTGGAAAGACAAAAGAACACTGCAAAAGATGAAGAGCTTTTCCAAAAATCTGTTATGGGCCAGGAGTGGAAACCCTTCCCCTATTTGTTGGGAGTTACCAATATCATGCTTCATGGCATCAAAGACCCTGATTTCTTCCACATGGATTCTCTCGGCAAGAATATGAGTGAATATCAAGAGGATGGTAAGCTGGATACCATCGCCATGAATCCCCCATACGGAGGAGCTACCGATGCTGCTACTAAGATGAACTTCAAGGCAGAGTATCGCTCAAGCGAGACAGCCGACCTGTTTATGGTGCTAATCATGCAGCGATTGAACAATGGTGGACGTGCTGGTGTAGTGGTGCCTGATGGTTTCCTTTTTGGTACAGATGGTGCCAAGTTGGCTATTAAGAAACGTCTGCTGACAGAGTTTAACCTCCATACAATCATCCGTCTGCCAGGTAGCGTATTCTCTCCTTATACGAGTATTGCTACTAACATCCTATTCTTCAACAACGAACGAGCAGAAGGTGCACTGGAAGGATTTAAGACGAAAGAAACATGGTTCTACCGCATGGATATGCCAGAGGGTTACAAGCATTTCTCTAAAACCCGTCCCATCTTGAATAGCCACTTTGAGGTGGTGAATAAGTGGTGGGCAAACCGAGAGGTGTTGGAAGATGGTGAGAAGAGCCGTTCTTTCACTCCACAAGAGCTAATGGAAACTGGTTGCAATTTCGACCAATGTAAGTACCCCAAGGAAGAGGAAGAAGTGCTTCGCCCTGAAGAGCTGCTGAAGAAATATCATGAGGAGCGTTCAGCCCTCGATGCCAAGATTGATGCACAGCTCCGCGAGATCGAATCCATTTTAGGAATTAAAATCGACGAGCCATGAACGCACAGCAGTTAAAGAACTCTATTCTGCAAGAAGCTATCGAAGGGCGCTTGGTTCCGCAAGATCCCAACGATGAGCCTGCATCAGTTTTGCTTGATAAAATCCGTAAGGAGAAAGCAAGGCTGGTGAAGGAGAAGAAGATTAAAGCCGACAAAAACGAAAGTTACATCTATCGCTCTGGTGATGGGCATTGGATGGAACACTTCGAAGACAAGAAGCGTGATGAGATCTGCATTGATGATGATATACCATTTGTGATTCCGAAAGGATGGGTATGGACAAGGTTAAATTCTTTAGCAGAAATAGTTAGAGGCGGATCACCTCGACCTGCAGGTAGTCCTGAATTTTATGGAGGAGAAATACCATTTCTAAAAGTTGCCGATTTGACAAAGGATGATTCAATGTATGTTAAGACACATACGGCAACTATAAAAGAAGCTGGCTTAAAGAAAACAAGGGAGGTGGTTCCAGATACTTTGTTATTGACAAATAGTGGAGCAACTTTGGGCGTTCCCAAAATATGTACCTTCAAAACAACCTTCAATGATGGCATTGCTGCATTCCTTTGTCTTTCGGATAATCTTAAGCCATATTTATTTTGGTTCTTATGTGCAAAAACTGAGGCATTCAGAAGCATTAATCAGGGAACTGCCCAACCCAATTTAAATACTGATATAATAAAGGACACACTACTGGCGATGCCACCCTTGGAAGAACAGAAAAGAATTGTTCGAACAATAGAGAAGCTGATGCCCTTAGTAAAAGAATACGGCAAGGCACAAGATAAACTGAATAAGTTGAATGAAGAACTGCCAGAGCGATTGAAGAAGAGTATCCTGCAAGAAGCCATCGAAGGCCGCCTTGTTCCACAAGACCCTAATGATGAGCCTGCATCGGTATTGCTTGAAAAAATCCACAAGGAGAAAGCAAGGCTGGTGAAAGAAGGTAAACTCAAAAAGAAAGACCTTGTTGAGATTCCTATTGAAGAGGATGAGATTCCCTTTAAGATTCCTGAGAGTTGGGAGTGGCATCGCATTGGTTATCTGGCGAATCTTTACACAGGCAACAGCATTAGTAAAGACATCAAAGAAAGCAAATATATGAACGTCAAAGGAAGATGGTATATTGGAACAAAAGATGTAAATTTTGATAATACCATTGATTATGATAATGGCGTATATATTCCTGAAATAGACGAGCCTCAATTTAAGATAGCTTCTACAGGTAGCATATTGATGTGTATAGAAGGAGGCAGTGCAGGGCGTAAGATTGGAATTATAGACAGAGACGTATGTTTTGGAAACAAATTATGCTGTTTCAATTCTTATGGAATCTATAATTTATTCCTTTATTACTATCTACAATCATCCATTTTCAAACAAATATTCAATGATAATAAAAAGGGGATAATTGGTGGCGTTAGTATAAATATGATGTCACCCCTGCTTATCCCTGTACCTCCTCTCGCTGAGCAAAAGCGCATAGTGGCAAAAATAGAGCAATTATTGCATGAGATAGATAAACTTAAAGTATAACACAATAAAACGCAAAAAATAACGATATAATAACAAAGAGACAGAATTAAAGCGTCAAACCGTTTCGTTGCTTCAAGAATCTGGTAAATTCGCTATACGACTAAAACGGTGATGAGTAATGGCGCCTATGCTGATACAGCGTAGGGCGGCAAGACTTGTTGCTATTAGTCGGGGCGTACCAGAGCCTTTGAAGCTGGTTTCAGGTAACTACCGCCACTACGTTTTTCTCGAAATCCTGAAGCTATGACTACTAACGATCAAGAGAACATAGAACGGAAACTGAACCATGTGCTTGACATGGGGAAAAGAATCATAGATTTATATCCGCACATCACCTGTACGGAGCGTGCCGCTCTTTTGTTGGCAATGACAGCTGCCGTGCGACAGACAGCGGCAAATATGCGAACCGTTGCTGCTTTGCTGAGACGCAACTTGCTTGACCCGTTTCGTATCGATTATACGGACTTTGCTCGCAAAATAGAGAACTTGCACAAAATATGGGAAGAAGAACTGAAAGGTGCCCCAATCTTTCATAATCTCGACAATAGGAGTCTGCCCATTACCGACCCTAACGAAATAGCCCTGAAAGAGGATACTGACTACGACCTGACTATTCGTACGTCGGATGAGGATAACTTCGATTTCTTAGAGACTCGTGTAGGTCTAATGGATAATGCCCCTCTGATGTGTGAAGCCATCGACAAGGGCTTGGAACAGATAGGTAAGACGTTGCGTGAGATAGTTGATGACTATCTGAAGCTAAAAGAAGATAGTGAAAAGCAGGATAAGCGTCTGAAGGAACTGGAAAAGCAATACGAGCAGCTGATGTGGGAGGAAGAGTTAGAAAGGTTTGTCGATGATGTAATAGAATATACTGAGCAGAGCGGGAATAAAAATAAGCAAACCTATCAGCGGTATCTGTTCAGAATGGAGAGAAATGCTACAGACACTCTCGAAAGAAAAGTGCTGGGTGAACTGAACGAGTGGTATCTTGGTAATATGAGGCCAGCAGCCTTTATCGTAGAAAATAGAGACAAACTGACTTTTGAAGATATCGCGCTTCATTTCCGCTTTAGACGTTGTCGCAGATTACTGATAAATCATGTGGAAAGCTTCGACTTACTGTTACCTGCTGATGAAGAATACAGGAATCTGTTTGTGAACCAAGCCTCGCAGGAATTGGCAATCCTTCTGGCACCTACGATTGGCCTCTATGTTGATTTCCGACACAACTATCAGTACGCAGCCTTGCAAATGGCGATGCAAGATTTAGGGCTTGTATATAATGATGGTAGGAATGGTATACAGATGAGGAATTATGTCAATAAAGTATTCCTTAGAAACGACAAACCAATAAAAGACCAAAAACTAATTACAGACTGGACAGGTAAGTTATTGGGTAGTATGTTTGGCGCAATGGATGAAAGACATCTATTGGGCAATTATTCGCCAGAGGACTTCGATAAGATGAAGGACTACTACTGGCTGTGCCTGAGTATTATCAACAAAGTGGTGCAACTTGATTTGCAGGAATTGCGATTTGCTCCTTACCTTTATGAAGAACACGAGAACACACCGAGCTTCACAGATTATAAAAATAGTGAGGGACAAAGCATCATGGAACGCCTCTCGATACTGAAATCCGCCATCAAGGGTGAAACCTTATTCAGGTGACGGAAAAATTAGGGTTAAAATAACATAGAGACTTTCATCTTCGGGTGGAAGTCTCTTCTTTTTTCCGTTGTTCACAGAAAAGTGCTGTGAGTGACGGAAGGACTCCTATGTGCATTGATATTTTGCCGACCTTTGCAATGTCGAAAGACAAAAAGAGTTGTTTGCGTTGCCGCGAAAATCGGCGGCGCCTCAACAAAGCCAGAAAGCGAGCTTTCGCTTTGTATTCGGCTTGCACGATCTTTGACATTGCTGACACAAAGGAACCTCCGGAAGGCTGGAGATTAATACATAAACATAGTATTCATATCTTTTTTGGGGTTTTCATATTGTTTTGAGTTTTGTGAGAATTAACTCAGTTGTTTGATCGCGGCAAAGCGTTGCTGCACAACCAGCCCTGCTGTGAAGCACGGCTGTTCTTTAGAGAGATAGTTAACATTATAAATAATAAAAAAAGGAATTAGATTATGGCAAAGGAAATTTATTTTTCGAATCAGGTTTGCGAGCAGTTAGCTCGTGAACTTGTAACAGAACAAGCTGAACTGGTGAAGCATGAGACTCTCGTTAAGGAGATCAAAGCAAAGCTGGTTGACGGAAAGATGCAGCTCGTCAAGCATCTTATTGTGGGCAAGGAGTTCTACTATGACGGTAAGAAGAGAACGGCTCTTCAGGTGGACTTCTATGAAGAACAGGATACTCTACGTCTTGTCATTACGATGGGGCTTGAAACTGAAAGCAGAGTACCATCGAAAGGGTTAACCAGAAAGGAGAAGGAACTGGTTCAAGAATACAAGACCAATGTTCACTTTTTAAAGGAAGGTCATGATTATGAATCGGGCAGTTATGCTATAGATGCAGCTAATGAACTAAGATTTCTGAAGCACAGAATTCATCTGATTTATTGTACTTACTGGGTCATCGACCTCAATAATGCTACGACGCCTGGCTTTTTCGAGGAGAGCGGTCTTTACGTAAAGAGACCTAACGGAACATTTTTGCTGGAGGACTTAATTTTGAAATAAGATCGTAGAACTCTGAGTTTGGGATGATTCCACAGTTGGAACAAAGAACCTCCGGAAGGCTGGAGATAGAGATAAACTGGTTATACATATAAAAAGTGATGTTGTGTTTCATAGTGTTTTGAGTTTTTTTTGCGGGTTAATAACTCAGGTTTCCGATCGCAGCAAAGCGTTGCTGCAAAACCAGCCCTGCTGTGAAGCACGGCTGTTCTTTAGAGAGAGTTATTTAATACATTATTTATAAATTTTCGATTTACATTTACAATCATGGAAAAAATTTTGAATTTAGTATCGTGCAGCATGAAGAAGCAGCGCGAGTGGCCACGTAAGGATGGCACAAAGGAGATGGTAGACTACTACGAGGTGACGCTGACCGACGGCATCGACACCATTCACGGTGAGACGGGAAGTCAGCTGACCAAGCAGATAGCTACGGATGGTGAGAATCAACTGCGAATGCTGGAGGGGCATCTGTATAGTGTCCGCTTTAACATCAACGCACGCGAGTATGAGAAGGACGGCAAGAAGGGCAACTTCTTGAGTATCAACATCCATCAGATGTCGCTCATGGTGTAAAGATGTTCGGGAAGGTAAAACGGAAGGAATATCTGGACTACCTGACGTCGGTGCGTAAGGAGGAACGGAACGCTGAGCTTCTGGGCCACCATATCACACCGAAGACGATTGAGCAGGTGAGGGCGGAGTTTGAAGCGGAGTTTGGATCAATCTACGTTGAGATGTAGAAAACGAACACGAATAACCACGTTTATTTTATTTTAAACACGAATTACCACGAATTGACCACGAATTATCACGAATTTTTTATTAATAATTATATGAGAAATTATATGGGTAATTATATGGTCATTACATGTTAAAAGAAAAATTATGAAGACAACGGATAATTTAATTGAGAAACTGATGGAGATGGAGGGTTGTAGGCTGGAGGCTTACTTAGACGCTGCAGGCGTACCGACCATCGGATACGGACACACGAAGGGTGTGCGTATGGGTGATAAGATTTCGGAATATTGGGCCAAGGAGTATCTGAGGCAGGATATCGACGAGGTGGAGCAACAGGTGAAGGAGCTCAATGTGGCTCACACCGAAGGACAACTGGACGCATTGGTGTCGTTTGCATTCAATCTGGGTATTGGCCGACTGAAGGCTTCGACGCTGCTTAAGACGATTCGCCGAGGTGGCTCGAAAGCGCAGATTCAGCGGGAGTTCAAGAAGTGGGTGTATGCTGACGGAAAGAAGCTCAATGGGCTGGTGAAAAGGAGAGAATGGGAAGCGAAGAGATTCTTCGAAGTGCCTGAGATTACGGATGACGACATTATTAATAGGGCTTGATTTTTGGGTCGTCGTTTCACTCCTCAAAATTAAACAAAAATTGACCAAAAAATTAAAAGAAAATTAAACATTAAAGATTTTCGAGTATGGAGAATTTAAAAGAATGAGTAAGAAATCAACAATGGTGACGATGAGTGCCGAGGTGGCCGTCACGAAGACTGAGGCGGGTTTGGAGTATGTGCAGGTGTTGCCTGACAACCCGAGGGTAGGACTGGTAGAGCCGTTTACAGGCTACGGCAGGGCGCAGATGCTGTCGAATGGCAGCTTTGACTTCCTTCGCCGCAAGCGTATCCGCAAGAAGCCGGAACTGAAGCTGGAGCACATGAGCCTGTCGTATGGTGATGACGGTTACGACCGCTGCATCTTTACGCTGCCCAGTGGACAGAGGGAGGAGTTCAGCCGCCTGTTTCAGAAGGAGGGCGCTCAGGTTATGGCGTATATGTGTGAGCACTTTGGACATTAAAAATGAGGCAACTAATAGCAGTCAACACACAACACACCGGCAACCGCAAGACGGACCATCGCGGATTTGCCGAATCCTGGACTTCGGAGCAGCTCGACGGGCTGCTCTCCGAAGACTGGCTGAAACGGATGGTGGCCGACATCCGGGCGGGCAACGAGGCGCTGAAGGACCGGCTGCCCTACATCTGTCCGCACTACGGTGCCTTCCGCAACAACCACCGGGCACAGGCCGACATCATTCCCGAGACGTTTACGTTTATGACGTGCGTCGATGTCGACGAACCCGAACTCGTAGAGGGGGCTATCAAGCGGGCGCTGGAGTTGAACAGCGATGAGTATTCCGACTGGCAGGGACAGATACTGCGCATAGAATATTCGGCTCGCAAGAAGGTGCACATCTATATCCGCATACCCAAGGGCATGACCATTGGCGAGGCTCAGGATGCCTTCTGCAGCGAGATAGGTATTCCGAAGGCCAACGACGAGAGCTGTACCACACCCGAGCGTTTTATCTACCTGACGGGACGCGACGAAGAGGTGTATCGGTCGGAACACTGGCTGGAGGCGCTGTCGGACGAAGAGGTTGCGGAGAGAAGAGAGGCGTATCTGCAAAGAGGGTTGGATGTGGATGGAAGGAAGCTGAAGATGGATGATGTAAGAGGTAAGATGGATGATGCTTCTCAGCCATCAGCCATCAGCCATCAGCCATCCAATGACCGTACGATGTTCATCTTCAAGCAGTGCATGAAGGAGGCGGAGATTGAGCCCAGCTATCTGATTGACGAAGGGGCGCGCCACAATTCGCTGAAGGCTATTCTGAGCGTCGGCGCCACGCAGCTGCTGACGCAGGACGAGCTGATGGGCGTGCTGCAGGTGATGATGCCCAAGAACTGGCAGGACCAGAACATCAGACAGCTGGTGAGCGACTTCTACGAGAAGTATACCGACACGAGCCAGAAGATGACGCAGTTTCAGCGCAAGGTGTTTGCGCAGTCGCTAAGACTAAGTGAAAAGGGAACAGTGAAAAGTGAAAAATTGGCTTCCGCCCATGTAACAGGAGAACCGTCCCTCTGTGACAAAACACCCCCTCCTTCGGAGGGGCTTGGGGAGGCCCCCCCTATGCCACAGAAGCTGCCGAAGCTGATACAGCTGCTGACGAGCAAGACGCCCCAGCAGTATAAGGCGGCAGTAGCCAATGCGGTATTCCCACCGCTGGGCACTCATCTCTGCGACGTGCGGTTCCAGTATACGGACAACGTGGAGCACGAGGCGACGCTGATGAACGTGCTGATGGCAGGAACGGGTGCGGGCAAGGGCTGTATAGACCAACCCATCGACCACATCATGGCCGACATCAAACGGCGGGACGAAGAGAACCTGAAGCGCGAGAAGGAGTGGAAGGACGACTGTCAGAAGAAGGGTGCCAACAAGGACAAGATGAAGCGACCCGAGGGGTTGGTGATTCAGATGATAGATCCCGACATGACGAAGCCTGCGCTGGTGATGCGTATGGACGAGGCAGAAGGGCACTTCGTCTATGTGAAGCTGAACGAGCTCGACCTCTTCGACCAGCTGAAGGGTCAGACGGGTAAGCAGCACTTCCAGCTGATGTGTCTGGCCTTCGACCCAGGGGCTGAATACGGACAGACGCGCATCGGCATGCAATCGGTGACAGCCCGACCCCAGTGCCGCTTTAACTGGAACGCCTGCACGACTATCCTGAAGGGGCGCCGCTTCTTCCAGAGGGTGTTAACCGACGGACCGATCAGCCGCATCAATTTCTGCACCATTCCCGAGGAGGAGATAGGTTGCGAGCAACCCGTCTATGGGCAGTACGATGCCGAGTTTGACGAAGCCCTCAGGCCGTATATCGACAACCTCGTGTCGGCGCGCGGACTGATAGACTGTCCACAGGCCTTCAAGCTGGCCAAGAAGCTGCAGCAGGAGTGTGCCGAGTTTGCAAGACTGTCGCAATCGGAGGTCTACTGGAACCTGTCGCACAGAGCTATCGTCATAGCGTGGCTAAAAGCCTGTGTGCTCTATGTGGCCAACGGTTGTAAATGGGAAAGGCAGATAGAGGATTTTATCCGCTGGTCGCTGAACTACGACTTGTTTTGCAAGATGGCCTTCTTCGGATCGGACATCGAGAAAGCCAACGGCACCGACGAGTCGCGTATCGGAACGCGTGGACCACGAAATCTGCTGGAGCTGTTGCCCGACACCTTTACGCTAGATGATGCCAAACGTATCAGGCAGCAACAAGGGATGGGTGTTCATAAAACAAGAAATATGATTGCACAGTGGAAATCGCGTGGATATGTATTACAGATGACAGATGACAGTTTCGTTAAGAGCGAGAAGTTTAGGAAAGTTGACAATTGACAATTGATAAGAAATCGAGTCCACCAAGATTGGCGGGCTCGATTTCTTTGTAATATGGTACATGATGGAAAGAATTTCGAAAAACTCAAATTTATTTGTTTTTTTACGCACTTATTCGTATCTTTGCAACCAAAATTCATAAACAAACGAACGAAAGATGAAAAAACTGGTAATTGTTGCGACAATCGCATGGGCTTTTGCCACGCAGGCTATGGCTGCCGACGTGGTGAAGGGCAGTATTAACGCCGATAAGGCTGGTGCTAAGATTAACAAGGAGATTTACGGACAGTTCTCAGAGCATCTGGGCAGCTGTATTTATGGCGGTCTCTGGGTGGGTGAGAACTCGCCGATTCCTAACATCAACGGCTATCGCAAGGATGTGTTTGAGGCACTGAAGGTGCTGAAGGTGCCCGTGCTGAGATGGCCTGGTGGCTGTTTTGCCGACGACTATCACTGGATGGACGGCATCGGCCCGAAGGACAAGCGCCCATCGCTGAGAAACAACAACTGGGGTGGTACGATCGAGGACAACTCGTTTGGTACGCACGAATTCCTGAACCTCTGCGAGATGCTGGGTTGCGAGCCTTACATCAGCGGCAACGTGGGCAGCGGTACGGTGAAGGAGATGGCCCAGTGGGTGGAATACATGACCAGCGACGGTGATACGCCTATGGCCCGCCTGCGTCGTCAGAACGGACGCGAGAAGGCTTGGAAGGTGAAATACTTCGGCATTGGCAACGAGGCGTGGGGCTGCGGTGGCAACATGACGCCTGAATACTACTCTGACGAGTTCCGCAAGTTTAACACCTATCTGCGCGATCAAGGTCAGAACCGCCTGTATCGCATTGCCAGCGGTGCCAGCGACTACGACTACGACTGGACGAAGGTGTGTATGGAGAAGATCGGCAACAGGATGCAGGGTATCTCGTTGCACTACTACACCTGCTCAGGCTGGGACGGCTCGAAGGGATCTGCCACGAAATTCAACAACGACCAGTACTACTGGGCGCTGGGCAAGTGTCTGGAGATAGAAGAGGTGATTAAGAAGCACAAGGCCATCATGGACGAGAAGGACCCTGAGAACAAGATCGGTCTGCTGGTCGACGAGTGGGGCACATGGTGGGACGAGGAGCCTGGCACGATACCAGGACACTTGTATCAGCAGAACGCCCTGCGCGACGCCTTTGTGGCTTCGCTGTCGCTGAACGTGTTCCATAAATATACGGACCGTGTGAAGATGGCTAACATCGCACAGATCGTGAACGTGCTGCAGTCGATGATTCTGACCGATCAGGAGGGTACGGGCCACATGGTGCTGACCCCGACGTACCACGTGTTCGAGATGTACACACCGTTTATGGAGGCTACCTACGTGCCTGTGGATATCGAGACGGAGACGATGGCTGTGAGCAAGGCTTACTTCAAGGAGAAGGAGGGTGCCAAGGATGCCGGCTACCGTCCATGCCCCATGCTCTCTGCTTCGGCTGCCAAGACGCAGGACGGCAGTATGGTGCTGGCTATCACGAACGTCAGTCTGGACAAGGCACAGACCATTCAGCTGGACGTGAAGGGCTATAAGGCCAAGAGCGTCAGCGGACGTATCCTGACATCGAAGAAGGTGGACGACTACAACGACTTCAACCATCCTAACGTGGTGGTTCCGGCACCCTTCAAGGACGCTCAACTGAAGAAGGACGAGCTGACGGTGAAGGTGCCTGCCAAGTCGATTGTCGTGCTGACACTGAAATAAGACAAAGAGATGGCATTAGGAAAGTGGATTGGAGGATTCCTGGGTTTTGTGAGCGGTGGTCCGTTGGGGGCCCTGCTGGGCATTGTGCTGGGTGGTGTGTTCGACCAGATGTTGGACGCTGTGAACACCCCTGAGACACAGGGAACCTTCGATGGCCAGAGCGCCTTTCAGCAGCGCAGAAGGTATACGCGTGAACAGGTGTATCAAGGTCAGCGCAACAGCTTTATGTTCTCGCTGCTGGTGCTGGCGTCGTATATCATCAAGGCCGATGGCAAGGTGATGCACTCGGAGATGGAGCTGGTGCGCCAGATGTTGCGTCAGAACTTTGGCGAGGATGCCAAGAACGACGGCAACGAGATACTGCGCCGCTTGTTTGACGAGCAGAAGCGGGTAGGGGCTGCATCGTTCCGTCAGACGGTGATGCAGTGCTGTGGGCAGATAGCCAGCAATATGGACTATTCGCAACGCCTGCAGTTGCTGAACTTCCTTGTGATGATAGCGCAGGCCGACGGTAGGGTAGACCCTGCTGAGGTGGTGGCGATGAAGGAGTGCGCCCAATGGATGCAGATGTCGGCTACAGACGTCGACTCGATGCTGGGACTGGGCAAGGACGATCTGGAGTCGGCATACAAGGTGCTGGGTGTGAGTCCTGATGCATCGGACGCTGAATTGCGCAAGGCTTACAGGAAGCTGGCGCTGGAGCATCATCCTGACAAGGTGGCTGCACTGGGCGAGGATGTGCGGAAGGCTGCTGAGAAGAAATTCCAGGAGATTAATGCCGCAAAAGACAGGATATGGAAAGCAAGGGGGATGTGAGATGGATGATGTAAGATGTAAGATGTAAGATGGATGATGTAAGATAAGAGATGTGTGCTGGAAGCATAAAAAACGGGACTATTTTTTGTTAGTCTCGTTTTTTTTGATTACTTTTGCAGGCTGAAATTAATAAGGTATTATGTTTGAGAACTTAAGTGACAGACTTGAACGGTCGTTCAAGATACTGAAAGGTGAAGGAAAAATCACCG
>CAMUYR010000054.1 GCA_947164965.1 uncultured Prevotella sp. | reverse complement strand
GGCGACAGTGCGCTGAAGATGTCCGTGGGTCGCAAGCCGTCAGACTCGGACTTGTCCTCCCAGTCCACGATGACCCGTCTTGAGAACTGTGTCGACAGCAAGACGCTCTATAAAATAGGCAAGCTGTTCCTTGACGAGTATATATCATCTTTTGAGAAGGCTCCAAAGAAAGTCATCATCGACGGCGATGACACGAATGCCAACACATACGGGGCGCAGCAGCTCACGCTGTTCAATGCCTATTACAACGAGTACTGCTACATGCCGATGCTGCTTTTCGACGGCCTGACTGGCAAGCTGATGCTCCCACTGCTGAGGCCTGGCCGCAGGAACAAGTCACTAAGCGTAGCACGCATCATTCAGCGTGTGGTGGAATACCTGCATGAGCATTGGCCAGATACCGTCATCGAGCTTCGCGGCGACAGCCATTTCGCCAGTCATGAGTTTATGGACTGGGCGCATGACAAGTGGTACGTGCGCTACCTTACGGGACTCTCCGGCAACAGCGTGCTCCTCTCCATGGTGGACAAGCCGAGACGGCGTGCAGAGAACGACTACAGGAAAGCCCAGAAAGCGGAGGATGAAAGGTGTGAGGCGCTGACAAGGCTGGGATTCCGTAGCGTAAGGCATGAGCGCGTCGTCATCAGGAGATACTACAAAATGGAGTACAAGGCCGAGTCATGGAAGCATGCCCAGCGTGTCATCGCCAAGATAGAGGTATCCTCAGAGGGAACAAACATCCGGTTTGTCGTGACCAAGAACAGGAACAACTCGGCAGAGACCATCTACAAGCGGTACTGCGGACGTGGTGAGATGGAACTGTGGATAAGGGTCCTGAAGTATTTCAAGGCAGACCGCATGTCGTGCAACTCATACCATGCCAACTACTTCCGCCTGTTCCTCTATGGGGCAGCCTTTGTCCTTGCACATAGGATGAAGCACACCGTGTTCAAAGGTACTGAGGTGGAGCGATTCAGCATGGACTCCATCATCAGGCGTATCATGCTCAGCGCAGTACATATAGTGGAAAAGAAAACATACATCAAAATCAGTTTCTCGCCTCACCACAGGCATCGGGAAGAGCTGGAGGCAGCACTCACAAGAATGGCTGCATAACCGGACTACAGCACTACAATCATGGCATAAGGAAACGTCCTCAAGCAAGGACGGAAGCCTTTGTGTCCATATGCCATAATCCATGCAGTAAATGAAGCTGAAACGCTATGCTGAATTCAAAAAACTTATCATAACACATCGTAACCCGGCAAAATCCTGTCGCGTGAGGCTAATGCCATAAGATAAACAACTACAAATCAGAGATGAGAAAACCTCTATGAATTATACAGGTTAAAGTTTGAATGAGACGGTAGCCATGACATTGCGTCCTAAATATTTATAAGGGAAATATGAGGTTCCACCAATCTCGTATGAGGTATTGAATACGTTATCGCAGTCGAGCGAGAAGTCAATGTGGTTATTGTAGTTGTATTTTAGTCGCAGGTCTAACAATGTATAACCACTGAGATAAAAGTCTTCACTGCCCTTTATTCGTGAATTAGCCTTATTAAGGGTGCGAGAAGTGAAACGAAGGTTGCCAGACAACCAAATGGAATGCTTGAGCTTGTTCAGCAGGCGCTTTTCACCTGAGAGGTTTAGAACCCATGAAGGTATACTATAGACGTTGTGGTTGTCATAATAATATTGCTCAGCTTCAATAGCTCGATGCAATGTGGTATTGAGTCGTGAATGGAATGAAGGCGTATTATAACTTAGTTCTGCCTCAATGCCTGCAATTTTCAGACTACCTGCATTTATATATTTTGCTACATTCAAATCTGTACTTTGGTTGTTACATATTAAATCAGTCAGATGATTATAAAATATGTTGATATCATAGCTGAAATGTTTGGAGAAAGTTCCTAAGAAATCAAGTTGAAGGGCATCGATGTATTCGGGCATCAAGTCCTGACTTCCTCTATAGGGGTTAGAGGTGTTCTGACGATAGAAATATGGCGCATCAACAAAGGCTCGAGAATAAGATATTTTTGTATTTAGTGCCTTAGAAGGCATGTAAATAAGTGCAACACGTGGAGAAAAAGCCGTAACATTAACATCATTCTTGCGGTGTTTGCTGTCGAAACGTAATCCTGCATTCAAAATAAAGTTGTCATGGAAATAGTGCTTGCATTGAACGAATGCAGATAAACTGTACTCAGTACCATTGTTAATAATATTCTTTGACTCTCTTATGACGGTGGAAAAACGATCATAGTCTTCGCCAAGGAGAGACTCATTATCGTGTAATGTAAAGTTTTCCCAATGAATACCTGTCAGCAGGTTTCCCTTCATAGCTCCAAGTGTGTATGAAGCATCAACCTTAGCTATACCACCAATTGTGTATTCTTCCCAGTTGACGTCTTGATAGAGGTGATGGAAAGTCTTGAAAACAAAATTCCCATTTTCGTCGACCTTGGGTACATTATCTTCGGTAATAATTACATTGTATATGGAATCGGAAACGACGGCATAGTCGTAAAATCTGTACTTGTCGCCATAGACAGATACATTAAAATTGAAGCGTCCAAGACTTTTGGAATAACTCAGGTCAAGATGTGTCTCGTCAATGGAATAACCAATTGTATTACCTTGAAAGTGACGATAATTATCATAGTCATAAACCTCGCCATACCAAGAATACTGAGGCACCTGCTTACCATATCTGTGAGAGAACATAAAGGTAAAATCCTTAATGCTGAAATTCAGACCAATGTCATAGGATGGTTTTCCTTCATAACGTCCTACATAGGAATAGCCATCACGAGGCGTTAGGGAATAGCCAGTACCTTTCGGAATATTGATTTTCTCGCCATTTGAAGTATATAAAGCGGCCCATGCAAGAATATCGGCACCCATGAATGTAGTGCCAGCGGTAAAATCAGCCCGGTGGGTGCCAAACGAACCGGAACCATATTTTAACTTTATACCATCAATTTCATGTCCTTTCTTCGTGATAATATTGACCACAGCTGTTAATGCTACATTACCATATAGTGATGAAGCTGGTCCGCGCAGCACCTCGATATGGTCGATCTTTTCAGTACTAATGGCATAGTCGAGCTTACCATTATTGGTGGAACGCGCATTCAGACGATGGCCATTTTCCATCACAAGTATTTTTTCCTGACCAGAAGTGTATACACCATGCATGGCATAATTGGAAAAAGCATAGGAACATACCTCACTCATGCCAGGGACGTAGGCTGAGAGAATATGGCCTATACTTTTGTTATTACTTAGCATGTCTATCATCTCACGGGTAATGACGGTAACTGGCACAGGTGCCTCGTTTATACTCTCAGCTTGACTGGAAGCCGTGGTGATGGTGGCGCTGCGACCAGACTTTAGGAGATTAACCATATCTTCAAATCGTATAGGATCCATGGTAGATGTATAATAAGGATTAATATCGAGTAACATTGAGGCATAACGCTCGGATTCCTCGAAATTGTCCAGTGCTAAATGGCAGAGTGAGAGAAGACGCAGAGCATTCTGCTTGGCATTACCTTGAAAAGATTTGTAATTCTGCTGTAAGATGTTGATGGCTTGTTCAATTTGTCCTAATTGATAAGCACTTTCTGCTTCAGCATAAACTTGTCGCATCTCGTTGTTAGACTGAGACCATACTGTTGAAGTTGATAGCAACATAGTTGCGATAACGAGACTATACAGGCGCTTTGTCATAATTCTTTTATATATAATTGTGCGTACTCAGGTTCGAGCATAGTGAAATGATCAGTTGGAACAGGTATTATCTCTATTAGCGGATGTGCCTCTTTCCAACGTTGCAAATAGATTTCTGCCTGGCAATTGAAAGCATCGACATCGAGTGTCAATTTGTTGACAGCAAGGAATGGCTCCATGGCTCTAAAGAAAGTAACTTTACCTTTATATGAAGGCATTGGTTGGCCATCAAGAAATGACTCTACATGTTTTTGCTGTTTTACCCAGTCGAAAAGCTTTTGTTGGCGCTCTGGAGGCATTTGTTCAATGGTACTCTGTGATGGCATCATTTGTCGCACTTCATCGTCGGTGCGAAGTGGGGTGTTCAAAACAATAACTTTGGGTGACTGTCCCGTCTCCACCTGCCATTGAGCAGCACAACGATAAGCCAACTCACCACCATAACAATGACCTGTAAACGCATAAGGAGCGGTACCGTTAGGAAGCATGTCATGGATCATTCGAACGTATTTATTTACGACATCGGTTTTTGACAGATTGTAAAACTCATCATCAAAATAATCATCAATAGACGCGAACATAAATACCGAAAACCTCTCTCTTAGAGTTTCAAAATAATTGCGTACCTGATATGGTGAGAATCCATGTATAGCAATTACGATGGGTTTGTCGGGATGGTATTCGTCCAGCCAACGACCAAAGGTTAATTCTTGACTGGTAATGTTGCGAATGGTCTTGTTATTTAGGATGTCGTTAACCATCAGTCTCAGACCTTTTTTCTCAGCCAAAGATGACAATTTGATGGCATCAAGGGATGAAAGGCCAAATAGCGTCAGATTGTCAGTTACACCAATATTGTCGATTCCCAATAGTGCCTTTGCTATGTCGAGAAGAACCTTTTCTTTTTGATTAGATGGTTCTACGAGAGTGTCAGTACCCAATAGTAGGCTACTAACTTGTTCTTTCAGTTGGCGAGTGTCAATTTTCCCGTTGGAGGTTTTAGGCATCTGATCTATTTTGATCAATTGGCTGGGCACCATATAACTGGGCAACTCTGCCATCAGTTTCTGTTGAATATCTGGTAACTCTTTATTACCTTCAGACGTATAAAAGGCAACGAGAAATTCGACTTTTCCCTGTTTATGTACAACAACAGCTGTGGAAATGACTCCAGGACAATTGCTGATCTTATTTTCTATCTCCTCAGGCTCTATCCGATAACCATGTAGCTTGATTTGATTATCGATGCGGCCTATATATTCCAACAAGCATTCCTCGTTCCAACGGACCAGATCACCAGTATGATACATTTTATGACCACTCAGGAAAGAACAGTCAACGAAACGTTCTTTTGTCAGTTCTTCCTGTTTCCAATATCCGCGGGACATCTGGCGGCCTATGAGACAGAGCTCACCTACAGTTCCTTGAGGTACTAAACGTCCATCTTTATCAACAACGGCAGAGATGCTGTTGGGAACAGGTCTTCCGATAGGAATATTGTCATGCTTCTCATCTTCTTCAAGTGTGTAATAAGAAGAACAAACTGTAAATTCTGTTGGTCCATAGCCGTTGATGACTCTGGTATTACCAATAGGAACCTTGGACATGTTTGAACCACCCAATAACAGAAATCTTAAGGGAAGTTGGTAATTGTTCAGCATCTCTATTCCAAGTTGGGTACTTAGAGTGAGACCAACAATATTGTGCCTTTTGAAGTAATCATTCATCTCCTGCATGTTGTGGCGCAGCTCAGAAGATAAGATGTGGAGCTGAGCACCCTGTACCAATGGTGGCATCAGATCATCGAGTGAGGCGTCAAAACTGAAGCTGGAATGCAACGCACAATGATCTTCAGGAGAAATATGTAGTTGGCTTTCATGCCATCCCAAGTAGGCACGAAGACTTTGATGCTCAATCATGACACCCTTGGGTCTTCCTGTCGTTCCAGACGTATAAATCATATAGGCAAGTCCTGATGGCTGCGCAAAATTGACGGGATAATCCGACGGCTTATTGAAATCAAAATCATCCATGAGCAACTGCATCTCTCTTGGGAAATACAGCTCTGTCTGACAATCCTTGGATAAGGTACCAGTGGTGATTAATATGTGAGCATCGGAATCTTTCAGCATAAAGGCAAGTCGTTCCTTTGGATAATCGCTGTCAAGAGGAATGTAGGCACCACCAGCCTTAAATACAGCAAAGACTGCTATGAGAAACTCTTTGCGCCTGGGTAGCATAATCGCCACAAAGGTATCGGTGCTAACGCCGGCCGTTCTGAGTGCTGTGGCCAATAGGTCAGACCTGCGATCCAGTTCGGCATAGGTGATTTCAGATACCTCATCAACTACTGCAATGTTCTCTGGTCTCAGTAAAGCCTGACGATGGAAAAGATCCACAATCGTTTCCGTTTGGTCATAATCTAATTGTTCGCCTGTTCCTAATGCTAAGATGGCTTGTTGCTCATCATCAGTCAGGATTTGAAGCTCGCAGAGACGTTTGTTCTCGGATTCAGAATTGAGAAAACCTTTAAGAATCGTATCGTAACAATGCATCAGTCGTTGGATGAAGGACTGAGTGTATTCGTTGCTATGGTATTCGGTGTGTAAAATTATTTTATTATTGTTGCGTGTGATTTCAAAAGCCAGATTCTCTCCTGTCGCATTCTCCATCAAGGGCTGATAGGTGAACAATTCACCATCACTCGGCTTTAAGTCGCCTTGGTAAGCAAACAGGATATGGCTGTTAATCGCATTGTTCATGGCCTTGACTTCCGCAAAGGAGAACAAGCTATTACTCATGCTACCAATCAATTGTTGCTTGGTTGTCTGGAGTAACTCCCTGACGGTGGTATCTTGATTCCATTTGGTATATACTGGCAAGGTTTTGACAAGCATAGCCATAGTCCGCTGGGTCTTCAAATCCTGACGCCCAGAGAAAATAGTTGCGAATAGAGATTCTTTGGCATGCGTGTTTACACCTAACAGATAACCGAATACAGTTGTTGTAAGTACGTTAGGGGTGACATCAAGATAGTTGCATGCTTTCTGTAACTGATTGTAATCAACAGTCAGTTCAAGGTGTTCTTGTCCATAGGATATCTGAGACTCCTGTTTCTCAGGTACAGGAAGAGAAGAAATCTTTAAATTTTCAAACTGCTCCTTGTACCATTTTTTTGCAGAAGTGTATGCGTCAGTCTTACGTAGTGCTTCCTCTTCTATAGAAACTTCATAACCTGAGAATTCTTCTTTCTTAATGGGTAGTTGCCCACAAGCATCCTTTAAGTCTTGAAGGAAGATGTTAAAAGATATTCCATCAAATATGATATGATGGAAATCAATAAACAAATATGATGCTTCAGGAGTCTTCAGAATACGAATACGGAAGAGACAGTCATTGAGCAAGTCGAAAGGACGAATCAGTTTAGACTTCAGTTGATCAAACTCCTGTTGAGTTAATGTTTCAACATTTTGGTGGTATGGTTCAGCATCATTCCTCAACTGTCTTGGATTCCCCTGACTGTCAACAAATAGTCGAGTCTTGATGTAAGGATGAGCCTCAACAACCGCTTCGCAAGCCCTGGAAAGCTGATCTTCATCAATAGTTGGATTCAGTTGGAATAGCATACCGTTGTTATATGCTATTTCGCCCTGACGAGACATACACTCCACGTAAATACCTAACTGAGTTTGACTAAGCGGATATTCTTTCTGTAGTGCGTAACTGACTTTTTCTGAGTGTGCACAAGCCTCGGCAATTTTTTGGGGAGTGCGATTCGCATATATTATTTGAGAAGAGAGCGCTAAATCTGGGCATAACGTCTGGACTTCCATCACTCTGATGCTGTCGCCACCAAGTTCAAAGAAATCATCGTCAATACCAACACGGTCAACCAACAGGGCTTTTTCAAATGCTTCGCAAAGTTGACGTTCTATTTGATTTGTAGGTTCTGCGTAAGGTGGTCGAACGAAACCTTCTGCTTGAACGGTAGGCATAAGCAGCGCTTTACGGTCTGTCTTTCCATTTGGAAGAAGAGGAAAACTTTCCATCTTCACAAAAAAAGTAGGAACCATATAGGCAGGCAGCTTGGAGAGCAAATACTCACGGATATTTTTTTCCGATACGTTGTTGCTGGCAATATAATAAGCGCACAAAAAATGCCTGTCTTTAGTTGTAAAGCCTTTGACAATTGCATTTTCTATACCGTCAAATTCCTTTATAACAGCCTCTACTTCTCCAGGCTCAACACGTTGTCCGTTGATTTTTACCATCCAATCTTTTCGATTGACGTAAATGATATTGCCATCAGGCATTTCACGGACAATATCTCCTGTATGTAGCCACCCCCCCCTCCATAATTCTTTAGTGCGCTGGGCATCTTTATAATATCCAGGTGACAATCTACCCTTAACACACAATTCTCCTTCTTCACCTTGGGCAACCTCCTGCAGATCATCTCGCAAAATTTTGTATTCAAAATAATCCATAGTAGGTTTTCCAATGGGGGTGTTCTCGTATGCCTTGTCAATATCAAATTTAAAACAACCTTCGCCGGTTTCTGTCTGACCGTATATGTTTACGAGTTTATAACCATTAGGTGCTATACCCGAAACACGTTCAGATGCCACCATCACAAGTTTTAGGTCTGGTAAATTACCTCGGAAGTGTCTCAAAATTGATGGCGTGAAAAATGCATAGGTAATGTGATGTTGATAATAGAAAGCCTCAAGTTGCCTAATATCCTTGATGAGAGGAGGTGGGACAATAACGACTTTTCCTCCGACACAAAGGGTAGCCAACATATATTCGCTAACCACGAAAAACATTGATAGTGTCATACCCATTATTAATGGGTTCACATCTTTTAAGGTCTCTAAGATGTACTTAGAGAAATCAAATGTATGAAATGTATGAATTACTCCTTTGGGATTGCCTGTACTCCCAGAGGTGTAATACAAAGCCATCATATCATCTTCATTAGGTAAACTGGTGATTTCTATTGGAGGAACTTGTGCAATAGCTTTGAATGTCTCCGAGTTTATAAGCAGGGAAGCCTCACAATGCCCCATAATGTAGTCTATACGGTCTTGTGGGTAACTGTCTCCTATAGGTACAATTACATTTCCAGAAAGCCAGATACCCAATTCTGCTGCCACATACTCCATTGAAGTCGGCAAGCAGATGCTTATAAACGAGTGAGGGGGGTAATTTTTCTGCTGTAAGTAGCTGACCACTCTGCAGGCATTTGTAAATAGCTCTTTATAAGTGGTCTGTCGTTGTCCATTCTGGTCAACGACTGCTATTTTGTCTTCATTCGCCTTAAATGAATCCAACAGCCTGAGGATGAACTTCGCTGTGTTTTGTTGCGTCATTATTTAATAGGTATAGTAAATGTGAAGCTGGCGCCTTGGTTTTCTTCGGATTCAAATGTTATTTTTCCATGATGTTTGTTCTCAATGATATCACGCACAATATTCATACCAAGACCTGTTCCTTCACCAATTGGTTTCGTTGTGAAGAAGTTCTCAAACAACTTTTGTTTCACTTCAGCGCTCATACCAACTCCGTTATCAGTCATCGTGATGATACAGTTATTCTCTTGCTTGCTGACACTGATGGTTACCTCGGGGTTGTAATCAGAAGGAGCATCCTGCGATTTCTTCCATATTGAATAAAACGCATTGTTCATGATGTTAAGAACAGCACGGCTCAAGTCCTGTGGAATTACCATCATCTGAGGGATGCCTTCTTCGTATTGCTCATGAATGCTTGCATTGAAACCTTTGTGATTGGCACGCATGGCATGATATGAGAGCCATACATACTCCTTAACGATTTTGCAGATGTCGGTAGGGATATACTCGTTCTCCTTGCCCCTTGAAACGAGTAGAATACCCTGAATGATGCTGATGGCACGTTCACCATGCTCCACAATCTTCGCCATATTCTCTTTCAGGTCAGCAACAATGTCTTCCAAATCCTCACGGTCCTCTTCTGGCAGCTTGTCTTCGTTGTCTTCCACAATCTCCGTAAGGTCTTTCAGCAACTTGTCAGACATCTTACTGAAATTGATTACGAAGTTGAGCGGATTCTGTATCTCATGGGCAATGCCGGCACTGAGAATACCTAACGAGGCCAGCTTTTCCTGCTTCTGTAATTGCTCCTTGAGTTGTTCGATTTGTTGTTCCATAAGTTTATTGTGTTATAGCGGGCAACGTAATAGTAAACTCGCAGAATTCGTCTTTAGTTGATTTCACACTTATCTCGCCACCATAGTTCTGTATAATCTCATTACTGAGGTACAGACCTACACCAGAAGCCTCACCTGTGGGCTTGGTGGTGAAGAATGGGTCGAATACCTTATTTATAATAGTCTCCTCGATACCGATACCATTATCATGTACAACGATATTGATGGTCTTACCATCACTGTCGATTTTTACTGATAACGTTGGAGTATAGCTGGTACGCTGAGCTTTCTTTACAAGGGCGTAGATAGAGTTTACAAAGAAACTCATGAACGACTTGCTTAACTGCTCTGGATTAGCCTTGATGACAATCTCCTGCGCCGGTATCTGGAAATCGATGACGATATTGTTTTCGGCAATTTCCTTGGCATAGTATTTCTCCAACATCTCCTTATCCTGTTTAAGGATGGCAGTAACTTCAGTATCCACAACACCTCCTGTACGGTCTTTCAGCATCTCTTCCATTGCTTTCAACGTACGAGTGGTGTTCTGACCATGTTCACCCACTTTCTGCAGATTACCGCCAAGCATCTCCAGCACATCCATCGTGTCTTCAAAATTCTCCTCGTCCATGTTAGGCTTATCGTCTTCTAAATTCGCCTTGACATCCTTGACAAGACCTTCAGAGAGTTTTGCAAAGTTATTAATGTAGTTCAGCGGGTTCAGGATACGGTCAATAAGTCCCTGTGTAAGTTTACCAACAGTAGCCATCTTCTCCAGTTTCACAACCTGATTAGTACGCTCTTGGATAATCTGCTCCAGACGAATCTTATCATTCTCGAGTTTACGAATTCTTAACCTAACAATTAAATAGACAAGGGCCGACAAGATGATGAAATATACCAGATACATGTACCATCGCTTGTAGAAAGGAGGAACGATGTGGAATTTGATGCTGATGATGTCAGATTTCCTATTCATTGCATCCTGTGCCTGAACTCTGAAGGTGTGATTACCATCAGGTATGTTATTGAACTTGGCATGGGTATCGGCACTCCAAGCGCTCCACTGACCATTGTCCAGTTGATATCTATATAATGTAGTACCTACGATAGACTGATAGTTTAGCGAGAAGGTAAATGTCAGATTGTTCTCAGAAGAACTGAGATTCTGGAGTTTTTCGGGCATGGTGCCGAAACCTCCCCACAGGACGCTGTCGCTATTTAGTACGACAGAACGGATGAAAAGCTGTGGTTTTATAGATGACAACGGCTCTTTCGCCTTAGTGTTGATAATCGTAAGACCATTGTCATTGCCCAGCCATATCTCATCTTGGCGTGTGTAAATAGCTCGGATAGGCATCTCCTGTACAGGGAACAGCAGTTGGTCAAGGTCGGAAAGTCTTTTGCCGTTCTTCCATTGGTAGAGTCGCTTACCCTCATTGTCCGTAAGCCAGGTAATACCATTGCCGTCAGCTACCGAAAGCAGTGGGTAGTGGAAGGGCTTAGTATCCTCTGCGCTGACAACGATTGCTTCTCCACCTATCAGCACAACTGTCTGCATCGTTTCTGACTTATTACCAGACTTATAGGGTAAGAACTTATCTGTGTTAGCTTTCTTGTAGAACACCTTTCCGTATAGGCTCTGAGCCCAGATGGTGCCCTTGTTGTCTTTCAAAATCTTCTGGGCATTATCCATATTGCAGACTTTAAGGCGTTTTCCATCGGGTTGAATAATATACACGCCATCCGCTTCGCCGCTATAGATATAGGAGCCATCTTCCAACAGAGACATGGAACCGACTATCGTCAGTCTTTGAACCTTACCGTCTGGATTGAGTCGGAAGATACCATCTTCGGTTGCGGCCAACAGACTGTTACTGCTTTTTTTCAGATCCCAACAAGCATGTGGTACTTGTGTAACCTTTACAAAGCGCCTTCCCTCCTGACGATAGAGACCGTCGTCGGTACCAGCATATATCTTACCTCCCATTTCGCTGATGGAGAGGACGGTGCCAACAAGTCCTTCATGAGTAGTAAAACGTGAGTAGGCTGAAGGTATCTGTAAAGCGACAACACCTTTGGCTGTGGCAGCCCATAGTTGATTGCGCCCATCGTACGACATATATACGATGTCGTTGGAACTGAGTCCATTGGCATCGGTAATCGTATAGAGTTCCTCGTTCTTATCGTTAAGGATGGCAATTCCCACATTTTTCTTGATGATAGCCTTAAATCCGTAGTTTAACGGTTCTTCCATTACGATGTCATCCTTGACAACGTTTTTCTCTCCTCTTTCGACGGCATCAATATCTACCACGTCGAGCACGCCTATTTTGAGGACATCTTTGTCGACTTGTTTCCAAACCTTAACATCCTCACCTTCAACTTGGTATATGAAACCGTTATTGACAAGGAACCTAATTTTGCCATCGCGTTCGAAAATATCATTCACTTCGCCATTGAAGAGGTCTGGCTTTCCAATCCTCTTTAGCTCAACTTCACCGTTAGCTTTACGCGCCACTTTTCCAAAAAAGTTGTAACCGCCTACCCAGAGTGTGTTGTCGGAGCTTCTGACAACAACTGTGACACGAGTGATGCCTGGCGTATGGAGGATGTGCCACTCTGCGTGGTCGTAGTACATCAATCCTTCAAAGTTGGCAATGAAAATATTCCCTAAGCCATCTGTTTCTGCATCGTAGTTCAATTTGTTAGCATGATAGTCTTCTGCCGTATAGTTACGGAAGAAAGGAATACCCTGCGAATAAGATGAAAGGGTGAAAAGGTGAAAAGGCGAAAGGGCGAAAAGAAGAAATAGAGCCCTACTTTTCACAACGTTCAGAATTCTATTTAAAATCGTCTGCTTCATATTTCTCACCTATTCAATTTTTCTCAACAAACTTCTCGTAGGGCACTTCCACACCGATATATGAATTCCACTCATCTCGCGTAAAGTTGCGCTTAATTCTATTACGGATAGCCTTTACCATCTGCGGAATCGATAGATTGACTGCTGTAAGGTTGCCCTTGAAATCTCCTAACCAAACGGTATTCATCGCCGAGTCGAATTTAAAACTCATAATCCAGTTTCCTGTTTCAACCAGCGTGATGGGTTCTTGCTTCTCTTTGTGAGGAGTCCATACTTTTACGCTACCGTCATAACTTGCCGAATAGAGATGAGTTCCCTTAATATATAGCCGAGAGACGCGTGAAAGGTGACCAATCATCTTTTGTTGACTACCATTCTTATAAACCATCCAGATAGTTCCATCGCTCATGCCATAGGCCTCTGTACCAGTATTTGTTGCATAGTTATAAGCGGTTACCTTTCCTTGTACAGGTACTTTCTTTGAATCAAACTGATTAGGACCTTTCACGAGGTGCATCATACCCTTGTCGTCGAATAGTAAAATCTGGTCTCCCTTTTTCGCACTCAGTGTTACACGGAACGGCAATTTCTGAGTAGTCCTAACAACATTACGGTTCATATCAAAGATAACAAGGCAGTTTTCCCCAACAATCAGCATATTCTTGTCATCGATACCATGCAGGCGCATTGGATTTAGGACACCAGTAAGTTCTATTGGCTTAGCAATCTTGAGATCCTTATCTATATACACCAGATGTCCAGAGCGGCTGATTGCATAAATAGTGCCGGTAGAAAGTGAGATGTCCACATCACGGAAATCGAACTGGCTATCCTTAAGGAGTGTTTTTGTAAGTAGTCGGTCACCCTGCCGCTCACAGAATAAAATCTCTCCGTAATTACTTAAGGTAACAAGTTTGTTTTCTTCACCAGGCATGTATGCAAAGTCAGTTATGGCACCAGTATGCTCACTCCAAGTGGTTATACTTCTACTTGACTGCATAAGTGGTCTAAACACGGCTGGCTGATAGAGATCGCCTTTATAGCGTGATGTGTAGAGGTAGGCAGCATAGCTAAGTGGGATTGCATATTCGTCATTTCCGGCCTGAGCCAATAATGTAGAAACGGAGCCTAATGAACGGCCAAGGGCAATGTAGCTCAGAGTGTCGGCTTTGTTCTTAGAGAATATAGCCTGTATGCGCTGATGTTCTGCCACCAAACGTTGACTGTCGGCAATCGCAGAGGCCTCTTTAGCTTTCTTCTCCGATGCCAAGGCATATCTCTCAGCCTCGAGGGCGTTCTGACGCTCTATTTCTGAACGAAGACGCATCTCGTTGGCTACCTTTGTCTGTTGCAGAGCCTCCTCACGCTTCTCATCAGAAATCTCTCTCTGCTCATTGGCGATTTCCTCCATCTGGGCGCTAACGCTTCGTAGAACCGTAGAACGCAGTTCCTGCTTCTTCATGGCTTCTATCTCAGCCTGAAGCGTCTTCACTTTTTTGGATTCCGACATCCAGCCAATGTATCCTGCGGCAGCTGTGCCCACCAGCAGAATCGCTAAACATCCGGTTATGATTGTTCCCTTTTTCACACTTTCAGTTTTTCACCCTTTCACCTCTTTCATCATTATTACAATCTCTTCAGTGCCAGCAGCGTAATATCGTCGCTCTGTTCAGCCTCGCCTGCAAATGCCTTTACATCAGCCTTCACAACGTCTATCATTGTCTGACAATCTGCCTTCGCGTTCTGCTTGATTAGTTCCTCAAGACGCTTCTCGCCATACTCTTTGAATTCTATGTCAGTAGCTTCAGTCACACCGTCTGTGTATAACAACAGCATGTCGCCATGCTCTAACTGTAGGGTATCTTCTGAGAACTCGAATGATTCGAAAACACCTGCCGCGATATTCTTTGATAGTGGCAACTGCTCGATGCTACCATCGGCTTTTATCATATATGGTGGGTTATGACCAGCATTGGTATAGGTCACCTCGCCTGTCTGGATATTGTATATGCCATAGAAAACGGTGACAAACATACTGTTTACCGATTCATTCGACAAGAGGTCGTTCGAGTACCCCATACATTCTGCAGCCCCTGCGCCCCTGATACCAGTAGAACGGATCAGGGTTCTACTAACGGCCATGAAGATAGCTGCGGGAACACCCTTTCCACTCACGTCGGCAATTACAAAGCCAATGCGGTTTTCATCAATGCGGAAGAAGTCGTAGAAGTCGCCACCAACGTCCTTAGCTGCATTCATTGATGCGGCAATATCCAGTTGACTGGCATTCTCAGGGAATGGCGGGAAGATACGAGGCAGAATGGCCTGCTGAATCTCCTTGGCCACAGCCAGATCGCCCTTGATAGACTCCAACTGATTATGCTCCTTTTCCATGGTCTTGATGTAATTGATTTGCTCAACGGCTTTCTCAATTGTCAGACTCAGATCATCAAGATCGATGGGCTTCGTCGCAAAGTCAAAAGCGCCATTATTCATTGCCTGGCGGATATTACCCATATCGCCATAAGCCGACACCATGATGCACTTAAGGGCGGGGTTCTGCATCTCATTGATCTTAGTGAGAAGCGTCAGACCGTCCATTTCAGGCATGTTGATATCAGAGAGAATGATATCGAAATCCTTCTCTTTGAGCAACATAGTGAGCGCTTCAAGACCGTTATGAGCGAACTTGAACTCGTAGACTCCCTTTCTAATTTGTCTTCTAAAATACTGTGTCAACAACAATTCGAGGTCCATCTCGTCGTCAACACTCAAAATTTTTACTGGCATATGCTAATAGATAATATTCATAAAATCGATTGCAAAAATAAAGAAATAAAACGAGATAACACAAATAAAGTATGAAAAAATTAAAAAATTGCATTTAATTATTGTTTTAAGAATCAAAAATGCTATTAAAAATACTTGCACATTTCAATTGTTTACTGAACTTTCGCAAGTGAATATTCAATCATCATGCGACAAATATATACATTTGATAGAGTTTATGGAACTTCGGATTGGCATCAATAACAGGTGGAAGTCGATTACAGAGGACAGAATACGGTCAAATTTCATCGATGATTTTTTCGTGCACTCACCTCGACGCAACCTTGTTTCCATATCCCGGATATCACGGAGAAAAAGTAACGTCAAGACAACTATCAAAGAGAAAGGGGGGCAGGTCATTGATCTGTCCCCCCTCCTTTTGATACAAATAGGAAGCGAAGTCTGTCGACAAAGAAAACCTAAAGGTTGTCTTTGGTGATAACGATGATTTTAGAGTAGATGACCGGAATGCCGGCGACGGTCTGGCTACCGGTAATCGGCGTATTCATGATCAGGCTATTGACAACCATCGCGGTGTTGTTGGCCATGTCCTTCAGGTTCTTGTCGATGGTCATGGTCTGCTTGCCGCTCTTGATATAAGCCTGCGATGCCGGGGAATTGTCCTGACCGGTGATGATAGGCATGTTGGTGATGCCAGCTTCCTCCAGTGCCTCAATGGCACCCTGCGCAGCATTGTCGGCTGCTGCAAGAACCAAGTCCGGGCACTCGCCTTCTGCATAGCTGTTCAGACGGTCTTTCATGGCTTTCTTTGCATCTTCGACATTCCAACTGTCACCCTTCACGTCGTTGAATGCCGTCTTGCCACTCTTGACGACCAGTTTTCCGTTGTCGATGTATTCCTTGAGAAGATCCATGGCTCCGTCATAATAGTCCTTGGCATTGCCATCGGTGGCAGGGCCTTGCAAGATTTCGAGGGTCATGGAAGCCTTTCCTGATGCCTGGAATTGGTCGATCAGGAACTGAGCCTGCGTACGGCCTACCTCCTTCGTATTGGCAGAAGAGAAGAAAGCGATGCGAGGGTTCTCAAAGATAAAGCGGTCGTGGCATACCACCTTGACATCGGGGTGCTGCTCCAGAAGTCCGGACTCATTGATCGTCTTGTAGTCGATGGTCGTCAGCACGATGTATTTCACGCCGTCGTTGATGGCCTTTTTCAGCTGTTCTACCTGTTGTGCGGCACCCTCGGCGGTCTCGGGAGCCACGTAGGAAGTGGTCATGATGCCGTACGTGGCCATGGCTTCCTCCAAATTTTGCAGGTCAGTGCCCCAACGGTCAATACGGGAATTGTCGGGCAGCAGCAAGGCCACTCGCTTCTGCTGGTTATTGCCGTCGTTGTTGTCTGTGTTGCTGCACGCTGTCAGCCCTGTCATTACTGCTCCACCCATCATGATGGCGGCAAGCATTCCAAAGAATCTGTTTTTCATAACTATTCCAATAATTCCGCAGCACTTTAATTTAACTATCTCTATAAGTACCTGAGCAACTTTTTATTGCTCAGGATTTGGCCATGTCAGATTTTTCACTTACCTTAGTGCTGCAAAACAAGACAAGCAAAATCATCAATGACATGGCAAAAGTACAAATAAAATCTGAGAAAATCACCGCTTTTGGCGGAATATTTTTCGTTTTGGACAAATTTGACCGTATTCTGTCCTCTGTAATCGACTCCCACCTGGGACTTCGCAGTAAGTTGATACGCTATCAGTACAGCGCGATAATACGGGCCGTCTTCTCCGTTTTCTGCTGTGGTGGCATTGCCGCTCATGGCAGTCCTCTTTGGAATCAAGGCCACGGACAGGGTTAAGAGCTTCCAGAAGAACTCTGGACATGCGACAGAAATCAGGGAATTTTGGGAGATTTGTCGTAAAAACATACCTGTGTCGCAACTAATATGTAAAAAACACAAAAAAAAGTTTGGATGGAAACAAAATATGTTGTATATTTGCAACATCAATTTCATAAAAGACATTTAGCGTCAGAGAAAAGAATAAGAATTTTAAATATTAGGTCTATGAAAAAGAAAAGTATTACTATCTTGTGTTCGGTGGCAGCTATATTCACCATAGGGTTAATCACCTCTTTTTTTGTTGATTGGCCAGTGGATTTCAACGAGGCTGATGGAGATATCGCCAAAGCTGCAAAATTCTCTCGTGAGCAAGTTTCCGAGAAGATTACTAATATGGAAGAACTCCTTCAGACCGACTCAGCCTTCAGGGATGATATCGTGGTAGCCCAGGTGGTGATGCAGACACGCGCCGCCCAGTTTGGCACGCTGGTTGACATGTCAAATGAGGTAGCCGGCAACATCCCTGCATTTGCCGAGGTGCTCAAGGATATGAACGCCCAGCGTGAGTTGGTGGACAATGTTGCCAGTTCGCTGGCAGAGTCAGCCGACAACCTGAATGCTGCCCTGAGTGGTGAGGAGTGTCCCGACTTGGCCCAGTCCACCATCAACGCCTCACTGGCTTACACCACGCTGCAGAAGCAGAACCAGTTGGCCAACCGTTTCATAGAGACCACCGACAAGTATTTGGAGACAGCCCAGGGTGATGACAAATTGAAACTGGTCCGCGACCAGTGGTTGGATTACCAGCAGATGACTGCTGCCCTCGAGGGTGACAAGGCAAGTGCTGAGGCTTTGGCAAAGAAGGGCAACCTGCTAAGTGGCGAAAAGGCTCTTGCTGCCATAGCTAATTTCGGTATTGCTGAACGTTTAGCTGTGCTGCAAAGCTGCGAGTTGGCCCAAGCTATGAAGCTTCCCAACACGATTGGAGGCAAAATTCGGCCAAAGGTTCTCGAAAGTGAAATCAGTTCGGTTCTCCTTGCTCAGAAGGAAATTCTTGCTGGCCGTAAGATCAATCCCCACAATGCTCAGAAAGAGGTTCTTGCTGGTCGTGGTCCAAAGATTGATCCCCACAATGCTCAGAAAGAGGTTCTTGCTGGTCGTGGTCCAAAGATTGATTCCTATAATGCATTGATGATTGGCAACGTAATCAGTCAGACAGCAGCAGCAAACAATAGTGTAATGCTGAACAAAAAAGGCCCAAAAATTGATCCATAATTACGGTGTTGTATATGCGTAACTGGATGGTTGTCTTTCTGCTGTCGATGATTCCCTGTATATCCAGGGGGCAGAATGAGACCTATTTCCAGTATAAGACGGACGAAGCCACGCTGGTGTTCTTTGACAAGAACCTGTCGCGCTACATCCCTCACATGAT
>CAMUYR010000053.1 GCA_947164965.1 uncultured Prevotella sp. | reverse complement strand
CAGCCTGCTTCAGGGCAGCGTCCAGACCAACTTTATTAATCATACGCAGACCAGCAGCGCTGATCTTCAGCTGAATCCAGCATTCCTCCTCTACATAGTAGAACTTCTTGCTGAACAAGTTAACATCAAAGCTGCGCTTTGTGCGATGCTTTGAGTGAGACACGTTATTTCCAATCTGTGCCTTCTTTCCTGTAATCTGACAAATTTTAGACATTTCTATCTACTTTTTCTTGTTCCTAAATTATAACTTACTCCAAACAGGGTGCAAAGGTACATATTTTAATTAAGAATGAAGAACGAAGAAATAAGAATTAAATGCGAATTAGCATTTTTTAACCTTCTACTTCTGTTTTATTCTCTGTTTTGAGGAAATCCAGAAACATTTGCATCGCTTTATTGGTAGCAATAGCCAGGTTGATATCTCTTCCGTGATCCTCTTCTACCTTCATCGTCACCTGCTTGTCTAGTGTGCCACAAGCTAGCCAAATAGTACCTACAGGAATCTCCTTAGTACCGCCTCCGGGACCCGCAAAACCCGTAGCAGCAATAGCGTAGTCGGTATTCAGCGATTTGCAGGCTCCCTTCACCATCTGACAGGCTACCTCTTCACATACGGCTGTTTTCTCAGCCAACAGTTCCTCGTCTACACCCAGCAGCGACTTCTTGATTTCGTCTACATACGATATAATACCTCCCTTGAAATACTTCGATGCACCAGGCACAGCGATAATCGACTCGGCAATTCGTCCGCCTGTACAACTCTCGGCAGTACTCACTGTCTTCTCCATTTCCCAGAGCAGCTGACTCACCTCTCTGCTGATAATCTTGCTTTCAAAATCCATATCTTTTTCTATTTAAACGTCACTTTCGAAAATGCCGGTGCCTCTATGCCGCAGAACTCACCGTCCAGATATTTGTAATAACCTACGATACCGATCATTGCGGCATTATCGGTAGTATAGCTGAACTTGGGGATATAGATGGTCCAACCGTAGCGCTTAGCGTAATCATGGAAGGCGTTGCGCAATCCGTTGTTAGCACTCACGCCTCCTGCTACAGCCACATGCTTGATACCCGTCAGCTTCACCGCCAGCTTTAGTTTCTTCATCAGAATGTCAACAATCGTCCATTCCAACGAGGCAGCGATATCCTCTTTGTGATGCTCGATGAAATCGGGATCTTCTTCCACCCATTTACGCATATTATAGAGGAACGATGTCTTCAGTCCTGAGAAACTATAGTCCAGGCCCGGAATATGAGGTTCCGAGAACTGATAGGCTTTCGGATTACCCTGTCGCGCCAGCTTGTCGATGATGGGGCCTCCGGGATAACCCAGTCCCATCACCTTCGAACATTTGTCTATCGCCTCTCCGGCAGCATCGTCGATAGTCTGCCCCAACACCTCCATATCGTTATAGGCGTTCACCCTGACTATCTGCGAGTTACCGCCGCTCACCAGCAGACAGAGAAACGGCAATGGCGGGATATTAGAATATTCGCTCACCTCTCCATTCTCACCTCTCACCTCTTCTTTGATAAAGTGCGCCATTACGTGTCCCTGCAAGTGGTTCACGTCTATCAAGGGAATCCCCAGTGAACGGGCAAAGCCCTTGGCAAAATTAACGCCTACCAGGAGCGACCCCATCAGTCCGGGACCACGTGTAAAAGCGATAGCCGACAGTTGCTCTTTCTGGATGCCTGCTCTTTTGATAGCTTCATGCACCACAGGCACCACGTTTTGCTGATGGGCTCTTGATGCCAGTTCGGGCACCACACCTCCATACGCTTCGTGTACAGCCTGCGATGCTGTCACATTCGACAGCAGCACCCCATTCTTCAGCACAGCTGCCGAAGTATCGTCGCAACTTGACTCTATACCTAATATATATATATCACCTTCGCTAACCATATCTCTCATTTCTCACCTCTCATCTAGTAACTCAGTACCTCCACGCCGTGTTCTGTCATCAGCAGCGTATGCTCCCACTGTGCAGAGGGTTTTTCGTCTTCCGTAATAACTTCCCAACCGTAGGGATCGTCAGCGTCGATAAACACGCCCCAAGTACCCATATTGATCATAGGTTCAATAGTGAACACCATACCGGGCACCAACAGCATACCGTCCTTGCGCTGTGCAAAGTGGCACACCTCGGGCTCCTCGTGGAAATTGTTGCCTACCCCGTGACCGCACAAATCGCGTACCACACCGTAGTGATACTTCCTGGCGTGCTTCTCGATAGCTCGTCCTACCTCGTTGACAAAGCCCCAAGGTTTGGCGGCTTCCATACCAATCTCCAGACATTCCTTCGTCACCCTCACCAGCTGTTCTTTCTCGGGTGTTGTCTTGCCGATAATAAACATACGGCTGGCATCAGCATAATAGCCGTTAAGTATCGTGGTGAAGTCGACATTGATGATATCACCCTCCTGCAGCACATCTTCTGCCTTGGGGATACCGTGACACACTACCTCGTTGATACTCGTACACACACTCATGGGAAATCCCTCATAGTTGAGACAGGCTGGTATTGCACCGTGCTGTTCGCAGTAGTCGCGACATATCTTGTCTATCTCCAGCGTCGACATACCGGCATGAATCTGTTTTGCCACTTCGTCCAACACACCCGTATTGACGACACCCGCCTTGCGGATGCCCTCTATCTGCTCGGGTGTCTTCACCAAATCCGGTGTAGGCACTAGTGCGCCCTTATTTTCCAAATACATGATGCGCTTGTCAAACTCCGTAGGTTGTTGTCCGGACTTGCAGCGCCACCTTTTTCTTCGCATCGTCTTTAATTTTGAGTGCAAAGGTACGAATAAGTGAGCGAAAATGCAAATATATTAAAGTAAAAAGCCAAATAAATTGGCTTTTTACTTCTTCATATCCTTGTTTTTACTTAATCAAATCTACCGATCGCTTCAGGAATTTATCCAAAGCCTCGCCCTTCAGCATACCGTTCTGAAGTAGAGCCAGATCGATGAGCTGGTGCACGATATCGTTCTTGGCAGCATAGCCGTTCAGCACGTCTTCTTTCTTGTGCTTCTGCTCCTCGACGGCCTTCTCGCATTCAGCCTTCATATCCTTGTCGTCCTGCGTCAGCTCCTCGGGTTTCTTCTTATCCTGTTGCTGACGGATGGCAGCGAGACGGGCCTCCTGGCCTTTCAACTCGCTCTCGATGGGCTTCAGCGCTTCCTCTGTTGTTGCCTTGCAGTCGTCCAAAACGCGCTTTACCAGCGGATGGTCGCTGTTCAGCACCAGATTCAGCGAGTCTGGCATCTGAGCGTAGAAGTTCATACCCTGCTGGAAACGGCTCATGTCCTTCATACGACGCATCCATTCGTTCTGCGTGATGACAACTGGACGTTGGCTCTCGCCCAACGACTGTACCTCGACCATGAATTCCGTCTTCTCCATCTTTGGCATCTGCGAACGGAATACATGTGACAAATTGGCAGACTCGTCTTCCGACAGGTTCGACTTCGGTGCGTCGTCCTTCACAATCAGTCGGTCTATGATGTCAGAGTCCACACGTGTAAAGCGGCTCTTCTCAAACTTCTGCTCCAGCATCTGGATAGCGGGCACGTCCAATTGACCGTCCAACAGCAATACCGAGTAGCCCTTATCCTTAGCCGCCTGGATATAGCTGTACTGTTCCTCCTTATCCGTTGCATACAGATAGACGAGCTGTCCGTCCTTATCCTTCTGGGCGCCCTCAATCAGCGTCTTATATTCGTCGAAGGTAAAGTACTTACCCTCTGTATCCTTCATCAGGGCGAAGTCCTTGGCTTTGTCGTAGAACGACTCCTCGCTGAGCATGCCGTAGTTGATGAAGAGCTTCAGGTCGTCCCATTTTTCTTCGTACTGCTTGCGGTCCTCCTTGAAGATGGCCTGCAGGCGGTCGACAACTTTCTTGGTGATATACGTCGAAATCTTCTTAACCTTACTGTCGCTCTGCAAGTACGAACGACTGACGTTCAGGGGAATATCTGGCGAGTCGATGATACCATGCAACAGTGTTAGGAACTCAGGCACGATGCCTCTTGTCTTGGCTGTTCCATCTGGGTCTGTTGTGCCCTCCAACTGGTCAGTCACAAACACTTGGTTGCAATACAACTGTATCTTGTTGCGCTGAAGGTCCAGGTTCGACTTGATTCGTGGGAAGTACAGAATACCCGTCAGATTGAAGGGATAATCAACGTTCAGGTGAATCCAGAACATCGGCTCGTCGCTCATGGGATACAGGTCGCGATAGAACTTCGTGTAGTCTTCGTCCTTCAGCGTAGACGGAGCCTTTGTCCACAGAGGCTCTATGTTGTTGATGATGTTATCATCGGCGGTGTCCACCATCTCTTTCTTTTCGCTGCTCCACTCCTGCTTCTTGCCGAAGGCTATGGGTACAGCCATAAACTTGCAGTACTTGGTCAGCAGCTGCTGAATCTTCTCCTTCTCCAAGAATTCCTTGCAGTCGTCGTCGATGTAGAGGATGATGTCACTTCCGCGATCCTCCTTTTCGGCATCGTCAATCTCGTAGGCAGGACTGCCGTCGCAGCTCCACTTCACAGCCTTTGCGCCGTCCTTGTAGCTCTTGGTGATTATCTCCACCTTCTTCGACACCATGAAGCTCGAGTAGAATCCCAGTCCGAAGTGTCCGATGATGTTGTTGGCGTTGTCCTTGTATTTCTCCAGGAAGTCGTTCACACCCGAGAAGGCTATCTGATTGATGTACTTGTCGATCTCCTCCTCAGTCATACCGATACCGCGGTCGCTGATGGTGATAGTTCCCTTGTCGGCATCCAGGCTGACGTGAATGGTCAGGTCGCCTTCCTCACCCTTGAATTCGCCCTGCTGGGCCAGCGTCTTCAGCTTCTGCGTAGCGTCGACGGCATTCGACACCATCTCGCGCAGGAAAATCTCATGATCACTATAGAGAAACTTTTTGATGACGGGGAATATATTCTCAGTTGTAACCCCGATGTTACCTTTTTGCATATACCTTATTTATTATTATATTATATTTCTGCCAAAAGGTATTGCAAATAGCGTGCCATTTTCCCCCGTCTTGATATTTTCCTGTCGAAAAGTGAACATTATTATTTAAATTGCAATGCGAGCATCGTCAGATCGTCGCTCTGTTCATTATCACCTACAAAACCTGACACAGCCTGCGTCATGTGTTCGACTAGCGCCTGTGGATTTGTCGATGCGTGCTGCAGTGCCTCGCCGATGCGCGCTTTGCCGAACATCTGCTGTTGGGCATCTTCGGCTTCGTCCAGACCGTCGGTATAGAGAAACAGCGTGCTACCTGGGGCTAGTGTGGTCTCTTGTGCCGTAAATTCGAAATCAGCCATCACGCCGACAGGGAGATTCCTGTCTATGGGCAGCACAATAGTCGATGCACCGTTTAACACATAGGGCGCCTTGTGTCCCGCATTGCTGTAGCGCAGAAGTCCCGTCGTCAGATCAAGCACACCCACAAAAAAGGTAATGAAGATACACATATCGTTGTCGCGAGCCATCGTGTTGTTCATACGGCTTACGATGCGTTCGGGCTCCGACTCGCTCTCTGCCAATAGTCGGAACGCACCGCAGACCATAGCCATCACCAGTGCCGCCGGCGCACCCTTACCCGACACATCACCGATGCAGAAGTACAGTCGGTTATCGCGCACGAAGTAGTCGTACAGGTCGCCACCAACCGCCTTCGCTGGCGTCAGGAAGGCATGAATATCAAAATGCTGAGCCTCGTGGTCTTCCGCCTGTGTCTCAGCTTTCGGCAGCATTGCCATCTGAATATTACGGGCAATAGCCAGCTCGCTCTCAATGGCCGATTTTTCGGCTGTCGTCGCCTTCAGCTCGTCGATATATTGGCTGAGCGACTGCTGCATGTTGCCGAACGAATCACGCAGCATTCGTATCTCGTCGTTGTGCTTGATGTCGGGCAGTGGTGTATTGAAGTTACCCTTTGCCACCTCGTCGGCACTCTTCGCCAGCGAATGCAGCGGACGCGTCGAACGGCGGATCGTGATGCGGCAAGTGATATAGACTCCCAGGAGCGCAATAATAATAAAGAGCGCTATGAGGATACAGAAGGCAATACCCTTAAGATACATTGTAAACCAAGGGACGATGATAGCCATCGACCATCCGGTATGCTCCAGCGGTGCATAGAACACGTATGAAGTCAGGCTGTCTATTTCGGTCTTGATGAATCCCCGCTTTCCCTCGTTCATCTCGCGGGCAAGCCTGTGCGCTGCGGTATCCGTCTGTTGTCGCAGCGCCTGGTAGAAGTTTTCCTTTAGGATGCGCTTCTTGTCAGGATGTCCGATATAGGTGCCTTCGTGGTCTACGATGAAGCAGTACGACCAAACCATTTTGTCCCCCTTATACTCCTCGCGTACGTTTATCAGTCCCTCCACATTAGTCTTACGGTCCAGCTGCTGCAACTGTTCGTGTAGCCAGTCTAGCGAGATGTCGGCACCAAACACACCCACCTTGCGTCCGGTACTGTCGTGTATGGGTTCGGAGTATGAGCAGACGATAGTCTTGGCACCCGCCTCGTCGAAGTAAGGCTCCGACCAGTATCCGCTGTCGGCTGCAAAGGCTCTGTCGTACCAGTCGTCGCTCAGATAGTCGCTCTTTGCCGAACCTATCTGCATCGTGTCTATTCGTCCGTCGCGCCACATAGCGTAAGGCTCGAACCACTTTCCCTGACTGGCATAATAGTCAGGTTCGAAGCTGACGAAGAAGCCCAAAATCTGAGGATTACACCCCAGCTCATCGCGCAGAGCGGCAAAGACAGTAGCGGGCGATTGCAGCTGTTCTTCAATATCATCTATACTGTTAGCCACAGCCACTTCTACACCTAATAGCACCTTCTCCACCGTCTCGTTCTCTACGTCCATCAGCGCCTGGAAATAGTTGCTGGTATAGTCGTTCATCACCCGGGTTGCAACACAGAGGATGCTGGCTGTAACAGCTATCAGCGTCAGCATCAGCCCAAGCACGATGCGTCGCGTCAGTCGCCTGGAAAAAGAGCGATATCGATTTTTCTTAAACATCGTTTATTATTCAACAACCTGACGGTAATAAACTGTTCCCTGCTCGTTCTTCAGCGTGCGGGTGTTCTCGTCATATTCATAGCAGTCTTCCTCAGAATCCACGTCCTTAGGCTTCAGGCAGATGGTGTGGCCATTGATGGTGTAGGTATACTCCGTGTAGTGCAAGCTGCCTATCATGCCCCATGTGGCCGTACCGTCTTCGTGCAGACTGAAGCGGCTCTCCTGTTTCTCGTCATCGTAGATGCCGGCCATATACGAGAAAGTCAAATCATGTGCCTCTTCCTCCTGCGGCTCGTCAATATAGCTTTGCATAGCTTTCATCAAGTTCGACTCCTCCTCTTTGCCATCAGAATCCTTGAAATACCTGATGATGTTGTGTACACGCCAGTTGCCATCCTCGTGGCAGAATTCGAACTTCTGACGGACATCCTGAACAGAACTATGGAGAAGGAAACTGACCGTTGCCCTACCCTTCTCAACGTCCAGCTGTTCAAACTTAATGTCGCGAGCCTCAAGATCTTCAGGGTTGCTGTCCTGCATCTGCGTCCAATAATTCTCGTTGAAGAATCCGATCTCCGCCACATGCGAGTCCTTCTCTTCAACAGCAGCCACCATCTTCCGCCATACATGACAGGCATAAAGCTGGTCAATACCCGTTTCGTTCTTAGCCTCTGCGGCATACAATTCCTTGATAACACCCGTTATTTCCTGCTGTGCCAGAATCACCGTCGAGTCAGCAACGTCAGCGCTTTCCGTCTGAGTCTTCTTGCTTCCACACGAAACCATTGTAGCTACTACGGCTACCATGACAATCGAAAAAAACGCTTTCTTCATCATATTCTTGTCCATATCATTATGGGTTTATAGTTATTATTATGCCTGCAAAGTTACGAAAAGTCGATGGCAAAACAAAGAAAACTCGTTACTTTTTTGCCAATAATGTACAAATTCACGCAATTTATACACCTTATTCCATTTTTATTTCTTAAATTTGCAGCGTATTAGATACACATGATGTAATAGTATAGTATAATATGAAGAAAGTTTTGACTTGTTTGCTAACATTGCTGGGGCTGAATACGGCTTGTGGTCAGCAAAATTTTGAGAATACGGATGTGCAAGGGTTCGCAGAACTGATTGCCGATGCCAACGTAATAGTACTTGATGTACGTACAGCTGCTGAATTTGCCGAAGGACATATTCAGGGAGCTATCCTGATTGACCAGGGGCAGAGCGATTTCGTAGAAAAGGTAAAAGCGGCCCTGCCTACAGACAAGAAGATTGCCATCTATTGCCGCAGCGGTCGCCGTTCAGCCAATGCTGCCGGAAGACTTGCTGATTTCGGGTACAAGTGTGTCAATCTGAAAGGCGGCATCATAGCTTGGAAGGAAGCCAACATGCCAGTAACAAAAAGACACTACGAATAATTATTTATTTATATGAAAATTAAAATTTCTCTGTTTCTCCTTCTGTTTATCAGTGCAGTTGGAATGAACGCCCAAGGCTTAGATGGCACTTGGAAGGCAACTATTCAGAAATCCGGCAATGAAGCCGATTTGTATTTCACCTTTAAGCAGGATTCGCTCAATTTGACGATCAGTACAGAAAAAGGTCAGCAAGAGATGGGTACAATAGGCCTGTCGATAAACGTACCCTTTTCCTATGCACTTAAAGGCGACAAAATAAAAGTCATCGGAGATGGTAGCGGCTTAACGGTGAGCATTGACAAACTGCAATTGGATGAAACGTTATCAGTATCTGACGAAGAAATGCAAGTTCTGAAGAAAACGCTTACCAAGGCTCTACAGAACAATATGGAGGCTACAAAAGGCGATTTCATAAAGCAATTCATAAAAGATGACGCTCTGACTATAAAATCACGGTCTGATTCCCAAATGATTATAGCAGACGATACCGGCGAAGAAATAACATTTATAAAGTGTCAATAAATTATGAAGAAAAAACTAATCCACAACCTTGCTTCACCCAGGTGATGATGGACCTCTCTGACGATGCTCTTGTATTCCGGCCAACATGACCCATATCGCCAGCCCTACAGACCATGGCGGTTCTGGATCCAATTCTTAATCTTTACACCTATAATCAAGACAGCCGCAATAATAAACAATGGCACATAACTGCTCAGGTCATTGTCTATGAACTGACGGAAACCTTGGACGATTCCTTTACCGAGTGTCTGAATAAACTCTATCATATTTTCTGACTATTTATTAATGTCCCTCTAAATCTTCTGTTCTAAATAATTCATAATGCGTAACAAGACGCCGAAAAGCCGCAGGAAGAATTAGACCTGTTCCTTGGCGATGACCCAGCGGTAGAGGTTGCAACCTGCGAAATTGCCTAAAACTTCGGCTAGATAGATACCAAAGAGCTTGGCGCTGTACAAATCGGGGACAGCCAGGAAATAAAAGGCGTCTGCTATGGAGTGCGTGAAGCCGCACAGAATGAAGACAGGCACGCCGAACAACAGGGGCAGGAACTTGCCCTCGCGTCCGAACTGGACAGCGGTAGTCATGATGAAACCGCAGCCGATGGCGAGCAGGAAACAGGGGAAAGGGCCTTTGACCAGGCGTGACTGGACGATGGCAAAGTCGGGAGGCAGAATGTCAGGCTGGGCATACGTGCACACAAGGGCTGTCAAGGCACAGCCGATAATGTTGCCGACAAGGACGGTGCAGAGCATGGACCAGTCGCCTTTGGCACGGATAAAGCCTGCTGTTCCGGTATAGAGCTTAAGCTTGTAATGGACGACGGCAAGAAGGCCGAAAGAGAACAATACTGCACCAGCAACACCGCCGACACGGAGGTTGACAACGCATCCAATGGAGATGCAGATGCCAGCAATAATGGCTGAACGTAAAATAGCTGTCTGTTGTTTCATGCGTGCAAAGGTACTTAAAAATATCAACATTCACTGGAAAATTTAATAAAATTATCGCTATGGAAATAATCATTGCTTCCTAATCCATAAAAAAAGGAAAGGTGATAAACCTTTGGGAGTCCTATCGTCATTTGCATAAATACATTTAAATGTTGTTGCAAAAGTAGCAAGAAATGGCGAATTATTGCTACCTTTGCGAAGTATTTTGAGAATTATTAGGATTTGAAAAAGAATGAGCTGGACAGATTACTGTTTTGGATTTGGTGGAGTCATCATCGGTACAACCCTTGGAGCCTATGTCTTCAAGCGCATTCCCAACCGCGTTTTCCGATACATCGTCTATGCGTATATCGGAATCTGTGGCGTAATTATTCTAATGACAAATTGAAATGGCTATACAAGTAACATATAGAAGAACCAGAAGACTGTCAATGCGTATCGTGAAGAATGGCGATGTGCATGTGTCGGCACCAATCGGAATGCCGAAGTCCGAAGTGGAACGGTTTATTGAGGAACACCGTGACTGGATAACTGAGGCACGGAAGAAAACCTACGAAAGCCAGAAGCGCAGGGCAGCATTCTATAATCAACTGCCGCTAAGGACGAGAGAACAGGCTGACGATGCTCTTCAACGTTTGAAAGCCCTGATAGAACCTATGGTAGAACGTCACTCCAAAGAGATGGGCGTGAAACCTTCTGTAGTTTATTACAAGGCGATGATTTCCCGATGGGGTGTATGCAACGTCAAGGACAAGTCAATCTGTTTCTCAGCATACGTGCTACTGTTGCCGGAATGGTGCATCGAGCATGTGGTGGTTCATGAGCTATGCCATCTGCTGGAAGCCAGCCACAATGCCCGTTTCCACGCACTGATGGACAAGTTCTTCCCTCGTTGGCGGGAAGCCCGCAAAGAGACACGTCAAATCTGTAAAATGGAGGAGGATGACGACGATGATTGAGATTAAAGAAGCAACGAAGGCGCAAACTTCAGATATAGCACGTCTGATTATGATGGCTATGACAGATGATTGTTGCCTGCATTTCTGTGGAGTTGGGCATGGCCTGGAGGACTTTTATAAGATGATGACCTCATTGGTAGAGTGCGAGGACTCGCAGTACAGCTACAGAAACACTCTGGTAGCAATGGCTGATAACAGAGTTGTAGGCATTGCCGTCAGTTATGATGGCGGCAAACTGCATCAGCTTCGCCAGGCATTCATCCAAGCAGCAAAGGAACACATCGGTATGGATCATTCCGGCATGGATGATGAGACACAGGCTGGTGAACTTTATCTTGATTCTCTGGCTGTCCTTCCAGAGTATCGTCGCCAAGGTATAGCTCAGCGTCTTTTGACTGCTACGAAGGAGAAAGCTGATAAGATGGGACTGCCCTGTGTCGGACTGTTGGTGGATAAAGGCAATCCTGCTGGCGAGGCACTATATGCCTCTGTAGGATTCCGATATGCGAATGACAGTTGGTGGGGAGGTCATCCTATGAAACATTTAGTGTTATAGTTCAGAAAAAACGTCCGTGCCATTCTTTCGTGACACGGACGTTACCAATCTTACATTAGCGTGTTAAAAAGGCTTAGAGTTTACCTGCCAGTTCTATCACCTTCTGTTTGGTTTCCTCAGTCTTCTGCTCGTCAACCTTGGCTGTAACGATACCTGTGTTCTCGAATTTCCAGAATTCATAGAGGTATTTGTACTGGGCGATGGCTGCATCATAGACGCCAGGCGAATATGACGACAGCAGCAGGGCCATTTTCTTCACCTTAGGCGGTGTCATCATGTTGTAAACGCGCTGGATAGGTGCCTGGATTTGGGCACTCAGCGTGAAGTAGTAGATGGGGGCAGCCAATACCAACGCCTCGGCTTCCTGAATCAGCGGGTACAGCTCCTGCATGTCATCCTTCTGGATGCAGGCACCATTGCCCTTATTGTGGCAGTACTCGCAAGCCAGACAGCCTGCAATCTTCTTCTTAGCGACGTTTACTAGCGTCACATCATGACCTGCTGCTTCTGCAGCCTTCTTGTACTCTTCCGCCATCCATGCGGTGTTACCATTGGCTCTAGGAGAGCCTTGTAAAATCAGGACTTTCATATTAATATTTGTTTAGTAGTTATTGAATAATTAGATTTAATTATGTTGCAAAGATAGTGATTTTCTTATAAAAATGCTTATTTTTGTAGCAGATTTTTGAATTTATTTGCATATGCAACAGAATAGAAGAGCAATTGTAATTGGTTCTAAAATACCAATTTTTCGGTATTGCAGGTACGGACAAATCTCCGTACCTTTGCACCAGATTCTTTAACCACATCAAGACAGTTGATATAAAGTATTTGTTTAGTTTAGTAATGAGGGGCTTACGTGAGTAAGTCCTTTATTTTTAAGGTCTTACGCATACAAAGAAGTTGTTTAAAGTTGTTCGATACAGAGAAATAAGAACAATTTTTAAGAACAAATAGTTTAAAGTTATGCATAAGAGTAATATAAATAAAAAAGAAATTAAATTAAGCCTCAACTTTAATTTGCGTTTTCCAAATCAAATAAAACAAACAACAATATTTGCAATAATATATAATGGAAGAAAGCAAATAAAAATCTCTATAGGATATAAGATTAGTCCTTTGTTTTGGGATAATAAAATGCAAATGCCAAAAGTAATAAGTGAAATAAATGAAAATGAGATTGAAAAATTAAAAGAAATAACAGAAAAAATAATTGAAATAAAATTTGCTTTTTCAAAATATTTTTTATATATTTGCACATATCATATTATCCCAAATGAAAATGATATTAGAGATTTGTTAACAAGATGTTTAACTAAAAATAAAATTAAAATGGCAAATAATGGAGTAGAAAATGTAAAAAGAGAGAAGAAAGCGACTAAAGCATTAATTAAGGCTCTTGAATTATATCCTAACCTTAATAGTATAGTAAAAGAAAGTACTTTGAAAACTTATGGTTACGATTTGATTTCATTTAAAAAATATTGCGAAGAAATAAATAGAGATAGTATTAGAATGCTTAGTGAGAATGAAATAAACAATTATGAAATATATCTAAGGAAAAATGGTAATTCAGAGCACAAGATAAGGAGTAGTATGAGAATAATAAGAATATTAATCAATAATGTAATATGCAAACATCCTTATTTTAAAAATTATGGAATAAAAAAAGTGAATATAGATTTACCAAAAGATATTAAATCAATTGACTTGAAAGTGGAATTAACAGAAGATGAGATAGATTCAATTAAGAATTGTTATGAACTAACACCAAAACAATGTGAATTTAGGGATTTGTTTTTACTACAAATATATAGTGGTCAAAGAGCAAGCGATTTACATAACTTGTTTGATTCGACAAAACACACTTTAATTGATGACTATATTTGTTTTACATCAAGGAAAGAAGGAGTAAGAGGAAAGGTGAAAAGAACTAAAGAAGTATTGGAGATATTAGAGAGATATAAAGAAGGTTTTAGGCATATTGATATAAATAAAGAAAAGTTATCAATGTATATTTCTAATGGAATTAAATTAGTTGCAAAGAAGTCAAATCTAAATAGAATAATTGAATATACAGATAATAAGAAACAAATTCAGAGAAAGCCTTTATATGAAGTAATAAGTAGTCACTTTGGGAGACATACGTTTATAACTAAAAAAATACGTGAAGGAATACCTGTTGATACTTTAAAATATTTGACTGCTCACAAAGATACACAAGCATTAACAAAGTATTATATACATCTTAATTTAAAGGATGAAATTAATCAAATAGAAAATTGTAAGAATCAAATAGGATTAGTTAGTGTTGATAGAAGAAACATAAATAATAATAACGAATTAATAAAAGAAGTAAAAGAAGCGCTATATTGTTTAGGCGCAAGTCTTGATGAAATAGTTGATATTAACGACTATCATAAATTGAATGAGATGTTATATATAGATTATCATAACAAATATCAAGAAATGGGCTGTAATATGGCTTATATTAAAGATTTGTATCTTAGCGAAGAAACAACTTCTTTAAAAGATAAAAGAGATTTAATTTCGAAAGTAATAGAAGAAGTAAAACGCAAGAAATAATCTGTTTCTTGCGTTTCTCTTAAAAATTAATTTGAAAATTAAATGAATAAAGTAAGTAAATTAATATCTTAATAATCAATACTTTATATTAAGTAAGTTACAATATTCTGATTAATAATTATATTATAATTGACACGTGTTGTATGGGGCTGTTTATTACAAGTAGGTGGCTATGTATCCCAAATTTGGAATGAATTTTCAACTTACTTAATATATGAAGTATCAGAATAAAAAATATTTTGAAAATTTTTGGTGTAAATTATGTATTATCTTACTTACTAATATATTTATAGTAAATAAGATTAATATAAAATGGATGAATTAACTAAAAAGAAAATCAGTATGAGTATGCGAGGAAAGAAAAAAAAGTGCAACTCATAAAAAACACATTTCTCAATCAATGAAGAAATTAAAAATGTCGAAAGAACATAAAGAAGCAATTGCAGAAGCAATGAAAATAAGTTGGACTAAAAGAAAAGAAAAAGATGAAAGGAATTAAGCACAGATTAAATATTGACAAACTGACATTATGCTATATTGCGCCAAAGTCAGTTGTAGATGATTTGGAGAACACAACAGAATGGGTTTGTGATGGGTTTAGGATTGATAAGATAGATAATTTGGAGAGCAACAATGAAACATTCCTCAAATTAAGTATATTAGCACCTGATGAAGAACCTGAATATAAAGAGTATGCTGTTATCAAAATAGGAAATAAATTTGAAAAAGATGATGATGAAAAAAGATATGTATGGATGATGATAGACAACAAAGTATTCTATGGATATAAAAAGTATTCAAATAATTTAAGTTATATCTATTATATCGCTGACTATCTTAAATTGGAATTTAATAATATTACTGAAATACATATTGCTTTAAATTCAAATATAAATTGGTTTAGTAAAGTAAAAAGAGCAATAAGAAATTTGTCGTTAATACCTATAATATTAAATAAGAAATATCCAAAAGAGAAAGAGATTATCGATAAGATATTATATCTACACACAGCAGACAGAAAACGATATAGAACAGATACGATGATTATAAAGAACGCTGAAAAAGATATGGAAATTGATTTATACGATAAAACAAATGAAATTATTGAAAGTAATAAAGAATATATAAAAGATGATTTTGGTGGTAATACCAATATATTCAGAAATGAGGTTAGATTAAAGAAAACAGCCTTAAAAGACTATTTGGATTATAAAGGAATAAATTGGGAAGACTTTTATATGAGATTAATTGATTTTGATTTCTTGTTTGATGTATATTTCTACTTTCAAAATAAGATTATAAGGTTTACAAATCAAAAAAGAGAATCAATTTCCATTTTGGAATTATAACCTATTAGCAAAGGGGGTTGTTATTACATTATATTTTAAAATATCTCTTTATATATCAAGTAAATAAAGGAAATATAGTATCATTTTAATTAAATATAGTTAAATAATGGTTTGGCAGTATAGAAATGTTCATTTGTATTTTGCCAAATCATTTTTATTTTATATCTTTGCAACATAAAATAATCAAGATATGAAATATGTAGCATATTATAGAGTGAGTACATCAAAACAAAGTTTGGGATTGGATGCTCAAAGAAATGCAGTATGTAATTTTATTAGTAGCGATGAGGCTAATATCCTTATATCTGAATATCAAGAAAAAGAAAGTGGAAAATGTAATCATCGAAAGGAACTAAATAATGCAATAAATGAATGTAAGCAGAAAAATGCTACATTAGTTATTAGTAAATTAGATAGATTATCAAGAAATATCTCATTTATATTCCAATTAAAAGATAGTGGTGTCAATTTCTTGGCTCTTGATGTGCCTAACTTTAATACTCTTACTCTTGGTATTTTTGCAAGCCTTGCACAAAGTGAACGTGAATTAATTAGTCAACGCACAAAAGACGCTCTAAGGGCAAAAAAGATGCAAGGTGTAGTATTAGGTGCTCCCAATGCACATTTCACGTCAGAGCAGATAAAAAGTGCCTCTATCGCAAGAAAACAAATTGCTTTAGATAACGAAAATAATATGAGAGCAAAGATAATGATAGAAGCATTACTTGTTAACACCTCTAATTGCAGTCAAATTGCAAGAAAGTTAAATGAAAATGGTTTTAGAACATCTAAAAATAGTTTATTTGACTGCAAAGCAGTAAAACGAATAATAGAGAGATATCAACTAGTATTAACTTAATATATTATGCATTATGACTGACGAACAAAAATTAAAAATCCAAATTGGTAAGAAAGAGAACGTTGTTAAATTCAATTCTAAAAAAGAAGTATTTGAAGAACTAACAATGAGTAGTGAAGATTATAATAATTTATCAGATATTGATAAATTTAATAGACTTGATGCACATATTAAAGAAAAGTCTTGGAAAGGACAGCGCAAAACATTAGCCCAAGTAGAAAAGGAAAAAAAGGAGATTGACATAAATAATAATTTTGAGTTATTAAAAGATATTCTTCTAAATGGAACAAAAGATGAAAAGAAAATTCTCTTTGGCGTAATAAAAGACCATAAAAAAGTTTTAGAAATAAATGCTCTTGAAAAGGAACTCGCAAAACAAGAAAAAGAAATAGAAACAAAGAAAGCGAAACTTAAGGAACTTAAGGGAGAATGATTATTTAAGAACAAACTATAAGAACAAACTCTTTTTTAAGCCTCTTATTGTTTAGTTTTCAATAAGTTACAGATAAACAAACAAACGTATTTGTTTAGTTTATCTATAATGTCATTGGGCTCGCAGAGATTGCGGGCCCAATGTGACTCATATCAGAAAAGCCGCAATAATAGTATGTTTATTCCTGTGCCCTGATGAAATCCTTCAACTCCTCGCGCGTCACACCGATAGTTGCCTTCTATCTCGCGAGGAATCTGAAGCATCCGATTTCTGGACGGCACCGATGCCTTCGATACCCTGTATATCGGCTGTGAGAAGTTTCCGCAGCACGACATTTACCCCATAGCCCTAGGCAGCGTTCTCTAATTATTTCCCTTTTCTCCGTACTTTGCCACTTATCAGATCTTTATTTCTCCTTGCCATGGAATGACTTCACCTTCATACCAAGTTTGTCGGGCATGATGGCATTGAGGAAGATACCGACAATGGCTGCAATGGCAAGTCCTGACAAGTGTATCGGCCCAATAGCGATATCATCGTTGGCACCATATTTCACACCGATGGCAAGAACGAGGATCAGTGCTGCAACAAAGACGTTGCGTGAACTCTTCAGATCGACCTTCTCTTCAACCAAGTTACGTACACCGACAGCAGATATCATACCATAAAGAATCAGACTCACACCACCAATGGTAGCAGCAGGCATCAGCTGAACAAGGCATGCGAACTTAGGACAGAAAGCCAAAATGATAGCCAGACAGGCTGCTATACGTATTACTTTCGGATCAAAAACTTTTGTCAAATTCAAAACGCCAGTATTCTCGCCATAAGTCGTATTGGCTGGTGCTCCGAATACAGACGCGATGGCCGTAGCAACACCATCGCCAGTCAGGGTCCTATGCAGACCTGGTTCGGACAGGAAGTCCTTGCCGACAGTTGAACTGATGGCAAACATATCGCCGATATGCTCCATGATGGTAGCGAAGGCAATAGGCATTACCGCGAGAATCGTCGAAAGCATCAATGAGGAGTTTCCATCTTCAAAGACAGCAAGGATGGTATGTTCTCTTTCTATGGGAAAACCTATCCATGCAGTCTCACCAAGTGGCGAGAAGTCGACCTCGCCCAGACAAGCAGCAATCACGTAGGAAACAATAACGCCAAGGAGTACCGGAATTATCTTAACAATTCCCTTTCCCCAAATGGATGAGACGATAACGGTAACTATCGAGATTATCGCCAACAGCCAATTAGTTTGGCAATTGGCAATGGCAGAACCCGAAAGCACCAAACCGATGGCTATCACGATAGGACCGGTCACCACAGGAGGGAAATACTGCAAAATCTTCTTGATGCCAAAAGCCTTGATGAGCGCAGCCATGACGAAATACATCAGTCCTGCACAGGCTACACCCAGACAGGCATAGTCGAGGGCAAGATTCTCCGACAGTCCTTGAGCCATACCCATCTCCTTCACCGAGGCATAGCCTCCGAGGAAGGCAAACGACGAGCCGAGGAAGGCTGGCACATTCCACTTCGAAATGAAATGGAAGATCAGCGTACCAATACCTGCAAAGAGCAGAGTGACAGATACGTCTAAGCCTGTGAGCAGCGGGACCAGCACCGTTGCTCCAAACATCGCAAACAGGTGTTGCACACCCAATACCATCATATGTGGCATACCAAGTTGCCGCGCATCGTAAATAGCATTTTGTTGTTCCATATGAATTTAAGTCTATAGTATTCGCCAAATTTCGGTTGCAAATTTACAAAAAAAAATTCTAATAGTCCTTCATTTCTACATCAAAAAAGCAATAGCATCAATTTTTTTCACTTTTCTTTTTTCACTTAGAACGGTCCCCGTCCCATAGCGGTAAACGCCGGGATCATTCTCGTCTTTCGTAAACTTCAGCAGTCTTTCTACTGCCTTCACTTTCAATGCCATAAATTTAAAATTTTAAGGGTGTTAAAAATTTTCCTCGTCCTTAAAACCTCGTCCTTGATGCCTCGTTTCGCGGTTTGCCTATGAAAAACTTGTCCCATGGTTAACAAAATTTTTCCCGTTGGCTATGCCGCATTTTTTTGATGCTGATGCCTGTTTGCATCTATGATGCAAAGGTACGAATTTTTCATGAATTTACCAAACTTTTTAGCGATTATTTTTAATATTCAGAGCGAAAATTATTCAAAGCCCCCGAAGTTATAACTTATAACTCCTGACACCTGACATCTTGATTTCGGAATTTTAGAGTTACACCCCTTTATATAATTTATATATATTATAATATATATAAATTTAATATACTATATGATCTTATATTCTATCTACCACCCCTACATTGCAACCTATAAAACCAATGAACTTAAATGTCAGGAGTTATAAGTTATAACTTT
>CAMUYR010000052.1 GCA_947164965.1 uncultured Prevotella sp. | reverse complement strand
ACTGAAGAAGATGGCTTACGCTATCGAGAAGAAATCTACAGGTTTCTATTTCCTGGTAGAGTTCAAGGCTGAGCCATCAGTGATTAAGACTTTGGAGACTGCTTTCCGTCGTGACGAGAAAGTCATCCGTTTCCAGACAGTGAAGCTTGAGAAGTATGCCATCGAGTATGCTGAGAAGCGTCGTAACAAACTTGGTAAAAAAGAGGAGGCTTAAACTATGGCACAGCAAGACACTGAAATCCGTTATTTGAACGCTCCCTCTATCGACACGAAGAGGAAGAAGTACTGCCGTTTCAAGAAGAGCGGTATCAAGTACATCGACTACAAGGATCCCGAGTTCCTGAAGAAGTTCCTGAACGAGCAGGGTAAGATTCTTCCCCGTCGTATCACCGGTACCTCTCTGAAGTATCAGCGCCGTGTGGCTCAGGCTGTTAAGCGTGCCCGCCAGATTGCTCTGCTGCCTTACGTAACCGACATGATGAAGTAATTAAGGAGGACGCAAGAAATGGAAATTATACTGAAAGAAGATATTATCGGTCTGGGATTTAAGAACGATATCGTAAACGTAAAGTCAGGTTATGGCCGTAACTACCTCATCCCTCAGGGTAAGGGTGTTATCGCTTCACCTATGGCTAAGAAGATTCTCGCTGAGAACCTGAAGCAGCAGGCTCACAAGCTGGCCGCTATCAAGGCTGAGGCTGAGAAGAAGGCAGAGGCTCTCAATGGCGTAGCCCTCGAGATTGCCGCTAAGGTCAGCACCACTGGTCAGCTCTATGGTTCAGTAGGTGTTAACCAGATTGCTGAAGAGCTGAAGAAGCTCGGTCATGACGTTGATCGCAAGATCATCACCATGAAGGATGCCAAGACCATTGGCGACTTCGTTGCTCTGGTTCACTTCCACAAGGAGGTAACTGTTGAGATTCCTGTAAAGGTAGTTGCTGAGAACGCTGACGAGCTCAAGGCTGCTAAGGCTGCCGAGGATGCCCTGAAGGCTGCTCCCGTTGTTGAGGCTGCTCCCGTAGAGGAAGAAGTTGCAGAGGAAGAAGCTCCTGTAGAAGAGTAATAACCGCTGTAAAGCAAATCATAGTTATTATACACTGTTGAATCCCGAGTGCCGCATGGTACCCGGGATTTTACATTTCCTGTTATTTCATCACACATCTCCTCAGTGTCTGGTTGCCCAGCAACCTGGTCGCCATTGGCGCCATAGTGCACGCCCGATATCATCAATCGATATTCAGCCATTTTGTTTGTTTTTCCCTCCTTTTATCTTTGGGAAAGACGTTCATAGCATCGCTTCCCTTCTGCACCAACTTGCAAGGTATCTCAGTAGAGGATACGTTTCGATGCTGGCATCATTCGCCCAATAATCTTTGCGTAACTTACCTTTAGTTATTATAACATCGTAGTGATTGCCATCGAGGACCTCAAATCCAGACTCATTTGGAATTTCATCCTTTGACAGAATCTTGTTGATGGCATTCTCAGTGAAAGCATCCAATACACGCTTAGGGAGCGGTGATAATTCTTTCTGTTCTCCTAAGATGCCATTTTCCAACTTTGCCTTATAGCTCTTTCCTTTCTCATCTAAAGTCAAGACTACAACCACTCCGTTCGTAGGAAACAGACTGGGTGTGGCAGAAAACTTCAATTTTATTTTTCCATATAAATGCTTGTTTTGTTGGTGTATGTTCTTCTCGTCTAACGTATTGATTTTGCTTCAAGATCTGTTCCCAACACCTTGCCAATGACAAAATAGAACAAGTATGGGCGCTCGTTGTCTGGAACCCTCATAGCCTCCATGCGTTTCAACTCATCATCGAAGTCGTGACAGCCGTATTTCTCCTGCAGGAGCTCTATATCGAGCTTCTTGATACAGAACACATCGGTGAGCATTACCTCCACGTCTAAAAACCACGAACGATTGTAGTCATAGAAATGAATCGTGTTCACCTGTCGGATCTCGTCGCAGAACATTATCACGTCATTGTCGTCAATATGCTCCTGGATATATTCTGCCACATTAGGATCTATCAGCTTCTTAAAATAGAATGGTTTATACTCCCTGAACTCTAGCTTCTTCGTACCAGCCAGTATCAGCTCTGCATACTCGCGCTTAATCACAAGGTCCAAACACTCTACGCCCTCAGCCTTTGGTGCATCCGGATGAGTCTCGAAAAACTTCTCCCGTGCTGCTACGAACTCCTCTGTATTTTTGAATTTACCCATAGCTTTTAATATTTTGGGGGTTACACCTTATCATTTTATCGTTATTATTTTAATAATTTCAATTTTGCTACAAAGATAGTAATTATTTGTTCAATCAAAGCGAACTAATAAGATTATCTTTATTATTCTCTCTTAGGGTGAAGAGACACTTTAAGAGTTACTTTATTTTATGATTCGAATGATACTCCTCTAAGAGGTGATCCATTTTCTCATGTGCCGCTAGTCCCAGCAGAAAAACCAAGTCTGTTTCAACATCTTTTAGTTGCTGTTTACCTAACACAGTGTCTTCGAACATTGAGTAGATAAAGAGCATTTCATTATAAATCCTGCTGACGCAAGTTTCATCATCATCCTTTGAACGGTTTTTCAACGGGTCTGCACCTTGCTTCAATAGCTTTTCTACGTCGTCAAAGTTAAATTTCTCGACCTGCACAGCCAGTTCAATATCATAATCGCGAGAGGCCATCTTTGTTCTGGCATCCTCCAGAATAGGCTTCACGAAAGGCATGGCAGACAGTTCTTTGATAAACTGGCCCACTTCCTCCACTGATATAGGCCCCATTTCTTTTGCTTTTGCCTTAATCATTTCTGCAACTTGATTCTCAAAGGCAGATATAGACACAAGAACCTCTGCATAGAGAATTCTGCGCAGGTTGTCCTTCTCGCTCAAGTCAAGCAGTTTCTTGTATTCCTTGGCCTTTTCGCAGAACACAGCCTTGTATATCATGTCGATGACAGTGGAGTATTTAAATCTTTCGTGTCCATCCACATAGTCCTTGATGGCATCCGTCATTTTCCGATGGTAGTTCTCCTCCTGAATGGCAGATATCACATAGTTCCTGTCTCGACGATTGATATACTTTGTTCCACCTCCAGTTTTCTCATTTATAACAGAGATAACGATGTCAAGCATCAGACTGCGTACTTGCTTGGCTTTCTCGCTAGTGGTAAGAAGCATACCGATGTTAAGGAAGGAGCGGAAGTCAAAGAGGCCAAGCTGTGTTGTTTTGGTCGCGAAATCTTTTTCGTGAGCAAAATGTAACTTCAACTCACTCAACTCTTTACCTTTCCAAATTTTATAGCCGTTGTTGCGCAACTCATCTTCGTGGTCTGCCAAACAATTGTCAATGGTACGCTTGTCTACCTCATAAAAATCTGCAGCCATCTGCTTTGTTACATACAATACACCTTTATATTCAAGGGGCTCAATCTCCAATGCCTCTCGAATACGGGGCAGAGCCACCGGATTATTCAGTATATTCTGCCTGCTGATTTCAGATGTTGTTAAATCTTTTGCCATACATTTTATCTTTTCGTTTACAAAATTAATACTTTTCTATTAATTATGTATGGAAAAAAACAAAATGTTACATGTTCAGAGCAACTTTTTTTCAAATAATTATAAAGACAGGACTCGCGCCCTCACTCCTGGTGTTGCGATGTCCTGTCCTATATCATGGGGTCCTGCGATACAAACTTCTTCCTTTTTACATCATCCATCACTATGGGACAGATGTCAGACCTGATGTCAATAACGTTTGTTTCTTATCTTATTGTTTGAAAGTGGATCATCAGAACCGTCCCTGCCGATTCCGTTAGCTTCTTTTGGAGCCTAATACGTCACCATAGTAATCATACCATACACCTTTTACTTTTATTTTGTTCTCTTCACGTTTATCTCCTTCGACAAAGTCTTCTATTACATCGATAAAGTTAGAATTGAGAAGTTTAGGATATAATTCAGAATCCGAATAGGCAACGAGCATTTTACCACCTTTCACCCATTCGCCATCAACTCGCTTAACATCTTTTACAGTCATACACATGGATTTCATGTTGAAGCGGTAAATCTTGTCATTGAACACCTTAAGGGGGGCTTCGTCTGTGTATATCACCTGACCGGACTTGTTGATAACCATTCCGCCTTTATCGGTGTTCTTAACCGTTACATTAAGAGGCATTTTTATCTTGCCCAAAAGAGACAGTTGGTATTGCACCGCATAGAGAGATTTACCAAGTCTATCTGCTATTGAAGGGAGATCCATACCATGCTCAAAGTACATGGTTAGTCTATCAATGTCATCCTCTTTCCAGGGTTTCTCTGCTTCTGCACGCAGAGTTTCTTCATCTACTTCTTCATTTTCTGAATCATTATCTTCAAAAGGCTCTATATCTTCATCAAACTTTTCGATTTCATCTTCATCATTGTTGTTTTCGTGAATGAAAGAAGTGAATATTTTAAGAAAAGCTGAGTCCTTGAAAAGGCTATTAGGGTCATTCTCCAACATATCTTCTAGATAATGGAATCCATAATTTGCATATTCTTCCATCTTTTTTTTCAGAGAATTTGCTGCGTCATTAACACTCACTTCTCCCTTTTCTAGCGAAATAAAATCAATATTAGTTTTTGCGATAAGAGCTGCAAACATGTACTCTTGAATCTTTTTGTACGATGTTCGACCTAGTTTGAGTTTGCCCTCTTGACTACCCCAAAACATTATCGGATGCCCAAAATCCTTACGTTTAGATTTGTCATCAGGCAATTTTTTTGTCTTGTCAAAATACAATCCGATAAAAAAGCCAATAATAAACATTTCATATCCTGCGCCAAAGATTTTTCCTCTTGACACCGTGTACTGGCTGGTTCCTCTTCCATAGTCAGTAAAAGGCTCCATTAGCAACTCTGCGTATTTCTTTTCCCATTCTGGGTTCTTTTTACCCCAAGCATCAAATAAAGATTCCATATTTAGCCCTCCGATTTAATTTCTTTTACTAATGTTCTTACAGTTGACAAATCTGAGTTGTTGAATCCTTCTGCCTTCTTTATTCGATACACACGACATGTGAGTTTGTCAACATCGTTCATTCGGACTTTTCCTCCAGAGATAAAGTCTTTAGTAATTACAATACATTGTTTTTTTACATCATTGATTATGTTATAGAAATCTTCTTCTTTTGCATCACCAAATGAGGAAGTAGCAGCATCGAATATGAGAGGATATTCTTCGTCTGTCTTTTTATAAGCAAAATCAGAGACAGCAAATAATATCGAAATATACATTACTGTTTTCTGAGAATCTGATGGTTTTTTGATATATGTTCCATTGGAACTTTTCAACCTTATACCAGCCTCCTCTTTGTCTTTCTTGTAGAAAAGACTTACTTCTCCATGGAAGTCCTTAGTACTCAAACGATCCATGTACAAATTAGCGCCTTCTCTTAGCGCATTGAGAAAGTTATACAAGTTCTTTTCTTTTGCTCTAAATGAAGCCTTTGCTATTTGATCAAATGCGAAATGTACTTTCTGGTATAATCTTGACAAAGAATTTCCTGGTTTGAGGTTATCCATTTTCTCTTTAACCTCAGCTTGACGATCCAATTTCCTATTAAGTTCAATTTCGAGGTCTTTGATCTCTAATTCAGCTTCGCCTTTCTTTCTGAACATATTACTTACGTCAGAATTATTTTTCTTCATCATTTCCTCGGATATATTACCTGCCTGTATTAGTAGACGAGATATATCCTCCTCTATTTCATCAATTTCCTTTTTGACTTGTGATAATTCTTCCGACTTTCGACTTACGACCTCAAGTCTGTCATTGATATCATTTGCAATACCTGAGATAAAAGCCTCTTCTGGTCCTGACAGTCTGTTTGCCAAAACGTTGATTTCGTCTATGTATTCTTCTGTGAAGAGTTGTTTCTTGCTTAACTTAACTTGTTCCTCTTTAATTCTTGCTCGTTCATTGATGTGCTTCTTATATTCTTCAAGCTTATTGACCATGAAACGATATGCCTCTGAACCTTCTGGAGCAGGAGTATTGCATACTTTGCATCTATGCACCTTTATCATCTCCTTCATATATTTATCGTCAGGAATATACCAAGGCAATTTCGCATCGTCGCTTAGCAGTGCTTCATTCTCTTTTTTCAGTGCGTCTAGTTCACCTTGTTCTTTACCCCTTTCTAATATAAATTCGTCGTGTAGCCTTTCTTTCTCTCGTCTCAACTGGGCACATTTGTCCTTGAAGGCAGAAAGGATATCAGGGAAAGCACACATTATCCAATACTGATCAAGAAGGCTTGTGTTTAGGTTCACTTTTTCTATGCTAGCTTTTAAACTTGATGCATTATCTTTTTTCCCAGCTAAGGCTTGCGACAATTCATTATATCTGTCTCGCGTGTCTTGATTCTGTTCCAAATCTTTTAGCATTGTTTCGTAAGAGTTTACTGCAGTAGACAATTCCTTGATCTGCTTACGAATATCCTGTATTTCTCCACTCAGTTTTGTCAACTCATTATCGAATTTAATAGCTTCACTTCTTGTGTTCTCATCGTTCTTACTTTCCTTACGGAAAGCCTTATCTGCAGAGATTTCAAAGTTTGAAGTAAGATTCACGAGTTCATCAAAATATTTAATATCAGAGTATTTATCAACAAGCATTTTTAATGCTTTTGGACCATCCAGTACGTCAAGTCGGGACTCGCCTTTGAACATTGAGAAATGTTGCATTTCTGCATCAAAACAGCGGGCTATCAATCTTCTTCCGTCTGGAGATAGTCTTCCTTCAGCAGTTTCTTCCATACCTCTGAACTTCATGTCACTTACACTGAAATTATCCTCAGTCTTTCTAGTAATGACAAACATTTTCTCCACTGACTTACGTCCATCATGTTCAAAGTCCATCTTTACTCTGAGTTTGGCAGTTTCGCCAATTTCAAGTTTAGACTTCTTCATTTCAGAAAAGTTGTCTAATGCATGACTTTTCTGAACTTCATCAGTGTTAGATATGTCGAGTAGCCACTGAAGAGCCTCGAAAAATGTTGATTTACCATCGCCATTGTCACCAAGAATCAAGGTAAGACCATCTCCGAATTCAAAATTATTTTCGTTACCATAATAGCTACGAAAATTTTCTATTTCAATTCTACGTATTATCATAGCTTTTTCTTGAGTAAGTCGTTAACTGTATTATATATCTCTTTTTCTGACATCTCTTCGCTTAGCCCTTCAACGATTGTTGCTACAGCGCTAACAATAGCATTTTTAGAACCAAGAGCATATTCAAGAGACGAAATCTCAGAAGGTTCATACTGGGCATACTCCATTAATTTCTCATCTAGGAGAACAGCCTCAAGAATCTTGTTATAATTCTCGTTGTATCTTTTATTTCTCGCCATAGTTATATAGGATTTTAGGAATTAATCTAAAAGTGGAATGTTATAGAAGTTTAGGACCTCTTCTAATTCTGTGTAAGAATAGTCTAGGTTTCTTGATAATGAGGCGAAATCTCTTACTCTTTTAAGTTCAGAAAGAATGAGCTTTCGTTCCATCTCATAATCTACGCAATCTGCTCCGATGTCGGGAACAACCACAAGATCATGGATGTAAGCGTATTTTTTATCTTTGTGCGTTCTAAGAATACGTCCTCTACGTTGTATAAATTGACGTGGGTTTCCTGTACTAGCACAGAATATGGCCAATTCGCTCCTTGGTACATCTACGCCTTCGTCGAGACATTTCATAGATGTCAAAACTTCAAGGTCACCGTTTTCAAAGTCTTCAAGTATTGCTTCTCGATTCTTCTGACCAGAAACAAATTTCCTCACAGTTGTTGTATTGCTAACATTCATTACTATCTGTGTATATTCATCAATTAGTTTATCTGCTTCCATATCATCTTCAACAACATCTGAACTATCGTACACATCAGCAACAGAATCAGGCTTTAAGCCTTCTGGAACATACACCAAGGTGTATTTGAGATTTCCTTTTTCCTTGTATCGTTCCTCAATGATGTTCTTGAACGCATCTTGTTTGTTTCGTGCCTTATGAATAATCCTCCTTCTTTTTAATAGAAGAGCTCTAACTATCTCATCGTCTAAGTCAAGATGTCCGCCGTTATACCTGTAAATTTTTCCAAGCTTCTGTGAGATTTCCATATAGTCATACATCTCGTCATCGCAAAGACGTACAACATGGGGGAAGTAGTAATACTCACACAGGAACTTATTCTTAATTGCTTCCTCCATGGAAAAAACAAAAGTATACTCATTTTCTGAGTTGAAGAAACGGCGAAGTTCCTTATTTCCTTTCTCATCAAATTGACGCTCTGGAGTTGCAGACAAACCTATGCGCCGTTTGAATCTCTCACCTACACTATCAATTCTATCAAGAATTCGTTTTGACCCCATGTTGTGTGCTTCGTCCGCAATAAGCAAACATTTCTTAGAAAGCGACATCAAATCATGAAATACGTTATCTCTAGCAAATGATGCATATGTTGAAATAACAACATAGTTGATAGGCGAATTAGTTGGGTTGAAATTTTCTTTCATCGAGAGCCTATCTATCTCGCCTTTCCAATCCTTGTTTTTTGAGCAAACCTTTACAATATGTTGAAAATCGAATTTTCTACATTCTTTTTCCCATTGTTCAACCAATGTTACTGTAGGAACAAGAATTATTGCCTTGTAATAGCCAAACTGTTTGTAAATTTGCAACAGACAGTTGAGAGAAGTCAACGTCTTACCAGTACCAGTAGCCATGTTGAATAAGCCACATTGACTTTTTTTCCAACTATCAAACGCTTTCTTCTGATATTCGCGAGGACCAGTTGGATAAGGAAAGTGCGGTTCAATTTCAGTTCTATCATCTGCTGCCATCCATGGGCTTGTTGAGCTATCCAATTTCTTCTCTCTCTTGTGTTCTTTCAACTTTTCTTCCACATCAAGAAGTTCTTCAATGTCAGAATCGCCATAGTTGGTGCTAATTGCTTCCACCAAATCTTTTGGAGAGAGGTACTCAATTCCTTTCTTCTCACCAGACATAATGGCATCGAAATCTTTCCTCTGCTTGGCAATTCTTTTCTGCACCATTACGTCTACAGAATCACTCCTGTCTATCGATATATTTTCGATATTATTAAACAGACCACTGATGGTAAAATTAGCAGAACCTGTGAATGCAGTTATACTATCTCCATCCCTAAATTGTCCTGTTTTGGTATGGGCAATCCCTTTTTGTCCTCGTGGCTTTATAATCCTGATGTCAATACGCTTTTGAGAAATCATGTAAGCCAGACAACGGAAAAATTGCTCCTGATACTCATCAAATGTTGATTTGAGATATTGGAAGTTAGAAAGGTCTGCACAGTCTATGACATTACCCATCATACCTTCTGATATTGCCTCTTTATCTTTTTTAGAAACAATATGATTGATAATGAGACGCATATATCCGCCTTTCGAGATAAACGTAGCAAATCCTTCAGCCAACACGCTAATAGCTGCAGAACTGAAGTAACCAAGTTTCAAGTCAAACTCCGTACTATTCTTCAGTCCGTCATTAAAGAAACGTTCTGGCGAGAATTCCTCACCTGGTACATACGTTCCATCTTCTGCCCATTCAACCTCGTACAACATAAGCGTCTATATAAAGCAGTTCGTACACATGATATCATCGCCAAGGATTTCTGCAAGGGTGGTACCCTTGTGGTTGGCTCGGCTTTCTTTCTGGCGACGGATGATGTCGAGCTTTATCTGCCGGATACGTTCTGGCTTAATAAGGTCTGCAAGACTCTCATTCTGATTCCAGGTGTAGCCGTCTTTCTCAAACTCCATCGCCTTTGCATAGAGGTCAGGATGCTGCTCGTAGAGCCAAATCCATTCTATCTTCTGTTGGAAGAAACAGAAGTAGCAACCAGAACGACTGCGACAATAGGTGCCTGTTTCTCCATCCACCTCGAAGGGGATCTCTTCATAGTAGGCAGGCACACCAACACCGCTCTCCCGAAGCAACCTGAATATATCGTCCTTTACCAATATATCTGTATTGTCAAGTAGTGGAAATTCGTCAAGTTTACCCACAGGATAGTCAGTAGTTTTCAGGAACTCAAAGACTGCATGATTGAACAGTTTGATGTCGTAGTCAAGCAGCGCATTCATCTTCTTCGAATAATAGTACTGCTTGGTGATAGGCTTCTTCACCGTCTCGATGATTTCATCTCGCAGGAATCCTTCTGGTGTAAGCCTCTCGTATATATCGACTATCTGATCCATGTTCTCTTTGTGCAGGAACTTGTTGATGACATCGATACTCCAGATATTTTTGCGGAATGGGAAGATGGCCTGAATATTTGGCTTTGAAGAGATATATCCGTCTCTGTCCTCGTCGCCACGGATGCCAACGTAGGAAACGGCATAGTCATCACCCACATATTCCTCAAACTTGTCCAACTTCATCTTCTTGGTACACCAGCGGGCCTGTGGCGAAGGGAGGAAACCACCCATCGCTTTCAAGAAGTGGTGGAATGGAGTTGGCTCTGGACTACCTTCTGCAGCTCTCAGTCGTTCTATCTTTCCAAGGTAGGCCTCCAGGCGATTGATTAGAGTCTCTGTTTCTGCAAGCTCACAGCCAGTATCTGAGTTGTAGTACTCAATCTTTAGCGATGGGTACGTCTTCTTCAGATAGATAGCGAGTGCTGCACTATCTTTACCACCTGATATGCCTAATATATGTCTTACCTTTGTCATTTCTTCATCTTCTTATTCAGTATCGACAGCAGCGTACAAACATCCACGTTGTTGTCGCCAGACAATAGCTGGCTGATCTTCTTCTCCAGCTCATCTGCCTTTGACTTGTCCTTCTCTGGGAGTACATAGGTTTGTGTCCTAATGTTGGTTCCCTTGCTGGTCACCATATCAAATGAGTAGGCCTCATTCTTGTCATTATCGCCAGTCTTCTTTGAAATATCAGCATACTTCTCACACTCACGGAACAGATAGACAAGGTCATCAACGAGCTTATCTTCCTGTTCATCCCTGAGAGCATCAAGTCGCTGCTCCAGAATGGTGTAGCAAATAGACTGGTACCACAGGGTACGATTATCGTATTCTGTCATTACATGATGATAGAACTCACGCTGCTTATCTGTCAGCAGATAGGCTTTGACATTTGCCAGTCTCTCACGAACTTCCAATATGTATTCGCCGTAATCATAGCTTTGCAATCCAAATTCTTCAACCAAACGTGCTTCTATACGGTCTATCAACTGTGTATAGCACGAACGCAATTCTCTGATGGCCCGCTGTATGATGTTGCCATATTCCTGAATAAACTCATCCTGCTTCAATTTAGCTTGGTCGAATCCCAATGCTTCTGGCAGATCTTCAAAGAAAGCTTTTTCTGGGTCTTTTGCCTTGGCCAGCACATCACGGAACTTCATCGTTGACTCATGGTCAAACTTGCGAGTATGCTTGGTGTAGTCATCCAGTCGCACATAGAAGCTGAGGAATGGCTTGATGGTCTCAATGAAACTGGAGTTGGTAATCGAGAACTCATCGCCCAGATTGATGAAGCGACGATACTGATTGAAGAATCCCAACTTCACGCCATCCACAGCGAACTTCTTAACCTCGAAATCGCCAGGATGTTTCTGCAACAGGTCGAAGAACTCCATGTTCACGTTAGGCATGAATGATCCCTTTGAAGCATCATAGAGTGCAAAGTCCTGACGCTTGATGAACAGATAAGTAGGAATCCAGAATTCGAGGAATCCCTGCTTCAACTTATATGGTTGGGCAGAGAGAATCTTGATTAACTCAGAAACCTTTCGAGCCTTGTTCTCTGTACTCTGCAAGAACTCTTCACAGGCCACCCATAATGGCATAAAGCCTTTGTTGGTAGGTGCATCTGCAAAATCACCATTCTGATGCAATCCCGTATTCAGGAGCAACGACGAATAGATAGTCTTCTCTGGTGGGAACTTGTCTTCTGGGAATCCCATTCCGTTCTCAGAATAGTGTTCCGTCAAGTAGGTTAGATAGCTTTTTCTTGCCTGACTGATTGTTCCGCTGAGTTTGTGCTTGTTGAATAGCTCGTTGTTCATCACAGGGGTCTTGCAATAGACCTCGTTGCAGACTTTCGACAGTAACTGATTGAAGTCTCTATGCGATGCAACTTTCTGTTCCTTGCCACCAAATACCCATACGACTCTATTCTTGTAGGAGAAGAGATTATCGCTAATTGCCTTATTGAGCAAAGTTTCTTCGTACTCCTTCAACTTCTGGATTTCATTTACAGCCACCCTGTCGTTCTTATCGAGTACACGCTCCAAGAGATACATGTACTTCTTGATGTTATAGAGGTGGTCGATGATGTCTTCTGTATTGGTGAAATAGGCAAAGATGAGTGCGTGGTCCGTTTCAGAACTGAACTTCTTGATCTCTGCCAAAGCATTCTTGTGAGTAGAGAATATCAGTTCGATGAAACCATCTGTATCACCTGTAGGCACCACATCAAGAGGCTCTTCACGAATCATGTAGTCAAAGAAACGTGGCGTGCCTTTCTGATAGAAGTGAGCCTTGACAGGAGAAATACGCTTATTGAAGAACACGTTCAATTCGTCCACAAAGGTCACAGGTCGAGTAACCATCATGCCAGCTTCACGAATCTCTGCTTCGAGATCAACATCAGTACCTTCAAATAGCATCAAACGTTCCTTGTATGCTGCATAACGAATAATCTTCTTGGCAGAAAGTTTCTGAATTATCTCTTTGGCATTGTCTATAGCCATTGCCTCACGTGCGTAATCCGTCAAGTGTCTTTCTGTGAGTTTGAAGCCTGCCGTTCCAAACAGATTCAGCAGTCCGATGGCTTTCACAAGCTTAACTGCTTGCAGCATTTCCTCATTGTCGCTCCAGTCCTGACCTTCCACACGTTCTATCGACACTTGAATGGTGCTCCAACTCATCGAGTCAGCATTGGCATCTTTCAGATAGGAATAGAAGTTGTATAGCACATAATCGTAAACCTTCTGGAGGTTATACGTCAAATGGTCAGCTGACTCGAATTCAGAAATAGAATTACTGCCTTTTGCAGCCAAGAAGGTGAAAAGCGAACGCTCATTCTGGCCATATCGCTGGATAGCTGTTGTGATGGTATAGGCAGAGAACAGATCCAATGGATATAGCTGCTTTGCTGTTTCTATTGGGAAATCGTTGGAAACATATCTTGTTTCTTTTGCCAACTCGAAAAGTGGTTCAATATTCTCTGCATTATAATCCTTTCTCTCTTCCTTAAGCTGAGCTGATGCCAGATGCAGCAACTGCTCTACAGGCTCTACAAAGGTGATTTCCTTGAAGCGTCCTTTTACTTTCGTCCACTCGTTAGCCTGAGCTTCTGTTAATCCTTTGGCGTATGCGCCAAAGTTTTGGTGAAGCGTAGTGAGTAGCATTATCTGACGAGTAGGTACGTTCACCAACTCAGACAATTTCTGCAAGAAATACAATTCTTTCTCTGGATTGTTCTTAGCTGCATGTTCCAGCACTTTACCAAACTCATCAACCACAATCAGCAGGAACTTACCCTTCTTCTGGCATTTAGTATAATAATCCTTTAGGCTATCGAGGATGCTGCTTGTATTGCCTTCCACGTTCAAAGCCTTGCTCAGAAGTGTTGACATCTCAGCATAATCACCCACAATATTCATAATCTCAAATGACTTGGCACTCGAAAGATTCTTGGCATCCAGCAGATACTTTTGCTTACCAGTCTTCATCAAGTCAGCCTCCAATGCCAGCAGGAAACTCGACTTACCAGTGCCGTATGAACCAATGATAGTGAATGAGTGAATGCCTGACTTGAAGTCGTTCACAATATTGTGAATGGCATTCTGAGCATTGGGCGTTACCAGGTATTGCATCCCTTCGGCAAAGCCATTCTCTATGTTTGCAGATAAACTAAATGTCTTTGCCATAATAATTATCTAATACCTGTTTTACATCCAAATCCTTCGTGAACTGAACCTGCTTAATGCCAGCCACATCGCTATATGCGAAATACTCACAATACTCACCAGCCAACTGCTTCAGCATCTCAATCGTCTCGAAATCCTGCATACAGAATGCCAATCCAACTCTTTCCTGAATGGTATCGAAAGGAATGGTGTTGTCACCTTCCTGCTCTTTCAACTTCAATAAGCCATAAAGGAAAATCTCCTTCGTTACCTTGCGCTTGCCATCTACATTAAAGTAGTAGCCCTTACTCTCAGAATTCTGTCGAATCAAGTCAAGATCTATCAGAAGTGAAGAGAAATCCTCATTGGATTGTGGTTTGCGAGGTAATGCATAGTTTTGCAGTAGCACAGCAACGTCTTTCTTTACTGTGTTTGGATTAAACAGCGTTATCTTACCAGCTTCCACCATTCTCAACTTTACATAAGTAAGAACCTGTTCCCTCTCAAAATGAGTTCGCTCACGTTGAACGCCACAGAAGAACATCTTATAAAGTGTAGCTTCTTCTGAGAAAACGAGATTGAAGTGAAGCAGCCATAATGTGGCAATATCTTCGAGATATTTATCCTTACCGTTCTGGTCATTGAACAGATATTCTGCCAACTCTGTTGGCTTGTCATTCTCAGTAACACCAAAGGTTCTTAGCCAGAAACGGATAGAAGCAACCATGTTCTTGCCAACTCCTAATCCAATCACAGCTTCTGGACTATTGAAGTCATTTCCGGCAACAACGAAGTCATATCCCTTCTTTAGCCATAGCGTCTTGCAAGGAAATGATTCATGACCAGAAAACGTATACTTTTTAACTTTAATAATGCTCATTGCTCTAAGTTTCGTAATAGGCAAAAAAAGAACGTACCCTCCTCTTATAGTACTTCCTTACTGCGCCTGTCCTGGAAATGAGGCTTGGAACGAAATACAGAGAAAGGGTACGCCTATTACGGCGTACCTAACTTTCTCCAAGGTTCGTTCCAATAAAGTTTTTCCAGGACTTTGCAGTTTGGAACCCTGTGAGATAGCAGATACTACTCTACTTTACCAATAAGTTCTTGCACAACAGCCATATACCCCCATCGGAGCTCAGCTTACGCTGCAATGCATTTGCAAAGATAAGGAAAAAAAATGAAACGACAAAGGTTTTGTACAAAAAACTTTGCAGTTTATTGAAACGAGGGTTAATTGGGTATAGATTGACTAAGGTCTTATAGGCAATCATTTCAGGATAGTTGAACTACATATTTTCTAAGAAAGCATATACAGTTATATCTGTCAATTCCATTTAAAAAACATCAAAATGTCCATATGTCCATGTCCATATGTCCATTTCGGTGCCCATTTTATCTTGTTTTTATTTAACTTTCAGTTGAATTTTTGTCGCGACTCAGCAGAAATTATGCAAGCATTTTCTGCCTTCGCTGCTAAAAAATTTGTTTTATTCGGAAAATATGCTTACCTTTGCAGCAGAAATCAAATGGATTACCATTATGGATATTAAGAAAATTACACAAGAAGAGGCTTTACGTCGATTTAAACATTCGTTGGAAATCAAGCACGAATGGGAACGTAAAGTTGCAGAACGCTGGGCTAATGAAGACCAGCAGAAAATAGCTGTTGTATGATTAAGATCACACTTGAAGATATCAATCGCAAGTCGCCATACGAGATTACTCTCAACAATGGCGACTTTGATTTTACTACTGATTCTGGCACAAGATATAGTGTCAGTTTCCTTGAAGATGTTCCGCTTGGTGGTTGCGATACCTATCAGTTCGGCTTTCGCAAGCGCGAGGATTCTCATTCTGGATATGATGCACACGTCAAAGACACATTGATTGCCATTATTGAACAATTCTTTGCCGAAAACAACAATGTATTGCTGTATATCTGCGATACCAGTGATGGGCGCGAAGCTAAGCGCAATCGTCTGTTTGTTAAATGGTTCGAGGATTTTGCTACTCCTGATCGCTTTACAATGGAGACAGCTAATGCTATCGTCGAGGGAGAAGGATTCTATGCTGCTATTATTGTTGAGAATAGTAACCCTATGCTCGAAGCCATTGTTAGTGATTTCAAGCAAACGGCAGAATCGCTCACAGGCGAAAAGCCATAGGCCATATCTTTGGAATGTTTTGTAAACAGCAAACGCTATATTATACCCTCTAAAATCATACCTCCACCCTGCACTCAGAGAATGGGCCGAAACCTACGCCGTTTACGACGATTGGACGGCACTTGAATGCAAAGATAGTGAAAAAACTACATATTTTTATAAGAAATCATGTACAGTTATATCTGTCAATTCCATTAAAAAACATCAAAATGGACATATGGACATGGACATATGGACGTTTTGCCAATATTTTTTGGTACAGCAGGGGGTAAAATAAGGAAATGGCGGAGTCTATGAAAGGGAATGGAAGCAGGAAGAGAAGAATATATTAATTATATTAATTATTATATAGATATACTATATATTATATATAATATATAGTATATCTAATTTCTTTCTTTGGAAAATTGAAAACATCAAAATGTCCATATGTCCATGTCCAGATGTCCATTTCGATGTTGGTGATATTGTACAAAATAGGCTCTTGGGATTTTTCTGCAAAATAGTGGTCGAAAAATAGGGGCAAAAAATGCAGTTTTTCGTTTAATTATTTGGAATCAGCTTGAAAATTTTGTACCTTTGCAGTGTCAAATGATAGAGGTGGAGAGACGACTCATTAAGGGTAAAAATTGCGAGATTTAAATCTAGAAATTGCGCGCATTAATGGTAGCAATATTTTTCCTTAATAGTGCTGGAACGAAGCGGAATCAGGCGACAGAGAGACTACTAACAAAAAATTTTACATTAAACATTAAACATTAAAAAATGCAGAAGAATAGACTGATTGAGATTGTGGTGAAGATGGTAGTAGCCGCACTCACCGCCTTCCTGACGGCACTGACCACCACCAGTTGCATGGGACGGGGACCGTTCTGAAGAATTGAAAGGGAAAAGGAAATCGGGCTCACCAGTGGTGGGCTCGATTATTGTATGTTCTAACTTTTTCAGGGCAATGTGTTCGTTTTTTATCTCGAATAGTTTGTAGTTTTCGAAAAATTTGTCGATATTTGCAGCAGATTACTAAAACATTCGTTATTATGAAGAAAAGACTTTCACTTGCGACGATAAGCTGGACATCAATTTTGAAGTGGTAGGGCCCTATACCACAGAACATGAAATGGCTTATTATGGTAAGCATTATACAGATAAGGATGGAGTGGAGTATAACGACACGCTTGCCGACGTGATGATAGCCGAAGCCGTCGTGGCAGCCAGTAGTGAGGTTGACTATTCGAAATTCGACTGGGATAAGGACGGATATGTCGATCAGGTGTTCGTCATCTATGCTGGCTATGCAGAGGCTCAAGGTGCTGCACCGGAAACCATCTGGCCCCATGAGTATGCTCTATATAACGGTGATCGTGACAATAGAAAAACGTACAATGGCGTTACCATCAATACTTATGGCTGTGCTGCCGAGTTGAGAGGCGATGGCGTGAATGACACAGGCCACATGGATGGTATCGGAACGGCTTGCCACGAGTTCTCGCATTGCCTGGGACTGCCTGACATGTATGATACCGACGGGCAGGTTAATTATGCAATGTCGCAATGGGACGTTATGGATGCAGGCTCATATCTTAACAATGGGTGCACTCCGGCTGGCTATACCTCCTACGAGCGTTGGTTCTCTGGTTGGAGAGAGCCCGAGGTGATTAGCAGTATGAAAGAGATTAAGGATATGCGTCCTTTGGCAGAGAAGGGCGCTACGTCATACGTGATTTACAACAAGGCCACAGAGAGCAAGGGAATTCAAGGCGAATACTATCTGTTGGAAAACCGCCAGCCTGTAGGATTCGACAAACAGCTGCCTGGTCACGGACTGCTCATCCTTCACGTCGACTATGATTATGATGTATGGACTAATAATAAAATTAATAGTAATAAGAAAGACCATCAGCGTCTGACGATTATTCCTGCAGACAACGAATATGACAATCGTTCACCCAGAAGTCTGGCTGGTGACCCATGGCCAGGCACTACAGGCAACACGATACTGGGCAACTATACGACACCTGCCGCTACGCTATATCAAGACAATTCAGACGGACAAAAGCTGCTGAATATGCCCATTACCCATATCGATGAAAAAGTCAACGAGATGACCGTTTCGTTCGTGGTCGGTTACCAGGAACTGGCTGTTCCTGACGTTAACAAGGCGACGGAAAAGGCCATAGGCAACTCGGTGACGGTGACATGGGATGCTGTCAGCGATGCTGCGAAATATGAGTTGGTGATCAATTCAAAGGACAAGCAGGCTGATTTTGAATCCAACTTCGATCAGTGCTATAGCGCCACGGAGGGAACGACGGATATAGGTATATCGCTAGCCGACTATGGTCTGGGAGAATGGCGTGGCAGTAATCTGTTCACCTCGCCCAAGAAACTGGCCATAGGCTCTTCAACAGCACGGGGTACTTTGCAGTCACCAGGATGGGACATGCCTTCTTCAACAGAGATTACCGTAGTTGTAGGGGCAGAGCCTGGAGCAACAGCCGTCGATGGCACTCTCTATTTCTTGTATGGTAACCAAGAAGGAAAAGGATGGCAAGCAGCCGACGGGAAGGCACTTGCGGTGAAAGACAAGCAGACGCAATTGTACCACTTCAGTACTGTAGACGCCCCTAAATATATGTTGTATTTCCAACCTTCCGCTCAGATGTACGTGAACCATCTGGCTGTCTATCAAGGTCGCTGGAGTGCTGATCAGATAGCTTTACTCAGTACACCATCTTCGCAGGCTTCGCGTCGTGCTGCTTCAACTACATATGATGCTACAACGACGAACAGCTACACATTCAGCAATCTGAATGCTGGCAAGCTGTATAGCTATCGTCTGCGCGCAGTAGCTGCGAATGGCGCATATTCCGGTTGGAGCGCAGAGAAGACATTGTCATACGCCACAACTGGTATCCAGAGAATCAGCAGCAAGGTGGATGGCGAAAGCGTTGTGCGCTACTTCGACCTGCAGGGTAGGGAAGTGTCAGGCGACACCAAGGGACTCCTGATACGCAAACAAGGCAGCGAGGTGAAGAAGGTGATCGTCAGATAATGCGGGAAAAAGTGCACCACAATTGTGGTGCACAAAAAAACCGCCAGATTCACATCCGACGGTCGATTCTCTCAATTAGAGTCCGTAATTACTTTACGCTGTCAGCTGCAACAGTGTCAGCAGCAACGGTGTCAGCCTCTGCGCTATCAACAACTGCGATAGAATCAGAATCAACGGCCTCAGCCTGCTGAGTCTTGTTACCACATGAAGCGAAAGAAATAGCTGCAACAGCTACGAACATCAAAACTAACTTTTTCATTTTTTCTAAGCTTTTTAAATCTGTAAAACAATCATTTGTTTATTAAA
>CAMUYR010000051.1 GCA_947164965.1 uncultured Prevotella sp. | reverse complement strand
AAGCGCCACGGTTTCGGTGGTGTTGGTCAGAGCACTCACGGTCAGGACGACCGTCTGCGTAAGCCAGGTTCTATCGGTGCTTGTTCTTATCCCGCCAAGGTGTTTAAGGGTATGCGCATGGGTGGCCAGATGGGTGGCGACCGCGTAACAACGCAAAACCTCAAAGTGTTAAAGGTAATTCCAGAGCACAACCTGATTCTTGTTAAGGGTAGCTGCGCTGGTTGTAATGGTTCAACGGTTTTAATTGAGAAGTAAGCTATGGAATTGAACGTATTAAATATCAAAGGTCAGGAGACCGGACGTAAAGTTACGTTGAACGAGGCCATCTTCGGCATTGAGCCTAACGACCACGTGATCTATCTGGATGTAAAACAGTATCTCGCTAACCAGCGTCAGGGTACGGCTAAGGCCAAGGAGCGCTCAGAGCATGCTGGTTCTACCCGCAAGCTGGGTCGCCAGAAGGGCGGCGGCGGTGCTCGTCATGGTGATATCAACTCACCTCTGCTGCGTGGTGGTGGTCGCGTATTCGGTCCTACACCCCGTGACTATGGTTTCAAGCTGAACAAGAAGGTGAAGGCGCTGGCTCGCAAATCAGCTCTTTCATACAAAGCTCAGGATAACGCAATCATCGTTGTTGAGGACTTCAACTTCGAGGCTCCAAAGACTAAGGAGTTCATCGCACTGACTCAGAACCTGAAGGTTGACGGCAAAAAGCTGTTGGTGGTTCTGCCTGAGGCTAACAAGAATGTATATTTGTCGGCTCGTAACCTACAGAAGTCTGAGTGCATCATCGCTGCTAACGTGAACACCTACAAAGTGCTGAACGCAGACGTGATGGTAGTGACTGAGAAGTCGCTGGAGGTTATCAACGGTGTATTAAACAAGTAAAATAGAGGAGACTAAAGATATGGCATTTATTATTAAGCCTCTGATTACAGAGAAAATGACAAACATCACGGAGAAATCGTCGATGGACCGCACTTACAAGCCAAAGACTGGTGCTCATCGTGGTGAAGAGGTGACCAAGAAGGCTCAGCCTAAGTATGGTTTCATCGTGAAGCCTGAGGCTAACAAGATTGAGATCGCCAAAGAGGTAGAGTCTCTGTACAATGTGACAGTAATTGATGTGAACACGGCTCGTTATGCCGGTAAGCGCTCAAGCCGCTATACCAAGGCTGGTCTCGTGAGAGGTCATAAGAACGCGTTCAAGAAGGCAATCGTTACTCTGAAAGAGGGCGACAGCATTGATTTTTATAGCAATATTCAATAATAAGAAATGGCAGTACGTAAATTAAAGCCCGTAACTCCGGGTCAAAGACACAAGATTATTGGCACGTTCGAGGACATTACTGCATCCGTGCCAGAGAAGTCTCTCGTTTACGGTAAGCGTTCTACCGGTGGTCGAAACAACACCGGTAAGATGACTGTCCGCTACATGGGCGGCGGTCACAAGAAGAAGTATCGTCTGATCGACTTCAAGCGAGAGAAGGATGGTGTTCCAGCTGTAGTAAAGACTATCGAGTATGATCCTAACCGTTCAGCTCGCATTGCTCTGCTGTACTACGCTGATGGTGAGAAACGTTATATTATTGCTCCTAACGGACTGGAGGTTGGTGCAACCTTGATGTCAGGTGCAGAGGCAGTGCCTGAGGTAGGTAATGCTCTCCCACTTGCTAACATCCCCGTGGGTACCGTAATTCACAACATTGAGTTGCGTCCCGGACAGGGTGCCCTGCTGGTTCGTTCGGCTGGTAATTTCGCTCAGTTGACTTCTCGTGAGGGTAGCTACTGCGTGATCAAGCTCCCTTCAGGAGAAACACGTCAGGTGCTCTCTGCTTGTAAGGCTACTATCGGAAGTGTAGGTAACTCTGACCACGCTCTTGAGCAGTCTGGTAAGGCTGGTCGTTCACGCTGGTTGGGACGTCGCCCCCACAACCGTGGTGTTGTTATGAACCCACATGATCACCCAATGGGTGGTGGTGAAGGCCGTCAGTCTGGTGGACATCCACGTTCACGCAAGGGCTTGTACGCTAAGGGTCTCAAGACTCGCGCTCCGAAGAAGCAGTCGAACAAGTACATCATCGAAAGAGCTAACAAGAAGTAATCACGAAGTTAAGAAAGAGTAAATTATGAGTCGTTCATTAAAAAAAGGCCCGTACATCAACGTATCGCTCGAGAAGAAGATTCTCGCTATGAATGAGAGCGGTAAGAAGAATGTCGTGAAGACTTGGGCCAGAGCTTCAATGATTTCCCCCGATTTCGTGGGACATACCATTGCAGTTCATAACGGAAATAAATTTATCCCTGTTTACGTTACTGAGAACATGGTGGGACACAAGCTCGGTGAGTTCTCTCCGACGCGTCGTTTTGGTGGCCATGCCGGTAATAAGAAGTAATTACAGGTTCAAATCCATTTAAAAAGAAGCAATAATGGGAAAAAGAAAAAGATTAATGGCTGAAAACATTAAGGCAGCCAATAAGACACAGTATTTTGCTAAGCTGAAAGGCTGTCCCTCTTCACCACGCAAGATGCGCTATGTCGTTGATATGATTCGCGGCATGGAGGTTAATCGCGCTCTTGGTGTTCTGAGATTCTCAAAGAAGGCAGCATCAGAGAATGTAGAGAAGCTTCTCCGCTCGGCTATCGCCAACTGGGAGGCAAAGAACGACCGCAAGGCTGAAGACGGTGAACTGTACGTGAGCCGCGTCTTCGTCGATGAGGGCGTTACAATGAAGAGAATGAGACCGGCACCCCAGGGCCGTGGTTATCGCATCCGCAAGCGTTCTAACCACGTGACTCTGTTTGTTGACGCTAAAACTAATGATTAAGTAAAAGGTATGGGACAGAAAGTTAATCCTATTAGCAACCGTCTTGGCATCGTCAAGGGTTGGGATTCAAATTGGTTCGGAGGCAAGGACTTCGGAGACAACCTGGTAGAAGATCAGAAAATCCGTAAGTATCTGAACGAGCGCCTCGCAAAGGCCAGCGTTTCGAAGATTGTTATCGAGCGCACACTGAAGCTGGTTACCATCACCATTTGCACAGCCCGTCCAGGTTTGGTCATTGGTAAAGGTGGTCAGGATGTCGACAAGCTCAAGGAAGAGCTGAAGAAACTCTATGACAAGGAGATTCAGATTAATATCTTTGAAGTAAAGAAACCCGAGCTCGATGCAAACATCGTTGCCAACAACATCGCTCGCCAGATAGAGGGTAAGATTGCTTACCGCCGTGCTATCAAGATGGCTGTGGCTAACACTATGCGTGCTGGAGCAGAGGGTATCAAGGTGCAAATCAGCGGCCGTCTGAACGGTGCTGAAATCGCACGTAGCGAGATGATCAAGGAAGGCCGCACACCGCTGCATACCTTCCGTGCTGACATCGATTACTGCCAGGCAGAGGCCCTCACAAAGGTTGGCCTGCTGGGTCTGAAGGTATGGATCTGCCGTGGTGAGGTTTATGGAAAAGTTGACTTGGCTCCTAACTTCACTCAGGAGAAGGGCAACGCCCGCTCTAACGGTGGTAACAACGGTGGTGGCAGAAGATTCCGCAACAAGAAGAAGTAATTAACATTAAAGAAAAGAATCTATCATGTTACAACCTAAGAGAGTAAGATATAGAAGACCGCAGGACGGACGTGGCAACAAAGGCAACGCCCACCGCGGTACGCAGCTGGCTTTCGGCTGCTTCGGCATCAAGACCCTTGACGCCAAGTGGATTGACAGCCGCCAGATTGAGGCAGCCCGTGTTGCCATCAACCGTTATATGAACCGTGAAGGTCAGGTATGGATTCGCATCTTCCCGGACAAACCCATCACTCGCAAGCCTGCTGATGTACGTATGGGTAAAGGTAAGGGTGATCCCGCAGGATGGGTAGCTCCCGTTACTCCTGGCCGTATCCTCTTTGAAGTAGAGGGCGTACCCTTCGAGGTTGCCAAAGAGGCTCTCCGCCTCGGTGCCCAGAAGTTGCCCGTGAAGACTAAGTTTGTTGTTAGACGTGATTACGATAAAAACGCTTAAGCTATGAAGATGAATGAAATTAAAGGTCTGGAGACCAAGGAACTGGCCGAGAAGTTGGAAACTGAGGTTGCCAAGTACAACCAGATGAAGTTGAACCACACTATTACTCCGCTGGAGAATCCATCACAGATTAAGGCTGCACGTCGTGACATTGCACGTATGAAGACAGAACTCCGTCAGAGAGAACTTAACAAATAATAATGGTCCAGATGGAAACAAGAAATTTAAGAAAGACAAGACAGGGTGTCGTTATCAGCAACAAGATGGATAAAACCATTGTTATTGCAGCTAAGTTCAAGGAGAAGCACCCGATTTATGGTAAATTTGTCCAGAAGACAAAGAAGTACCATGCACATGATGAGAAGAATGAGTGCAATGTAGGTGATACCGTACTCATTATGGAAACCCGCCCTCTGTCGAAGACAAAGCGCTGGAGATTAGTACAAATCGTAGAAAAGGCTAAGTAATTATGATTCAGACAGAAACAAGACTTACCGTAGCTGATAACAGCGGTGCTCGCGAGGCTCTTTGCATTCGTGTACTGGGTGGTACTCGTCGCCGCTACGCCAGCGTAGGTGATGTGATTGTTGTTGCTATTAAGAACGCAATCCCCACAAGTGACGTTAAAAAGGGTGCAGTGTCAAAGGCTCTGGTTGTTCGTACCAAGAAGGAGATTCGTCGCGCTGACGGTTCTTACATTCGTTTCGACGACAATGCCTGTGTATTGTTGAACAACGCCGGTGAACTTCGCGGCAGCCGTATTTTCGGCCCCGTAGCCCGTGAGCTCCGTGCTGTCAACATGAAGGTTGTTTCACTGGCACCTGAGGTTCTTTAATATTTTAAAGTATAAAGACATGAGTAAATTACATATTAGAAAAGGTGATGAGGTAATTATCCTCGCCGGTAAGAACAAAGGCGATAAGGGTAAGGTGCTCAAAGTCTTGGTAAAGGAGCAGAAGGCTATCGTAGAAGGTGCCAACATGGTATCAAAGAGCACGAAGCCCAGTGCCAAGAACCCACAAGGTGGTATCGTAAAGCAGGAAGCTCCGATACATATCTCTAATTTAAGTCTTATCGATCCGAAGAGCGGAAAAGCTACCCGTGTGGCTATCAAGCATGAGGGCAAGAACGTAATCCGTATCGCTAAAAAGTCAGGGGAGGAGATTAAGTAATGGCAAATACAGCACAATTGAAAAAGACCTATGCTGAGCAGATTGCTCCAGCATTGGAGAAGCAGTTCAACTACACCTCGAAGATGCAGATTCCTGTTCTGAAGAAGATTGTCATCAACCAGGGTCTTGGTGATGCAACACAGGACAAGAAGATCATCGACGTGGCTATCAACGAGATTACCACTATCTGTGGTCAGAAGGCTGTGGCAACATATTCTAAGAAGGATATCGCCAACTTCAAACTGCGTAAGAAGATGCCAATTGGTGTTATGGTAACTCTGCGTCGTGAGCGTATGTACGAGTTCCTTGAGAAGCTCGTTCGCGTGGCTCTGCCCCGTATCCGTGACTTCAAGGGTATTGAGAGCAAGTTTGATGGTCGTGGCAACTACACACTCGGTGTACAGGAGCAGATCATCTTCCCAGAGATCAACATCGATACCGTAGACCGTATTCAGGGTATGAACATTACCTTCGTAACCACAGCTAAGACTGACGAAGAAGGTTATGCACTGCTGAAAGCTTTCGGTCTGCCATTTAAGAACGCTAAAAACGATTAAGAGATATGGCAAAAGAATCAATGAAGGCTCGTGAGGTAAAACGTGCTAAGCTCGTTGCCCGCTATGCCGAGAAGCGCGCTGCGCTGAAGAAGATTATCGCTACTGCCGACGTGAATACAGAAGAAGGTGCAATGGCTGCTTACGATGCAGCCCGCGCTCTTCAGGCAATCCCCAAGAACGCCAACCCCATCCGTCTGCACAATCGCTGCAAGATCACTGGTCGTCCCAAGGGATATATGCGCCAGTTTGGTCTCAGCCGTATTCAGTTCCGTGAGATGGCTTCAAGCGGTCTGATTCCAGGCGTCAAGAAGGCAAGTTGGTAATCTCTCGCCCAAACAAAAAGAAAGAGTTATTTTTAGTTTTTAATATTGTCGGGGTAGTCCCGATTAATTAAACAATTTATTTTATGACAGATCCAATAGCAGATTATCTGACAAGACTCAGAAACGCCATCATGGCTAATCACCGTGTGGTTGAGGTTCCTGCGTCTAACTTGAAGAAGGAAATCACTAAGATCCTCTTCGAGAAGGGTTACATTCTGAACTACAAGTTCATTGAGGATGGCCCTCAGGGTACTATCAAGGTTGCCTTGAAGTACGATCCGGCCACGAAGGCTAACGCCATCAAGTGCCTGAAGCGCGTGTCAACACCAGGTCTTCGCAAGTACACTGGTTACAAAGACATGCCGAGAGTAATTAACGGACTAGGTATTGCCATCTTATCTACGTCTAAGGGTGTAATGACAGACAAAGAGGCTTCTGAGCTGAAGATCGGCGGCGAGGTTCTTTGCTACGTTTATTAATTGGAGGACCTGAATATGTCAAGAATAGGAAAATTACCAATTAGTATTCCCGCTGGTGTAACGATTGCTCAGGGTCAGGACGGTATTGTTACCGTAAAAGGTCCCAAGGGTGAGCTGAGCCAGAAGGTAGACCCTTCTATCAAGGTTTCTATCGCAGATGGTCAAGTAACATTTGAAATTGATGAGAACAGCCCTGTTAATGTAAAGCAGAAGCAGGCTTTCCATGGACTTTACCGCGCACTGGTCAACAATATGGTTGTTGGTGTCAGCGAGGGTTACAAAAAGGAAATGGAGCTGATCGGTGTTGGTTACCGTGTTTCTAACCAAGGTAACATCATCGAGTTCTCACTCGGTTATACGCACCCCATTTTCATCCAGCTTCCTAAGGAAGTGAAAGTGGAGACCAAGATGGAGCGTAACCAGAATCCCCAAATCATTCTGGAGTCTTGCGACAAGCAGTTGCTGGGTATGATTTGTGCTAAAATTCGTTCTTTCCGTATGCCGGAGCCTTACAAGGGTAAGGGTATTTTGTTCAAGGGTGAAGTTATCCGCCGCAAGTCGGGTAAGTCAGCATCAGCTAAGTAATTTTAATTGATTTACGACTATGACAACAAAGAAAGTAGAAAGACGAATTAAGATCAAATATAGAATTCGCAAGAACGTGTTCGGCACAGCCGAGCGTCCTCGTCTGAGTGTTTTCCGCTCTAACAAGCAGATCTATGCTCAAGTAATCAATGACTTGGAAGGTAAAACGCTTGCTTCTGCCTCATCACTGGGTCTCGAGACTATGCCTAAGATCCAGCAGGCTGAGAAGGTTGGTGAGTTGGTAGCCCAGAAGGCTCAGGAAGCTGGTGTCAGCTCTGTAGTCTTCGACCGTAACGGCTATCTCTATCATGGCCGCGTGAAGTCGCTCGCAGATGCAGCTCGTAAAGGTGGACTTAAATTCTAAACGATTATGGCAATGAACAAAGTTAAGATAAATAGTGACGTTGAGTTGAAAGACAGACTGGTTGCCATCAACCGTGTTACCAAAGTAACAAAGGGTGGTCGCACCTTTACATTCGCAGCTATTGTCGTTGTCGGTGACGGTAACGGTATCATTGGCTGGGGACTGGGTAAGGCAGGTGAAGTAACAGCTGCCATTGCCAAGGGTGTAGAAGCAGCTAAGAAGAATCTTGTGAAAGTACCTGTATTGAAAGGTACCATTCCTCACGAAATGGAAGCTCGCTTCGGTGGTGCTCAGGTGTTCCTGAAGCCCGCTGCTGCTGGTACAGGTCTTGTAGCCGGTGGTGCTATGCGTGCTGTTCTGGAGAGTGTTGGTGTGAAGGACGTGCTCGCTAAGTCGAAGGGTTCTTCTAACCCCCACAACCTCGTGAAGGCTACCATCGTGGCTCTGAGCCAGATGCGTGACGCCTACACTGTAGCAGGTACACGTGGAATCAGTATGGAAAAAGTATTTAGAGGATAAGGAGAAAGAACTATGGCAACAATTAAGATTAAGCAGATTAAGAGCAAGATCGGATATCCCGTTGACCAGAAGCGTACTCTCGTAGCGCTGGGTCTTCACAAGATTTCGCAGGTCGTAGAGAAGGAAGATACTCCTGTTATCCGCGGTATGATCCGTAAGGTTCACCACTTAGTAGAAGTTATCGATTAATTCAATCACAATTAAAAAAAGATACGATTATGAAACTACATACTTTAAAACCAGCTGAAGGCTCTACACATTCACGTCGTAGAATCGGCCGTGGACCTGGTTCAGGTCTGGGTGGTACTTCTACCCGTGGTCACAAGGGTGCTAAGGCTCGCTCAGGTTACAAGAAGAAGATTGGTTTCGAGGGTGGTCAGATGCCACTGCAGCGTCGTGTTCCCAAGTCTGGTTTCAAGAACATCAACCACAAGGAGTACTTTGCTGTTAACCTTTCTACTCTTCAGAAAATTGCTGAGGAGAAGAATGTCACCAAAATCGGTATTGCAGAGCTGGTGGCAGCAGGTCTCACCAATGGTAAGGAACTGGTAAAGGTTCTGGGTAATGGTGAGTTAAAAACAAAAATCGACGTTGAAGCTAATGCATTCTCAAAGACTGCTGAAGAGGCTATCAAGGCAGTTGGAGGTAACGCAACAATTATCTAAAAGACAATGAAGAAGTTAATAGAGACACTGAAGAACATTTGGAAGATTGAGGACCTGCGTCAGCGCATCCTAATCACAATGCTATTTGTAGCTATCTACCGTTTTGGCTCGTTTGTAGTGCTTCCTGGCATCAATCCAGCCTTGTTGGATAAGCTTCAGTCGCAGACCGCTGGTGGCTTGATGTCACTGCTGGATATGTTCTCCGGTGGTGCATTTTCCAACGCATCAATCTTTGCGCTTGGTATCATGCCTTACATCTCTGCTTCTATCGTTATGCAGCTCCTTGCCGTTGCTGTACCTTATTTCCAGAAGATGCAGCGTGAGGGCGAGAGCGGCCGCAAGAAGATTATGACTTATACTCGGTATCTGACAGTAGCTATCCTGCTGTTCCAGGCACCGAGCTACCTCATCAATCTTAAGATGCAGGCCGGTGCAGCCTTGGCTTCGGGTATTAGTTGGTCGGTATTTGTATTCCCTGCCACTATTATCCTTGCCGCAGGAAGTATGTTCATCCTTTGGTTAGGTGAACGCATTACAGATAAGGGTATTGGAAATGGTATCTCACTGATCATTATGATTGGTATTATTGCACGCCTGCCACAGGCGTTCATTCAGGAGGTAAGTTCACGTTTCACCGCCATCACAGGTGGTGGGCTGGTGATGTTCCTCGTGGAGATTATCATTCTCTATTTGGTTGTATGCGCAGCTATCGTTTTGGTACAAGGTGTCCGCAAGGTTCCTGTACAGTATGCAAAGCGCGTCGTTGGCAATCAGCAGTACGGTGGTGCCCGTCAGTACATTCCCCTGAAACTGTTCGCTGCTAATGTGATGCCTATCATCTTTGCTCAGGCACTGATGTTCATCCCGTTAGCTTTCGTACAGTATGCAGCTCCGGAAAATGCAAACTGGTTTGTTCGTTCCATGCTTGATCATCATAGCTGGACCTACAACATCATCTTTGCACTTCTGATCATTGCATTTACCTACTTCTATACCGCCATCACACTTAATCCTACTCAGATGGCTGAGGATATGAAGCGTAATAATGGCTTTATTCCTGGTATCAAGCCTGGTAAGCCAACAGCAGACTTCATTGACACTGTGATGTCACGCATCACCCTGCCTGGTTCGCTGTTCATTGCCTTCATCGCCATCATGCCCGCTTTGGCTGGTTTGTTAAATGTTCAAGACGCCTTCTCACAGTTCTTCGGTGGAACTTCTCTGCTGATTCTTGTTGGTGTTGTACTTGATACACTCCAGCAAATTGAGAGCCATCTGCTCATGCGTCACTATGACGGGCTGCTTAATTCTGGCAGAATACACGGACGTGGCATGAGTGCGTACTAAGTCAGTATGAAAATATTTCTGAAGACTGAAGATGAAATTGAGCTGATGCGTCAGGCTAACCAACTTGTTGGTAAAACGCTTGGCGAGTTAGCAAAACATATTGAGCCTGGTGTAACGACCCTCCAATTGGATCAGATTGCGGAAGCATTTATCCGCGACCATGGAGCAGTTCCAACCTTTAAGGGATTTCCCAATCCATATGGAGGGCCGTTTCCCGCCAGTATATGTACCTCTGTCAATGATGTTGTTGTTCACGGAGTTCCTAACTCCGAAACCATTCTAAAGGATGGAGACATTATTTCGGTGGACTGCGGTACTCTATTGAACGGATTTTGTGGCGACTCCTGTTATACGTTCTGCGTAGGAGAAGTCAGTGATGAAGTGAAAAAGTTACTGAAAACCACCAAAGAGGCGCTATACTTAGGTATTGAGAATGCGATAGCAGGTCATCACCTAGGCGATATTAGCAATGCTGTACAGTGTCATTGTGAAGAACAAGGCTACGGAATAGTTCGTGAACTCACAGGACATGGTATCGGACATGAGATGCATGAAGCCCCAGAAGTACCTAATTACGGACGCCGAGGCAACGGCATTATGCTGAAAGCAAGTATGTGTATCGCTATAGAGCCCATGATAACAATGGGGAAACGTGACATCTGGATGGATCAAGACCGCTGGACAATACGTACTCAAGACGGCAAACCTGCTGCTCATTTTGAGCATACGATAGCAATACGTAAGGGAAAGGCTGAAATTTTATCATCATTTGAAGAAGTAGAACAAATAGAAGGAAAACTATACTGAACTATATGGCAAAACAAGGTGCTATAGAACAAGATGGAACAATTGTAGAGGCTTTATCAAATGCCATGTTCCGAGTAGAATTAGAGAATGGTGTGCCCATCATTGCTCATATTTCGGGTAAGATGCGCATGCATTACATCAAGATACTACCTGGTGACAAAGTTAAAGTGGAAATGAGCCCCTACGACCTGACAAAAGGACGAATTGTATTCAGATACAAATAAATAGGAGATAAATAAAATGAAGACAAGAGCATCATTGAAGAAGCGTACCCCAGACTGCAAAATCGTACGTCGTAAGGGTCGTTTGTTCGTTATCAACAAGAAGAACCCCAAGTACAAGATGCGTCAGGGTTAAAAAGATTTATGTTAAATAAGCATAACAAGGTTGCAGAATTTCAGATATTCTGTGTACCTTTGCATGCTTTTTAGCGGAAATTCGAATTTTTAACATTATTATTTTTTAGTTTTAACAAATGGCAATAAGAATTGTTGGAGTAGATTTGCCCCAAGAGAAGCGTGGCGAAATCGCATTGACCTATATCTATGGTATTGGTCGAAGTAGTTCAGCAAAGATTTTGGACAAGGCCGGCGTGAGCCGCGACCTGAAGGTCAACGAATGGAGTGACGATCAGGCAGCTAAGATCCGTGAAATCATCGGCGCTGAATTCAAAGTTGAAGGTGATCTCCGCAGTGAGATCCAGTTGAACATCAAGCGACTGATGGATATTGGTTGCTATCGTGGAGTCCGTCATCGTAACGGTCTTCCCGTACGTGGTCAGAGCACAAAGAACAATGCTCGTACTCGTAAGGGTAAGAAGAAGACTGTTGCTAACAAGAAGAAGGCCACGAAGTAATTTTTAGTTTAACATTTAAAGAGATTAAGAATTATGGCAAAGAAAACAGTCACTTCAAAGAAACGCAATGTGAAAGTTACCGCTATCGGTCAGCTTCATGTGCACAGCTCTTTTAATAATATCATCGTATCACTCGCCAATGACGAGGGTCAGGTTATCTCTTGGTCTTCTGCAGGTAAGATGGGCTTCCGTGGTTCTAAGAAGAACACTCCATATGCTGCCCAGATGGCCGCTGAGGATTGCGCCAAGGTTGCTTTCGACCTGGGTCTGCGTAAGGTAAAGGCCTATGTGAAGGGTCCCGGTAACGGACGTGAGTCTGCTATCCGTGCCTGCCATGGTGCTGGTATTGAGGTTATTGAGATTATTGACGTTACACCACTGCCACACAATGGTTGTCGTCCTCCTAAGCGTCGTCGTGTATAATTAGAATTTTTCAGACTAGTTAACTAGCGACACCTAAATTATTAATTAAGATTATTATTTATAGATTATGGCAAGATATATTGGACCGAAATCAAAAATTGCCCGCCGATTTGGAGAAGCCATCTTCGGCCCGGACAAAGTTTTGTCCCGTAGGAACTTCCCCCCGGGACAGCATGGCAATAACCGTCGCCGCAAGCAGTCGGAGTATGCAGTCATGCTGGCAGAGAAGCAGAAAGCTAAGTACACCTATGGTGTCCTTGAGCGCCAGTTCCGTATTATGTTTGAGAAAGCTGCAAAAGCAGAAGGTATCACTGGTGAGGTATTGCTCCAACTCCTGGAGAGCCGCCTTGACAATGTTGTATTCCGTCTTGGCATCGCTCCTACCCGTGCAGCTGCACGTCAGTTGGTAGGCCACAAGCACATCACCGTTGACGGAAAGGTAGTCAACATTCCTTCTTTCCAGGTTAAGCCTGGTATGATTGTTGCAGTTCGCGAGAAGTCAAAGTCACTCGAGGTTATCGAGGCTGCTCTTGCAGGCTTCAATCACAGCAAGTATCCTTGGATTGAGTGGGACGAGGCTCAGAAGGGTGGTAAATTCCTTCACATGCCCGATCGCGCTGACATCCCTGAGAACATTAAGGAACAGTCAATCGTTGAGTTGTACTCTAAGAACTAAAATCATTTAAATCAATGGCGATATTAGCATTTCAAAAACCTGATAAAGTCGTAATGTTGGAGGCTACTGACAAATTCGGCAAGTTCGAATTTCGTCCTTTGGAGCCAGGTTTCGGCGTTACCATTGGTAATGCCCTGCGCCGCATTCTTCTTTCATCACTCGAGGGCTATGCAATCAACACTGTACGTATTGCAGGTGTTGAACATGAGTTCTCTTCAGTACCTGGTGTAAAAGAGGATGTTACCAACATTATCTTGAACCTGAAGCAAGTTCGGTTCAAGCAAGTAGTGGAAGAATTCGAGAACGAGAAAGTCTCCATCACTGTCGAGAATTCTACCGAGTTTAAAGCCGGTGATATAGGCAAGTATCTGACTGGATTTGAAGTGTTAAATCCCGATTTGGTGATTTGTCATTTAGATTCCAAAGCTTCGATGCAAATCGATCTTACTATTAACAAAGGTCGCGGTTATGTACCCGCTGATGAAAATCGCGAATTCTGCACCGATGTGAACGTAATTGCAATCGATTCTATCTACACCCCAATCCGTAACGTCAAATACAGCGTTGAGCCCTATCGTGTTGAGCAGAAGACCGACTACGATAAACTCGTGCTTGAGGTGACAACGGATGGTTCCATTCACCCGAAAGATGCCTTAAAAGAAGCAGCAAAGATTCTCATCTATCACTTTATGCTCTTCTCCGATGAGAAGATTACCCTTGAGAACAATGATGTTGAGGGTAACCAGGAGTTTGATGAAGAGGTACTGCACATGCGTCAATTGCTGAAGACTAAGTTGGTTGACATGAACCTCTCGGTTCGTGCCCTTAATTGTCTGAAAGCTGCAGATGTTGAGACCCTTGGTGATCTCGTGCAGTATAACAAGACTGATCTGCTCAAGTTCCGCAACTTCGGTAAGAAATCGCTCACTGAGCTTGATGATTTGCTCGAGAGTCTGAATCTGTCGTTTGGAACCGATATTTCAAAGTATAAACTGGACAAGGAATAAATTGTCCAAAAAAGAAACAAAGTAAAAAATGAGACACGGAAAGAAATTCAATCATCTGGGCCGTACTGCTGATCACCGCCGTGCCATGCTTGCCAACATGGCCATCTCGCTGATTATGCACAAAAGAATCACTACGACCCTCGCCAAGGCAAAGGCACTCAAGAAATATATTGAGCCACTGATCACACGCTCAAAAGACGATAGCACAAACAGCCGTCGTGTAGTATTTAGCTACCTGCAGAACAAGGAAGCTCTTAAAGAGCTCTTTGGTCCTGTTGCCCAGAAAGTAGGTGACCGTCCAGGTGGATACACTCGTATCATCAAACTCGGAAGCCGTCAGGGCGATGCTGCTGACATTGCTTTCATCGAGCTTGTTGACTTCGATGAGAACATGCTCAAGACCAATAAGGCTGAGAAGAAGACTCGTCGTTCACGCAAGGCTGCTCCTAAGGCTGAGGCACCTGTTGCAGAGGAAGCTCCCGCAGCAGTTGAAGAGGCTCCTGCAGCCGAGGAAGCAAAGGCTGAGTAACGTATTTCGATTGAAATATCCAACAAAAAGAGTGTTGTCCATTGGGCAACACTCTTTTATAAGTAATCTTAATCTACTTAGAAACTCAATTCACGACCCCGGTAAAAGTCTATCAGTGCTATTTGATACAGATATTCATAACGCGCCTGAACCAGATCGCTCTCTGCCTTTAAATAATTATTCTTCGCTTCATTAAACTCTGTAATATTTGCCTTGCCGTTTTCATACTTGGCTTGCATCAGTATAAAAGCATCATGGCTAGACTGGGCAGCAGACTTGCTACTGACATATTTTGAATCGGCGGCCAAGGCATTATAATAAACCTGTTGTATCTCTTTAAAGAGCGTCTTTTTAGCATTGGAGAATTGGAGTAACTGATTCTCTCTATCTATCTTTGCAGAACGAATGCTATTACGCGTCTCGAAACGATTAAAGATAGGAATGCTGAGATTTAAACCTATGTATTGAGAAAAGTTATTCTTTAACTGAGTAGCGAAAGCGTCAGCAGGTATTCCATTGGTTTTGTAATAATTTGATTGGAGACCGGCACTCAAATTAAGTGACGGATACAATGCTGCACGTGCTATATTTATCTGGCGATCTGCAGCGGACAACCTTATCTGCTCCGCACGAATCTCAGGTTTGATAGCAATAGCTTCCTGATAGATTGTCTCTGGGGAGGAAGGAAGATTTAAGGCAAGAGAGGATGTCGTATCGTCACTAATTGCAGGACGAACAACTGAAAATCCATTGGGTGAGGGCAACTCCAACAACTGGGAAAGTGTAAGGAGAGCTAGTTGCAGATTATTATTAGCCTGAGTTGCTGTCAGATGTGCTTGAGAAAGCGTTGCCACCTGCTGAGACAGTTCTGCTTGGCTTGCCTTACCGTTTTCGACAAAGGCCTGCAGACGTTTAACTTGTCCTGAGTCAATAGCAATTTGCCGTTTAGCAACATCAGCAATTTCCATATCATAAAGAATCTGCACGTATGCTTGTGCCACTTGCATACGGATATCATTCTTCGCTTTTTCCAAATCAGCAGTAGCTGCTTCCAAATTCAACTGGTTCAACTTAATCTGATTAGGGATACGGAAACCAGTAAACAAGGGTACATTAGTGCCTATGCTAAAACCTGTTGATGAAGTGCTACGATTTGTGTAGGTATTATCCAGAGTTAGTCCACGACCAAACGAGAAACTCTCAGATGCAGAGGCTGAAAGATCTGGCAGTCGCGAGTTCTTACTGGTTGAGAGCTGGAGAGCACGCTGCTGGCGTTGGTTCTCCTGCTGTTTGATACCAATGTTATGCTCTACCGCATATTCAGCACACTGACGGAGTGTCCATGCCTCCTGTGCATGAGCAGAGAGCGAGCAGATAGCTGCAAAAAGGAAGCAGCATACAATACTTTTATTCATAACTTAGTCCTCCTTATCATCAGCTACTATTTCCGGGCCACGAACTTTATCCTTCGCCGTTATACCCTTCTTAATCTCGATATTTACACCGTCAGAGAGACCTGTGGTTACTGCTTTACGCTCATAGGTCTTATTTTTTCCTTCACCCTTAACGATATACACAAAGGTGCTGTCGTCACTGAACTCGATAGCACTCTCAGGAATGCTGAGCACTTTGTCTGCTTTTGCCAATACAATCTCTGCATTAGCACTGTAACCAGAACGTATTTTTCCACCCTCAGCAATTTTCACTGCGGCCTTGATTTCAAATTGGTTAGCCCCATTACTCTCAACAGCCTTTGGTGAGATATACTCGAGATTTGCATCGAACTTCAGGTCTTGTAAAGCACCAATGGTTATCTTCATAGGCATGCCACCAATAAGCTGACCGACTTCTGTTTCATCGATATTGCCTCGAAAAATCAGGTCGTTCATATTGGCAACTGTAGCGATTGTCGTACCATCGTTGAAGGTATTCGAGAGAATTACCGAGTTACCAACCTTTACAGGGATGTCTAGAATGACACCACTGATGGTAGAGCGTATCAGAGTAGAAGAAGCCTTGGCATTTGACTGCGACACACCATCACGAACCACTTGCAGAGCATCTACAGCAGCTAACTTCTCCTGCTTAGCCTGATTCAATGATAACTTAGACTTATCGAACTCATCAGCTGACACCAGTTTCTGATTGAAGAGATTTTCTTCGCGCTGGAAATCGGTCTGAGCTTGTTTCAGATTAATGTCGGCCAAGCGCACACGCATCTCTGCAGAACTCAATTGGCTCATATCAGGTATTACCTTCACCTTAGCTATCACATCGCCTGCGTTCACGTGATCACCTGGTACCTTGTAAAGTTCAGAGATGATACCAGAAATCTGTGGTTTGATATTAACCTCATTGCGAGGCTCAATCTTACCTGTGATGATGGTCGTCTTCTGGATACTATCCAGTTTAGGAGTAAACTCGTTGTAAACGATCTCTTTTGGTTGGCTCTTTTGCCATAGGAACACGAATGTTCCAATGAAAATCATTGCGATAATCGCAGCGATAATAAGTTTTGAATAGCGTTTCATATATTTCATATTTTAATTATTTATCTAGGATGATCTAGGATATTCTAGGATTGACTAGGGTTATTCGTCGCGCATGGCGTCGACTGGCTTAATGCTCATGGCTCTTGCTGCAGGGGCTAATCCTGCCAACACGCCAAGTGATCCTACCACGAAGGCACAGAAGATTGCTGTCCAGAAGCTTACCTGGAAGTGGGTCTGGATGATACCATCCTCAGTATTTGCCATCTCAAGCATCTGTAGTATCATGACGCCAAAGAATATGCCACTCATACCTGCTACAAGCGTCAACAATATACTCTCAGAGATAATCTGCGAGAGAATCATCTTTGGTGTGGCTCCGATGGCTCTGCGGATACCTATTTCTGTGGTTCGTTCGCGAACAGTTACCATCATGATGTTCGATACACCAATGGCTCCAGCAAGCAGGGTTCCAAGACCTACCATCCATATCAGTATGTTTACACCCTTAAACAGATTGTCCATCATCTGGAACATAAGCTCTGTATTGAAAATCATTGCTCCCTGTTCGTCAGTTGGGTCTATAAAGTGAGCGCGGGCTATGGTCTCACGTATGCGGTCTGTCAATGTACTCATAACCACTCCATTTCGACCAGTAGCTGCTATCAGGTCTATCTGGTTACCACGATTAAACATTGACTGCATCAGTGTAAAAGGCAACGTAATTTTCTCTTCAGCACGACCATTAATATTTATGCTTCCAGAACTATAGTCTACACCTATCACCTCATAATAAGTAGAGTCTACACGTATCTTCTTTCCGCACGGATCGCCACCTTCCTTAAACAGGTCTTTATAGATTTTCTTACCTATAACGCATACCTTTCGTTGCTCCTTAATGTCCATCTCGTTTATGAAACGTCCATAGTACAACTTTGGCTCTATAATATTTGCCAACTCAGGCACTGTTCCCTGGATTCTTGGCGATGTTTTCTGATCGCCATAGTAAGCTGTGTTCGAGCGTCCCCATGGCGCGAAGATAATTGGCGCAACAGCATCTAGTTCTGGCACTCTTTGGCGCAGTCGCTCTACATCCTTTGAGTCCATGCTCCACCAACGACCTTTGCGGAATCCTTTATAAGCCTTTGTGGTTTGCTGCGACCATATCATAACGGTGTTTGTTGCAAATCCCTCGAAGTTCTTGTTCAGCATTTCTCTTAGTCCCTTTCCGCCTCCTATAAGGACCACGAGCATAAACACGCCCCAGAACACTCCGAATCCGGTGAGAAACGAACGCGCCTTATTGCGGGTAATCGTGTCGACTATTTCTCTATATGTATCTATATCTATTCTCATAATCTTCAGTCAGCTCTTAGTGCCTCGATTGGGCGGATTCTACTTGCTTTGAATGCTGGGATAAGCCCTGCAATGGTTCCTGCGATTATCATCACCATGGTAGCCTCGAAACACACATCGAGTCCTACGGTAGGATTAACAAACAGCTTTATCTTTTCTACTCCCAGGTCAGTTACCTGATTGCCAAGTGTGGCGTTCATATACTCATTGGCAAATATTCCAAGCAACATACCTACGTAGCCAAAGAATGTGGTAATGATAACACTCTCTACGATTATCAGCTTAAGTATGCTCCAAGGCTTGGCGCCTATGGCTTTACGTATACCAAACTCATGAGTACGCTCCTTCACGGTGATGAGCATAATGTTCGATACACCTACTATACCACTAAGCAGCGTGAATAATCCCACAACCCATAGGAAGGTTCGGATGATGGCAATACCTTGCTCCATCTGCAAACTCTGGGTGTAGCCATTCCATATCCAGATGGCACGCTCGTCTTCAGGATGAGCCTGGTGGTTGGCATTCAAGCGACGACGATAGTCTTTTTCGAAAGCATCATTCTGCTTCTCAGTAGTAAGCCCATGGAAAGTGAATTCTATGTTACCTATACTCTTAGTGTTAGCACCAAAAATGCTCTTGATAGTTGAATAAGGCGAATAAGCCGAACTCTCACCATCGCTGGGACTCTTGTAGATGCCTACTACCTTGAACGAGAGACTGCCCACTTTGATACTCTTGCCAACCAGAGTCTTATAGTCTTTAGGTTCCAGCTCTTTGGCCTGTTTATCATTCAGCACTATCACTTTGCGTTTTTCCTTCAGGTCGATGTCGTTAACATGTCGTCCACATATCAACGCACGCTTAACAATGTTGCTATGAACAGGATAAACTCCCATTATCTGCGAATTCATATACTGCTCGCCATAGGTAAGCGTAGTGCTGTGATAGTAAACAACTCCTACTTCGTCGATGTGATTATTGAACTCCGTCTCTGTAGCATTCAGGTCTTGCTGGTTCAGCTGAACATATCGTCCTTCGCTTAATCCTTTATATGCTTTCGAGGTAGTTCCTCCATACACCTCCATCGACTTTGTGAGCCAGTTCTTCATCTGCTCCATATTGGCATTGATGAGTCCGTTGCCAGCACCCAGCAGCACGATGATCATGAAGATGCCCCACGCCACAGCGAATCCTGTGAGCGTGGTACGGAGCTTGTTTCTCCGTGCTGTCGACCATATTTCTGTTATTATATCGTGCATAGTCTCACTATTACTTCATCATACCATTCATACCAAATGGCGAGGCATCGTGGTTAAGATTTTCTTCTATCTGCCCTATAACACCATCCTTAATATGCACTATCTTATTGGTTTCATTGGCTACTCCACTCTCGTGAGTTACCACAACAATGGTCATGCCATCCTCTTGGTTGAGTTTCTTCAGCAACTGCATCACCTCCACAGATGTCTTAGAGTCCAATGCACCTGTTGGCTCATCGGCAAGAATGATCTGAGGTTTCGTAATCAAAGCACGGGCAATGGCTACACGCTGTTTCTGACCACCAGAAAGCTCATTAGGATAATGTTCAGCCCAATCTAACAGGCCCAGTTTTTCTAAGTATTCCAGCGCAAGGGTGTGTCGCTTCTTACGCGACACACCTTGATAAAACAGTGGCAGCTCTACATTCTCCACTGCCGTTTTAAACGAGATGAGATTAAACGATTGGAATATGAAACCAATCATGCGATTGCGGTAATCAGCCGCTTTCGTTTCTGAGAGGTTCCAAATGGGCACACCAGCCAGTTCGTAGGTTCCCGAGTCGTAGTTATCCAGAATTCCGAGTATGTTGAGCAGGGTAGATTTTCCACTACCCGATGCTCCCATAATCGATACGAACTCACCTTTCTTGATGTCGAGGTTGATGCCCTTCAACACATGCAGAGGCTGTGCTCCCTGATAGGTTTTGTTGATGTCTTTTAAGTGAATCATAAAAACAAGCTTTTTACCTTAAAGTTCTGTACATTTGTCGTAAGCAATACACGAAAAGTTGCACATCACAGAAGGAAACTATCCTTATTTAACACTATTTATACCTTTATAGGCTTCCGCAATATCCTCTAGCGTGATATCCAGCAGCTGCATCTGTCGGAAAAGCTCAGGCAGACGTTCCTTCATGAACTCCTTCTTGCGTTCCTTCATGATCTGCTTCTTTGCACCAGGCGTGACGAAGTAGCCCAAGCCGCGCTTATTATATATAATGTTCGCGCGAGAGAGCTCGTCGTAAGCCTTGACGGCGGTGTTGGCATTGACCTCGAGCATCACGGCATATTCGCGGACACTGGGAATGCGGTCGTCGTCCTTATATTTTCCTGCGAGTATCTCATCACAGAGGCGATCCGCCATCTGGATGTAAATCGCTTTATCGTTAGTAAAAGTCATACGTTCAACCATTTATTGTTAATAACCTGCATGCGGGTAAA
>CAMUYR010000050.1 GCA_947164965.1 uncultured Prevotella sp. | reverse complement strand
AGGCTCTGAACGTCGTATCGAAGAAAGATGCGATGAATGATGAAATGAGTTCGTACAACCACTACAAGCCAGAGGAAATCTGTACTTGCGGACGCTGGATCTTTTTTGAACACATGCCTTATTACGACGAGAAAGAGCAGAAGGATATCGTCTATCGCAGTACGAAAAAGAAGAGTTCGGAAGCACAGCCAGCGAAGAGTAAGGAAAAGATGGCCTCTGTACGAGTTCCCGCATATCAAAAGGAGTCGGTGAAGCGGTTCTTCGACTGGCTCAAAGAAACCAATGCTTCTGGCGATTCCATTTTGGGTGCTGTCCGGGCTGCAGAATATATTCTTGAAGACAAAGTAGCCCAGGATTCAGCGCTATCTGAACAATATAAAAAAGACCTGGCACTCCTAAAGGAACTGGAGGAGAAATTACCCCGATTGTAATACTACAAAATTACAATATTCCCCCATCATATAAACACTGCTACGAACCAAAGACGAGGGCGGACGGCACGAAGAATGCGTTCCGCTGTCGATGAACTTGTACTTTTGGAAAACCCACAGAGTCTGGCAGTCATCTTTATCTTGAACGATGTCGGACTTGATAGGACGAGTACACAAGGTACACATCCTATCCTGCTTCACGAAGCACCGTCTGACAATGTTCAAGGATGGCTACCCGACACTGCGCCTTTCCGTACAAGTCCATTGCGACAGCGAAACCTTTGCATTCTCAGTGGCATCCATCCTTTTAAATCATCCACATTGCCCTGCTATCTTACATCGCAGAGACATACACCTTATCCCACCCGAGAAGGTGATACTCCATCCTGCTGATAGAGTCCTGCTGTCAGTATCAGCCATGAGCTGAAAGTGATAGCAGGACACTACCAGCTGGAGCATGGGCGATGACACATACCTGACTGCTTGGAGAAGCACGGCTGGGCATCTACGGCGAGCTTCGAGCCTTCAGCTGTGGTTCTCAATCTGTCAGGCATCAGTCATCATTATGCCCATGCGGTGGAGCATCATCCTTCTCCCCCACCCTTCTTTTCACAGGTCTCTTTTTACTTGACTTCTACCATGAAAATGCTTGCGGACTTTAACAAAGGTTCTTTTATTGCTCATGTTAACGTCCATCCCTTCCCATTCTTACATCTATCATACAGCCCCCTTATTGACGCTTTTTTCTTGCAAAGGTAGGTCGAACCCAGGCAATGGTCAAGTACCGTGTACTATTTGGTAACATATTTTTCAGCAGCCTTCGTAGATTGCGCACAATCTATGTATTCCGAAAAATATGTCAGCAAATTCCTTGCCCTATGCCCTTTGATGGTTCGGCCTGTTAAGTAGGCAAGAAAAAGGCTATAAGGCGACCGATTGTCGATGCTAAAAAAAAGTTCAGGTCGGACACATGATACTTGAACAAAATAAAAAGGCTTCAGGTTCACTCATGCCGATAAATTTTTGCAAACACTCAGACCGTAGGCGGCGGGATATAAACAGCCAGTACAGAAATGGCTTTCATAGGCTTCTTTGACAACGACGACTTCATCATCAACTACGACGCTCCCCTGTTCGAGTGCCGGCGTAAGATCAAGGCATACAAGCGAAAGGACAAGCGTAACGAGATTTGGAGGTAAATATCAACAAACAAGTAATACAACTATGGCAACAGTTAGAACAAAACAAGACATCGACCACTGTTGGGAAGTGGCAAACGAGGCTTACAAGCAACTCTTCTGGTCAATCGACATGATGACTTTCCTGAGTTGGGGAGTATCCAAGAAATGCTACGCTTTTTACCATAATATGCCCACCCTGATTCTCAGGGTCAGCGGGATGGTTCATAAGGGCTGGGTGTATGTTTCCCTGGATGAAGCAAGCGACGCATATATCATCACACTTCTCAATATCAGACGAGAGGTGAAGAAAACCATGAGCGATATTTATTGTGACTCACTTGGCAGTGTTATTGATGAACTCGTGGAAAAGCCTGCAGACATGAATGACAAGGTATATCACCAGAAAGCAATACGCGATTCACAGGAAAAATTCAACAGAGTATAAACAACTTATGGCAGGGATGTCCTCGCAGATGTCCCTGCCACATAAAGACTTATTATTATGAAACAGAAAACCTACAGATTTCTCAACAGGCTGGTAGATAAGATTACCAGCAAAGACTGCCCCAACAACGACTACTTTGAATACTACGGCCACAAAGTCACCTTGCAGTCTGGCACCCATGATTTCGTAGATGTGACCATTTCAGACATGGACAACCGTAATCAGATTACCTTCTCCTTCGATTTCTGGACGAAAGAACTATGCTTCGATGGCTACAACAATTACGATGAAAGGGACAGCATCGTCAAGGCCTTCCGCTCTATTTACAGGAATATCTCTATCACAGATGAGCCTTGGGAAGAAGATGAAAAGTTCTATCTACCCATGCTCGATAATGAGGAATACGACCAAGAGACCGTTCGCAGTGAGTACGAAACCCTGCTTTCAAGGAAAGTAGCATAACACAATACAACTATGATTCAGAAAGAAAACAATCAAGCACAAGAGTTTGTGCGTATTTCAGAACTTTGCTTCGTTTACGCAAAAGCCAAATGGATGCGAACTTTCAAGGCATTCGACCTGGACGGCTTCTTCCCCGGAAAGTTGATATACGCATCGATGATACGTGACAACGACGAGAACAGAGAGAAACTTCAGCAACTGGCAGACCATAACGCCTATGCCTGCCTGCAACTACAACTGAGGAAAGGCGACAACGTAGTATTTGAAACAAGACTGACAGCATAAGAGATTGCTAACAAATTGGCGGTGCAACTTCCTATCAATGGTTGTTGCACCGCCAGTTTTATTATTCATACTTCATTTGATAGCTATCATCTTTTCCTGCCTCTCTTCTACTTTCATCTGGCGGTCGTAGTTCTCCTGAATCGATCGCTGCTGATCGTCGTACTTGCGGAGAACAGCATTGGCAAGGGTATTCAGAGGAAGTACACCCTGATAGTAGGCATCAACGGCATCTTCATTGAGCGTGATGACAGAAGGGATGTTATCGATGGTGGCCACAAGGGTATTGCCCTTCATGACGGGCTGAGAGATACGGAGGTCGAGCGGTTCATCATCGTACTTGCGATACTGTCGGATAGGTTGGGGCTTCACCCCGTCACGATTCTCCAGTGCTTCATGGCCAGCCTTATTCAGTAGATTGGCACCTCCAAGGCCCACCAACATCATCTTTAGGAGCGGATTCTTAACGAACATGCCCGCAAAGATGGCTGCTATCGGCATCATGTTATCGCCAAACTTCAGGTTACGCGACTTGCCTGTGAACATACCTACAAGCATGTCCGGCAGCATGGCTAACACATAACCGAGGTTCTTGCCGACATCGCCAAAGCCATTCAGTCCGAGAGAATCGAAAATTCCTCCCCAGCCTGATACAGAAAAGTTCCCATTTTGTGGCGCATACTGTTGCTGCAAGGGCTGGGCGGCAGGCTGTACATTTTGAGAAATGTCACGTTTCTGTTCCGATTCTTTGGTAACCTCCTGATTATCAAAATGCTCACGAATGGCGAAGTGCATTTCACCTGCACGACGTAAATCGGCAGCATAATCAGGTATTTCAGGCAATTTAGTAACGCCAAGACCTAACTTCGGCTTCAGTTCCTTCGCATCAAAAAGCGACGCAGAATGATGCACTATCTTCTTTCCCAACTGGCTATCGGTAGCTTTAACTACCTCGCTGGAATAGGGATTTACACCCCTCGTCTCTTTGCGAGCCTCCGACAGTACATCCACATCGGAACTAAACAGTGCAGCACTCACCATCTGACTGACATCCATCTGCTGCCCCGATTTTCCCATCAAGGCATCACCAGCTAAACCAAGCCCCAAGTCAACCGCCACAAATTTGGACAGTCCGGCAAAAGAACTCACGCCTGTAACAGGCAGCGTCAGGGTCAAATCCGTCAGCGAACCGAGGGCTTTACCTGCTCCTTTCTCCAATAGTCCTGGATCATACCGCTCCACTATTTTCTTGTCGATATACTGCTGCAGTTCGGTAGTCGGCGCACTGACAAACGACAACAACGACGAGCGACGGGCTTCGTCGAGAATATAATCCACAGAGCCTTTGATAGGCGTCTTCTCCACCTCATAGTCCACCATTCGCATCGTCAGCCGATGGTTGACATACGCCATTGCAAGGTCACCACCCAGCTTCTCTGAGAGCTGCTTATACCGCACCTCGCCCACCTGAGCGACTGCCGCCGTGCGCCAAGCCTTTGCCAGCACCTCGATGTCGTGGCTCAGCTGCTTGTCCCGCGCCATCTCGGCACCCAGCTTCTCGATGTCCTTGGCAGGAACGTTCAGCGTCACACTCGTAGCATAGTCCTCCGATGGAGCCAAGGCATTCGTCAGCCCAAAGCCCGTAGAGCGCCCCGACACCACGGCAGCGTTTCGACTGTCAATATAGAAGTCCAGCCGCTTCGTCAGGTGCCTCTCGAAATACTTGTCGATACAATACTCCGCATCTATGAAATTCTGTAAATCCATACATATAGATATTATAGGCCCAGCAACTGTTGTCGCGTCTGCTCGATGGCCTTGTGATAGACACTCATCTGTTTGGGCCAGAAACGGGTGAGCCAGGAATCCTTTGAGATCTGGTCACTGATAAAAGCTATAGCCAGCTTACGGGTTATCTCAATAGCCGGCTCACCCTTCTCACGCCCATTAAACCAGGCCTTCGTCCAGCAACGGTTGCCCTCTGAATCGAAATACACCGAGGCAATCCGTCCCACATCGAAGCTCTTCACATCGACCTGAAGGCCAGCCAACGGGTCTATCACATAGCCGTCGGCTGCTGCCTGCTCACGAAGTTTTTTTTTACGTCGTCACCCCACGTCGAGAGATAGGTATCATGACGCAGGGCCATGTAGTTCAGGAAATCACCTATCAGCAGGTTCTGCACCTTCGATGCCAGTGGCGCACCCCGACTGCTCAGTCCCAGCGGATTCCCATAGTTGGGAATCGTCTCGAAGAAGTAACTGCGGTCTGCCGACTGTGCGAAGATGTTCCTGAGCGACTGTTCCATCCTTGCAGGAGGAACATAGCGCCCCAAGCGGATGTCGTTCATATACACGGGCAGCCAACGGAGCATCATCTGCAGCAGTTCCTCCTGATCTGCGTCGTAGTCCGTCTGCACCTTCACACCCATGTTGGCCAGCCGATAGTGTCCTTTAATGCCCATCGCCTCCAGCTGGGCAATGTTGCCGTAAATCATCGCCAGAAACTCCATCGGGTCAAGTACCTGACCCTCACAGTTCACCTCGAAATGCAGGAAGTTTCCACTCCTGGCAATCTGCTGTCCGGCGGTGACGGGCATACCGTAGGTGAGATACGCCTCACTCACATGGCCGTACTTCACCTCAAACTTGCCATACTTGGTGATGATATAGTTCTCGTGGACGGCATCCGTTCCGACGCCCACCACCGTACCTGTCGCCAAAGCAAACAATGGCAGGTCGTGGGCAGCAAAGTCCACACCACTATGGTGAAAACGCTCGCCTGTCATGGGATGCGTCTGCTCACCAAAGCCCAGGCTCACCTGTACCTCTTCCTCCTCACTCGCCTCGAAAGGCATCATGAATCCGCTTGCGGACTCCAATAATATATCTTTTGTGTTCATCCTCTTCCTCTTCTTATAGTATATTCATTCTCCTCACTTTCATTCTGGGCCAATTGCGGCTGATAATGCTGCTGCACAGGCTGTTCAACAGGCTGCACCTGATAGCCCTGACTATACGGTATCTGTTGCTGGGGTATTATCGTCTGCTGCATCCGCATGTTTTTCATGGCTAAAGAGCCAAGGAACAGCGAAGCGATCTTTCCCATCCAACCGAAGTTGCCGAACATCAGAAATGCTGCCGGTATCAGGGCTGCCAAGCTCATGCCAGAACCGCCATTCCAGAAGCTGTTGGCCAACTGTCCGATGCTGTTAAACGGGTTTAGTGCAGAAAACAATCCCCCACCCTGCTGTGGCATGATGGCCTGCTGCTGGTAGCCCTGCACCATCTGGCCAGCACCCTGATAGGCATTCTGCAATCCCTGTCCGGCAGCATGGATTCCGTTCTCTACCGAATCAACGGCATTGCCTGCCGCATGAGTGATATGGTCGTAGGTTCCCTCGCCTACCACGCCATCCACCACATTCTCGCCAATCGACTTGTCGGCACCATCGGCACCAAAGGCGAGACCTTTCAGTCCACCTGTGACACCATTCTCCTTCAAGCCTTTCGACGCATCATCACCCAAGGCTACCTCCGTAGCCTGTTCCAAAAGCGACTCGTCATTAACGAAATACTTCCAACCTGCAACAGATCCTGCCGACAGTCCCAAGAACGTCTTGGGGTTATGGCCTGCGAATCGTACTGCTCGCCCGCCCATGTTCAATGCTGTACTCCAACCTCCCATATCTATAACGGATTATATTCTACAATCAGTCGTGCTCTGTAACAGTTGGTCTTTGGTGCCTTATGTCGGCTACCATCGGCCATCGAGAAGAGCCATGCCTGGTTCATCTTGTTCTGTTCCACCTCCGTACTGGTCCAATACCAACAACCTGCATTCTCAGGACTGCGATTCACAGGTGTCCCACCACATCGTTCGATGATGGGGTTCACAATCGTAAGTGTACTATAGAGCAATCCTAACTCCGCCACACTCGGCACATAGTCACTCTGGAAGAACCAGTGATGACGGAAGGCCAACAAGCCCAACGGCGACGTGTAATAGTTTCGTGGATCTGCCTTGTTGTCCTTCACCACCATGCTGTCTCTATCGAGATGCGTTGTCTGGAGTGCCACCGTATTGACATAACCGTCATACTCCGTCTCACTGCCACTGGTTTTCTGGTCAAAACTCAGCGTATCGGCAAAGGCCACTGGCGCAATCTCATCGAGCAGCACAGCCAATGCCTGATGCTTGTCTGTCTTTTCAGCAAACACCACCGCCACTGGCGTATGAACGTCACTATTGAAAACCGAAGGACTCACTATCTGACCATCCGAACAGAGGATGTAACCTGGATGGATGTCGAGGTCTATCGGCTCATGTTCATCGCACGATGTCAACACCATCGACAATGCCATCATTATTATTAAAGATAAATTCTTCATATTTCTTCTTTATTAAATATTAAATAGATAAGTTCTTTATTTACAGGACTATAAAGGAAATTTTATGCCAACGGAACCGCCGGTTCTCCAACTCAGTCCTGACCCGATGATTACATCTTCCTTCACCTGAAAGAACAGTTCCCAGCCACCCTTCAGGGCATAGGTGTGTTCATATCCGAGATGTACACCGCCTACGAAGTCATGCAAGTCTGAGCCGCCACTGGCACCTATCCTGACATTTCCATGATGGTTACGCCCACGATTCACACATGGCTTATAGACAATGCCCAGATGCCAGGAGTTATAGTTATGCCAGAAACTCTTCTTTGTCACATGCCCCGCATTGGGGTCATCGTCATACTGAAGATAGCCCGTTGCGAAATACTCCCAGGCATTATGATACTTGCTGCCATGCTCGTATGCAATGGTCGCATCCAGCCCTTTCTCATACAAAGCTCCCACCCCAAACATCAGATGGTTGCTATTCGTCTGTGCATTGGCAACAAGACCTATCGAGGCCACTGCCAAACATAACATCATTCTCTTCATCATAGCTAATCTTCAATTAAAAGGGAACTGTCAAACGCATCAGCACTCAAGATATCCTCATAGTCTATCGTCATCGAGATAGTTCGACCACTTATCTGTTTCTCACTCAGTTCGATGGTCAGCACCTTGTCATTAGGGAATGTCATCTTCTTCAGCACCGCCACATTCCTATAACCTCGTTGGAACGACATACTCCTATCGAGTAACAATGTTGGTTCCAGCATCAGATCCTGAACGTTCGTAGCCTTCTGCTGCTTCTTGTCACAGAGTTTAAAGCGTAGTTCATCGATGTCGAAGCGTAGGTTAGTCTTGTTCTCCACACTGAAGTCGATAAAGAAGTATTCCCCCACTGCATAGACATTGTTCAGTCGCATCGTTGCATGGTGCTTATTGGTCCTGGTACTGTGATACTTCGCCGGACTATTCCAGATACGACGGGCATAGCGTACCATATCCTGTGTACTCATACTCACGGCAGGGTTATGGAAAGCATTACGCTCATCCATCTGTACCTCCTTGTCTGAAACGGCTTCCTCCAGTCTGGTAGTATATATCAGTGCATACTGAGAACGGTAACGTTCTGTCACAACTGTCACAATAGCCAGCACGGCTCCATCCTCATGGCCACCTTCCTTCGGCTTCACTCGGATGACATTCTCAATGGGTTTGTCACCCACCACCTTGTCGGTACTGATGTCCACCAGTCGGATGGGTTCTGATGCCGTTATCACTGTGGTGACGTTCTCATTCACCGTCAACTGCTCCATCTCGTTGTAAGTCTGCTGGGCTGAAGCACTCAAAGCAGACGCGGCGCAGAGAAAAAACGCGCCCAATTTGGTTCTCGAAATTCTTTTCATGATGAATATTGTCAAAATTTTTTATTTCTTAAACATCTTTAACATTTCCACAACAACTAACGCTTGCGTTGTTGTTTGGAATTGACCAAGAACACTTGTGTTCCATACTTCAGGCGGACACGGTTCTTCTTAATGGCCTTGCTAATGGCATTAGAGGTCTTCTGATAGGCATTCTGCAAAGCCTGACCTGCCCACTGACTGACAGAAGTACCGCCACTGGTCTGGTTCAGGTTCATATTACCCTGCATAGCTGTACTACCAATATCCTTCGCTGTTTCACGGAACTGACTGGCAGGAACATAAAGACCTTCCTGACCATCCGTTACATCGTAAATAGACAGTCCTATCTTCAGGATCTCATCACCTACAAGCACACTCTGTACCTTACCCTTTACACGCTGCTGACCGAATCCGCTCATCGTAGCATACAGATAACTGCCTTTGGGCAACTGTGTGCCATTGATGTCGATGGCATCCAATAGGCGTAGACGTACACGACTACCCTCTACGGCTTTTACCTCTTCATCGATGATAGCCCTTATCAGGTTCGAGTTGGGCGCATTCTCGCTCAGTGTATTGAAATACTCCGATTCATCCTTCGATACCTTCGTCACGATATTGTTCTGGGCATCATCATCGAGTTCACGCACGGCATTGGGTGCTTCATCTGCTACATCCCTTGCCGCTTTCGCACCCTTGGAAATAATACTATCCTGGGCATCTGCCACAGCACCTATAGCTGCTGCACCTTGCGCACGGATATTATTTAAGTCACGGTCGAGTTCTGCCATCATGCCCTGACGACGCATCGCCAATGCCTTGGCACGCTCTTCGTCTGTCATTGGCACCACATAATCATCGCTACTCATGCTCTCACCCTTCTTGGCTGACTGTGCAATACGGTTATTTAAGTCCTGAAGGTTCTTGATTCTTGCCTGTTCCTGGGCCTGTGCATCCAACAGACGCAACTCCTCCTCAGAATACTTCGACTCAAAATCTTCCTTCTTATTCACGGTGTCCTGATTCTCCGTAAAGTCCTGCACGGCACTGCGGTCAGTAATCTCACCAAACGCATCGCGCATGTTCTTTCGCTTACTGCCAATATCCTTAGATACGTTGGCTGATGGCAACTGAGCATTAAGATACTCGGTCGTCTGCAGGTTGGCGTCTTTCTTATCCTCTATCTCTACATCGAATACCTCCATGAATAGATAGGGTATCACCAGCGACCCGATATAAACCAATGTCGGAATGACGTACTTCGGTTGTTTGAAATTAATCTTCTTCATATCTTCACTTTACTTTGTTTACTACTATGTGGTGACCTTTCGACTGCATCGCACTGTCAACACGCTCGATGGCTGTCGCCTTTATCTGCCCCTGATGTTGCATGACATCCATCAGATAGAACACGTTCATCATAAAGCACACCATCACGAATCCGAACACGATAGCCAGAAATGCCATCTTATGTTCCTGACCGACCTCCTGCAGCCGTTTAGCTCCCCAGCTGATGCCGCACTTGTCGGCAAACCTTTTGCCTGCTTCCACCTCGCGCTCATAACGCTCCTTATACTTCGGATCGTTCTTGTCCGGCATCGGCTCTCCTACTATCAATCTCTTCCAGCCCATAGCTTAATAAATGGTTTTTTGTTTCTGCTCCAGATCTTGATTCAGGAGGGTTCGCCAGTTTGTTATCAACAGTCCGTGAGGATTATTCTCAGTTCTCGGCACACGTTTCAGTTCTCCAGCTGTTACGAGCTTTCTCATCAGGATGTTTGTACGTCGCTCGATGCGCTGACGGCCATAATAGGTGAAGGTCATCTGCTGCTTGTCGAACTTGATACTGTCGCAGAAGATTGAGAATACAGCACTCGTACCCATGATGTTGTTATAAAAGCCTTTTTCCTTCAGGGCATTATACTGAGCCAGTCCTGTCTCATCGACCAGATACATGGCCTTCTCCATCGTATAGTTGATGTACTTGTCATCAGGCGCGAGGGTGAAGAAGAGGTGGTGGAACAGTTCCACATGACTCTTCGCTTCCACGTCGAGCGTCTCATCCATCGTTGTACGCTGCACCAGGATAGGCACATTGCCGTCCAACACATACACTTTCTTGTGGGCATCGTCCACCATGCCTTTGGCGGTGAAGATAGACCCCAGCGAGATGATGATGCAGCCCACCATGAACAGGCAACTCACTATCATCACCAACTTAATCTTATTCTCCAGATTCTTTATTACCATATCTTTAACTTACTTTTATCGCATTACTGACATTGCACTTGTCTTTGCTTGACTGGCCACGCCCTCGCCGAAGTTTCTTGTCGAGAAAGCCGTGTCGCCCTCTGGTATCATCCACGCTGCCAAGTCCGGCACGAGGTTCAGGCACTTCAAGGCCACCAACGAAGCTACCAACAGATAACCCGCCGTCATGAAAGAGTTCTGCAAATACCCTGAGAATCCTCCGTCGAGTATCGCCTGCAGGTTCTCATACTGTATGCTCAGCACAATGTCGAACAACAACAGCACATAGAATCCCACGAAGTAGAGCATTGCACCGTAGAAATGCACAGTGAGATACCTCGTAATCCACTTCGCCCAGGCTCCCTCCCATTTCGGCAATAACGAAAAGGCCCATTGCAGCGGCCCGAAAATAGTCAGCATGCCCAACAAGATCTGCTGACAGAAGATTGTCCCCCACCAGCCAATGCGGAACACCACAAGCGACAGTAGCATGATTATCTTATCCAGTCCTATCATCAGACCCGTATAGGTACTTTGCAGATAGAACTTACAGGCTTTCTTCTCCGAGTCCGTCAGCGTCTGGTAGCCCACATACTGCGTGATGTCCGAGACTCCAGCCTTCTGCATTCCGTCCACGGTCACCTTCGCTATCGCCATATAGTGGTCGATGCTGTCCTGACGCTGTTTCAAAGGCTCATGCAGGTTATCAAATTTCTGCTGTACCTGCGCCGCCTCTATCTCATAAAGGTCATGCGTATAGGAGCCGATACAGTTAGGAATATAGGCCAGCACGCCCAAAACCGATGCCCCGCTGCCTCCATGAGGATACCACCAGAACATCACAATGGCAATGGCCAGTACCCGTAGCACCTTCAAAACGTCGAACGGCTCGCCCTTCGTCATCATCTTATACGCCATGCCCGCCGCCATGATGATGGCAAACATCGCTCCCAGGGCCATGCAACACTCCAGTATCCACCAGAACGGCCCGCTTGCTCCGATAAACGTTGCATCCGTTAGAAACTCGTTCGTCTGGAAGATGACATCGTCTATCTCCTCGTCGAACATGTCAATGCCTATATTGTTGACGATACTATCGACAACCTCCGGCATCGCGCCTGCCTGCAACATAATATTTGAAACTCCCATTTCGCTTTTTTGCCGCGAAAGTACTGCTAAATCCAGAAACAGACCGCCACAAGAAATTTTGTTCCATGAATTAACAACTCAAGAATTTCGCCCCACCAACCGAAAAAGGTCACTGATTCGTTAAATAAACCAAATTAAAAGCAGATTTCCTTAGTTTGTTAATTGTAATTTATAGAAAATAGCTAATTTTGTAAACCAAACTTTATAAAAAGCGAGGAATCTTATAAACTAAAGTTTAAAAAATGAGTATCAGCAAAGACATAATCAAGCAATGCTTGATGAACAAACAGAGAGAGATAGACGAAGCGGAAATCATCAACCGCCCCATCGAATTCGAACCCAATGGCAACTATGTCATTGTAGGAGTGCGTCATGCAGGCAAGTCATACATGCTCTATCAGCGTGTACGCCAACTTCAGGCAGAAGGAAAAGGCTGGGACGAAATTCTCTTTATAGATTTTGAGGACGAACGTCTGGCAGAATTTCAGACAGAAGACTTCAACAGTCTGTTGGAAGCCCATCTGGAACTATACGGCAAGAAACCAGTAGTTTTTCTCGACGAGGTACAAAATATCCCATATTGGGATAAGTTCGTGCGTCGCCTGGCCGATGCCAAATACCGTGTCTATGTCACAGGAAGTAATGCCAAGATGCTCAGCAAGGATGTGGCCACTACCCTTGGCGGACGGTTCTTCATCCTTGATGCCTATCCTTATTCGCTGAAGGAATATCTTACAGCCCAGCATGTGGAACTGAAAGAACACTGGCAGTACGATAGCGTCCAACGCAGTGAGGTCAAGCGCCATCTGAGCGAATATTTCTACTATGGTGGTCTGCCGGAGATCATTTCTTTTAAGAACAAACGAGCCATGCTGTCAAGCCTCTATCAGAAAATATATCTAGGCGACATCTGCGCACGAAACAAAATCAAGAACGAGAGGGTAATGAACATTCTCATCAAGAAAATGGCGGAAAGCGTCAAACAGCCCTTGTCGTTCAACAGACTTAAGAACATCATTGTCTCTACAGGCAGCCCCATCAGTGTGCCAACGACCATTGACTATGTTGATTTCACCGCCGACAGCTGGCTGGTACTGCCTATGGAGAACGAAGTGGGCAAACTAACCGAAAAGGAAACGCAGAAGAAATACTATTTCATAGACAACGGACTGCTGAACTTGTTCCTCACCAATCCTGACACTTCATTGCTCGAAAACATGGTGGCCATAGAACTTTGTCGTAGGTATGGCAAAGATAACGTGTTCTATCTGAATGTAGATAAGGAAATAGACTTCCTGGTGCCTGATGCCAAACTGGCCATCCAGGCATCATACAGCATCAGAGAGCAATCGACAAAAGACCGCGAGATACCTCCCCTTGTCAAATACAGCAAATCTCACCCAGACTGGCAGTGCTTCCTTATTTCCTACGATGAAGAGACTACTGAGGATGGCATCAATGTCATTCCTGTGTGGAAATGGCTGCTTAGTTAAGCATCATTCCCCTATCCCACCGCCAGCGGCCATAGCCACCTTCCAACGGCCATGAGCGGAACGGCAGATAGTCGTGATGTTGGCACGATGGGGCGCAGGGGCTGAGCCGGAATTGTTTTTCACCTCCTTCAGCTTGCGGAGATAGAGGATATACTCACAGACCTCTGTGTTCTTCAGGAGGATGTCCTTGTAGATGGCCAGATACTGTTCCTTGCGCTTACCCTGTGGCATGTAGGCATCGCGCACAGCCTGAAGTCCACAGTTGATGGCATTGTAACGCTCCAGCCAAGTGGTGTAGCTATGCGCCGAGCCGCCCTCCAGCGTGATACGCTCAATATTGCCCTTCAGAACGGAGAGCTTCGACTCTATCTTTCCCCGCTCCACCTGCCAGGCAATGTCTGTCAAGCCCGGTGTACGGTCGGCAATGTTCTTGGCTTCCACACGCATACGCTCCGTCAAGGCTGAATCGAGAGCTTCGGCATGGGGAACCTCTTGATAGAGCGTGAGGTTCATCTGACTGCGGAAGAACTGCTTATTGGTCATCATGGCTCCGTTGCGGTAGTTCTTATGCAGCACATCGTAATACCAGTCGGGTGTGAAACTGCCCGCACCTGTCTCACCAATGGTAAACTGGTTCATCACCGACTCATCATGATTATAGGTCACTGACTGAGCCATCACAGAGAGCGGCAGCATCGCCGCCAATAACAAAACATGATAATATAATCTCTTCATATCGGTAGCTAATAATTCACTTTAATACCCGACTTCCTCCGCCACCCGTTTCCACCGCGAAAAGGCATCGTTGGCCATCTCACGGATGGTTTTCGACATATAGAGCGTCCGTTTGAAGTAGTTCAGGCGGATGGTGACGTAGCGCGAGACGACATAATAGGTGTGGTCGATGCAATGGCGGATGTTGTCAAGCGACTCATTGATCTGCCCCAACACCGTAAGCAGGCCCTCAGTCGTAATTTGTCGCGCACCAACAGCGTACTGCGCCAGTTCATAGAGGCTGTTCGTCAGCTCACGCCCGTCAACCAGCACCTGATTGACGGCACGATCACAGGCATTGATGATGATGGTGTCAGACGAGACGATATTGCCTCGCAGCGTCAGCTGGGTAGTGAACCGCTCCAGTAAGTCCTTTAACTGCGTAATACGGTCAGAGACATCATCGTAGGTGTTCTTGACGTTCAGTACCGTCACACCGCCATTGTAGATGACATCGATAATGTCGAAGCATTTGGTGTATTTGTCGAGCTTCACGTTCAGCGAGTCGTAATCCACATTGGCCTCACTGGAATACTGGTGCAGCAGTTCATTGGCCTGCTCCACACCGCTACGGGCCATCAGTACACTGCGGATGCGCTTGTGGTCGTCTATCAGGGCTTCTACAGACAGGAAGTCGAAACTGTACTGTGCCCGCACCATCGTCGGCACGAGCATCAGCAACATCAGGAATATCTTTTCAATCTTCATCATCTTCTACGATATAATCACCACGGGCCACAGCAGAAGCGACATTACGCCAATGCCGGAAACTGCGGCCACCGATGCGGATGCGGTCTGTACCACTGAGCACGGTTATACCCAGCTGTTGCTTCAGGTAGTCGAGCATGGTCTCGCGGCTGCGCATGAACTTCTCAATGAGTATGAGTTGAGCATAGATTTTCGAGAGACGGTAGTCCACGTCACGCGCAATATTCAGACGGTCACACGTCCATAAGAGATGGATGGCATCTTCATCACCCTCCGACTCAGCCGGATTACTATAGGCGTAATTGGCTTCGACAGTACAACCTGGATGGTCATTCATGATTTCATGCAACCTCTGGTTTACCAAATCGGCTTTCTCTGCATCGCTCAACTCAGGATCCAGCTCCATCATATCCACAATCTGCGAACTGGAATAGTTGGCGGTCAGCGTCCAATGTACGGCAAGGATGGCACGGTGGTAACGGATGCCGAGGAAATGGCTCTCACCACGCTCCTTGGAGAGGTCTGCCTGAAACGTCACCTCGCCACTGATATTCGGAACATTTCCATGACGAATGAAGCTCCAACCCTGCCATGAACCCGCATCCGTCCACATGATATTGTAAGCTGTCTCTATCTCGTGCATCACGGCAGGAATACGGTAGGTGCCATCGCGCTCATCGGCAAAGTCATCTATTAACTCCCTCTTTGCATTCTGGTACTGGCTCAACTTCGACTGCGCATTGCTCAACTCTGCTTTCAATTGGTTAATCTTCGTGCGGTTGGCATTATACTGCGCCCGAAGGGATGCTGCTTCTTCAACACTCGCATGACTGATCTGTGCCAACAGGTTGTCATTCTCCACTTCAAGTGCATGAATCTGTTCCTGCAGACGGGTTACCTCGCTACCCCATGTACTAATGCCCTCGTCCAACTCGGATGTGTCGGCACCGCCTGAGAGCGTTGTCTCCATAGCATAGCGCTTGGAATCTTCGTCGAGGGCATGGCGCTGATTGCCGTTTTCCTTCCATGAGAAATTTCCTTCACCAAGTTTAGCCTGGTCGTGGCACTCCATGGTAAAGCTGACCGTTGAGCAGCCACGCATCCTTACCTCGTCAGCAGCCTGATAATAGTTCTTGCGATCCTTCCCGATTCGATAGACACGCCCCTCCTCGTTGTCGTTAAGCTCAGCAAGTTTTGCATTGAACTTCGCTTGCATGGCCTGTTCTGCATCGTACTGCGAGTCAAAGGTTTCCTCGTACACTTCCTCATAGACATTCCAAGTCTTATACACATCAATGTAATGTGCGTAGGAAAAGGCCGTCGTTCGACCTGACTTCGACTTATAGATACGCGAGGATGACATATAGTTATAGAAGTCATAGTGATACTTCGAATCACTGCTATTGAGTTCCTGGCACCGTGCACGGCTCCATCCTGCATAGCTCTCAGAGTTTCGCAAGGAGTTCTCGTAGTCGGCAGCAGTGTACTGATAGTTGGCATCTGACGTACCAACACGATACCACTCACCACCATACATGATGCTCTCACTGTCTGTAGGTGGAGCATAACTGCACACCTGCTCACTACCTGAATCACGCCAGTAGATATACCATCGCTGGGTATAATAGCGACCCTGCATCTCCTGAAGGTAGTCGCTGATATAAGAAGTTATGTTATAGCCGTCAAGCGTAAAGAGGTTGGCCACACCAGTACTGTCCGTCGAGAGAATCTGCTGCATCACCAGATCCTTGATGTTCGAAGGATCAGAAAGCGTCTCATACATATCCTTGAAGTCATGATAAAGCTGGAGTATTTCGCCGGGCCTTGAATGAAAGACACCCCCTACCCTGCTGGCATTCGTCCAGACACTATCAAGCACGGCTCCACCACCAGAGACAATTGCCCCACCAGCTGTCATGAGTCCTTCCAAGTCCTCTTCCAGATCTTCCTTCGTCAAACCATCACCGAAGTCAGCCAGATGATCCCACACGGCAGTCCAGTCCACCTCACCAAGTTTGGTAAGGTCGAACAGTCCTTTCAGATTATCGTTGATGGCCAGGAAAGCGACGTCCTGAAACGACACTTTCCCGTTGGCCACCACTGTCTCGAAGGTCATACAAAGCTGTTTCACCTGCTCACAGGTGCGAAACAAATATGGTCCCCAATAGATGGCCTTCTCTGGATTCCTGACGGCAAGCGCTGCCACATCAAGAATCTTTGGCATTATCTGAGCACTGACCATCGTATAGATACGCTTATAATAGAAGTTCTCCTCGGCATCACCAAAGAGTCCGGCATTCTGAAGAGCCTTCCTGTCGAGCCACTTCGATGCAAAGATACCTGCTGTAGAAACCTCCGCATTGGTATAATGGTCGAGAATCTTCTGCACGTCCTCGTCGTTCATCATCTCCGTAGCCGTCTCTGCAGCATAAGCAGCAGTCATAGCAGCCGTGGTCTTCAGGTCGATATTAACACTGTACCATCCCCCTGCAAAGAGGGGGACGGTCAGCATCTGGAAGAATATAATGAAAAATGAAACCTTACGCATGTATCATCTGTTTTTTAGGTGGCAGGTTCAAAACCTTACCCTGTTTATTTACAAGTTGTGCAAACTCCAGCGACTTACCGATACCACTACGTTCCCAATCGCGCACAAAGGCCTCGATAGCCTGCTGATGGTTACAATTCAGCTCTCGCCGATAGAGTTTCAACGCCTCTTTCTCAGCCTTCTCCGTCGTATAGCTCATATAGCATTCTCGCGGTTCCTCGATGCCAAAGACATCACCCTCAGTGCCTCGTTTGATAAAGACCTCCTTGAACGGCGAACGGCCTACCTTGTTGTCAAGGCGGTTAATCGTAAAGATCTTCTTGCAGTCGATATCCGTCAGGGCCAGTGTGGCCTTGATGTCATCGAACTTATCCTTGAACTTGCTCTGGTCGAGCAGCATGAACACGTCGGAGTTGTTGATGATGGCCTCCTTGACGATAGGAGAAGAGGTGATATCCTGAATCTCCTGTGTCACCACACCCACCATTGCCCAATGCTTTCGGGCCGTCTTATACAGGTACTTGATGTACTCTGCCATGACTGGGGTGGCGATGGCCTTCCATGCTTCCTCAATGACCAGGCACTTGCGCACCTTGTTCTTGATACGCATCTTCTGGGTGAACACGTCCATGATGATGAGCACGATGATGGGGAACAGCACAGGGTCGTCCTTCACCTTGTCTATCTCAAAGACGATAAACTGTTCATCGAACAGTGAACCGTCCATGTCATTGTTCAGGGTATATTCCAGTGCACCGCCACGATAGAACGGCTTCAGGATGGCCGCGAAGTCATTGATCGGGAACTGGATGCTATCCTCATGGATAATCTGGGGAATACGCTGACGGGCAAACTCGTAATAGCTGTTGAACGACAGTTCCCGGACCCGTAAGCTCTTACGCTGCTGCTCACGCTTGGCAATCTCGCGCTCGATCTTTTCCAAGAACTTGCCCTCGACAATCTCAGGAGTCAGTCGCTGCAACTGGTTCCGGGCAGCATTCTTCTCTCCCTCCGTACTGGCTGCGTCATCAACCACGGCCTGCAACTTCTCAGAGAGTCGGCTGTTACGCTCATACTTCGCACGCTCTTCTTCCGTTACGTCGTAGGAGCCAGTACCGTTGCGCGCCTGCAGCTCTTCCTCGTATTTCTCATACTCGCCATTGCTCTTGGCCGCAATCACCAGCGTCTGATGGAGTTCTTTCTTCTCTTCCTCGGAGAAACCCTCGAAAGGAGTAAAATACTCACGATAATACTCGATGATGGTTCGCTCGATGATATACTGCTCAATCTTCGTGGGCTGTTGACTGCCCTTGAAGATGAGAAATATCAGCGACATCAGGAAGTTCTTCTTCTCACCGAAGTTCTGGAGGTACTCCGTCTCAGTCACCTTGAAGGGATTCATGGAGATGGGCTTTTCCTTGCTATAAGAGATATATGTTCCACCGAAATAGCTGCACAGTCCCTCATAACTGTCACCTGTATCGACAATCACCACATCGGTATTCTGCTCGTAATACTGACGCACGACTGTGTTCATGAAGAACGACTTACCGCTACCAGACGGGCCAAGAACAAAGAAATTCGAGTTGTTGGTGTACTTGATCTTTCCTTCCTTACCTGTGGTGTCGATAGGCATCGGCACACCCTGACGGTCAGTATAGTAACACTTCACGGGCGTATCGTCGCCATGCGTCTGACGCTCCTTGTACATCAGGCACAAGGCAGCATCCGAAAGTGTCAGGAAACGGTCGTAGTCCTGACTGAGACGATAGACATTGCCAGGGAACGAGGCCACAAAGAGTTCAAGCTGGTTGTAGGCACGTTTCGAGATATGGATGCCCTGACGGCTGAAGATATTCTCCAGATGGTTGGTCACCTTCTGCATATCTTTCTGGGCATCCATTGCCACAATGAGATTATAGTGGGCATAGACGAGCTGTTTCCCTTCTCGTGCTATCACCTCCTGCACCTGCTTGATGTCCTCGACGGCCATCTGGTTTGATGGATTGGGAATGCTCGCATGACGGTTCTTCTTCTTGTCGAGCAATGCCAGCTCACGCTTCTGATTGGGCAGGAAAATGACCTGGTTATAGATAACCGTGTCCACATCGGGGATATGGTCTATCTCGCTCATCAGGTCAACGGGCATCACGGCATTGTTCACCGTCATATCGACGTAAGGACGCAGCACACCGGGCAGTCCGACGGAATCGACATCCAGCAGACTGTAGACCTTGCACTGGCGAGTGCCCATGTGAATGGCTTCGCTGTCCACCTTGAAATTGGTCATCGAGAAATGGGCATCGCGGAAGTTCAGGGCAAAGAAGCGGTCGGCATACTCGCGGGCCTGTTGCACGTTCAGGAACTCGGCACTCTTGATGCCGCCATCGTGCAGCTGGTCGGCCACCTTGCGGATCTTGACCAGGAAGTCGCGCCACTTGCTATTGTCATAGCTCAGCAACGCACTTTTCTTGCTTTCCTGCGTGATGACCAGATACGTGCATCCCTCAATATAGGGACGGCCATTGAAGAAGCGGAAATAGGCATTGGAGAGGAACTTGCCGCTGTCGCTGACTTGCAGGGCGCGACCGTCGAAGCTCTTCCTCACAAACACGTCCTGCTTTTGCAGCGCATAGCCCTCGCCAAGCGTCTGGACTACCGCCGTCATCAGGTTCGTGAAGTCATAGTAACAGTCCGTGTCGGCACTGTACTTCTGCACAGGGTTCTCCATCTTCAGGATGGCCGAATACTCGCCCGTCTTGGTGTACAGAACCCCTACCCCATCCACATCTTCTATCGAGAAATAAATGTCCTTGAACGTATTGGCACGCTTGCCGCCGGTGCCAAAGGCATAGACGCTGACGGCCATTCCGGCAAGGAACAAAATAAAACCTAAGATTACTATTAATGTCATTCTGTTATTCTCTGTTTATATTCCTCCTTTCACTCCGTGTCCGCCTATGTCTGAGAGATACTAAAACTCCCTCGTCCGACGCAACACGAACACACCTTTCTCCTCATTCTTGGAGTGCAGACCCTTCCGCTGTTTCAGGAATGTCATCACACCGCCAAAGGCGAGGACAGCCGTACACAAGATCAGGGCAGCGACGAAGCCGATGGCCACATAGCCGATGATGAACGCGACGATGGCACCGCCAGCCGTTCCCGCAGCCCAGTAGATGTAGCGTCCCTGAAAACCCAAGAATTCAAGAGGCCGCTGAAGCCCCTTGAAAACTTGGTAATCGAGATGTTCTGCACCAGTCATCATTCACCACCGATGCCGAAGAACAGAGGCAGAGCCTGGGCTGCTGCAATCAGGAAGATGCAAGCACCCACGAGCATCATGATGCTCTTCTTGA
>CAMUYR010000049.1 GCA_947164965.1 uncultured Prevotella sp. | reverse complement strand
AGAACACCAAGGGTGAGAAGCTGACCTCTCGTGCATTGAAGGATGAGTGCGTGTTCGATGCCGGCTATGTGGTGGAGAGCGTGAAGCGCACCATCGATGGCAAGGAGAAGCGTTTCCAGAACAAGACGCCTATCAGCTTCATCCTGTCGCCAGCAGGGGCCTCCCCTAGCCCCTCCGAAGGAGGTGGAAGTAATCCTACTCCGTCAACCAACAACGGCGATGAGCCAGGTGAAGGAGACTAATTAAAGAGTGCGTCGAAAGGCGCCTCTTTAAAGTGAAAAGTGAAAATTCGGGCTCACCATTTGGTGGGTCCGATTTAATTTACTAATTTTGCAAGCGAAATGAAAAAGGGACTGGTACTGGAAGGCGGAGCCATGCGCGGGCTATGGACGGCGGGCATCATCGACGTGATGATGGCACACGACGTGTGGCCAGACGGACTGATTGGTGTGTCAGCAGGTGCCGCCTTCGGATGTAACTACAAGTCGCGACAGATAGGAAGGACCATCAGGTATAATACGCGCTTCGCCAACGATTCAAGGTACAGCGGCGTGAAATCGCTGCTGACAAGCGGTGACTATTACAACGCCGAATTCGGCTATCACGTCATACCAAAAAAATATGACATCTTCGACGACGACGCCTTCAACAGCAACCCCATGGAATTCACGGTGGTATGTACGGACGTGACAACGGGTAAGGCGGTATACCAGCCGCTATGGAAGGCCGACTACAACTGCTACGAGTATATCCGCGCATCGGCATCGATGCCGCTGGTGTCGAAGGTGGTGGAGATAGAAGGGCGAAAGCTGCTGGACGGGGGCGTGAGCGACTCGATACCTCTGGCGTATTTCGAGCAGCAGGGCTACGACCGCAACATCGTGATACTAACGCAACCGCTTGGTTATCAGAAAGAACACCTGAAGCTGATGCCGCTGATGCGGATGGCGCTGAGGAAGTATCCTGCTATGATTCAAGCAATGGAAAAGCGCCACGTGATGTATAATCAGCAACTGGAATATGTTGCACAAGCGGAACGCGAGGGGCGATGCCTGGTGATACGTCCGGAGGAGAAGATTCCGATAGGTCACCTGTCGCACGACGCACAACTGATGCAACAGGTTTATGAGTCAGGAAAAGCCGTAGGAGAAAGGTATATTGAAAGAATCAAAAAGTTTTACAAGATATGAGAATTGACATCATCACGGTATTGCCCGAAATGCTGGAGGGCTTTGTTCACGAATCAATACTGGCCAGAGCCGAGAAGAAGGGACTGGCGGAAATCAAGCTGCACAACCTGCGTGACTATACGTTGGACAAATGGCGACGGGTGGATGACTATCCTTACGGCGGCAGCGCAGGCATGGTGATGCAATGCGAGCCGATAGACCGATGCATTACTGCGCTGAAGGCGGAGCGCGACTACGACGAGGTGATATTCACATCGCCCGACGGCGAGCGCTTCGACCAGCACATGGCCAACGAGCTGTCGCTGAAGGGTAACCTGATTATTCTGGCTGGTCACTATAAAGGTATCGACCAACGCGTGAGAGACCACCTGATTACCAAGGAGATATCGATTGGCGACTTTGTGCTGACGGGCGGCGAACTGGTGGCTGCCATGATAGCCGACGCCATCGTGAGAGTGGTGCCAGGCGTGATTGGCGACGAGCAGAGCGCGCTGTCCGACTGTTTCCAGGACGACCTTTTGGCAGCACCCATCTACACGCGACCCGCCGACTATAAGGGATGGAAGGTGCCGGAGATACTGCTGAGCGGCAACGAGGCGAAAATCAGGGAATGGGAATTAGAACAGGCATTAGACAGGACTCGAAAGCTACGACCTGATCTGCTAGGAGAAAAAGAAACCTTCTGAAGTCGAAATGACTCAGAAGGTTTTCTTTTGATATTCAGAGAGAGGCTATCAGTTGTTGACGCTACCTCCCACAATGTCGAGCAATTCGCTGGTGATAGCCTGCTGACGCGACTTGTTGTATTGCAGGTTCAACTGACGCAACAGTTCATCAGCATTATCTGTTGCTGTCTGCATAGCTACCATGCGAGCAGCATGCTCGGAAGCCACACTGTCGAGCAAAGCAGTATAGAGCATCAGATGTGCCATCTTGGGAATAAGCTTCTCGAGCACGGTGTTCATATCGGGCTCCACAATGAAGTTGTCGTTGAGCGGTGCTACCTCACCTTCCTTCACTTCTTTCTTGCGACGATTCTTCTTCAGGTAGTCCTGCGCTTTCTTCGTAACAACGTTGGAGGTAAGGTCGCGCTCGTGGTCGCGCTCAAGCTCCGTCTCAAGGTCGATGGGCAGGAACTGCTTGTTAGTCAGAATCTGCGAACCAGCCGACTTGAAGTGATGGTAGAGAATCTCCACGCGGTCGATTTCGCCATCATAGAACTTCCCACCCAGCTCCATCGCTAAGTCTATGCACTCGTGCACATTGGGATGGTCGACGAGCGATGCTTTGTCGCACTTGACATCGTAGCCCAGCTTGCGAGCCTTCTCGGCCACCTTGCGACCGATAGGCCACACCTCGACACTACCCTGCCCTAACTCTTCAGTATAGGCATCGACCGTGCGCTGCATGAGCTTGATGACATTGGCGTTGAAGCCTCCGCAAAGCGAAGAGTTGCTGGAGAAAACGATGAGGGCGACACGCTTGACGGGACGCTCCTGGTCGAAGACGGTCGAAGCCTCGACCTCAGCAGCCAGGAACGATTTGAGGATATGCTCGAGCATGGTCTCGTATGGCAGCATGTTCTGGATAGCCACCTGCGCATGGTGCAGCTTCGAGCTGGCCACCATCTTCATGGCAGAAGTGATCTTGCGCGTGCTGTTGACCGAGGCAATGCGGCCTTTAATTTCTTTCAGGCTTGGCATAGGCTCTTATTTTTTATACGTTCCAGCGATATCGGCCATCACAGCCTCAATCTTCTTCGTCGTCTCATCGTCAATCTTGCCGTCGGTAAGTGTGGCAATAACCTCAGGTGCGCTGGAGCGCAACTTGTCGAGGAACTGGTTCTGGCACTCACGAACCTTGTCGATGGGAACGTCGCGCATTAAGCCGTGGACACCACAATACAAGATAGCTATCTGTTCACCAACTGGCATCGGGCTGTACTGAGGCTGGATAAGCAGCTGGTTGTTCTTACGTCCACGGTCCAGTGTCATCGCTGTTACGGCATCCATATCGCTTGAGAACTTAGAGAAGGCCTCGAGCTCGCGATACTGAGCCTGGTCAATCTTCAGTGTACCAGCCACCTTCTTCATAGACTTGATCTGTGCCGAACCACCCACACGAGATACCGAGATACCTACGTTGATGGCAGGACGGAAACCTTGGTTGAAGAGGTCTGACTCCAAGAAGATCTGACCATCGGTAATAGAAATCACGTTGGTTGGGATGTAAGCTGATACGTCGCCAGCCTGAGTCTCGATGATAGGCAGAGCGGTCAACGAGCCACCACCCTTTACGTGTCCTTTCATACACTCGGGCAGGTCGTTCATCTGCTCGGCCACCTCCTGCTGCTCATTCATCTTGGCTGCACGCTCCAACAGACGGGAGTGGAGATAGAACACATCGCCAGGATATGCCTCACGTCCAGAAGGACGGCGCAGAATCAGCGATACCTCACGATAAGCCACAGCCTGCTTTGACAGGTCATCGTAGACAACGAGGGCGGGCAGACCACGGTCGCGGAAGTACTCACCGATGGCGGCACCGGCAAACGGCGCATAGTACTGCATGGCGGCAGGATCGGCTGCCGTAGCGGCAACGATGATGGTATAAGGCATTGCGCCGTGCTCCTTCAGCGTCTGTACCAGATTAGCCACGGTACTGGCTTTCTGACCGATAGCGACATAAATACAGTACACGGGCTTGCCAGCCTCATAGAAACTCTTCTGATTAATGATGGTATCAACGGCGATGGCGGTCTTACCCGTCTGACGGTCGCCGATAATGAGCTCACGCTGGCCACGACCGATGGGAATCATCGAGTCGACAGCCTTCAAACCCGTCTGCAGAGGCTCCTTCACGGGCTGACGGTATATCACACCAGGAGCCTTACGGTCGAGCGGCATCTCGAAGGCATCAGCGAGGTCGATATCACCCATGCCGTCGACAGCCTGGCCCAGCGGGTTGATGACACGTCCCAGCATGTTGTCGTTGACACGGATGGAGGCGATGCGCTTGGTGCGCTTCACCACCATGCCTTCCTTAATGCCTGACGTGGTACCCAGCAGCACGCAACCGACGTTGTCCTCCTCAAGGTTCATCACGATGGCCATCGTACCGTTCTCAAACTCCAGCAGCTCGTTGGCCTCGGCATTGCGTAAGCCATAGATACGAGCTACACCATCGCTGACGGTAAGCACCGTTCCTACCTCATCGAACTGAGAGGCATCGGCAATACCCTTCAACTGGTCGAGCAGCACTTGGGATACTTCGCTTGGTTTAATCTTATCTGACATTGTTTTACTTTTTTACCTTTTTACTTTTTTACCCTTTTAAGGTGTTGAGAATGTTGTTGAGTTTCGACTTGACACTGGCATCCATGCGATAAGTGTCGTATTCGAGAATGAAACCGCCGATGATGTCGGGATTCACCTCCGTCTCAAACTCTACAGTACCATTAGTCTTGCTTTCAACCATCTGGCGCATCTTCTGCTCGGTAGCGGCAGAGACACGGGCAGCGGTAGTCAGCTTACCACGAATAACGTTCTTCTGCTTGCGGTAAAGCGTAACGTACGAGTTGGCCATGAACTGCACCATATTCTCTCGGTCCTCTTTCAGCACCAGGGCGATGAAAGCCTTCGTCAGCGGACATGCCTGACTGCCTGAAGCAGTCTCGAGCAATGTTTGCTTCGTCTCCTTTGCGAGCATGGGGTTGTCGATGGTTTGACGCAACTGGGGCACATCGACACAACTCTTGGCCAGCGTCATCATGTCCTGATAGACCTGTTCCTCGAGCTTCTGGTCGGTGGCACTCTTCAGCAGCGCCCTCGCATATCTTACTGATATAACTCCTATATCCATACGCGTGTACCTTTAATTAACAGTAGCGTCATCCAGCATGCGGTCAATCAAATCCATCTGCGACTTATCGTCACGGAGGTTCTGACGGAGCACCTTTTCAGCAATATCGACGCTAAGGGAAGCTACCTGCTGGCGGATGTCAGCGATGGCAGCCTTCTTCTCCTGCTCGATGGCGATTTTCGCCTCATCCAGCAGACGGGCACCCTCAGCCCTTGCCTTCTGCTGAGCCTGTTCGACAATAGCGTCGCGCGACTCTGCGGCCTCCTTCAGTATCTGAGCCTGTTTCTCGCGTGCCTCCTGCAAGATGGATTCACCCTCCTGCTGGATATTGGCCAGACGTTCCTCAGCCTCATGAGCCTTGCGCAGACTTTCGTCGATGTATCGGTTACGCTCGTCAACCATGTTGAGAATGGCGGGGAAACCGTACTTAGCAAGTAATATGAAGACCACCAGGAACGCCAACAGCATCCAGAACAGAAGTCCTAGATCAGGCGTCAGAATGGCAGGTAATTTAGTGAAATCCATTTGCTATTCAGATTGAGTTATTTAATCAAGAATGCACAAGCAGCGATAGCGAACAGGGCACAACCCTCAACGAAAGCTGCTGTCAGAATCATCTGAGCGAAAATCTTACCAGAAGCCTCCGGCTGACGGGCAATAGCATCTACGGCGCTACCACCAATCTTACCAATACCAATACCTGCACCAATCGTTGCAATACCAGCTCCAATACCGCAGCCCAGCTGTGCCAGACCTTCAGCGGCCAATAACAATGATGTAATCATAATTTTTAAAAATTTAAATTGTTAATATTTAATGTTTATTTTACCTTTACTCTTCATGATGCTCCTGATGCGCCAGTCCGATAAATACGGCACTCAGCATGGTAAACACATAAGCCTGTACGAATGCCACCAGCAATTCGAGGGCGTTCATGAACAGCAGCATGATGATGCTGAACAGGTTCAGGCCAATACCCATACCAACACCCATGGTCCAGCCCAAGAAGATGACGCAACTGAAGCTGAGTATCATCGCATGGCCAGCCATCATGTTGGCGAAAAGACGGATCATCAGGGCGAAGGGTTTTGTGAACACACCGAACAGCTCAATCACAGGCATCAGCGGAATGGCCTTCAAGAAGATAGGTACATTAGGCCAGAAGATATCCTTCCAGTACTCCTTGTTGCCAAACAGGTTGATGGCCAGAAACGTGCAGAATGCCAGAAAGAACGTGATGTTGATATTACCCGTTACATTCGAACCACCCGGAAACACAGGCAACAAACCCAGCAGATTGGTAACAAGAATGAAGAAGAACACCGTCAGCAGATACGGGGCATAGGGCTTGTAGTGCTTCTCGCCAATCGACGACTTGATGACGTCGTCGTTGATCATCACCACCAACAACTCTACTGCACCGATGAATCCACCTGGCGCATTGCTCGTCTTGTCGCGCTTCTTGTACCAGCGGGCACAACTCAGGAACACCACCAGCAGCACAGCTACCACGATCCATATCTGCAATACATTGCGCGTAATGCTCAGGTCCAGTGGGCGCTCAACAGTACCGTCAGCCATCTGCTCGTAGATCTTACCGTGGGCTTCAGGATTGAAGAAGAAGCCGTCGGGCAAGGAGTGCTCCGTGCAAAAGTGCCACTCGCCAGTCTGCGAACTCCTGATGATGATGGGCAGCGGGAACCCGATGTGCTTACCCTCATAGGTGGCTATATGCCACTCGTAAGAGTCTGCCAGGTGCTCCAGCACGATCTCCGAGATATTCAGAGACTCGTCCTTCGGCTCCTCGTCAGCCAGCACCGGCAGGGGTAGCAACGCCAACACCAGCAAGATGCATATCGACTTTAATTGTTTCATTTATTACGTTGATTTTTAACTCGTTACAAACGTTTTGATATTCTCGAAAAGATGATAGAATGATGAATCAAAGATACCATATAGTATAAAAGGAACACGACAATGAACTGCAGCATCGAATCGCGATCAGATATGACATACCAAACTGCCATTACTACCAATGCCGCCAGGAAACGGAATCCCGAAACACCCGTTATAAATGTGGGGAGCATATCACTATGCTTGGCAGCTACCCAGCGAAAGATCAGAGCCGAAGCAATGTCAATCACCAGAACGAAACAAGCGCTGACAATAATGGCACACAACAAATCAAGCGACCACGCCTCCATAGCCACGAACCCACAAATGGTGAGTACGCAGCAGAGTAAAATGCTCTGCACCATGAAATTCTTGCTCGCCTTGTCGATATTCATCACACTATATATTTATTCTTCGTTAATCTCTATACAGAGACTCACAATGTTCTTCTGCACCTCTACGAAACCGCCACAAATGTTGATGGACCTCTTCTCACCGCCAGATAACGTGTAGACCACCCTACCCTTGTCGAGCGATGAGATAATCGGTGCGTGGTTGACGAGAATTTCGAACTGGCCCAGCGAACCGGGCACCAGCACGCTCTCCACCTCACCTTCGAACTCAATCCTTTCGGGAGAAACTATCTTCAGCTTTAACATAATTGTCAATTATCAATTATCAATTGTCAATTAGCTTAGCCTTTAGCTGCTTCCAGAAGTTTCTTGGCTTTCTCCTTAGCATCCTCGATAGTACCCACGTTGAGGAATGCCTGCTCGGGCAGGTCGTCGACCTCACCGTCGAGAATGGCGTTGAAGCCCTTGATGGTATCCTCGATAGGCACCATCACACCAGGCAGACCCGTAAATTGAGAAGCTACGGCGAATGGCTGGCTGAGGAAGCGCTGTACACGACGAGCACGGTTAACCGTCAACTTATCCTCATCAGAGAGCTCGTCCATACCCAAAATGGCAATGATATCTTGAAGTTCCTTGTAGCGCTGAAGAATCTCTTTCACGCGTTGAGCACAGTCGTAGTGTGCCTTACCTACTACTAATGGGTCGAGAATACGTGATGTTGATCCCAATGGGTCAACAGCAGGATAAATACCAAGTTCTGCAATTTTGCGATCCAATACGGTTGTTGCATCAAGATGCGTAAAGGTTGTTGCTGGAGCTGGGTCTGTCAAGTCGTCAGCAGGCACATAAACGGCTTGTACTGAAGTAATAGAACCAGTCTTGGTAGATGTGATACGTTCTTGCATAGTACCCATCTCCGATGCCAAAGTGGGTTGATAACCTACAGCTGATGGCATACGACCTAGCAAAGCAGATACTTCCGAACCTGCCTGGGTAAAACGGAAGATGTTGTCGATGAAAAACAGAATATCAGCAGCGCCACCATCCTTTCCACCGGCATCACGGAATCCCTCAGCAACAGTCAGTCCAGAAAGGGCTACTGATGCACGTGCACCAGGAGGTTCGTTCATCTGACCATATACCAATGTGGCCTGACTCTTTTTCAACTCCTCAGGATCAACGAGACTCAAGTCCCACTTGCCCTGATCCATCGCCTCACGGAACTTTTCACCATATCGGATGACACCTGATTCAATCATCTCACGAATCAAGTCGTTACCCTCACGGGTGCGCTCTCCCACTCCAGCAAATACTGAGAATCCGTTGTGCCCCTTAGCAATGTTGTTGATGAGTTCCATGATGAGCACCGTCTTACCTACGCCAGCACCACCGAATAGTCCAATCTTACCACCTTTTAGATAAGGTTCTAGCAGGTCAATAACCTTGATACCAGTTGCTAAAACCTCTTTAGTGGTCGACAGCTCCTCAAACTTAGGAGCCTCGCGATGGATAGGATAAGCACCCTCCATGTCTAGTTGTTTCATACCGTCGATAGGCTGTCCGATAACGTTCAGCATACGACCCTTAATTTGTTCACCAGCAGGCATCACAATAGGCGATCCCATTGGTTTGGCTTCCAGTCCACGCTGCAATCCGTCAGTATTATCCATAGCTACACAGCGCACAGTATCTTCACCAATGTGCTGCTGCACCTCAACAACAAGTTGTTCGCCATTAGGACGCAGGATTGACAAAGCTTCGTGGATCTTGGGGAGCACCTTTTCCGCATCTTGTCCCTTGGTATCGAAATAAACATCGATTACAGGACCAATAATTTGGGAAATGTGTCCAACAATTTGTGTCATAAGCGTATAATATTTAAAGTAATTATTGTTTCAGCAATTATGATTGCAAAGATAGCTAAAAAATTAATAAAAAAAGCATCATTCCCGACTTTTTTCTCGAAAATGACGCCTTTTAAACAATTTTAGCATATTATTCTTCAGGCACTTGGTATCGTGACCCCGTCTGTTTTACAAGTTCGCGTGCAAATGGAGTTGGGAATCCTGGACGTTTCACAGCAGCACCTAACCCGTATTTTGTACGTGTAAACTTTCCGTTAGCTTCAGGTTTTACAGACATATCATTATATTTTACCACCAGATAGAAAGCTAGTTGTTTCCATCGCTCTAGCATATTTTGAGCCTGCTTCACGCTGTAGTCGTTCAGATAGCGCTGCATTTCTGTGGGCTGCATATCACGAGCCACGCCCTCGATATTCGGTTGTTGGGAAAAATATGCACGTTGTAATGAATCGCGAACCTCCTTCAACGACGGGAATAGTACTGAATAACGAGGATACACCATGTTCGATACCCAATTTTCTACCCAATAGGCATTCTTTAGCGAGAAGTTTAGTTCGTCAGCTCCAGGTGTATTGTAACATTCAGGGCGTTCTGTCATCGAGCAATAAATAGGTGTATATGCTACCATGTTACCATCGTCGTTTCCAAACCAGAAGCACCCCCCTACTTGTCTTGGCAACCAGCTGCGCATCTGCGACACAAAGGTCCATGCTGTTTGCTGTGTCGATGTTGGACGTTCATTAAAATATTTCTTGCCGTCCACCTTATAATAAAGAGGTGTTGGACGATAAGGCATCTGCCATATACCGCCTCCGATATCCGTAGAGTCTATCTCCATTGGTGTTCCTTCGTAATGGTCGCGCATATCAGTAATAATGTCTTGTACGCTCAGTTTCTTCTCAGGAATCACCCACAGGGGCATATCCTCAGCGTTTTTATCCTTACCCAACGCCCATGGCAGATAGCGGTCCATACCCTTTACGTGATGGTTGAAGAAGCTCCACACACGGGCATCACAGATTCTACGTCCTGAGAAGTCGGGTTTCGCGTAGGCAATTTTCCAAGAAAACTCTTCATCTTTGCCAGTAAACCATCCCATCTTACGTGCGAATTTTATGACGTTCTTCGAATACAACACATTGTCCTTATCCTTCAGAGGAAACTGTCCTATACGGCTCTGATTAGCATGCCCACATATGGCCTCGTCAGGTATTCTGCGAGCCACCCATACCACACGTTCCTTTGATTTAGAACGGTCAGCGCCACATCCCTGCATTTCAAGAATCCAAGCTTCGTTTGGGTCACAGATGGTAAAGGTTTCCCCCTCTGAGTAATAGCCATATGTCTCCACTAGAGATGTCATAATCTGTATTGCTTCACGCGCTGTCTTCGAACGCTGCAGTCCAATGTATATCAGAGAACCGTAATCAATAATACCAGTTGAATCTACCATTTCCTCACGTCCTCCATAGGTAGTTTCTCCAATAGTCACCTGCCATTCGTTAATGTTACCCACTACGTTGTATGTCTCCAGTGCTTCAGGTATTTCACCCAGATACTTATTGGTGTCCCATTCGTAGATTTTTCTCATATCGCCCTTCTGATGTGTAGCTGCAGGGTAGTGGGCCAAATTCATAAAAGCGCCATACGAATCGGCATTATACGAACAGATCACAGAACCGTCGATGGAGGCTTTCTTGCCTACGATGAAATTTGTACAGGCCGCAGTGTATGCAGAGGCCATAAGCACTGCTGCCAATAAAGATAATCGTTCCATAGATATTTATTTTTGTTAATATTGATTTTTTTGTTTTTAACTCCTCTTACCACGAAGTTGTAACGTGCTTGATTATTCTGATAGTCGCGCAGAATATACGTGATATGATATGGACGTTCTTCATTAAAAGTAATGATACCACGATCGAAACCAGTAAATAGAATTGGCAACCGCATGTCCGCTTCGCGATAAGATTTCATATACCAGTTCTTAGTTTTGCGCCAGTGGTCATAATCGCCCCAAAAGTTTACTTCCGTCTGACAACTAATGGGTATACTGTCAACATCAGCCCTGAACACTTCATGTCCGTCAACTAGCAGTTGAGAATAGCGGATGCCGTAGTGGTTGTGCACACCTTGTGCATAGTCGTCAGCCCAAAGCGCAAAGCCTACCCTGCCCCATGCCGTAAATTCACGAGTAAGTGTCCATGTTGTACGCTGCTTCTTGGTATCCGGCTGTCCAAATCCAAAAGTTTGCTTTTCACCACTATCATTAAACAATCCCTGTCCTTCCATAGGAACAGCCATAAACGAATGTGCCTGTGGTGCTACAGTGTCAACAATTAAGTATCCTAATTTCTCAAGCGGATCGCGCATTACCCACGTCTTTGTATCGTGAATCTCTAAGTGTAGGTGTGGGCCAGTACTATGGCCTGTATTACCACTGACAGCAATCAGTTCGCCAGCTTTCACTGGTAATTGGTTTACAGGAAACACCATCAAGAGCGTATCATTGCCCACTCGATGAAACAGTGCTTCATATTTATCAGCAAAACGTTGCAGGTGACAGTATACACTCGTGTTGCCGTCAGGATGTGTTACGTATATGGCATTGCCAAATCCGTACATGTTTACCGTTAGCCTGCTAACATATCCATCAGCTATAGAAAAAATCTGTTTGCCTTCAACGTTATCCGTCTTTATGTCGATACCACCGTGAAAATGCCAAGGGCGAGGTTCTCCGAAGTTGCCTGCCAATGTGATGTCATAGTTTACTGGCGACACATAGTCAATATCATAACAAGCACTGGCAGGCTCGGTCCTCTCGTGACCACAGCCTGTCAGCAATAGAATAAAGCATGAAAGAATTGTACCTCTTAGCATGCTTTGAAACTCATATCCAAACCTTTCACCGAGTGCGTCAGCGCACCTACTGAGATAAAGTCTACGCCCTGCTCGGCATAGTCACGGATGGTATCAAACGTGATGCCACCGCTGGACTCTGTCTCGTAGCGACCGGCAATGATATCGACGGCTTTCTTTGTATCGGGCACTGAGAAGTTGTCGAGCATGATACGATTTACTCCACCATGATCCAGCACCTGCTGCAATTCATTGAACGAACGCACCTCAATCTCAATCTTCAGGTCTAGTCCCTTCTCCTTGAGATAGGCGTGGCAGCGGTCTATGGCATTGACGATGCCTCCTGCAAAGTCGACGTGGTTATCCTTCAGCAGAATCATATCAAAAAGTCCGATGCGATGATTGCAGCCACCGCCAATTTTAACAGCCTGCTTCTCCAGCATGCGCATACCTGGCGTGGTCTTACGGGTATCGAGCACGCGGGTCTTAGTGCCTTTCAGGTGCTGCACATAGCGATCTGTCATGGTGGCAATGCCGCTCATGCGTTGCATGATGTTCAGCATCAGGCGCTCTGTCTGCAGCAGCGAACGAGTCTTTCCAGAGACTATCATGGCAATGTCGCCCTTCTTGACACGGGTGCCATCGGGTATCAACACTTGGACCTGCATCGTGGGGTCAAAGCGGTGGAACACCTCCTTGGCAACCTCGACACCAGCCAGAATGCCGTCTTCCTTAATCAACAGATGGCTCTTGCCCATAGCATCCTCGGGGATACAACACAACGTGGTGTGATCACCATCACCAATATCCTCTGCAAACGAGAGGTCAATCAGCCTGTCTACGAGTTCTTTAACGTCCATGTCGTAGTTAGGTCTGTAGAAATCAATACTTAACATAAGCTATTTAATTTAATGATTGTTTGTATTTACGATACCAGAGGCAGAACCATGCTACTGATACGACACAGGTCACTGCAGCGATGATGAGCGCATAAGAGAGGTCGAGGCTGAAAATCTGCTCGCTCAGCAGGAACGTGGTGCAGACGATGGTCATAAAGATAGCAGGAATAAGCGTGATGACGAATTGTTTCTTCTGGCGAACCAGATACACCGTAACAGCCCACAGCATAAATACAGAAAGTGTCTGATTGCTCCAGCCAAACCAGCTCCAGATCTTACCAAAACCCTCTTTGTCGGACATTTGCCAGATGAGCAGGGCGATGACAGCGGCGAACAGAGGAATGCAGATATACAGGCGCTTGCGGATAGATTTCTGCTCCAATTTCACGAAGTCAGCGATAATCAGACGACATGAACGCAAAGCTGTATCGCCACTAGTGATTGGTGCTGCAACAACTCCTAACAAAGCCAATATACCACCGAATACACCCAGCCAATCGTTACAAATCACGTTGACAATAGAAGGTGCATCCTTCACCACATCCTGTCCTCCAGCTACCAACTGATAGCCTGGTGTAGGTTCGTTATAGAAGAAGTACATGGCTACTGTTGCCCAGATTAGCGCAACAATACCCTCTGTAATCATAGCGCCATAGAAGATAGGACGACCCATCTTCTCGCTCTTCAGACAGCGAGCCATCAACGGGCTCTGAGTAGCGTGGAAACCACTGATAGCACCACAGGCGATGGTGATAAACAGGCATGGGAAGATGTTCTTCGGCGTCATAGCCTCTGTGCTCAAGCCCTCCCAAATCTCAGGGATAGAAGGCCACTTCACAAACAGCACAATCGTCAGAGCTGCAGCCATGAAGAGCAGCGAGAAGGCAAACAAGGGATATATCTTACCGATAATCTTATCGATAGGCAGCATCGTGGCTATGATGTAATAGATGAAGATGGCAACAATCCAGAAGGTGTATTGTCCTGCGCTTTCTACAATAGCAGCTGGCTCCCACATATCACCCAGAATCTTGGCAGGACTGAACACAAACACCGCACCTACCATCATCAGTAGGAAAACAGTAAACACCAGCATGATCTGCTTGGTGGTGTTGCCCAGATAACTACCGATAATCTCGGGCTGGTTGGCACCGTCGTGGCGCATAGACAGCATACCTGAGAAATAATCGTGAACAGAACCGGCAAAGATACAGCCCAGAACAATCCAAAGGTAAGCAGCAGGACCAAACATCGCACCCATGATGGCGCCAAAGATAGGTCCAGTACCGGCAATATTCAAGAACTGAATCATGAAAATCTTCCAAGAAGGAAGCACCATAAAGTCGACTCCGTCAGCTTTTGCAACAGCAGGGGTAACACGGTCATCAGGGGCAAAAACACGTTCCACAAAGCGTCCGTAGAACAGATAACCCAAAATCAAAGCGACTAAGCTCAATACAAATGAAATCATTTTTTCTCGTAGTTTTTAATTCTTTGTGCAAAGGTAGTGATTTTTTTCTATTTTTTTCGTACCTTTGCACGCGAAATGAAACGATTAACATTATTTTATATATTTCTTTGTTGTTTCCTGCTCTCAGCTTCCTCACAGCCTAAGTATGAAGTCAGGGCTGTATGGCTCACTACCATCGGTGGCATTGACTGGCCCTCTAACTATGCCCACGACGGCATGGGTATCGAACAGCAGAAACAACAGTTGTGCGATATCCTCGACCGGCTGCAGGCGCTCAACGTTAATACCGTTATGCTGCAGACTCGTGTTCGAGCTACCACTATCTATCCCTCAAGTATTGAGCCTTGGGACGGTTGTCTGTCTGGCAAACCAGGTGTGTCGCCAGGCTACGATGCCTTACAGTTTGCTATCGACGAATGTCATCGCCGTGGTATGGAGCTTCATGCTTGGGTGGTGACCATTCCCGTTGGCAAGTGGCAGACCTATGGATGCCAACAGTTGCGCAAGCGCTATGGCAACCTCATCATGCATATTGGAGAGGAGGGATACATGAATCCAGAGTCGCCTGTCACCGCTGAGTATATTGCCGATATGTGTGAAGAGATTACCAGCCGCTATGATATTGACGGCATCCACCTCGATTATATCCGCTATCCAGAAACATGGCGAGGTCGCAAGCAACCGCAGCATATCACACGCATTGTTGAGCGCATCCATCAAAAAGTCAAATTACTCAAGCCCTGGGTCAAGCTTAGCTGTTCACCCATTGGCAAGTACGACGACCTTACACGTTACAGTTCTCGCGGTTGGAATGCCCGTCGTCAGGTAGCTCAAGACGCACAGGGCTGGTTACGTGATGGGCTTATGGACCAGCTCTACCCCATGATGTATTTTCAGGGAAACAATTTCTATCCATTCGCCATCGACTGGAAGGAACAGGATGCTGGTCGAACCGTCGTATCAGGCTTAGGTATCTATATGCTGCACCCTCGCGAGCGTAACTGGCCTCTCTCCGAGGTTGAACGCCAGCTCTACGTCACGCGCCAACTAGGCTTAGGGCATTGCTATTTCCGTGCCAAGTTTGTTTTGGATAATGTCAAGGGGGTGTACGACCTCATCCGTCGCTTCGACTCCACCCCAGCCCTTGTGCCACCAATGACGTGGTCCCAGAGTTTACCACCATCGTCACCTGTCACTCTTCAAGTGCGTCACACCTCTCAAGGCGACCATTTATCGTGGCGAGGTGCGGAGGATCGTAGCGACGGCCCATACCTATTATATAATATATATGCATCGGTTGATCAGCCTGTCGATTGCTCTAATCCTGCCAATCTCGTTGCCATTCGACAACCTTGGCAACAACTCCTCGTGCCTCGTTCAGCCCTTAGTCGTCGTCCGTTGCACTATGCTGTCACCGCTATGGACCGTTATGGTAACGAGAGTGAGCCCATTTACGAAGATGGTGAGCAGTCTACCCACCATTCATCCTTATTGCCCAACGACGGGCGCCTGTTGTTTCTCGATTTCGTAACTGTCGAGCCTTCCGATTTCCTCATGATGTGCACCCTTCAGGGCACCATTGTCCATACTTGTTCGTTTAGTGAACAGGTGGATATCAGCACCATGGACCAAGGCATCTACGAACTTAAGACACTCAGTCGTAAGGGCGTAACCCATCGTATCGGTTTCTTTATCATCAAGCGATAAGTATTTGTACGATACGCTCTGCCGTTCTGCCGTCCCAGCGATCTGGTAGCGAGCAGTCTTTCCATTGTCCGCTCATCAGTGTAATGAGTGCTTCACGCAGTTTGTCGGCATCCTCGCCCACCAGCACATTACTACCCTGCTTTACAGTTTCCTGATGCTCCGTATATGAGTTCAGCGTAATACATGGTACATGGTGGAACGTTGCTTCTTCAGCTACATTGCCCGAATCAGTAATAATACCCTTTGCATGACTCGTCAGCCATCCAAACTCCAAATAAGTCAGCGGGTCAACAACCTTGATACCTCCGTGGCGTTCTACGATGTCTCGCGCCTTGCCTCTCAGAGGAGCTATCACGGGGATTCCCTGTGTCGTCTCCGTAACGGCATCCAGCATGCGGTTCAGGTTTTCTTCGTCAGCCATCAGCGCCTTACGGTTCAGCGTAAACACAAGATAATCGTCCATTGTGATGCAAGCGGGCTTCATCCACCGCTGGTGGTTCGCTCGTAGTGAATCCATTAATATGTTGCCAACCATATATATTTTCTGCATCTCCGCACCCTCACGAGTGGCAATACTGCTCGACCCAATACCAGCTGTAAATAGCAGGTCTGAAAGCCCGTCTATCACTAAGCGGTTTATCTCCTTGGGCATATTGATGTCAAACGATCGTGTACCGGCTACCAGATGCGCCAGTCTCAATCCCCGCTTTTTAGTCACGATAGCTGCAGCCATTGTCGATGCCAAGTCGTCGACGACAATGACTGTTGTCGTTGTGTACTGTTCCAGATAGCGTTCAAATTCCGCCATCACCCTTCCGGTCAACTCGTTCAGGTTCTCGCAGTCAACACCCAGAAAAACATCAGGTCGATTAATCTGCAAATCGCTGAACAATGATTCTTCCAACGTCGGGTCGTCCTCCTTACCTGCATACACTAACCTGTAGTCGCACCCATCACTCTTCTCTATGGCGCGAATAAGCGGAGCCACCTTCATAAAGTTTGGGCGCGCTCCCGTAAAAATACATATTTGCTGTTTCATCATACATTATTCACTTTTATAGCTTCTTGATTTTCAATTGATATCTATCAGAGTATTCTATCCGCATCACCCGCACAATATCGTCGTCGGAAGGCTGCATACACAATGCTACATGTCCCATAGTTCGACGCAAATTAATCTCGACACAAGGATGAAGTAAAAATCCTTTGTCGGAAGCAACAATCATCATATCAATGCCGAATGGACCAGCATAGCCATCTAAACGTATCGATGATTCTATGCGTTGCTTCACATCATCTAGTAAATCCAACGATATGAATTTGTTGATGTATTCACGTTTTTTTGTCTCAGTAGCCAGAATGTTTCCGACATAGGCACCATTAACAGTATGGAACAGCGAAAGGCCTAAGAACTTGACACGACCAGAAGAATCGACAGAAAATTCCATGCCGAAATCTTCCACCTTATTATATATAGGCTCAACCATTACAGACCCTTGCAATTGGAACATGTTGCGTAGCCATCCTACGAGATGCTGGTTTTCTTTAGCTTCAGTAAGTGGACTGTTGACAAAGCGAAGCCCTCGACCACTAGACGACCAGGGGGCTTTTAGGATAATCGAACCAAAAATAGATTGCAGCTTGTTAACATTTTGAATATCAGAACATTCGAAAGATTCGCCAACGGTTCCGTTTAAACGAAGTTGAGGCAACAAAAGGGCTGATGTCCTGCGATGTGACAACTGTCGTACTACATCCAAATAATCTTCTGATGGCAAATGCTCAACAGGGAAACCTATACGCACCATTTCACGATGTATGGCTTTGTCCCAACCCCAGGGATCAACTTCCGTCGTTTGGTTGATGATAGATGGAGACTGACGAATGTCAAATTTCGGATGTTCGCAATAACAACGCGCATCCAGACCCAACACTCGAAGTCGTTGACGTAGACGAAGCCATTGGCGTTCCGCATACGAAATATTGTCTATCATCACGACATCATCATCATTAGCCCATAGTGCTGGCAGGAAACCGAGGTCGTTTCTCAGTTGTCGTCCAGCATGAGGTGCTGTAAAATTGCTCAAGTTGGCAGCAAGTGCAATATCGTGTTCCGGATTGAATATGTGTAGTTTCGACATCTTAAATTTTCTGCAAAGATAGTAAAAAACACCGAATACATCCATTTTTTAGGGTCGTTTGACAAAAAAATAGCACTTTTTAGTCAAATTTTGCAATCTCTGCTTTGCAATTTGAGAAATTATTAGTAACTTTGCAGTCGTTTTAAAACAAATCATAGGAAATGGAAGCTTTCTTCAGGACACATCGGTACTTGGTAGAACATGTAAATGCTCCGGTTCGTCGCACCCTCATGGATGAGATTAATTGGAGTGACCGCATGATTGGCATCAAAGGTACTCGAGGTATTGGAAAGACCACATTCTTGTTACAATACGCCAAAGAGCGTTTTGATATCAACGACCGCCAGTGTCTGTATATCAACATGAACAATTTCTATTTTCAGGGACGTGGAATTGCCGATTTTGCAGGAGAGTTCTGTAAGAAAGGCGGTCGCGTACTATTAATAGACCAAGTGTTCAAACAGCCCGACTGGAGCAGCGAGCTCCGCAAATGCTTTGACCTCTACCCTAACCTGAAAATTGTGTTTACGGGTAGTAGCGTGATGCGACTAAAGGATGAGAATCCTGAATTGAACGGCATTGTGAAGTCGTACAACCTGCGTGGCTTCTCTTTCCGCGAGTTTATTAACCTGCTGACAGGCAACTCGTTCCACCCCTACTCTCTCGAAGAAATCTTGCAGGACCACGAGCGCATCATCAAGCAGATTTTGCCTAAGGTGTCGCCCAACCGCTATTTCCAGGACTATATCCACCACGGCTTCTATCCTTTCTTCCAGGAACAGCGTAACTATAGCGAGAATCTGCTGAAGACCATGAATATGATGACCGAGGTAGACATCCTGCTGGTGAAGCAGATAGAGCTGAAATACCTGACAAAGATTAAGAAGCTGTTCTATCAGTTGGCAGAAGGCGGCCCCAAGGCTCCCAATGTCAGCAAACTGGCGCAGGATATTGAGACATCGCGCGCAACCATCATGAATTACATTAAGTATCTGACCGATGCCCGCCTGCTGAACATGATATATCCTGTTGGTGAAGACTTCCCCAAGAAGCCGTCGAAGGTGATGCTTCACAATTCCAATCTGCTGTATGCCATCTACCCTATTCATGTGGAGAAACAGACGGCTATGGAGACGTTCTTTGTGAATTCTCTGTGGAAGGACCATAAGGTGAATCAGAACGGACATGACAACTTTTATGTAGTAGACGGACACCAGAAGTTCCGCATCTGCGATGCCATATCACCGCATAAGATAAGGTATGCGCCAGACACGATCTACGCGCGATATAATACAGAAATAGGTAAGGACAACCAAATCCCATTATGGCTGTTGGGATTCCTGTACTAAACAAATATTTTATTCATTAATACATTTTTTATTTTAAACAAATGGCTAAAGAAAAGAAATTTATCACTTGTGATGGTAACGAGGCTGCGGCTCATGTGAGCTATATGTTCTCGGAGGTAGCTGCTATCTACCCCATCACCCCGTCTTCGCCTATGGCGGAGCATGTTGACGAGTGGGCTGCCCGTGGTCGTAAGAACCTCTGGGGCCAGACCGTCAGTGTTCAGGAAATGCAGTCTGAGGCTGGTGCTGCCGGTGCCGTTCACGGTTCTCTGCAGGCTGGTGCCCTCACCACTACATTCACAGCTTCTCAGGGTCTTCTCCTGATGATTCCTAACATGTACAAGATTGCCGGTGAGCTGATTCCTTGCGTATTCGACGTTTCTGCCCGTACGCTGGCTTCACACTCTCTGTGTATCTTCGGCGACCACCAGGACGTGATGGCTTGCCGTCAGACTGGTTTCGCTATGCTCTGCGAGGGTTCTGTACAGGAGGTGATGGATATGACCGCTGCTGCTCACCTGGCTACTCTCGAGACCTGCGTTCCCTTCGTTAACTTCTTCGACGGTTTCCGCACCTCTCACGAGTATCACAAGATTGAGCTGCTCGATCAGGAGGATGTTCGTCCTCTCGTTAAGGAAGAGTACATCAAGCGTTTCCGCGATCGTGCTATGTCTCCTGAGCGTCCTATCACTCGTGGTACCGCTGAGAACCCTGAGACCTTCTTCACACACCGTGAGGCTTGTAACCCCTACTACGATGCAGTTCCCGAGGTTGTTGAGAAGTATCTTGGCGAGCTCTCTAAGATTACCGGTCGTGAGTATCACCTCTTCTCTTACTACGGAGCCGAGGATGCTGACCGCATGATTATCCTGATGGGTTCTGCTACCGATGCAGCTCGCGAGGCTATCGACTATCTGAACGCAAACGGTCAGAAGGTTGGTATGATTTCAGTTCACCTCTATCGTCCATTCTCAGTGAAGCACCTGCTTGCTGCCGTTCCTAAGACAGTTAAGAAGATTGCTGTTCTGGACCGTACTAAGGAGCCAGGCGCTAACGGCGAGCCTCTGTACCTCGACGTTAAGGATGCCTTCTTCGATGTTCAGGATCGTCCTATCATCGTTGGTGGCCGCTACGGTCTCGGTTCTCACGATACTACTCCCGCTCAGATCATCAGCGTGTTCAACAACCTCGCTATGCCCGAGCCTAAGAACCACTTCACCATTGGTATCGTCGACGACGTGACCTTCACCTCTCTGCCCGCAGTTGAGGAGATTGCTCTTGGTGGTGCTGGCATGTTCCAGGCTAAGTTCTACGGTCTGGGTGCTGATGGTACCGTAGGTGCTAACAAGAATAGCGTAAAAATTATTGGTGACAACACCGACAAGTACTGCCAGGCTTACTTCTCTTACGACTCTAAGAAGTCAGGAGGTTTCACCTGCTCTCACCTGCGTTTCGGTGATACACCTATCCGCTCTACCTACCTGGTAACTACACCTAACTTCGTAGCTTGCCACGTTCAGGCTTACCTGCACATGTACGACGTGACTCGTGGTCTGCAGAAGAACGGTCAGTTCCTGCTGAACACAATCTTCGACGACGCCGAGCTGGAGAAGTTCATGCCTAACAAGGTGAAGAAGTATTTCGCTGAGAACAACATCACCGTATATACCATCAACGCTACAAAGATTGCACAGGAGATTGGTCTGGGTAACCGCACCAACACTATCCTGCAGAGTGCCTTCTTCCGTATCACAGGCGTTATCCCTGTAGAGCTGGCTGTTGAGAAGATGAAGGCTGCTGCTCTGAAGTCTTACGGCGCTAAGGGTCAGGACGTTGTTGACAAGAACTATGCAGCTATCGACCGTGGTGGTGAGTACGTACAGCTCACAGTTAAGCCTGAGTGGGCTAACCTGGCTGACGATGAGCCTAAGGCCGACAACGCTCCCGCATTCGTTAAGGAGTTGGTTCGTCCTATCAACGCTCAGGCCGGCGACCTGCTGAAGGTTTCTGACTTCGTTAAGCACAACACCGTTGACGGTTCTTGGGAGGTTGGTACAGCCGCTTACGAAAAGCGTGGTGTTGAGGCCTTTGTTCCCGCTTGGAACAAGGACAACTGTATCCAGTGTAACCAGTGTGCATATATCTGTCCTCACGCTGCTATCCGTCCGTTCGTTCTGACCGACGACGAGCTGAAGGACTTCCAGATTGATACCCTCGAAATGAAGGCTCCTGCCGCTATGAAGGGCATGCACTTCGTTATCGAGCCTTCAGTACTCGACTGTCTGGGTTGCGGCAACTGTGCCGACATCTGCCCAGGTAATCCTAAGACTGGCAAGGCCCTCACGATGGTTCCATTCAACCCCGATGCAGCCGACATGAAGAAGATGGCTGCCGATTGGGACAAGCTTGTTAAGGTTCCTTCTAAGCAGCACTTGGTTGACATCAAGAGCAACGTGAAGAACTCTCAGTTCGCTCAGCCTCTGTTCGAGTTCTCTGGTGCTTGCTCTGGTTGTGGTGAAACGCCTTACGTGAAGCTGATCAGCCAGCTCTTCGGTGATCGTCAGATGATTGCCAACGCTACTGGTTGTTCTTCAATCTACTCTGCTTCTATTCCTTCTACACCTTATACTAAGAACGAGAAGGGTCAGGGTCCTGTATTCAACAACTCACTGTTCGAGGACTTCT
>CAMUYR010000048.1 GCA_947164965.1 uncultured Prevotella sp. | reverse complement strand
TTTCTCTTGGTGGATTGAAGATTTTGAAGTACCTTTGCACATAAGAAGCGTTTTTATTACCTTGTATTTTAAGCACTTAAAGGTACTAATTTTTGTCGAAATGACAAAGAAAAAACGCTTCTTTTTTTGTGCCTCTATGAATTATTCAGGTTAAAGAAAAAGATGTAATTTAGACAAATAAATAGTGTAGTTTTAGGTGGTAAAAAACAAGCGAGACAAACAAACAAATTTTGCTTATCTCGCTGATTTTTAATTGATTAGATAAAAATCTAATGTTTAATACTCATCCTCGTTGAAGTTTAAAGCACATACTGAGTACCAACGAGTTACGGTGCTCTGTGCCATTATTGTGCCACTAATTCCAAACATAAAATCTAAGTTTATGCCAAGAGTTTCTTTACAATCTCAGAAATGACTCGACCATCAGCCTTTCCTGCCAACTGCTTGCTGGCTGTGCCCATAACCATTCCCATCTCCTTCATGCTTGTGGCTCCCACTTTAGCAATAATCTTCTTCACCTCTGCCTCAATCTCCTCTTGGGAAAGTTGTTTCGGCAGATAACTCTCCAACACTTCTACCTGTGCCAACTCTGCATCAGCCAAGTCCTGACGTCCTGCCTGTGTGTAGGTTGCCGCAGTCTCCTTGCCCTGCTTGGCAAGTTTTGAGATAATCTTCAATGCATCAGCATCAGCCAATGTGTCGTTGGCTCCAGGAGCAGTCTTTGCCTCAAGGAACACTTTCTTAATGTTGCGGAGCGTCTCCAGACGCACCTTGTCGCGAGCCTTCATCGCAGACTTGATGTCCTCGCTAATCTGATCGAATAAAGTCATAATGCTATTATTTTAACCTTAACATGATGCAAAGGTACAGTTTTTTCTTAACATAGTAACTTTTTACGTGAAGTCTTATACTTTTTTAGCGATTACACACGCGTACCTTATTATAAGAAATGCTAGAATCCGAAGAAATCTTCGCGGAAGAAAAAATCTAAGTTATATCAGGCATTTATTCCAGAATAACTTATGTGCTTTATGATTATTGATGCGCTTAACCCCATTGCCAGTACTTGAATGCAAAGATACAAAGAAATCAGGAATTTTCAAAAAATAATGTGGATTTTTTGCATTATCCGAATACACATCACCTACTCCACCTTTTCCTCAAATCTATTAACCTATTAACATAGCATGGCTCAAACCCTTTGCACATCGTGGCTTGAGGCATGTTAATAGTTCGCGAATCTATTAATATACATGCGTAATGATGTAAAAAAAATTCTGAGAAATTTGGCATTTCCCGCGATTTTTGCTACCTTTGCATGAAATATGTCGACAATGGAAACAACACAAGGAGAAGAGGCTGGACGTGACTTTCGGAATGTGCCGAAGGGTTACCAGCTGTGTTTTAACAAAGAGTGCCCCAAGAAGGATGAATGCCTGAGATTCATGGTTGGCTGTGCCATTCCTGACGACCGCGATTGGGGACCTGCCATCTATCCTAATATAAAGATAAGTGAGGAGGGTTGTTATCTCTTTGCTACTGGTGAGCCTCAACGAATGGCGTGGGGCTTCGAGACGTTGTTTGAGGAGGTGAAGAGCAAGCACGAGCGTGGCCTTCGCTTGGCGATGTATCAGTATTTGAACGGTAGCAGCAACTACTATCGTTACCATCATGGGGAGAAGCTGCTTAATGTAGAGCAGCAGGAATGGATTATCCAGCTCTTTCAGCGAACGGGCTATACGGAGAACCTGAAATTTGACCATTACACCCATGTTTATAACTTTTGGAAGTGATTTTTCAGCTCAAACGGCTCGTATAACAACTTTTCAGAACCGTTAACAAAATTCCCTAATTTATTCCGTAGGCTTGGGAATTTAATTCCGAAGTCTATGTAGTATTCCTCCGAAATCTGCGTTATTTCATTCCTTAGCTGTGGAATATTAAATCTACAGCTAAGCGGCAATCCGTTCAGTTTCAAGCTCTTGCAAACGCAAGAAAATTTTTGTATCTTTGCACTGGCTTTGGGAAAAAGACTCCCATGCCATGTGAGAATCATCTTAAATTTTAACTAAAGAACAATCTTTTGATTATGAAACAAGAAATGAAATTGAACGGAGAAGCCCTTGGGGCTTCACAGGAGAACGCTCTGGAGGTAGAGCTGTTTCTCCAAGAGAATTACCTGTTTCGTCGCAACGTGCTCAGCGGAAAGGTAGAGTTTGTAACCTTGCCCGCTGAGGAGCCCCACTACAGGGTGCTCACCCAGGAGGCACTGAACAGCATCGTGATTCGTGCCAAGCGCGAGAACGTCTGTGAGAAGGGTAGTCCGAAGGCGGAGATTATCAGCATCTGCTTCAGGAAACCTCAAGAGGGTGAGAAGGTGAAGGCGCTGAACAGTGCACAGATTTTGCAGATGATCCAGGCAGAGTATCCCAGTGTCAAGAGCGACCGCAGCACGATGATCCACCTGGGACTGGCCATGAAGGAACTCGGCATTGACCACTTGCTCTACAACAACAAGCGCATCTACAAGGTCGTCCCGCTGAAAAGCGCCTAGTATATTAAATGAATGATAATAGTTGGCAAACATTTAACATGCCTCAAACCCCGATGTGCAGAGGGTTTGAGGCATGTCGTGTTAATAGGTTAATAGTTTTGAGCGCCTGCTCTGTTGCTAATAAGAAGTAGGTACCACGACCTTTTTACCACCACGAATGTAGAGCCCAGGGCGAGTAGGGGTGCTGACAGGGCGACCAGAGAGGTCGTAGAACTGGGAACTTTGAGCGCTGAGCGCTGAACCATCAACACTCAACGGCTTTATGCCTGTGGTAGGAATATCCTCCTCAGGGAAGGTGCCACGGACATAGACGCGGTAGCCCTTGGCATCGACCGTGATGGACTGTGTGGCAGAAAGCATCTGCTGTTTGCGGCTGACCCCCTGGCTAATGGTCTCGCTAGTGAGCCATAGGCTCCAGTCTCCAGCGGTGAGACCGGTGAGCGTAGCGTTGGTGGCAGTGGTAGCCATGTTAAGGACGACGAGGACTTCACTATCGCCCTGCTTACGGGTGAACGCCAACACGTTGGCAGCACCGGAAGAGAGTGTCACCCAGCTGACGCCAACCTTGTCGCCAAGCGCAGGAACCACATGCTTCAGGGCTGTGAGCGTGCGGATGGTGTTGAGCATCTTTGCATCTGTGGCTGACCAGTTGATTTTTGTGTCGTTGAAGTAGTCGAGGGCTTGGTTGCCGCCAACCTCCTGACCATTATAGATGAGCGGCATGCCGTAGAGTGTGTAGGCGAGGACGGTGAGGGGATAACGGTTGTTGCCATATTTCTGCGTGAGTGTCTTCTTGTTCTCGTTGAAGTTCTGATCGTGGTTGGTGACATATAGCATGCGACTGAAGGAGATGTTGGCAGAGGCGTTGAGCATGGTGTTGGCATTGGCTTTGAGCGAAGCGGAATAGACGCCTGTGCTGCCAAAGTTGGCGAGGCTGCTCTGATAGGCCCAGGCATAGTCGTAGTCGAAGCCTACAGTCTTGAGGCGCGTAACATCCTGTGCAATGTCGCCCTCGCCAAGGAAGGTGATAGTTTTGCCGCTCTTGTAGTTCTTGATAAGGGGGATGGCCGTCTGCCAATAACTGGCGGGGATGCGCGAGCTGCTGATGTAGTCACAACGGTAACCATCGATGTCTGCCTGGTCTATCCAGAACTTCAGACAGTCGTTCATGGCGTTAACCAGTGCGGTGTTGTTATAGTCGAGCTGCCACACGTCGTTGTAGCCGTTGGGATGAATCATCTGACCACCGCTCTTGGCATAGTACTCGGGATGGGTGGTCACCCAGGAGGCATTGGTGGCAGTGTGGTTGGGCACCCAGTCGAGCCACACCTGCATGTTCAGCGCATGGGCAGCGTCCACGAGACTCCTGAGGTCGGCGATGGTGCCATACTTAGGATTGGTCTGCTGGAAATCGGTGGCGGCATAGGGGCTGTTGATGCCCCCGCCACGCGGATAGATGGGCATGAGCCACACGATGTCGACACCCAGCGCCTTGAGGTCTGCCAGCTTCTGCTGGGCAGCGGCAAAGGTACCTTCGGTGGTGAATGAGCCTACATTCAGCTCGTAGATTACTTGATGGCCAGCTTCGTTATTGGCAGCACGATTGATATCGTCCACGTAGTCGGATGCCAGCAGGTGGTTTTCCGTCAGCTGACTGGCCAACAACAACATTATTATTAGTAATTTTCTGCTAATCATACTTTTTGAAGTTAAGAGTTAAGAATTAAAAATTAAGAGTTAAGAAAGAAAGTGAAGAGGTAAGAGGTAAAAAGAGCGGCCGCTCTTCGCAGAGCAGCCGGCTACGAACGAGTTAACTCTGCTAATCAGTAATACTTTATTGATGAAGCAAGTCATTACTGTTTGACATATACGGCATAGCCCTTAGCCTCAAGGGCGATGGGCTCTGACGATGCGAGAGAAACCGCCTTGCAGGCGGGAGCAATAGCAATGGTTTGGCTGTTGAGCCACTGGTCGTAGTCACCCTCGTCCAGACCATCGACGAGCACCTTGACATCCGTCTCAGCCAGGTTGACAACAGCCACCACATTGCCTCGGCGCCATGCCAGCACACTGGCATTGTTGGTGGGCAGGAACTCTACAGCAGCAGCTGCAGCCAGTGAGGGCTGCTGGTGGTGCAGGGCAATAAGCGTGCGGACAGTGTTCAGCATCTTGCGGTCTACCCTATCCCACTTCACCTTGGCATCGGTGAAATAGTTCAGCGTGTCGGGGTCACCTATCTCCTGTCCTTGATAGATGAGCGGCATGCCATAGAAAGTGAAGTCGAGGACGGTCAGTGCATAGCGGTTGTCGCCATAGAAGTCCTTCAGCGTATGACCACCATCGTTGTAGTTCTGATCGTGGTTGGTGAGGTAGACCATGCGGCGGTTCTTCACTTTTGCAGAGGCAGCGAGGAAACGCTCGCAGATAGCCTTCAGCGAGTCGGCACTGGTGCTGTTCTTGAATTTCCACGCCAGCGTGCCCTGGAAATCCCATGCGTAGTCGTAGTCGAAGCCACAGCTGTCGATGCGGATATTCTCAGAATTAGTGATGTCCGTCTCGCTGAGAAACTCAACGGGTCGTTTGGAACTCTTGCTCTTCAGCTCGGCAATGATGTTCTGCCAGTAACTGACGGGGATGGTAGGACTGCTGACATAGTCGCAGCGAAAGCCATCGACATCGCAGGAGTCTACCCAGAACTTCAGGGCTTCGTTCATCTCGTTGACGAGACCCTCGCACTGATAGTTCAGCTCGTAGACGTCGCCCCATCCGTGAGGGTGAATCATCTGCCCCTTGTCGTCCTTAGTGAAATACTCAGGATGTGACGTGACCCAGGGATTCTCCACAGCGACATGGTTAGGCACCCAGTCGAGCCACACCTTCATGCCCAGCTCATGGGCACGAGAGACGAAAGCCTTCAGGTCGGCAACAGTACCATAGTCGGGGTTGACGTCACGGAAGTTCATAGAGGCATAGGGGCTGTGCATCGTGGCACCACGCGGATAGATGGGCATGAGCCAGAGGATATCGACGCCCAGCGTGTCGAGGCGGTCGAGCCCCTGCTGCGCTGCCTGGAATGTGCCCTCTGCTGTGAAGGCACCAACATTCATCTGATAGATGACGCGGTTCTCGTCGCTGACGGGCTGTGTACCATCGACCTCAAAACTCTGGGTACTCTGCCCACAAGCCGTAAGCAGAAGTACCAGAGTAAGGAGTGAAATATAATATTTGTTCATGTGTTGATCTTAACGAATGAATTTCTTTCCATTTACGATATAGATACCTTTGCGCAAACTGACGTCCAAAGCACCTACCTTACGTCCTTGCAGGTCAAAGACATCACCTCTTCCTACCGCCATCTTATTATTTATATCTTGAATGGCAGTTGGATTAGGGTTTACTTCTGTCACATCAGTCGCTGTGACACGCAGATAGTAGTCACGATCGGCTGTGATGTTGAAGTCGGGAACCTGCTGACCATTGTTCCAGTTGTTGAAGATGAGGTTGTAGGACCCACTCTCTGCATCAAGCAGGAAAACCTTATAGACCTTGTCGTCGATGGTTTTCTGGTCCACCCAACTCTCGCCAGGCCATGCGCCGAAGAGCTCGCCATCGCCCCAGGCATAGAGGCCCAGAGCATCGTAGCCCGTCTCATCGATGGCATAGATGTAGTGTCTGGCGGTAGGAATAGCAGGCAGCTCACCCGTCAACTGGAAGTTGTCGATGGCCAGTGCCATAGCACCTGCGGCATTGTCGCCAGAGGTGACGGTGATGTTCCAAGCCAGATAGAAGTCGACACCGGGCTGCATCTTGGCATCCAGCACAGCGCTGACAGCGCGCACGTCGCCAGGAACGGTAGCATAGCCCTCTGTGGCAGCATCGGCAGCAAACGTCGTGCAGAAGTCGTTGCCTGCAGAGGTCCAGTTGCGACCGTCTAAAGAGTAGTACATCTGGACGGTGAAGCCAGCGGCATTGTTGCCCTTGCGATACTTCTCGACATCATAGCTGATGTGCAGGTTCTCAATGTTCTTAACACCTGTGTTCAGAAAGTGAGCATAGATATTGACACAACGTGTGCCGTCAGCCACACCGGTAGAGATGCCGCCAATGGCACGGTCGCTGCTGTCGTCCTGTCCAAAGTTCCACAGACCATTCTTGGCATTGGAAGGCAGACTGGTGCCGCCAGCATACATGGTCTTGTCCAAAGCAACGGCATACGCCCCTACCATGCGGGGAGCAGAGGTCTGGCGGTCGATACGCCACGCAGCAGGCAGCGTAGCATCGGCAGCAGTACCCATCTGATTGAAGTTCTCCTGAGTAGAGAGCTTGTCGGCATTCAACTCGATAGCAGGGAAGGTCACCACCTGTGTCTCTGCGTAAGCCACCTTGACGCTAGCCGAGAGATTGTAGGTGTCGTTCTTGGCAGTAACGGTATAGGTACCCTCCGTGCCATTGCTCTTAAAGACGTGGTTAGCATCGAGCGTACCACCATCAGTCAGTGCATACACGAGGTCAGCAGGAGCATCCATCTCCTTGCCGTACTGGTCGAAGCCAACAGCCTGATAGCGCACGGTAGCTGCCGTGTGGTCGACAATATTGGTGAAGTTCTTCAGTGCCTTAGAGGCGTAAGCGCGCATGGCAGCAGCATCAGCATCGCTCACGGCAGCAGGATGAGAATTGATGGTAGCAGGGTCTACGCCGAAGATGAGACCATACTCCATGCAGGCTGCCATATAGGTAGACATATCAGTAGGATGACGATCGTCCTGGAACCAAGGAGCCAGCGCATCAGCACCACCATCGTTGAAGGCCTGCTGGTAAGCCACGCCTACGGGACAGATGGTGACACCCGTCTCGCGGGCCACACTCAGATAGTTGTCAAGGAACATCTTGTTGAATTCCGTGAAATTAGTCCAGTCACCACTATATGCCCAGTTCAGGGGAACGATGATGATGGCATTGGGGTTCGGACAGTATTCGCGAATGTAGGCTACCCACTTCTTGACATTGGTGCGGAAAGCCTCGACATTGGTGCGGGGCAGACCACTCTGTTCCTGCAGGATGATGTGCGACCATGCCTCGTTGCGAATGAGCATCTTAGCACTGGGAGTGCCGTCGCCACCCAGTCCGTCGCCTTCGTCCCAATGGGTACTCAGCGGCTTGCCCAGCATGGTGTGTTTGAGCCACCAAGCATCCTTGCCCATGGACTGTGCGATGTCGCTGAACATGGCAGCCTGATCGTTGTAGTGGATGAGACTATTGTTCAAGGACAGCACCTTCACCTTCTCAGGCAACTGAGGAACCAGTGTGACGTCAGCAGGCATCAAAGTGACAGACTGCAGTTCAGAGGGTTCGCCAGGCTCGACAGCCTTGCTTTCCAGCAAGAGCGAGGCGCCACCATCCGCAATGGTCAGCACGACACGGGCGCAGTCGTAGGTATAGGCACAAGAGATATTGTCGTTGGTACCCAGCAGCAAGCTATAGGGCTTGTCGACAGTGATTGCAGAACCATTGCTGCCGTAATTGCATGCTGAACTCCAGGTGGCATCGGCAACCTTGAAAGCGCCAGAGAGTTCCTTGTCGTAGAGTACATAGGTGCCATCGCCCTCGTTAGAGAACTCCCAATCAGTGACGGCACCCCAGCCATTTACTTCGCCACGCAGGAAGATGCCTGACGACACAAAGGGAGGACGGTTGGGATCGGTGGCCTCCGTGTCAGTCTGTGGTTCTCCAAAGGATGCCGTCAGACTAATATTGTCAAGTGCAAGACCCATGGCCTTGTTGGGAGATGTGCCGCTGGAGACGGAGATGTTCCAAGCGAGATAGACAGAACTGCCCACAGCAACAGCCGTATTCAATTGCTTGTTGCTGACAGTCGTTGTAGAGATGGGGACAACCTCAGCGCCAATGGTGGCATCGTCCTTGGCAAAATCCGTCTTGAAATCGTCGCCAGCCTTCTTCCATGTAGTACCATCGTAAGAATAATAGAGTTGAACAGTAAAGCCTGCCTCGTTGTCACCATTACGGTATTTCTCGATATCATAGCTGATGGTCAGCTGGTTGATAGGTTCTGTGCCACCATTTACGAGTTGAGTCATCACACTGACACAACGGGTACCTCCATCAACTGTTGTTGACAGTCCGCCAACGGCACGGTCAGAGGGTGTAGTGCTGGAACCGAAATTCCACGTACCATTTTTTGCATTACTGGCTAGGCTTACTCCCCCTGCGTACATCAACTCTGTGGAGGCAGCACTATAGGTGCCGACCATTCTGGGAGCTCCTAACTGCCGCTCCATACGCCAGCCTGTGGGCATTGTTAAAGTTGCTTCAGAGTTTGCTGCATCCCACATGCCGTCGAAATTCTCCGTTACGGTAGCGTTGGTAGCAGTCAGCGTGAAGCCATCGTCTGCCTTTGCCTGCGTGAACAGGCAAAGGACAGAGATGAGGGATAAGAGTATTTTCTTCATGTGTTGGTTTTTGTCTTACAATTAATTAGCGGTGAACTGATAACTCTGATTTGCCGTAACAGCAGCGATATCCTGCTGAGTGCCAGCATCGCTATTGAGGATGAGGTTGTAGGTGCCGCCATCGTTTGGCAACGGGAAAATAAGCACGCCATTCTCATTGCTGGTAGGCTTGATGCCACGCCAGCCGCCATAGATCTCACCATCGCCCCACGCATAGAGACGTGGGTCGCTATATCCTGCATTGTTCTGGATAGTCACCGTATTGGCAGACTCTACCCATGAGGCATTGACATCGAAGAAGCGCGTAGCGGTGTTGGTAACAGCAGGACCATCAATCTGAGTAGTGCCATTGTCGTTCAGTATCAGGTTGAACGTACCCTGTGAAGGCAACTCGAAGAGCATCCAACCATTATCGGTAGTCTTAGCAGGGGCTGCGCCAGGCCATCCACCGCAAGCCTCACTGTCGCCCCATACATAGAGGTGGGGATCAGCATAGCCAATGGTATTTTTAACAGCGATGATGACCTTCTCAACAGCGGGCTGAGGATCGGGGTCTGGTGTCGGTGTGTCGCCACCAGGCTGGAAGTTGGCAGGATCAATTTCTGTCACACCAGCGGTAGTGATGTGCAGATAAACATCGTGATCGATGGTATAAGCGAAGTCTGCCAACTGACTGGCACCAGCATTGTTGAAGATAAGATTCTCTGCCAATCCGGTATTTGCCTCACCCATGTCGAAGTATTTGTAGGTCACGCCGTTGATGGTCTGTTCGCCAGTAACCTCCATGCCAGGCCAGTCACCATTCAGATTATTCGTGTCGCCCCACATGTAAAGATTCAGAGCGTCCCATCCCGTCTCGTCGTACACAAAGACAGCATAGCCATCGTGCTTGATGCTGGGTTCCAGCTCTATCTCCTCCACAGCATCGGCGGTGAGGCGCAGATAGACATCGTGGTCGAGTGTGAGGTTGAAGTCTGGCAACTGTGAACCGCCACCATTGTTGTTGAAGATGAGGTTTTCGTTGAGACCCATGTTCTCTTCGCCCAAATCAAAGTATGTCCACTTGACACCGTCCTTCTCCCACTGTCCGCTGGGCTGCATGCCAGGCCAGTCGCCATTGAGGTTGTTGACGTCACCCCACATGTAAAGCGTCAGTGCATCCCAGCCTGTCTGGTTGTCGACATAGACGCGGACACCATTGTGGTCAGGTTCGGGCTTCTCGCCACCACTCCAGTAGTAAGCCTCCCAGCGCTGTCCCCAGACATTGGTGAAGGTGCCTACGCCAGGGTTATCGTTGTGGACGGCATAGACAGCCGTTGTGCCCAGCAGTGCCTCGTTGCCCTGTGCCTTGGAATAGAAGCGGAAACCATCGGCCAGCGACTTGCCATTCTGGAAGGTGGCAGGGTCCAAATAGATGCCCCACTTGACGTCGCTCTTGGGAGCCTTTGTCAGCTTGAAGGCATCGTCCAGCACGGGATCGGCATACTTGCCTTCCTCGTCGGCTGTCAGTGTATTACCATTGAAGGGACCAATGATGTAGACCTCCTCATTGGCGGTAGTTCCAAAGGGGGCAATGAATTCTAACAGGATGCGGTCGGCACGTGTCTCAAACTGCTGGCGCTCGTGGTCGAACGTGATGTCGTCGTCGCTCTTACAGCCTGTCAGCAGTCCTGCCAGGGTCAACAGACCCAACATCAGACTATATATTTTCTTATTCATAGTTTTCTAAATTCGTTTTAATTCGTGATATTCGTGGTCGAAAAAAGAATTAGTAGTTGGGATTCTGAATCAGTCCCGGATTCACAGAGATAGCAGTCTGTGGCAATGGATACCACTCGTACTTGCGGTTACGCTTGGCAGGCAGGTCAATGCCATCCTCCGTAGCACGTCCCCAGAACCACCACTGGCCCTGTGTGAACTTGTCGAAGCGGCGCAGGTCGGTACGACGGCGGTTGCCCTCGCCCAGATATTCCTTACCCCACTCAGAGAGCATCCAGTCCATGTCGAAGGCGTCGAAGCCAGGACCAGGAACACTAAGGGCACTGTTGACATCGCCAGTCTTGAAGTAACGCTTGCGCACCTCGTCGACATACTTCTTCGCCTCTGTGCTATTACCCTTACGCATCTCGCACTCAGCAACATTATAGTAAGCCTCAGCCAGACGGAACTGTACGTCGTCGATAGACTTGAAGCCCTGGTTGGCATCAGCAGGATAGAGCGGATACTTCACCAAGCGGACGCCAGAGTTGGTCTCGCCCCAGCGAGGACTCATAACAGTCTCCAATGCACGACCCTGCCCCAGGAAGGTGCCCAGCTGGTCAACATAGACCAGGTCCTGACCATCGCGGTCGGCATCGGCTTTGAGCACGTCGCCCGTACCAAAGTTAGCGCGTACGGTGCCCTTGAGGAACATGCCAGGACCATGGGTCTTAGTGGCAGCGTCGTAGACGTAGTTCTGCTTGCGGATATCGCGATCGTCAAAGCGCTCATAGGGTGAACCCAGCTTGTCGCCATAGTCTAAGAACTTCTTGGCACCAATGGTACCGCCAACAGACTGTACCGTACCTGAGTTGTCGTAAGAGGGCACCATGCAGACACAGTTCCAGGCACCGATGCCATCGTAGGACTGTCCGAAGTAGTCGGCATAGCCATACCACATACCTATCATGGTGCGCACATTAGAGATGGCGTTGGCAGCGCCCTGACCATCCTCAGCAGCCAGTGCGAAGATGACCTCAGGACTCTTCACGTTGTCAATGCTGTAGAGGTTGCGGTAGTTGCTGTCAATCTCATAGTTGCCATAGGTGCCGCTGATAATCTCTTTAGAGAGCGCCTCGCACTCGTCATAGTGCTTCTCGCCGATGAAGACCTCTGCGTTGAGCAGCAGGCGGGCCTTGAGCATACGGTTCATGGCCTGGTTGACACGATTCACCATAGAGTGGTTGGCATCGTCCTTAGCCAAGGCACCAGCCGTCTCATCGAGCTCGGTAGCAATGAAGTTGTAAATCTTCTTGCAAGAGGTGTTCCAGTCGGGGTCGGCAGTACCAGGAACCTCTCTGCTGGCAGAAGTATTCAGAGGCAGCGCGCCACCCCACAACTCGAAGATGCAGTAGTAGTTCCAGGCACGCAGCGTACGAACCTCGGCAACATACTGAGCCAGTTTGTCGGCAGACATGCCCAGAGAGGCGGCATCAAGACCTTGCAGGTCGCTGAGCAGCAGGTTGGCAAGTCCGACAGCCGTCCAGGCACCATTCCATGCGTTCTTGATGATGGTAGACTCTGAGTTCCAGTTATGCCAGGAGAGGACGGTCTTCTCAGCCTCGTCCCATCCCCACAGGCCACCATTCCATACGCGCCAGGTAATCTGGTCGGCAGGATACTCTGACAGGTGGAAGAAGTTCTCACCTGCCAGTGTCTGTGAGGTCTGTCCGTAGATAGCGGCCACGGCACCCTTAATGCTGGTCTCGTTCTGGTAATAGACACTGGCGTCAACACGGTCGTAGACTTTCTCGTCGAGGTCGGTACAAGCCGTCATGCCCAGTCCAAGTGCCATTGCTATGATGCTATATTTGATTGTTTTCATAAGATTATCTATTTTCTAATTATCCATTATCAATTAGTGAAAACGTACTGTTACACCCAGACTGAGCTGTGTGGCCTGAGGATAGGCACTGTTGGAGTCAACACCTGGGGTGATGCCAGTAGAGGTAACGATAGACGGGTCGTTGCCCTTGTAGGATGTCAGCGTAAAGAGGTTCTTGGCAGTCACGTAGACGCGCAGTCTCTCTACGAGCTGGCGGTTCTTCGGGGTGTAGTTGTAACCCAGCGTGACATTGTCGAGTTTGAAGTAGTTACCATTCTCCAGGAAGTAGCTGGAGATGATACCACCGCTGGAGAGCACGTCGGCATCATCAGTATAGGCCGTACGCAGCACATTGTCAGTGCCACAGCCGATGAGACCCATGCCATACTTACGCATATTGAAAATCTTGTAGCCAAAGGCACCACGGAACAGGGTGCTCAGGTCCCAGTTCTTGTAACGGAAGGAGTTGCTCCATGACAGGAAGTGCTTGGGAGCACCATTGCCGATGTCACGCTTCCAGGAAGGATCAGCCTGTGCGGCAGGCTTGGCGTTGCCATCATTGTCGTAGACCAGCAGCAGACCATTCTCGTCGATGCCTGCATGCTCGTAGCCATAGAACTGACCAATTTTGCCTCCCTCCTCGACACGGAAGAAATACTCGTTGGTACCTACACCTGGCTTGCGATAGAGGTCGAGATAAGCCATCTGGTAGGCATCACTCGACAGCTTGGTGAGCTTGGTGTCGCCCGTGCTCCAGTTGACACCTGTAGTCCACTTCAAGGCACTCTTCGACAGCACGTCGTACTCCAGCGATACCTCGAGACCAGTGTTCTTGGTGGTACCGACATTCACAAGAATTGTGTTGTAGATGAAGGGAGGCTGTGGAGCGGTATAGTTGTAGAGCAGGTCCTCAGAACGGCGGTCGAAGTACTCGATGCTACCACGAAGACGGTTGTTGAGCGTGACAAAGTCAAGACCGATATTGAAGGCCTTCGACTTCTCCCACGCGAGGTCGGGGTTGGCATTCAGCGAAGGAGCATAGCCATTGATCCACTGACCATCGATGAGGTAAGCGCTGTAGCCGCTATAGGTAGCAATAGACTGATAGGCGTTGAAGTCAGAGCGACCAGTAACGCCATAAGAGATGCGGGGCTTCAGACTCTGGAAGATTGAGCCGACAGCCTCTTTCAGGACAGGTGTGTTGGTGACTTCCCAAGCCAATGATGCCGAAGGGAAGTTACCCCACTTGGTATTGTTACCAAACTTGGTGCTACCCTCACGACGGAACGAAGCAGAGGCGTAGAGCATATCGTTGAAGTTATAGTTCAGACGGCCAAAGAAGCCAATCAGCGTAGACTCTGAAGAGCCTGCCCAGAGGTTAGCCTTGCCATCCTTGAGATAGGTACCGTTGGCAATGCCGTGATAGGACAGGGCATCATAGACGAAGCCCATGTTCTCGTTGCCACTCTGCTCCCACTTGCTGCGCTCCCAAGAATAGCCTAAGACGGCCTTCAACTGGTGCTTGTCAAGCGTCATGGTGTAGTTGGCAAGCCACTCCAGGCGGTTGGTCCACCACTTCTGGTAGTTGATGCGTGCACGTCCGGCATACCCATTCCAGAACGACTCGCTGGATGAGGTTGGCGTATAGAAATTCTCCTTCAGGTCGTTATACTGCAGGGCATAGCTCAACGAGGTGCTCAGGTTGTGCTGCTCTGTCTGCAGAATGTTCAGCTTGACATCGGCATTACCCAAGAGGTAGACGCGGTCGCCCTGGCTGACATTCTCTTTGAGGTCATTGACCGGATTATGGATATCCGTGGGAGAGTTAGGCTGATAATAGGTGCCATTAGGATTCTTCACTGGAATAGTGGGGTTCATGGTCAATGCTGTATCGAACAGTCCGTCGTTGCCCCATTCCTCGTGTACCTTACGGGCAGAGAGTGAAGAGTTGAACTGCAGGAAGCCATTGAGGACGCGCTGCTCACCAACGAAGCGGGCACCATATTCCTCACGACCAGAAACGATGTCGAGACCATTACCTTTCTTATAGTTCAGAGACAGGCCGAAGAAACCGTTCTTCGTAGACGAGTCGATGCTCAGATACTGGTTCAGGCTGTAGCTGACAGGACGGGTAATCTCGTCCCACCAATTGGTATCGGCACCATAGTCCTGACCACGACGTGAACGACGGAACTCATCGGTAGAAAGAATGTCGGGCTTCTGCTTCTGGATGTTCAGCGCAATATAGCTGTCGTAGGTAACGTTGGTGACACCAGCCGTACCAGAGCCTTTTTTGGTGGTCACGAGGATAACACCATTGGCACCACGTGTACCATAGATAGCAGCAGAACCTGCATCCTTCAGAACAGTGATAGACTCAACGTCCTGAGTGGCAATATTGCGGAGGTCCCCACCAGCAATACCGTCGATAACCACCAGCGGACCATTGCTGGCAGAGAGTGAACCAGCACCACGCACCTGGATATCAGTCATGGCGTTAGGATTGGCGTCAGCAGAAGAGGCCACATTGAGACCAGCCACCTTACCAGCTACCAGTGCCATAGCGTCGCTGGCGGCACCCTGGTTGAACTGATCCTTGGAAATCTGAACCACAGAGCTGGAGATTTCCTTCTTGGCCATAGAGCCATAACCTACAACGACAACCTCGTTGAGCTGGGCAACGTCTTCTTTCAGCGTCACCTGCATGCCGTCCTTGGCAGCCACCTCCTGGGGTGTGTAGCCAATGTAGGTAATCACGAGCTTGGCACCAGACTGACACTTCAGCGTGAAGTTACCGTCAAAGTCTGTCACCGTACCATTCGACGTTCCCTTGACAACAATGGAGGCACCGATAACAGCCTCGCCCATGTCGTCTTTCACCTGACCATTGATGGTGGTCTGTGCAGAAACATCCAAGGCAAAGAACACTACCGCCAGCATCAAGAGCAGGCGATAACAAAGATTTCTTGATCTTTTCATCTTCATTTTGGTTTTTGTTAATAATTTTGTTGGTTATATCGTATTGAGATTATTATCTTTTCTCTATTCTGATTGCTGCACCACCACTGCGTGCCAGCTTCAGGTGAAGGGTGTCCTTGCTGGTAACCACCAGTTGGCGGATGGTCATCGCATAGGGATTGTGCTCGTAGTCGGCATCAGCAGCATCCTCGTAGATGATAGCGCGATAGGTGGCACCAGCGTCCAGGAAGTCAAGCGACACATGGAGGTCTCGTGCCTCTTCATTGGTGATGCTGCCAATGAACCAGCGGTCACCGCCACGTTCCTTACGGGCTATGGTGATATGTTTTCCTATCTCTCCATGGGGGACGAGGGTCTTGCTCCACGTCGTCGGACAACTCTCAATAAACGACAGGGCGGGCTGACCTTCGTAGTTTTCGATGGCATCGGCAGCCATCTGCAGCGGACTGTAGATAAGCACAAACTCGCCCAGCTGTTTGGCCAGCGTACTGTGGGGATGCGTGCCAGCAACTATTTCAGAGAAGTCAAAGATGGCGGGGGTGAAGTCGGTAGGTCCTGCCAAGCCGCGCGTGAAGGGCAGCGTAACGGTATGGGCAGGGGGATTACCTCCTCGTCTGTCCCACGCATTATACTCCTGACCACGCACACCTTCCTGTGTCATCAGGTTGGGCCATGTGCGCTGGATGCCTGTGGGCATAGCGGGCTCGTGGTTGTCGATCATGATGTGGTGCTTGGCGGCACACTCGATGACGCGGCGATAGTGGCGGATGCCATACTGCGACTTGGCCAGTTCCTTACCATCAAAGAGATGGCCCACATAACCTGTCTTCACCGCACGGATGCCCATCTTGCTGAACCAGGCAAAGGCTGAGTCCATCTGACTCTCTAACAGCTGGGCATTGCCCCAGGTCTCGGTATGACCTATGAAGCGTACGCCTTTTGAAAGTCCGTAGCGACAGACCTCCTCCATATCGAAGTCGGGATATGACTGGAGGTAGCTGATTTTCTCGCCCTTGCCCCATCCAGGGTTCCAGCCTTCTGCCAGCACACCGCTGAATCCATGACGGGCAGCAAAATCCATATATCTTTTTACGTTTTGTGTGGTTGCTCCATGTGTGGGTCCCATCTCCCATGTGTTCTGCTTCTTGTGAATGCTCCACCAGATACCGATATAGCGGCCTGGCTCTATCCACGATGTGTCGGCAATCTTTGAGGGCTCGTTCAGATTGAGCATCAGGCGTGAGGTGAGCAGTCCACCAGCTGTCTTGCTGATAATCATCGTGCGCCAAGGCGTCTTCTTCTCACCTTGTGCATAAACCTTTACCCCACTCTGCCAAGGAGTTAGGGCTGCACGCAGCGACACACCTTCTTGAGAGGTTGCTCCGTTTGCACCCAACATCGCCTTATGGGAAACAGCCAAATTCAGACTGGCATAGTCCTCAAGGGCGGCCTCGTGGATAGCCAAAAAGAGATTGGGCTCATATTCTATAGTAAGTGGTGTACAAACGGTATCTTTCTTGCTGAGCATATCCTGTGTATAGATGCCCTCGAAATACTCGGTATGGTTGGAGGGAATAGACCATGCCTTAGCGTCGTGAGTCAGACGGAACTCAGTCATCTCGTCCATAATCATATATTCCTTACCTTTATTATAATCTGGCAGGACATATCTGAATCCGAAGCCATCATTGAAGACGCGGAAGATGACCTGCATCGTGCGTCCTGTCTGCTCCTTATAGTTGACTGTCAGCTCGTTGTAGTGGTTGCGTACGCTTTCGTCCTCACCCCAGAGTTGCTGCCATGTCTCATCTTTCGACGAACGGCTTACAGCCCCCATCCGCGCATGGGTTCCTGTCTCACCATCAGCGAGAAGAAAACCCAGACGCGAGGGACTGACAACCTCTTTACCATGGAAACTAACCTCGTAGAATGCTTGTTTGGACTTCACACCGACAGTTACCTTCACGGCTCCGTCGGGTGAAGTGACAAACTCTTGGGCGTTACAAACTGCAACGTTCACACCATTCATTGTACTAACTATTACTAACAAACTAACTATAAATCTTTTCATCGTTATAGGATTAGAGATTACACCCTTGTTTTGATTTTCGAATGCAAATGTAGAGGGTATTTTGCTATGCTCCAAGCGCAACAAACAAAAATCAAAATCACTAAAATAGTAAATAGCTAATTCTCAACATGTTGAATTTTTATGTAAACAATAAAATCTAAACGTTTTCAATCCATTTTTAGTCCAAAAAGCACCTTAACATTTGGAAGTATGAGAAAGAATCCGTATCTTTGCCAAGCGAAATCTAAAAACAGACAAAATATGAAACGTACATGGTTCATCTTACTTCTGTGTATACAAGCACTTGGCATCACGGCAAGAAGCAACAAAGAGCTATACAAGACGCTTGACAGCCTCATCAGCTGCTACGACAAGCTGACGGCAGAAAAGGAGCAGCGCATCAATAGCATCAAACAAAGCATGGGGAACATCATGCTGACACCAGAACAGACCTACGACCTCAACATAAGACTGTATGACGAATACATGGCCTATAGGTTTGACTCTGCCTACTATTATATTAATAAGAACGTGACGGCACTGCGTGGCACAGCCGACCACCAGCGCTTTGCCGCCAGCGCTATTCGCATGGCACACATTCTCTCTGTTTCTGGACTCTTTGGCCGAGTGCATAACCTGTTGGGCGAGATAAACCCTGACTCGCTGAACGACGAACAGAAAATAGCCTATTACAACCAGCAGAGTGAACTGAACCTCTACCGCTCGGAGATGGCTCAATATACGGACTATTTCACAGAATACATCCAACAGGCACAGTACTATCGGCAACTGATTATCCAGATAGCACCACAAAACAGCCAGGACTACGCCTTCAACCAAGCGACCTACATCAGCGAGCTGGGGGATAACGACAAGGCAATAGAAATGCTTGAAAGTAATCTGCTGCAACTGCAAGAAGGCACGCGCGACTACAGCATCGTCACCAGCACACTAGCCTACTTTTACCGCAAGAAGGGAGAAATCAACCAACAGGAGCACTATCTGCTACTCAGTGCTATCAGCGACGAGAGAGGTGCTATCCGCGAGAATAATTCGCTTCGCTCTCTTGCAGAAATACTGATGGAACGTGGAGATAATGACGAGGCTTATCACTATCTCTTCCAAGCAATCAGTGAAGCTAAATTTTATGGCAGTCGACTGCGTATGATGCAGGTGGGACGCATGGCACCGCAGATATTGCAACTCTACGATCAGAAACGTTCACAGACCCAACGGAACACATACATCTACCTGGGTATCATCTCCTTCATCTCTCTCATTCTCTTGGTTATCATGTATAACACGCTGATGCTATATCGCAAGAAACAGGCGGCAAGCAGGAAGATAGAAGAGATGAATCAGGAGTTGACAGCGCAGAACATACAGGTCCTGGGCACCAACAACGAGATGAAAGAGGTAAACCGCATCAAGGATGAGTATATCGGACGTTTCCTGCAACTGAGCAGTAATCTCATCAAGCGCGGAGAGGAGCATGGCAAGATGCTGAACAGACTGGCACGCGACCGCAAACTCGACGATCTCTATGCCGAACTGAAAAGTCAGCAATTCCTCAATGGTGGCATCCGCATATTCCACCAGAACTTCGACGAGGCGTTTCTGAACATTTATCCAGACTTTATTGCTGAGGTCAATAAACTCATGACGGAAGAAAACCAGTTTACGCTTAGCGAGGACGGCTATAAAAAACTGACCACAGAATTACGTATATTAGCTCTTCTCCGTCTTGGAATTGCCGATAATCAAGAGATTGCAGACATTCTACGTTCTAGTATTACGACTATCTATACCTATCGTTCTAAGCTCAAGGCAAAGGCCATCAACAAAGAGGCATTTGAGGACGATATCCGCCAAATTGCTACTTACTAACAGTCAGACGAGGCCCCTCTTCTGTTGTTTGAAGGGTTAATTTCCCACAATTTCGGGTCACCTGCATAATCACGTGGGATTAACCGAAAATTTTGACCAATCTGAAAATGAAGAATTTCTTGTCAATGACTCCCCTTAGCTGAGCCCTAAAGTCCTTGATTTTTGCATTGAGGGATTCTGCAGAGGCATTGGTTGATCTGTTCACGAAGTAGTTCAGAATCTCATCCTCTCTGTCGTACATGGCAGCTGCGATGTCATTGAAAGCCTTATTGTCAAACTCACCTACTTTTGCGTACCATTTTTTGATGCTCTTGCGTCTTGCTTCTTTGTCGCACTTTTGGGCAAAGATCATTCTAAGCGAGTGTGTCAGACTGTATGCCACCTCTATGTCAGGATACAGTTCAAAAAGCATTTCTGCACGTTCTCTCTGGCTTGGTGTCCATTTCTCTGGCGACACCATCAGCAGGTATTTGCTGCGCATGAGTGACTAATCCTTTGGCAAACTCCACAAAGTCCTTACCACTATCTGGACGTAACAGTTCATAGTTATCTTCAAGAAAAGCACGAATGACATCACCCGTGACATGACCATTTTTCTCATAGTATTGCACTATCTTGGCATCTATATCTGCGAGACGTTTATGCAGCAAAGTATTGTAGTATTTGTATTCTAAGTCTGTAGTAGCACGTATCTCTCCAATTCCACCAAAGCCCTTTGCATTCCAGTCTTTAGGGGAAACGGAGACTTCCGTAGTCTTACGCATAGAGTCTGCTTGCCAGTTGTATTCGATGTAAACGGGGTATCTCTTGCCTGACTGCAACTCTTTAGGAGTGCGCAGTTTCAATTTGCCTTTTGGATAGTTTCTTGATGTTCTTCCCATATTTTATTGTTTTATTATTTTTATTGTATCAGCAAATATACAAGATATTGGTCATTTTGTCTATTTTAAAAGGCTAAAAAAGACTTTTGGGATCGGTAAATTTGACCTTAAAAGGCAGAAAAAAGCTGCATGGAAAGATTATGGAGCTTTTCCATGCAGCAAAGCATTGTAGTATTAGTAGTCTAAGTCTGGAGTAGTGCGTGTCTCGCCTATTCCATCATAGCTCTTTTCATTCCAGTCTTTATGTTATCTCCATACTTGTTTTGAAAATTAAATGATCACCTACGTAAAGTCTTTCAAAGATACAGATTATTGATCATTTTATTTTCGTTTTAAGGCTAAATTTCATTTTTTGATCATTTTATTTGGCCTAAAATGGCCCAAAAAAGCAACATGGGAAATCTTAACGATTTATCCATGCTGCTTATTTTCAATTAGTTACGCTTTTTTTAAGCTGAATTAAATGATCAATACTCATCCTCGTTGAAGAGGAAGTCTTCTTTTGTGGGATAGTCGGGCCATATCTCCTCAATACTTTCGTAAATATCACCCTCGTCTTCTATCTCTTGCAGATTCTCCAATACCTCGAGTGGAGCACCCGAGCGGATGGCGTAATCTATCAGTTCGTCCTTGGTTGCGGGCCAGGGAGCATCTTCTAATTTTGAAGCTAATTCTAGTGTCCAATACATAGTCTTAATTATTATTTTTCGAATTTGCCCGCAAAAGTAATATTTTTTTTCTTATTTACAAGCATTCTCCCAGATTTTTTCTTGCATTCCAGCAATAAAATTCAACTTTTTGGCCAAAATGAACAAATAATCGCTTAATCTATTGATATATTGCTGTACTTCGGGTGTCACAACGGACACTTCAGAGAGTGCTACGATACGGCGTTCGGCACGTCGGCAAACCGTTCGACAAACATGCGCTTGAGCTGCCTCACGAGTACCACCAGGAAGAATAAAACCCTGGGCTTCCGGCAACTCTTGCATGATGGCGTCAACCTCCTTTTCTAAAAGGGTTATCTCGCCCTCGGGCAAATGAGCAGAAGGATAAAGAGGTGTCTTTTCCTGGTCGGTTGCCAGATTAGTGCAAACATTAAACAGACAGTTCTGTATATGGAAAATCATCTGCTGCTCATATCCTTCTGGCAACATAGCAGCCAGCAATCCTAAATGACTACTCAACTCATCGACTGTACCATAAGCCTCCAATCGAACACTTGCCTTTGAGACTCGCTGACCTCCCACTAAAGAGGTTAGCCCTTTGTCGCCACCACGGGTGTATACTTTGGTTATTTTCTTCATAGACTTAGAAATTGATTTTATAGTGATGTTTATAACGGGAAATATCAAAAAAAACGATACCACATAAATAGAGATCGAAGGTTGTACCAACATGAGCGTCTTGCTGTATGGATTTCCAACGTTTCCATTGACGATGAATCCCCTCTACCACCAAGACGGAATGGCTGTCGCAATGGGCTAACAACTGATGAAGAAGAGCTTCGTTATCGATGTCAACACGAGCCAGTTCCACTTTATTAGTAATGGCGTCCGTAAAATGTATCTTCTTACAGCCTGAAGCCCAATAAGACTGATAGCTATCTAGTAGCATCCAAGAGGGCTGTCGCCAATTAGCTAAACGGAAATAGAGTTGTCCGAGTTTGTGAGTCAGCCATTCCTTTTCTTCAAACTGTGAATAAGCATAATATGGCCAGTGTTCGTTGACCACATAGCGAACGAACGCATAATCAGTGGGCGACTGTATACCAAAGCCCCAGCACCGATGAATACGACTCAAACTGACGAGCCAGTACTTGACCTTATTCATTGCACAGGCAAAGATACAAAAAAATATTTGTTTTCTTGTTACATTGTGTTTTTTTCTTTATCTTTGCCCACAAAAGAATTTCTTAGACAGACAAATCATGAAGAAATTGGGTTTCTTATTATGGGGAATCATGGGAGGTGGAATGACGTTTCATGGAAGCGGAACAGTCATTCATGCACAGTTTCTGAAAGCGGGTGATACCATTGCCGTCATCTCACCTTCAAGTGCCACAGACACTGCAACAATTAACGGAGGATGCCGGACATTGCAAGCATGGGGATACCAAACAATAGTGAGTCCCAATGCACTGAATAACTATCACGGCTTTGCTGGAACAATAGAAGAACGAAAGGCTGACTTGATGTGGGCACTACGAGACCCTCATATCAAGGCTATCATGTGTTCTAGAGGAGGTGATGGAGCTGCACATCTTCTTGTCGGCTTACCTTTGGATAGCTTAAAAAAATACCCAAAGCTAATCATTGGATTTAGTGACATTACAGCGTTACTCTGTGCAGAAGCCAGAGCAAACAACATGGGTATACATGGTTCTATGTGTCATGCTCTGAAAACTTACTCAGGTACTGACACTGTAAGCCAAGCTTTAAAACGCATGTTGACTGGCGACTTGCCATCCTATTACGTTGATCCACATCCGCTTAACATCATTGGAAAGGCTAAAGGCATAGTAGTAGGAGGAAACTTCTCGGTATTAAACGATCTTGCAGGTTCCGATTATGATCCATTACTATTACAAGATATCATCCTTTTTATTGAAGATACGGACGAAAGTATGACAAAGGTCGACAGAATGCTTCACAACATGGAAATACGTGGCTTAATAGGAAACATTCGTGGAATCATTGTAGGGCAGTTTACGAAATATAAACACCCGGAAAATGACTTTAATGACATGTGTCATATGTTACATGAGTACATAAGACTCTACAATATTCCCGTCTGCTATAACTTTCCAGTAGGGCACGCTCATCTGCGTAATTTCCCTTTATTAACTGGGGCAACAGCCACATTGGACATTTCTGAAGATGGCGTAAAACTCCAATATGAGAAATAATTATCTTCAAATCAAACACAATAAATGAAGAAGCCCTCTCATCATTGCTGACGAAAGGGCTCCTCTCTCTGAAAAAGTGGCGGCCTCC
>CAMUYR010000047.1 GCA_947164965.1 uncultured Prevotella sp. | reverse complement strand
AAAACCAATGAACTTAAATGTCAGGAGTTATAAGTTATAACTTTATAACCTTGATGAGGTGAAACCTCTTCTATGTGCACATGGGACTTGCACATGGGGACTGTCCCAGTGTGTCAGAAACACCCATCATCATCAACAGCGGCTATCGTTCTGAGGCGGTGAATAAGGCAGTAGGCGGTGTACCATCGAGCAACCATCTGACAGGCTGCGCAGCGGATATCCATGTGCTGGGCATAGAGCAATTAATCCGCTATGCCACCATCCTGCTCGACATCAGCGATGAATCGAAGGAGGACTTCGACGAGTTGCTGCTGGAGCGTAAGGGCAACACGATATGGTTGCATTTTGCAGTCAGACCGTTTGCGAACAGAAGGAAGGTGAGATTGCTGAATGTATAAGCGCCTCTACATCCGCACAAGCTGCGAGCCCGTGATGGCGCGATGGCTGCTCGACAGCTGGACGGCATAGATGCCGCTGGGCAGCGAGGGCATGGGAATGACGGCTTCGGTAAGGCCTGACGCCAGTTGTAATTGATGGAGCCGGGTGCCAGCAACGGAATAGACGGTGATAGCGACGGGGGCTTGTGTGGGCTCGGTGAAGAGCAGATGCAGGCTTCCGTCTTTGCTATACATGCGTACGCCACTTGGCTGGTGCTGACTGATGGTCTCGATGTGCGTGAGTCCCAGGATGTCGAGGAGTCCGCGATAGGCATCGATCTCGCCATAGCCGTACAGATTGTTGGGATAGGTGAGGTCGGGCTCCGGATGGCGGCAGGTGCGGCTCAGCACACCGAGAATATCGTCGCGCGTCAGTGTGGGGTTAGCTTGTAGCCACAGGGCGATGGTGCCTGCTACGACGGGTGTCGCCATGGATGTGCCGCTGTTGGCTCCCCATGGGTATTGGCAATCGTCGACGTCGGAATAGGTGACGTAGTAGGAGGTGGCTGTGGGGTGTTCCTTCATGTAGACGCTGTTGTAGGACGAGATGACATTGGTGCCTGGAGCTGTGACCGCGGGCTTGAGCAGTCCGTTGAGGGCCGGTCCTGTAGACGAATAGTCGCCCAGAAGGCCTGGCTTGTTGTCGAAGGGGATGGTGTCGCCAGCGGCATTGATATAGCTGATGCGATGAGACGTGGCACCCACACAGATGGCTGCATCGAAACAGCCTGGCGCCAGAATGTTATGACCAGGCAAGGCGGCATCCCATTGGCTGTCGACATCGGGCAGGCTGCGCATCATGCTCGACGACGATCCGTAGAGCTCGGCATGGCTGTCGGTGCCCACGGCAACCAGTGCAATATGGGCCATATTATTGAGGGGTTTATCGCCACTCAGACTTAACTCGTAGACGGTATCGGTGGGATTGACAGACGACAGGTAGCGGCTCAGCGTGGCATGGATGTCGATGTCGTCGCGGTCGTCAATGCGGATGTGGACTTCCTGAACGGAGTCGAGGGCGGCACCAGCCATGGACAGTTTGATGGTATCCAGGTGCTTGTTGGTCTCCTTGTCGTAGAAGTGGAGATGCAGATCGGTGGCGGCATCGGTAATCATGAAATAGTAGGCGTCTTCTTTGTAGCAACGGATGAAGGTGCCTGCCTGCTGGACACCACGGGGCTTCTCGGCATAGGAAAGGAAGCGTCCCTGATTGCCTGCTGACGACACGAAGATGCGCCCAGGACCCAGCATCTTGCTGATGAAGGTGGCATGGAGGCTGTCGTCGGCATATGGTGTAGCGATGTAACCCTCGCTGAGCGATATGACGCAGGGCTTGCCCTGGCTTTCGGCATAGTCGAAGATATACTTCAGGCCGAGTGCATCGGTAGCGGTGGTGTACATGTAATAATCCTTATTCTGGATATAGACGGTGTCGTCGGTAACGGCATTGCTCACCATACAGATGTCGCTATTGAAGGCTACGCCACGATAGGGCGTGTTGTAGCCACTGCCTGCACCAGTGCCTGCCGTATGGGTGCCGTGACTCTGAATGGGGCTGTCAGTAGAACTGCCTTGCTGCAGAATGGCATCGGCGGTGACGAACTGGCGACCTATGGGCAGCGCGTCGTCATCAGCGTCAATGGGTGCCAACATGTCCCATAGGGCTTTGATGCGGTAGTCGGTGAGCGATGCGTCGCGATAGAAGGTGGGATGACGGAGGTCGAAACCTACGTCCATGATGCCAAAGACGACACCCTCGCCTGTGAATGCCTGCGACAGCGACGTGCCCTCATAGACGGGCTTGGTGTTGACCAGCAGGGGGATGGTGTCGTTGGTAAGCTGGCAGGGGGCATTGGCCTCCATGTAGCGGACCATAGGATGGGCAGCCAGCTGTTCCATCTGACTGAAGGGTAGGCGGACGATAGCAATGTCGTCGAGCTGTGCATAGCGGCGACACTGATATTCGGCCAGATCCTCATCGCTGAACGGTTGCCAGGTCTGCAGGAAGAGTAGTACATCTTCGTATTCAGACTCAGGGGCACGCTGGGGTGATGCCTGACGATGAAGCATCTCCTGATGGTAACGGTCGACCTTCAGACGGAGCCACGGTGAGAACTTGCCACTATGGGCAGAGAGCGATGTTGCCATGAAGAGGAGCAACAGGGTGGCCAGACGGCGAAGGGGGAACTGCTTACCATCAGGAGACATAAGGATAGCTTTTTATGAGTTATATTCTTGCCAAGACTTAATCTTGATGTCGTTCTCAGTCAATGCGGTAAAGGCCTCAATATAGGCCTTAGCCAGACGGACATTGGTCATCAGAGGAATGTTGTGGTCGATGGCGCCACGACGGATGCGATAGCCATTGGTCAGCTCGCGCTTGGTGTGGTTCTTAGGCACATTGACGATGAGCGAGAACTGGTGCTGGGCAATCATGTCCATCACGTTGTTGTCGCCTTCCTCATCAGGCCAGCTGACGGCTGTAGCCTCGACACCGTTGTCGTTGAAGAACTTGGCCGTACCACCAGTAGCATACAGCTTGTAGCCCTGCTTAACCAGACGCTGGGCGGGTTCGAGCAACGATACCTTACCCTTGGCACCACCTGACGAGATGAGCACGCTGGCACCTGCCTTGGGCAGACGATAGCCTGTAGCGATGAGAGCATTGAGCAGCGCCTCATTGAGGTCGTCGCCCAGACAGCCTACCTCGCCAGTAGAGCTCATGTCGACACCCAGAACGGGATCGGCATTCTGCAGACGGGCGAACGAGAACTGAGAAGCCTTGACGCCGATGCGGTCGATGTCGAACTCCGACTTGTCAGGACGAGAGTAGGGGGCATCGAGCATGATCTTCGTAGCCGTCTCGATGAAGTTGCGCTTCAGAATCTTAGATACGAAGGGGAACGAACGGCTGGCGCGCAGGTTGCACTCGATGACCTTCACCTCGCGGTTCTTAGCCAGGAACTGGATGTTGAACGGACCAGAGATGTTGAGCTCGGCAGCAATCTTGCGGGCTATCTTCTTGATCTGACGGATGGTAGAGAAATAGATGTGCTGGGCAGGGAACACCATGGTGGCATCGCCTGAGTGCACACCAGCATACTCTACGTGTTCGGAGATGGCATACTCAACAACCTCGCCCTTGTCGGCAACAGCGTCGAACTCTATCTCCTTGGTCTCTGTCATGAACTTGGAAACAACCACAGGGAACTCCTTAGAAACCTCAGTAGCCATGTTGAGGAAGCGATGCAGCTCCTCTTCGTCGTAGCAGACATTCATGGCAGCACCTGAGAGCACATAGGAAGGACGCACGAGGACGGGATAGCCCACCTCGGCCACAAACTCCTTGATATCGTCGAACGACGTCAGCGCACGCCATGCGGGCTGGTCGATATCCAACTTGTCGAGCATAGCCGAGAACTTGTCGCGATTCTCAGCACGGTCGATATTGACAGGTGATGTGCCTAAAACGGGTACACCCTGACGATGGAGCTTCATAGCCAGGTTGTTAGGAATCTGACCACCCACAGAGACGATGACACCACGTGGCGACTCGAGGTCGATAACGTCGAGCACACGCTCCAGTGACAGCTCGTCGAAGTAGAGACGGTCGCACATATCATAGTCGGTAGATACGGTCTCTGGGTTGTAGTTGATCATAATGGACTTGTAACCCAGCTTGCGAGCGGTATTGATGGCATTGACAGAACACCAGTCGAACTCTACAGACGAACCAATGCGGTAGGCACCTGAACCCAGCACGATGACCGACTTCTCATTATTATAATAACTGATGTCGTGAGCAGCCTGATAGGGCTTACCATCAGGCTGAGCAAAAGCTGGCGTGTGGGTATAGGTGAAGTAGAGGTAGTTGGTGAGCTCAGGATGCTCAGAAGCCACCGTAGGAATGCGCTTGACGCTAGGCAGAATACCCTTCTGCTTGCGGTACTGGCGTACGGCAAGATTCTCCTTCTCCATATTGCCACCCTGGGGCTTCAGCACGAAGCGGGCAATCTGGAAATCGCTGAAGCCGCACTGCTTCACTTCGAGCAGTAACGAATCGGGTAACGACTCGAGCGAGTCGTACTTCTGGAGCTCGTGCTTCAGGTCGACGATATGCTTCAGGCGCTCGAGGAACCAGACATCGATCTTGGTCAACTGCTCGATACGCTCGATGGTGTAGCCTTCCTCCAAAGCCTGTGCGATGGCGAAGATACGCAAATCGGTAGGATTAGCCAGGGCGTCGTCAAGATTGTCGAAACGGGTGTGGTCGTTGCCCACGAAACCGTGCATGCCCTGACCAATCATGCGAAGGCCCTTCTGAATCATCTCTTCGAACGAACGTCCGATGGACATGATTTCGCCAACAGACTTCATGGAAGAACCAATGAGACGGCTGACGCCAGCAAACTTGGTGAGGTCCCAACGAGGAATCTTACAAATCATGTAATCGAGGCTGGGAGCCACGTAAGCTGAAGAGGTGGTGCCCATCTCGCCAATCTGGTCGAGGGTGTAGCCAAGAGCAATCTTAGCAGCAACAAAAGCGAGAGGATAACCCGTTGCTTTTGAGGCCAATGCGCTGCTTCGGCTCAAGCGAGCGTTTATCTCGATAATACGATAGTCGTTGGTCGTAGCATTGAAGGCAAACTGGATGTTGCACTCACCCACAATGTTCAGATGGCGGACGCACTTGATGGTAATCTCCTGCAGCATCTTAACCTGCTCAGGAGTGAGCGAACAGGTAGGAGCCACCACGATAGACTCGCCAGTGTGGATGCCCAGAGGATCGAAGTTTTCCATGGAAGCCACCGTGAAGCAGTGGTCGTTGGCGTCGCGAATGCACTCGAATTCAATCTCCTTCCAACCCTTCAGCGACTCTTCGACAAGAATCTGGGGAGCAAAGGTGAAAGCGCTCTCTGCCAACTCGATGAAGGCCTTCTCGTCAGGACAGATGCCGCTGCCAAGACCTCCCAGCGCATAGGCTGAACGGATCATAATGGGGAAACCGATCTCATGGGCGGCCTTCAGGGCATCGTCCATATTCTCGACAGCGTGGCTTACAGGAGTCTTCAGCTGAATCTCGTCGAGCTTCTTGACAAAGAGGTCGCGATCTTCAGTATTCATAATGGCTTCGACACTGGTGCCCAACACCTCGACACCGTACTCCTTCAGAACACCCGTCTGATAGAGCTCAGTACCACAGTTCAGAGCTGTCTGTCCGCCAAAGGCCAGCAGAATGCCGTCAGGGCGCTCCTTCTTGATGATTTCCGTCACGAAATGAGTGGTGACAGGCTGGAAATACACCTTGTCGGCGATACCCTCAGAGGTCTGAATGGTAGCAATGTTGGGATTTACTAATACGGAAGAAATACCCTCTTCGCGTAATGCTTTAAGTGCCTGGGAGCCAGAATAGTCAAACTCGCCAGCTTGTCCGATTTTAAGGGCGCCCGAACCTAAGACGAGCACCTTTTTCATTTCTTTTTTCATATCGTTGCTGCGTTTTTTTTGTTGCATTCTGGGCTGCAAAGGTACAAAGAAAAAGGGAGACGACCAAGCATCTCCCTTTAAAAAAATCTAACGTGCAATTTTAGTGTATGTTTATGTGTTTATTCTGACTTAAACAAGTCCTTGATACCACCAATCGATCCCATGAGGTTGGTAGCCTCGTAAGGCAGATAGACGGTCTTGGTCTTGTCGCCAGTAGCCAGTTCCTGCAGCATCTGGATATACTTCTGAGCCAAGAGGTAGTTGGCAGGATTGGTCGACTTGCCCACAGCCTCAGAGATAAGCTCGATGGCCTTAGCTTCAGCCTCAGCCTTGCGGATGCGGGCTGTAGCTTCACCTTCAGCGTGCAGGATGGCCTGCTGCTTCTGGGCGTCAGCACGGTTGATGATAGCTGTCTTCTCACCCTCAGAAGCCAGAATCTCAGCAGCTTTCTCACCCTCAGAGGTCAGAATCTGGGCACGCTTGTTACGCTCGGCCTGCATCTGCTTCTCCATAGCATTCAGCACAGTTGAGGGAGGAATGATATCCTGCAGCTCAACACGGTTCACCTTGACACCCCACTTGTCAGTAGCGTCGTCGAGCACGGCACGCAGCTTGGTATTGATGGTGTCGCGAGAGGTCAGCGTCTCGTCGAGCTCCAGTTCACCAATGATATTACGCAGCGTGGTCTGCGTCAGCTTCTCGATGGCGTTGGGCAGGTTCTGAATTTCATAGACAGCCTTGAAGGGGTCGACAATCTGGAAATAGAGCAGGGCATTGATTTCCATCTGGATGTTATCCTTGGTAATCACATTCTGTGATGGGAAATCGTAGACCTGTTCGCGAAGGTCGATAGAGTTGGAGTAGGCATAGCGTCCACGTGTCAACACGACAATCTCCTTCGCACGATCGATGAAAGGAATAATGATGTTGATACCAGGATTCAGCGTGGCATAGTAACGTCCTAGGCGCTCGATGATACGAGTCTCTGACTGGGGAATAATCACAAGTGCCATCTTGGCAAACAATACCACCAGAACGACGATGGCAATCAGTACATAAGTCATAATGTCCATAATAGTTTAAAATTTATTAGTTGTTATTAAAGAGTTTCTACGGTGATGATGGTGCTCTCGCGACCAATGACACGAACAGTGGTGCCAACAGGAATGTCGCAATTGCTGACAGCACGCCAAAGGTCGCCATCAATCTGCACATAGCCATTACCATTGGCTGAGATGGCTTCAGTGACTCGGCCCGTACGTCCCAGCAGGGCATCGGCATTACTTGGTTTGTTGGGTTCGTTCTTGTGAAGCCAGCGCAGGGCTACAGGACGGATGAACAGCACACTGAGCAACGAGAAGATGGCGAAGATGAAAATCTGCCAATAGATGCTCAAGCCGAGAACTGCCGTAATGATGGCAAACACGGCTCCAATGGAGAAACAGATGATGAAGAAATCACCAGACGAGAGCTCCATAATCAGGCAGAGGACAGCAATGATGCCCCAGATCTGCCACATGTTGTTTACAAGATAATCAATCATAGTTGTTATTTTTTTAAGTCGTTATTTCGTTATTCCGGTATGCCGGTATTTCGATGTTAAATTGAAAGAATAAAATCATCCCAATCCTTGGTGGAGCCCTTTTTGCCAAACACCTTCTGGTAGAGGCGGCTTCTGGTAGAGGCGATGCTCTCTTTGGAGTGAGTGGTCAGGGTGGCAATATCCTTGGGCTGAATGCGCACCTTGATAAGTAGGCTGACACGATAGTCTTGTTCGCTCATACGACAGAGGCTGAAAAGTTTTTCTGTGAATCCTGTATAGACGCTGTTCACCACATCAGCCAGCTCTTGCCAATCGTCGTCTGCCATTCCGCGTCCTTCTGTCAGACATTGTTTCAGTCGCAGATAGACTGGTGACGAGAAGATGGTACTGACGTCCTGCCTCTGTTCGATGACTGCCATCTTCTGCATGGCGTGTATGTTGTCGAGTCGGCTCTGCAACAGTTGTATCTTATGTCGGCTGTTCTGTATCACCACTATAAATAAGGTAATATAGAATATGGTGCATATGATGAGCAGAAACAGCTCGCGATTCGTTAATACCATCATGATCAATTATTTTCAGATTTACGATTTTCGATTTTGTTGATGCAAAGATACGAATTATTTGTTTTTCCACCAAGAAAAATGGTTTGCAAAAGTGCGCAATGTGCATTTTGCACACTTTTGCGAAGAAATTATTTTGTAATTCGCAATAATTTGCTACCTTTGCTGAGCATTATGGCTAACCCGTTGATGATATTGCCGCTGATGCTGCGTGCCAAACGTCCCAGCAGAATGGATGACATGAAGGCCGTGAGCTTGCCTTTCTGGATTCGGAAGGGTTATGACGGGCTGACCTTCTTTGGCACCATCGTCACTCATAACGAAAAGGATGCCAAGGCTTTCGACCAGCGGATGGGAGCCCTGAAGAATCATGAGATGATACATTTGTATCAGGCACGTAGTACGCACGACTCATGGATATGTTTCTATTGGAAGTATTTTTGGTTCTGGCTTAAGGCATGTCGCTATCGTAAGCACTTGAAGAATGCTGGCTATCTGCTGAACCCCTTTGAATTGGAGGCTTATGGGCACATGTATGAGCACGACTATCTGCAGCCAGAGGGTAAGGCTGAGGAGTGGCGTGAGCTTGCCAAGATGACGCTGGAGGAAAGGCTGCAATACTACAGAGAGAACATCAGACGATGAGCTAGACGCGCAGGCGGATATAGGAGCGATCGTCGAAGGAATTGAAATCAGGATGGAAACCCTTGGTGGCCTGAAAGTGAGGACCAATATTCAGAGGGTCGCACTCGCGCTGGTGTCGCAGGGCTTCTTCGCTTTCTTCCAAGGTAGAGCAGAGGAAAGGATAGCCATCGGAAGCCAGAATCAATTCCCAAGGACGGAAGTCGAGGGTGATGGTGCGAATGTGTTGTGGGGGAATGGTAAAGCCATCAACCACGCTATAGGTGATGTTCTGATTGTGCATGGTTTCAATCATATGTGGTATGATGACGGGGCGTGCAGTATCATCGCGCAGGAGTTCTTCAACAGTCTTGCCAGCCTCCAGTTGGCGGTGAGCCTCCTCAGCGCGCATCTGTGCCAGCTCTGTTTCAGCAGGCTTGGGATTATCGAAGTATTGGCCTTCGGCTACGGCACGATCGACATCCATTATCATACACTGGCAATCGCCAATCATCCATATCTCACGCTGCAAGCGGCTGAAGACAACCACGGAAGCTGTGAGACGGTCTTCAGGATGTTCAGCCAGACGAGGCAGCATTGATTTCTTATAATGCTTGCGGATATAGGCTGTGACACCTTTCATGAACTGCTGACAAGTGGTGGTCTTGGGCATTCGACGGATATAACGACTAACCAGCAGCATCGCATAGCGCCCGTTGGAAGAAAACAAGCTATGGCGATATTGCGACTTTGACGTAGAGCCATCGATGACAGCGACGAAATCAGGAGTGACGACGACGCCGTCCTCGTTTTTCTTTCGAGGGTTCTTGGGGATGCTTGCTTGCTCGATTATTTCCATAGGGTTTGGGCGTATAAGGGCATAACTCCTGAATGAGGTCTGTGCGGCCTATGCGACGCAGGCTCTGTTCGATGCCTCGACGCTCCTCAGGTTTATACCAGAAGAAATACTGGCGCTGAGCCAATTTCTCCTGTTGAGTCTTGGCACTGCGAACGGGTTCGAGAGTATAGGGATGGTATCCTGTATACCACGTTTCAGTAGATACCGTCATAGGGGTAGGCGTGAAGTCCTGTACTTGTTCCAACTGGAAATCAAGATGCTTGGTCTTGACAGCTAGTTCGGCCATATCTGCTTCAGTACAACCAGGGTGGCTGGAGATGAAGTAGGGGATGATTTGCTGGTGGAGACCTTCTTCACGACAGATACGATCGAAGATGCGTTTGAAGTCGTAGAACTGTTGGAATGGTGGCTTGCGCATGAGCATCAGCACACTGTCGCTGGTATGTTCTGGGGCCACCTTCAAGCGTCCGCTGACATGACGACAGATAAGCTCGCGCGTGTATTCCTGTGCAGCCTTGTTGCTAGCTTCGTCCTTGCTGTGATGAAGCAGGAGGTCGTAACGTACACCACTGCCGATAAAGCTCTTCTTGATGCCAGGCAGTGCGTCGACAGCATGATAGACATCCAACAGCTTCTGATGGTTGGTATCGAGATTAGGGCATATCTGTGGATGAATGCAGGAAGGACGCTTGCACTTCTCGCAGATATTGAGATTGCGCCCATGCATACCATACATATTGGCAGACGGGCCTCCTAAATCGGAAAGGTAGCCCTTGAAATCAGGCATCTGCATCACTTGCTTCACCTCTTTTAATATACTCTCTTTAGAACGACAGGTGATGAATTTCCCCTGATGAGCAGAAATGGTGCAGAAAGCACAGCCTCCAAAACAGCCTCGATGGATGTTGACAGAATGCTTGATCATGTCGTAGGCAGGAATACGCTTACCTTTGTATTTAGGATGGGGCTGACGGGTGTAGGGCAAATCGAAAGAGGCATCAAGCTCTTCCGTTGTCATAGGAGGAAATGGCGGATTGACGACGACATATTGTCCATCGACAGCCTGCAATAATCGTGAGGCATGCATCATGTTCGACTGTTCCTCGATATGGCGGAAATTCTCGGCCTGAGCACGCTTGTTACGCAGACATTCCTCATGACTATGCAACACGATGTCCTGATCTGTAATGCCTCCAGGAATAGCCTCCTTGGGGGAAAGAAAAACAGTCTGGGGAATGTCATGAGGAATAAGGGGCGCAGAACCTTCGTCCAATTCTTCTGCGATGCGCTGGGCTAGAAGAATGGTGGTCTTCTCGCCCATGCCATAAGTAATCATATCGGCACCAGAATCGCAGAGGATACACTTCTTCAGACAGTCCTGCCAGTAGTCATAATGGGTCAGTCGACGCAATGATGCCTCGATGCCTCCAAGAATGACTGGCACATCAGGAAAGAGTTGTTTCAGGATTTTGGTATAGACGATGGTGGGATATTCAGGACGCATGTCGTGACGACCATCAGGCGAATAGGCATCCTCTGAGCGTAGTCTGCGATTGGCTGTATACTTGTTAACCATCGAGTCCATACAACCAGGTGAGATACCAAAGAAGAGACGGGGACGTCCCAACTTCTTGAAGTCGCGATAGTCGCCATGCCAATCGGGCTGTGGTACGATAGCCACCTTATAGCCTGCTGCCTCTAGTGTCCGTCCAATGACTGCTGCACCAAAAGAGGGGTGGTCGATATAGGCATCGGCAGAAAAGAGGATGATGTCCAGTTCGTCCCATCCTCGTAGTTCTACTTCCTTTTTTGTCGTTGGCAAAAAATCTGTTAGCCTATATTCTTTCAACTCTTAACTCTTAATTCTTAATTCTTACCTCTTACCTCTTACCTCTTACCTCTTAATTAAATGGTGTTCCTTGGAAAACACGTTTGGTCATTCCAAGATTCTCGTTAGCTTGATCTTTCCAATTGATAAACAGGAGCACAAGCTGTTGCAATCCGAATGCCTTCATGTTAGGATGATAGATCACATCCAGACAGAGGTCTAACAGGCGCTTATCCCTTCCTGCTTCCGACTCTAGCATCGAACGGACGTTCAGTTTCAACTTGTTTAAAACTTCCTCATCTACATAACCATTGGAATCGATAAGATCACGGAAGAGCTGGAAATCGTCGATGGTCTGAAGATGTTCTTCTGAAATCTGGATACTGCGTGTACCGCTGGAATTACTCTGAATTTTGTACATAATGTTTTGTAGTTAATAGTTATTTGAATAGATAATTTAGTATACCTTGCATAATGGAAGAGCGCTGTTGCTCATTCTTGATGCACTCAAAGGGGAAGCCCATGATAAACAGATGGGCTGAAGGACTCTTGCAGGCTATAGCAGCATCGTTGCCATCAGCATATTGCATAACGGTGAAGGCTGGAGCCACAGGCTGCAGGATATCTGTATGGGTGGCAGCATAATGCGTGCTGTTCAGCTGGTTCCAATATTCCAATGTTGTACCCATGCCTGTAACTTGTCCTGTCGTGGTGAGATTACGTCCTGCATAGTTACACTTCAACACACTATTCATAAACTGGCGCTCGTTATCCGACTGCATATCGCTACCCAGATAAGCACCACTTATAATCAGTGCTCCACCCATTTGGATGTAATTCTTCAGTTCCTGACGTAGAGAAGACGTGAACGACTTGTAGGGAACCAGGCTATGTCCATCGTTATACTCCAGTCCCATAACCACATCGACAGCAGAATAAGGTGATAACTCTAGGCGACGATCCTCAACAGCTTTTCTTGAACAGCTGACGATATTATACCGATGAGAAGAAGCGATGGCTTCAGCATGGGTCTTGACATAGTTGAAATCATTGCCTGCTATCAATTGTCCAGCTAACTCTTCGCTGCTAAAGCCCAAGCCACCATTCTCGTTACCCATCTGCGTACGATCGAAATTCACCTGTCTGCCAACCCATCCGAATGTTGGACCGTAAGTGATGCCTGGATCTTCATCCAGATCGAAGCCCTGTTCCCATTCGTTATCTCGAATGGCTGGTGAGGAAAGACGCTGGAATCCATTGACAATCATCACAGTCTTTTGGGCTTTGGGAGTATAGAGTGCAGAAAGCACTTCTGTGGGGAAACTCTCACCACCACGATTGGTGGCGCTAACACGGAAATGATAAAGCACGTGGGGCTCAAGCATGATTTCCATGCTGTTCTTCTTTACCAGCTGTCCATTATCGAACGCTGATTCGCCCATAGCTGTATATAGCATATAGCCAGAAGGACGCGATGATGGCTCTTGAGGATCGTCGACAGCATCCCACGACAAACGAATCTTTCCTTCGCCAATAAACTCTATTCGGAAATGGTCAGGAGCCAGGGGAGAAACTATAAAATTACGTCCATGCTGGTCGTTGACATATCGCAAAATAGTCTTATAAATAGAACGTGCCAGCGTAAAACGGAAGTTGGGATCTTGTCCATAGCGCATATCTGGGAAACTCTGATGAGAGAGTGTTTCGAGAATAGCACTGGGTACTTCTGGTTGACGAGACTCAGAATAGTTGCGATCGTAAATTTCGCGTCGACGCCAATCGCCATATTTGAACTTCAAGTCGAGAACCTCGTTAGAGAGCAGAGCGTCAGCAAAATCGCGAGAAGCCATGCGAGAGATTCCTGCATTGAGTTTGCCATCGTGATGATTGGTCGTACAAATGGATAAGGAACCCCAAACACTCTTTCCATCCTTAAAAAAGCCTGCATCGCTATGAATAGCTAATGACAATTCGATAGGAACCTTACGTCCTTCGATGGTCGGCATGAAACAAGAGCTACCACCCAAGAGATTAGTAGCATTGGAACGCACATTGATATCGTCGCCATAATCATCTTCACCCTGTTTGCTACTATAGACTGAATAGGGCATTCCATACCACTGGGCTGAATAGCGGGCACCCTCCAATGCACGTGGCAGACCGCTAGTCTTACCAAAGCGCTGAATGTTACCCATACCTCCGCCAAAACGGACTGCGTCTGTAGTAACTACACCACGCATATCACTCTGATTGGTGACGGTTACACGATTGAATTCGCTGTAACCAGCATCGAAATCGAAAGTACCTATATACACCCATGTGGAACCACCCATCTGCTGATTAACACGGAACTGGGTGCGCTCACCCTTGTGCCATACGGTATAGAGCGCATCGTCGATACTGCCAGGCACCGTCTGATAACAGACATAGACAGCATATCGCCCTGCTTTCTTGAAATCGGGCTGATAAGTGGCTACAGAATAGCGCTTATTGCTACTTGTAGTCTTTGCCATACGAACGGTTCCTGCCTCAAAAGGATTCTCGTTGTCTGCATACGTTCCGTTATGCCAAGCAAAGCCAGGCTCAGGTGTCGTCTGCCACTTGCCATGTGCTGTCACTTCGAAATAATTGCGCTTAGAGCCATCATTATCGACTATGATTTCCTCCGTCTGCCAATCTCGTTCACGAGGGGTGTAGACGATAGCTCCAGCATTCTCAAGCATGGGAATGAGGTAGGGGACAACAATGGTTTGTGTGAAAAGGTCTTCTGTAGTACCAAAAAGCTTTGGACGCTGCCATTGCCATTCAAGCTTTTTCTGGTCGAAATAGCGCCCGTGACTCGCCCATAGTGACAGGTGACGGTTCTGGAGTCCGTGTGTGGTCTTATAGGGCTTCGAAATATTCTTCACCCAAGGCTCACCATCATAATCGATATCGCCCCAGAGACGTGACTTGTCCGCATTACGTGACAGGCGATTGGGAATCAGTTCGTCGATAGTCATTCCCAAAGTCTTTACCGTCACTTGATAATCCCTATAGACCTTAGGCAGCTCTCCTTTTATTTTTTTATAAATATTCTCTGTTACCTCAGGTGTAAACTCCTGATAACCAAACCAATCGTCAGCATTAATAACTAATGTGCGTTCTTCGTTGTTTAGCACATAGTCGACCATGCGAGGCTGTCTGGCTAATCTTGATTCCTTGGGCTTATATTTTGAAAAGTATTTCTGTAGCCGCTCCACCATTTTGGCCTCGTCCTTTGCTGACTGAGCCAATGATGGGCTGATGGTTGTTAATAACAAAAGTGAAAATAAAAATATGCGTATCATGATTAAACGTCTCCAATGGTGAACTTCTCTGGGTGACGACCCTTGAAATCCTTGAAATACAGCTTGATTTCACGCATCTGGCCATCTATGTCGCCATTGGGAATAATGGTTTTGGTGCATTGAATAAGTTTCTTCTCGTAATCAATACCATATAATAAAATAGGTATTTCTGCTTTCTGAGCAATAAAGTAAAAGCCTTTTTTCCATTCAGGATTCAGCGAACGAGTACCTTCTGGTGTGATGCATAGATGAAAGGAATCAGACTGGCGTGCTGTTTCTGCCAGATTATCAGTCATGCTGGTTTTTTTGGTTCGCCAAACGGGAATGCCCCCTAATTTACGGAAGATAGGACCAAGGGGCCAGAAAAACCATTCTTTCTTCATCAAGAAACCAGACTTCAAGCCACAGCATCCATTATACAGCTGACCTAACACAAAGTCCCAATTGCTGGTGTGAGGAGCCAGACATATAATATACTTGTTGGGGTGTGGCTCTGTAACTTCAACTGTCCACCCCCAACGCTTGTATAATAACCAATTACAAAATGATTTCCACATTGTTTTAATTGTTGCGTAATTGGTCAAGGATGTCAGTAGCTTCCGCAGTAAATTTCTCTACCAGATCCTTGAAATACTTCTTGGCGGGCATGCCTGGTTCTACATGAGACACTCGGCTTACATAGTCGATTTCCAACTTAATAATACTGTAGAGCAATGCTTGAGCACGATCTTTGTTTGGACCATAAAGCGATACTGCCAGGCACTCTGAAAAAATGCTCGCACAGGCATTAGTAATTTCTCTTTTGATAGTTCTTCTCTTTGCCATAATTCCTGTTCCTTATTCTTTTAATTTGTTTATTTCAATCGTCAAAGTTAATAAAAAAAATCGATATACCATGACTTTCATCAAAAAAAAAACTTAAAATGCATCATTTATTTCTCTTTTCTCAATAAAATATATTATTTTTGCATTCCGAAAGTTCAATTATTCATCTATATAAAAGATTTTAGACAATGGAAAAAAGTGCATTGCAGCTGGCGAGAGCCGCTTATCAGCCCAAATTGCCAAAGGCTCTTCAGGGCGCAGTAAAAATCAAGGAAGGCAAGCCTACCCAAAGCGTAGGTGATCAGGAAGAGATCAAGAAGCTGTTCCCCAACACTTATGGTATGCCCATCGTGGAGTTTGAGCCTGCTACTGAGGCCAACACCAAGAAGATGAACGTTGGTATCATTCTTTCTGGCGGTCAGGCTCCTGGCGGTCACAATGTTATCACTGGTCTTTTCGATCAGATAAAGAAACTCAACCCCGAGAACCGTCTTTACGGTTTCATCCTGGGTCCTGGCGGTCTGGTAGACCACAACTACATGGAGCTCACAAAGGAGATCATCGACGAGTATCGTAACACTGGTGGTTTCGATATGATCGGTTCTGGTCGTACAAAGCTCGAGAAGGTAGATCAGTTCGAGAAGGGTCTGGAGATTATCCGCGAGCTCGACATCAAGGCTATCGTTATCATCGGTGGCGACGACTCTAACACTAACGCTTGCGTTCTGGCTGAGTACTATGCTGCTAAGAACTACGGCGTTCAGGTAATCGGTTGTCCTAAGACTATCGACGGTGACCTGAAGAACGATCAGATTGAGACTTCATTCGGTTTCGATACCGCTTGTAAGACTTACTCTGAGCTCATCGGTAACATCGAGCGCGACTGTAACTCAGCCCGCAAGTATTGGCACTTCATCAAGGTTATGGGTCGTTCAGCATCACACATCGCTCTTGAGTGCGCTCTGCAGACTCAGCCAAACATCTGCCTTGTATCAGAGGAGATCGAGGAGAAGGGAATGAGCCTTGACGATATCGTTGCTTACATCGCTAACGCTGTTGCTCAGCGTGCTGCTGATGGTAACAACTTCGGTACCGTTATCATCCCTGAGGGTGTTATCGAGTTCATCCCAGCTATCAAGAAGCTCATCGCTCAGCTCAACGACGTTCTGGCTCTTCCTGAGGTTAAGGATATGGGCCGCACTGAGACTATCGACTTTGCTAAGAGCCACCTCACCGACGAGAACCTTGCTGTATTCAATAGCCTGCCTACAGGTGTTGCTCGTCAGCTGGCTCTCGACCGCGACCCACACGGAAACGTACAGGTATCGCTCATCGAGACCGAGAAGTTGCTCTCTACCATGGTTGCTCAGAAGCTTGAGCGCATGAAGAAGGAGGGAACCTTCAAGGGTAAGTTTGCTGCTCAGCACCACTTCTTCGGTTACGAGGGACGTTGCGCAGCTCCATCTAACTTCGATGCCGACTACTGCTACGCTCTTGGTACATCAGCTGCTCAGCTGATTGCTAACGGCAAGACTGGCTACATGGCTATCGTTAAGAACACAACCGCTCCTGCCGAGCAGTGGATTGCTGGTGGTGTGCCCATCACAATGATGATGAACATGGAGAAGCGTAACGGCGAGATGAAGCCTGTTATCCGCAAGGCTCTTGTTGAGCTCGACGGTGCTCCATTCAAGGAGTTTGCAGCTCATCGTGATGAGTGGGCTCGTCAGACAGCTTACATATATCCTGGTCCTATCCAGTACTGGGGACCAACAGAGGTTTGCGATCAGCCTACCAAGACTCTGGCTCTCGAGCAGGCTAAGTAATTAATGCCTCAAAGAAAGCAAGTACATAAAAGTAAAACGACATCCGGACGCCGACATAGCATAGTGCAACATAGGCGTCCGAATGTCTTTATTCGTCTGCTACAACGTATGCCAGGATGGGCAACGTGGGTAGGAGGCGCTATTGTATTGGCTCTCTATGTGTATTTTTTCTATTATATCTTTGTAGGTCCCTTTGGATTCCGCTGGCGTGCCCTTTATGGCGACATCAGTTATCCTGAGGGTTACGAGATACATGGTATTGACATCTCGCATCATCAAGGCACTATCGATTGGGAAGAACTTAAAGACCATGGATTGATTGACAAACTGCCTATTCGCTTTGTCATGATCAAAGCTACTGAGGGTGCAACGAAGGTTGATGAGAACTTTCGCGATAATTTCCATCAGTCACGCGAATATGGTTTTACTCGTGGAGCATATCATTTCTATAGTGTTCATTCGCCAGCCCGTGCTCAAGCAAACTTTTTTATTAGCAAAGTAAAACTTGAGAATGGTGATTTACCTCCTGTTTTGGATGTAGAACATAAACCCAAGAACCAGACCAATGAAGAGTTTAAGTCCAGCGTTCTTGAGTGGCTTGATATTGTTGAGAAACACTATGGCGTGAAGCCTATCATTTATACTTATTATAAGTTTAAGATGCAATATCTTAACGACTCCATCTTCGACGACTATCCATACTGGATTGCACATTACTATGTGGACGAGATTGAGTATAAGGGTAAATGGAAATTCTGGCAGCATACAGATGTTGGAAAATTACCAGGCATCAAGGGCAATGTCGATTTCAATATCTATAACGGATCCTTCTATGACCTCCGTAAGATGACGATAGGAGCACGTGAGCAGATAGGCGAAGATGCATATACCGATTATTAAGAAATAAACAATTATTCATCAATAGACAACCATGGCTAAGAGCTTATTATCCATTTTTTTCTTTCTGGCAGTCAATGCAATTCATGCAGCCAAAGTGACTACTCCAGAATGGCTTAATCCTGCTGTCAATCAACAGAATCGTGAGGCTCGTCGTGCTAACTTCTTTGCTTTCGAATCGGAAGCATTGGCTAGGGCAGGGCAGAAGAGTGCCTCATCGCGTTATCTCTCTATGGAGGGTATGTGGCGTTTTTCATTTGTGAAGAATCACCAGGATGCCCCTGCTGATTTCTTTCTTCCTAAATTCGATGATTCCCAATGGGAGAATTTTCCTGTTCCTGGACTCTTTGAATTGAATGGACATGGAGACCGTATCTATAAGAATATTAATTATGCATGGTGTACGACCTTCGACAATAACCCTCCTATTGTAGGTGAAACAGAGAACTATACAGGCTCCTATCGTCGTACTTTTGAACTGCCTGCCTCATGGCGTGGTCAGCAGGTGTTTTTCCATGTAGGTTCTGCCACCAGCAATCTGAAGGTCTGGGTTAATGGCCGTTACGTTGGTTATAGCGAAGACTCCAAGATGGCTGCAGAGTTTGACATCACAAAATATGTGAAGCCAGGTCAGAATCTGATAGCCATGCAGGTTATGCGCTGGTGTGATGGTTCCTATCTTGAAGATCAGGACTTTTGGCGTTTTACTGGTATTGCTCGCGAGGTTTATCTTTATGCACGTCCCAAAGCTCATCTACAAGATCTGATTATTCACCAGGACTGGGCCGATGGCAATGGTGTTTTGAATATCGAAGCCAAAGTGACCAAAGGTCTGACTGTTGAAGCACGTCTTGAGAATGCGGAAGGACAGGAGGTCGGCACGGGTTTGCAACAAACTATTTCGAAGGTTCATGCTTGGTCGGCAGAAACTCCTTATCTCTATACCTTATTTATAAATATAAAGAAAGGTAACGAATTATTGGAGACTATTCGTCAACGTGTAGGTTTCCGCCATATTGAAATCATAGGTGGTCAATTGTTGCTTAATGGTCAACCAATCCTTATTAAGGGTGCAGATCGTCACGAGCTTGATCCTGATGGAGGTTATGTTGTTTCCATAGACCGTATGCGTCAGGATATCCGTATCATGAAACAGCTTAATATCAATGCTGTACGTACCAGTCATTATCCTGATGATCCTCGTTGGTACGAGCTCTGTGATTCCGCTGGCCTCTATCTTGTAGCTGAAGCAAATGTAGAGAGTCACGGAATGGGATATGGTGAGAGCACCCTGGCTAAACGAAATGATTTTACCCAGATGCATCTGGAGCGCAATCAGGCTAATGTGTTAACTCTGCGAAATCATCCTTGTATCCTCATTTGGAGCATGGGTAATGAAGCAGGCTATGGTCCTAACTTCGAGAAGGTATATGATTGGATTAAGTCTGTTGACACTTCTCGTCCTGTGCAGTATGAGCAGGCTGGTCACTGGGGTAAGACTGATATCTTCTGTCCTATGTATATGGGGTATGAAGATTGTGAGAAATACGCAAAAAGTGACAATCCTCGTCCACTCATCCAGTGTGAGTATGCACATGCTATGGGAAATTCCATTGGTGGTTTCAAGGAGTATTGGGACCTTATTCGCAAGTACCCTAAATATCAGGGTGGCTTCATTTGGGATTTCGTTGATCAGGGCTTGCGTGATAAGAGTCCGATTACAGGAAAGGAGATCTTTACCTATGGTGGTGATTATGGCCGTTATCCTGCCTCTGATTATAATTTTAACTGCAACGGTATTATTGCCCCTGATCGTCGTCTTAACCCTCATGCTTATGAGGTTCAGTATTACTATCAGAATGTTTGGATTACTGACAAAGGACTGAAGGATGGAAAGATAGAGATTTATAACGAGAATTTCTTTAAGTCGCTTGACAATTTGGAGTTGGAGTGGTTTGTTGGCGGAGCTGGCGGTAAACACCATCATAATGGTAATCGTCCTGAAGATATGACTTTCGGACATGGTGGTAACGCTGATATCAGCGGTATTGCTCCACAACAACGTAAGGTTATTACCATTGAGGCTATGCAGAAGACGATAGCTCGCGTGTTGGGACATCATGGCGATCAAGAGATTTTTGTGGCCTTCCAGCTGAAAACAAAGGACAATAAGCAACCGTTCGTTGACGAAGGACAGGTAGTGGCTCGTCAACAGTTTGTGCTCAATCCATACAAGTTTGAATCTATTAATCCGGAAAAGGCTCAAGTGCTGCTTGAGGAGACCAAGAGCTATTACAAGCTTATGGCTTCAGGCACAACACTCACAATAGGTAAAAAGTCTGGTATGATAGACTATCTTGATGTCGATGGACAACCTATGTTGATTGACAGAGAGAGTATTACACCTGAATTCTGGCGTGCACCCACGGATAACGACTACGGCGCATGGTTGCAGCAGCGTTTTGCTGTATGGAAAAATCCTAAGATGAAAGTCAATAGCTGTCAGTTGAGTGAAAACAGCATTGAAACCAGCATCACGATGCCCGATGTTAAGACTGAGCTCCGTCTTACCTATACGCTTCAGACTGATGGTTCTGTTGTGGTTCGCCAACAGATGATACCTGCTTCCGATGCGCCTGAAACATGGCTCTTCCGCTATGGCATGCAACTACAGATGCCGAAGCAGTATCGTACCGTCGAATACTATGGACGTGGTCCTCACGAGAACTATTGCGATCGTAATAGTAGTGAGTTCCTGGGACGTTACACGAACAACATCAGCGACGAGTATTATCCCTACGTCCGCCCGCAGGAGAGTGGCAACCATACCGATGTGCGTTGGTTCATGGTGACAGACGGAAAGCGTGGCTTGAAATTCGAGAGTGATGGTCCAATGGAGTGTTCAGCCCTACCTTATCTTGTGGAAGACCTTGATGCTGGTGCCAACAAGGATAACCACACTTGGGGTATGCATAGTGGTGACCTCGTAGAGCGTCCATTGACGCAGGTTCACATTCAACAGCGTCAGATGGGTCTGGGTTGTGTCAACTCATGGGGAGCATGGCCAGAGCGTCCTTATCAGTTGCCGCTCAAGACTTATGATTTTACCTTCGTTGTACGTCCTGTAAAAAAGTAGGAACTATAAAAAAACAAAAATGAAAGCCGCAGTATCTGCGGTTTTCGTTTTTTTATTGTACCTTTGCAGCGAAAATTCGACAATAAACTATGCAAAGAAGGTTTTTATTAGTCATATTACTCTCATTATCAGTATGTTTGGCTTGGTCTCAGAAAAAAGAGCTCAGTCAGGCACGCACATATATTAAAAGCGGTAAAGACTTTGATAAGGCTGAAAAGCTGATGGTCGACCTGCTGAAAAATCCAGAGAACCGTACAAATCCTAAGATTTATCTGACGTTGTATGAGTCTGTACTGATGCAGTATCAGGCAGCTAACGAGAAACTTTATCTGAAGCAGAAATACGATACTGCAGCATTCTTTAACCTAACGCGTCGTATGTATCAGATTACTGAGTCTTTTGATTCACTTGATGCTCAGCCCAACAAAAAAGGTAAGATAGATCCGAGCTATCGTAAAAGTCATGCTGAGACAATGAACTTGATGCGTCCCAATCTTTATTTTGGAGGAACCTTTAATCTGCGTCGCAATAATTATGCTCAGGCATATGACTTTTTTGAAACTTATATAGAGGCCGATCATCAACCTCTCTTTACTGGTTACGACTATCTTAAACGCGACACGCTGATGCCTACTGCTGCTTATTGGGCAACACTCTGCGGACATCGTATGCAAGATGTGGATCGTACACTGAAATACCACAAGCTCGCACTTGAAGATCCTTCGAAGGCTGTTTATGTACGCCAATATGTTTGTGAAGCTTACCAGTGGCAACAGAATGATTCTGCCTATCATGCAGCGTTGGAAGATGGATTTGTAAATCATCCTGATTATCCATACTTTTTCCCACGTCTTGCTGACTATTACAATGCTCGTGGCGACTATGAATCAACACTCAAGTTAGCTAGCAATGCTTTGGTTCACCAGCCCAATAAACCCCTGTTCCTTTTGGCTAAGTCGTTAGCACTTCTAAATCTTGAGCGTTATGACGATTGTATTACTGTCAGTGAAACACTAATCCAACAATGCGATACACTGCCTGAGCCCTACTATAACATAGCCACTTGCTATCTCAATCATGCCCTTACATTGGAACAGAAAAACGAACCGCGTGTCTATCGTGAACAAATCAAATTGTTCTATACCAAGGCCCTCCCATATATGGAATCCTATCGCAAGTTGGCACAAGAAGATAAACAGCGTTGGGCACCAGCTCTTTATCGTATCTATTTGAATCTTAACATGGGAAAACAGTTCGAAGAGATAGACCGATTGATGCGGAAGTAATATAAAATGTTAAAAACAACGCAATAAGATACTGATTTTGAAAATAAATCAGTATCTTTGCGTATTGGTTATTTGTAAATCTAAAACAATTCATTTAAAGTATGGAAAATAACGCTCAATTAGTTGCACAGTGCGAGGCATTGGCAAAGGTATGGCTCTCTCCAGCCTTCGACGAGGAGACACGTAAGGAAGTTCAGGCAATGTTGGACAATCCCGACAAGACAGATTTGATAGATGCTTTCTATCAGAATCTGGAGTTTGGTACAGGTGGTCTCCGTGGTATCATGGGAGCAGGTACCAACCGCATGAACAAGTATATCGTAGGTATGGCTACACAGGGCTTTGCCAACTATATCAACAAGGCATTCCCTGGCAAGCAGAGTGCAGTAGTAGTAGGTCATGACTGCCGTAACAACGGACGTATGTTTGCTGAAACAGTAGCTGATATCTTCTCTGCCAACGGCATCAAGGTTTATCTCTTCGAGAGCCTCCGTCCTACACCAGAGATCTCATTCGCTATCCGTCAGCTTGGTTGCCAGGCTGGTGTGAATGTTACAGCTTCTCACAACCCACGTGAGTATAACGGATACAAGGCTTACTGGGACGATGGTGCTCAGGTGCTGGCTCCACACGACAAGGGTATCATCGACGAGGTTAACAAGGTGAAGATCGAGGACGTGAAGTTCGAGGGCAACAAGGACCTTATCATTCCTATCGGAGGTGAGATGGACTGGGACTACATCCAGGCAGTTAAGGAGGCAATGGTAGACCAGGATGTTATCCTGCGCCAGAAGGACCTCAACATCGTTTACTCTCCAATGCACGGAACAGGTCGCGTGATTATCCCAATGGCTCTGCGCTCATGGGGATTCCAGAACATCCACGTGGTTCCTGAGCAGATGGTTATCGACGGTAACTTCCCAACAGTAGTATCTCCAAACCCAGAGAATGCAGAGGCTATGACACTGGGTATGAAGCTCGGTACAAAGCTGAATGCCGACCTCGTAATCGCTTCTGACCCTGATGCAGACCGCCTGGCTATCGTATGCCGCAACTCTAAGGGCGAGTGGGAGATCCTGAATGGTAACCAGACATGTATGATGTTCTCTTGGTACATCATCGCCAACAAGAAGAAGCTGGGTCAGCTGAAGGGCAACGAGTTCCTGGTAAAGACCATCGTTACCACAGAGGTTA
>CAMUYR010000046.1 GCA_947164965.1 uncultured Prevotella sp. | reverse complement strand
CCAATCTCATGTCCGCCCGTTCCAAACTGGCGGCTGATGGTAATCACGAATTTCTCTTCTTTATTCATAGCCTTAGTATTTTAAGTGTTATTTCTTAAATTTCCTTCCGTTCAGAATATAGATGCCAGGAGCCAGCCGCGTACGCCACGAGCCGTCCTCCACCTGCTCCTTCGTAGCCACGCGCCGTCCCATCAGGTCGTAGATGCAGCCATCCCCCACCCTCTGCTTCTTCTCCGTATCATCACCTATCTCCTCATCGCTATCGTTGTCGAAGATGACGGGGATGAATTCGATGGCGCGGTGAGGGGCAGGAGAAGCTGCGGCACGATAGTAAATCTTGTTGTGCAATACATAGCGGTTATTTGGTGTCCATAAGCCAGTATTATCACCTAATTCTTTATTGGGAGTTGCATTCACGAAGAAGCCAACACCATTCTTGGCTTGGTCTCTACCAACAATATCAGTTACAGCACCATTACCAGTTCCCGTCGTCATAGTCATGCTACCATAGCCACTGATAGGGAGACCAAAAGTATAAACCTTGTCATTATCCGCTAATGTTTCTCTTGACAACAGCTGCTCCAGATACTCACCCGAGAAGACACAACTAAGTGCGTCTGTTGGACTATTCTTAGGCAAAGTTAATTTGATCTGTCCTGTATTGTCAGTAGTACGTATGATGACAGGTGTACTTGCAGGCACGAACTTACCTTCGAGGTAAGTATCTACTGCAGGAACCATTGTCGGATGAACAGCCTGCGGATCCCATGCCGTGCAGATATATGCCAAATATTCCGTAGAACCGTCCTTTGCAGGTAACTGTACATCGAACGGAGCATAAAACGTTGCATAGAAATAGCCATCACCACCATCATTTGTCTTTATCATCAATCCCTGTTTATTGGAAGGTTCCATACACCATCTAGCACTTTCATCACCAGTAGCATCGTACGTCAAATCATAAATATGCTCAGCATCCGACTGGTCGTATCGCAGGTAATTAGAAGAAGCACCGCTAAGTGCCACAACACCACCTCCAATATCGGTAATTGTATATGCCGTGCCAGTTGAAGTTGTCATCTTGTTCTCTTTGACATTGAGTCCCTGAGTACTGATGTTAATAGAACCAGATGAGCCTGAGAAGTAGAAGATTGTAGATGGATCATATTCTGTTGCAGGAACAGGAATTGCACCTTGTGTGGCATTTGTTTTGGTGAAACCTGTATTCAGATTCACAGCTTCTTCACCCTCAAAGGTTGTACTGACACCAACTCTGCTGTAGAAGTGCATGGGTATGGCCGTAGACTCTGCACCTGCTGTCTTCTCCATATCGTGGAGATAGCCGCTTGCATAGCGTAACGGGCTAATGCCCTCAGAACCAGGTTGGTTGTGCAGACGATAGTAGCCTGGTGCATAATGCACAATATAATTCGGATTCTCAGGATTACTATCGTCATTATCGTGGTTATACACTATGTTTTGCAAATTCATCAATCTCTCCAGCATCTTCTTCGGATCAGTCTCTGCTGCTGCTGCTTCGTACGCTGCCTTGCCTGCATCATTCAGACCACCAACATTACCTGCTCCTTCAAAATAAGGTCTCATCACATCCTCACTTAGTCCGTAAGTCCATTCCGTAGGCGTCGCACTTAGTTTTAGGGTTCCGTTGTCATCACGCATGTAATATTGTGTACCACTATTGTTAACCACAGGGTGTACAAGGAAATAGCCAGCCGATGTCGATTCTTCTGCCAACAGTTCATAGACCGAATTGTCGGTATTGTCTGAACGCATCTCAATATTTACGGATTCGCCAGGTGCACTTGAGGTTGTCATCACTGTGGATCCTTCACCTAAATTCTTGTACATATAACGGTTATGCATCTTGAATCCATAGGGGTCACCGAGCGGTGTCCACAAGTAGTCATTGGTATAATGAGTAGCATAGCCACTCACGGTTTGGAGGCTACCCGTGTATTGTGCCAGTTTTGGTGTGGAAGCTTTGGCCTCGAAGGTGTACCACTTATTTTGCGAAACACTCGTCACGAAGTCACCACCAGAATTCGTCTCTAGGCCTGTAAGGAAGCCGTATGTGATATTAACGCGTACTGTCTTGCCTATAAGGTCTGCATCCGACATTAACTTCGTAACCTTCAGTCCCTTGTATTTATTGTTCAAGTCGTTATTTGGAGTAGTACACTCTAGATTATCATATACACCTTCTACATAATATGAATATAAAACATTCGGACGATAGAAACATGCTGGAACATCTAATTCGTCACCAAGACTCACCTTACCTGCATCATGTGAATAGGTTTGACCATTGATAGTTTCGCCAAGCTGATATTTTTCGCCAGCAACATGATCACCATCACCATCGTTTTTCGATGTCAAGTCGCGTTGGGTAGAACCATAAATAGTCTTTTTATCATTATCAGCATCAAATGTACCACTAGTCTGATATGTGGTTTCATCACCATCACGATAAGGTATATCGACATATTCACCACTTTGGGTATTCTCTTGATCTGGACAGGTTTTCGCAATTACCAAATGATAAATCAGGCGATATACAGAAAGGGCGAAGGGAATGAACTTCGTGGGGGCTGTACCACCAGTCACCATTGTCTGACCATATTCGCTAAGGAAAGTTCCCTGATTACCGGTCTCTGCCAATACACCATAGTCGTAGCCTTCTTTCTTTAGCAACATAAAGGTTTTTGCAGAACCTTCATCAACAAGCGTAGCCGTACCATTCACATACTTTGATATACCGTCTCGTCTAATCTTAATGGCATATGGATCACCGCCCTCAAAGCGCCACATATCTGTAGATGTAGCAGAGAGAGCATGACTTTTATCTCCACCATTAGTAATAGTGTTCCCATCTGATGATACCATCATGTTATCATCAAGCCAAATGATATCATAGGGCAGGTTGCCACTGATATCGATAGCGACATCATTAGAACTAAAACCTACTGCTACTGGAGAGGCATCATTACGTGCATTGGGCACTAAATAAGGTGTATTGTCTCTGCTGAAAGTTGGATAACGTACATATACCACATCATCGTATAGACCATAAAGGTCGTCAATTTGAGATTCAGTGTCAATTGTATATTCATCATCACTGCCAGCACCATTACCCTTATCATCAATAGTTACCGTACCATAATACAAGTAGTCATCCAAATAAATCAATTGCGACTGTATGTTTTCTGGCAATATGGGAATATAGCCATTGACATTTGCTGCCTCATCGTCTTGACTCGCATAAGCAGCGAGAAGTTTATCGTTCGTGATGACGTTATAAGTATAGGTATGAGTGACATCGTTGGTAAAAATTACTTGTGCATCATTGCTGATGGTATTGGTAGTTGTCTTGAAGTCTGCTTCTAATTCAACAGATGCTGGTGTCGTACTTGGTTCTGTCATACTACCCCCATTCAAGAAGGAATAGCTTAAGCCATTACCTGCTGCAGCCAATGCATAACCTCCACTTGGGTGATTCAGAATTACGAAGCGGTCTGTTCCTCCCACTTTAATGGCTACACTCATTTTACTGGGGTTAGCTGTTGGTGTATCATTATTGGCCTCACGGTTAGATATCCTCACTGCATAAGGATCAGGAGCCTTATAATACGTAGAAGTAGAGACTGTTGGACTCTGTAAAAATTTCCACTGCCACTTACTCTCAGAAACATTTTTAGTTCCTTTATAGAGACTTACACCTGAGCCATCAGAAGTATTCAATGTACCTGAAGCTTGCACATCCTTTCCTCCTAACGACATCGTCATCCATCGTCCTCTCAATATGTTATCGTAATCGGAATCGGACGCCTTATCGTAAATATAGCGGATAAAGATATCGGCATTTGTCTGAACGCCAGCAGCTGCGAAAGAACTGGTGATTTCACGCCCAGAAATATCTCTTTCTTCTTTTACATCGTCATAAATACCATTTGATGTAGTAGAGGTTTTTGAATTAGTCACAGTAACCTTTTTGTATGTATCGCTACCAATCTTGAAGTAATAGTCTCCCCTATCAAGATCCATTACCTGAGCGTTCATGTCACCTTCATCTGTAGCTATCTTTTTACTTGCTTCTTCAGCTGCATCATAGGTCTCTTTCGTACTTCCTGCTGTCGTGTATGCAGCGTGGCCGAAAAAGAACTTGAAATCTTTAGCCAATGGGCTCTTGAAATGCTCAGGGATAGATGGGTAAGATTCTCCTGCTGTCTGATAGTGCATGGCAACATTGCCATCATTATCAAGGATGCGGTAGTCGAATACCTGAGGACGGACCAAGAAGGTGGTCTGTGCTCCGGGTGAAGCATCATCAACATCGGCTTTCGTTGCCTGTGTCAGCGGATTTGCCAAAGAGACAAAGGCATTGATGCGACGACTATGGTCGAAGCGAGGCATCAGCTGCATATTACCGTTCACGTCCTGTACAACCATGAAAGTTTGGTTAGTCATCTTCAGCGTGGAGTGGTCATAGCTTTCTGGACTTGAAATAGGACTGGTACATGCAGCAGCCAACGTCACATTTGTTGTTCCACCAGTATAATCACCATTATATTGACCTCCCTCCAGAACCGACTTCTTCATGTCTATTGTAAAGAACTTGTTGGTAGAGACATTCTTGAGTTGCAGATTATAGGGGTCGAAGCCAGTCTTATCTTTAAAGGTCACTTTTGTCTCTGCTTGATAGTGTGGATCGTCAGCACTTGCTGCAAGAGACCAAGGCCAAGGAATACCCATTTCGTCATCAATCTCCAAGTTGGGTTGTAAGTACCAAAGGGCATCTTGATTGAATGTCTTTGAGCCTTCAGACTTAGCGGCATCGGAAATAATTTCGTTCGACAGGTTGGATGGAGCTGTCATAGCAGTCAGAGTAGAGCTATTATCACTCGCATACTGATGGTTCTGCAGCACGATAAATGCAGATGGAGTACCAGTCTCGGAAGTAATGTTGTATGTGGTTTTATTGTTTTCATCTTTGCCTGTTGTATACTCCAAGGAGTATCTATAGCTCTTCTCATATTCTTCCTTGACTGTATAGGTGACATAAAGGTCGCGATCTACCACATAGGGAGGCAGGACAGCCAATGACGTAGATGTAAACTGAGTACCACCTACTTTGATAGGGTCGCGTTCTGAACCATTCTGCATTCTAAGGTGGAATTTATGGCAGTTCGATACCTTTTGGGCTGTACTATAGAACTTATACTCCTTCACCATCGGACTGTCATAGACTCTCAATGCCGCTAACTTCTCAGCTGCACTGGGATCGGCATCACCGTCTCCCATCGGGATCGGCTTACGCATAATCTCCCAGCCGTGGCGGTCGAGCAATATCAATACGGGGGGAATATCAGCATCCTCAATGTCGAAAGTACCATCACCCATATCGAAAGTCTGGTACCAGTGTTCCAAGCGTTCTACTTTCCTACTACCTTTACCAGATGACTTATCGTTGTATCCGTTCCACCGGACGGCACTGGCAACAGCTTCGTAGCTATGCCAGCTACAGCCGTCAACATAGTTGAGGTCGTTAGGATCATTAATATTCAAATTGCCTTCACCTGAACCAAGCTTTGTCTTAAGTGTTTCCCATAATTCGCTTGGCATCGTAAAAGTTGATTGTTCTTCGCTAAAATCGTCGTGGTAAGGATCTTCTTCATTACCCACATCAATCTTCAGCACATACTTCTTAATCATGTTGTACGTCTTCCAATACTGTTCGAAAGATGTTACGTATTGGCGTACGTTCTCTCCTTCGTCACTGGTATCTCCGTCGCCATTCAAGTCGGCTTTTACAGGGTCAATGGTCAGCAACTTATAATGTTTTTTGGTACCCAGTATTGCGTACTCTGTTGCTTTATCCTGTGTAATACCAATCAGGTTTCCGCCTGTCACAATACGTTGCTGACGTAACTTTTCGGGAGTACCTTTCTCCTGATTGAAGTGTACGGCAAAAGTCTGGATATAGGTTGGATTGCTTCTTCCGCCAAACGAAACAGTATTCTTCGAGTGTATCTTCACATGATAGGGGTCACTGTTGTCGTTCTCAAAGAACCACACCCAGCGCGAACGGGTATTGGAACCACCATCCATCTGCTCATCGCGCATAATTTGTCCGTATATGTTAAGACTTCCGTCACCATTGGTGTAGGGATAGACGGCCTGAATCTCACTTGAGGTCAGTCTGTCTGCTCCGTCCTCCAACTTATAGCCACCGTCTTTGGGGTCAAGGAACTTCAGCAAATGTGGGTGACTGTTGCCAAAGCCTATTTCGTCATCAACATCATAGAAAACGTAAATGACAGTATTACTACCAGCTTCTGACAAATCCGTTGGTGATGATTTGAGGGTAAAGATATCATCTGCGGTATTAGCTTCGTTGTCTGCACCATTAGCTTGGTTCACATCTGTAGCAGCATAATAGTGGTAGGTTTTTACCAATGGACTCACGTAATCAGCAGGTAGTGTCAGTCGGGCGTTTTTCGAACTGATTTCGTTCCTGAATATCTCTTTGCCGCTCTTGTCTATCAGGTGATATTGAATAAGTGTCGTACCTTCCAACACAAAGCGCAACTCGTCAGCGCCATGGGCATAGGTTGAAGTACTGTATATTTTTACCTCTGCATTTTCCTCCGAAGCACGGCCAATATGGTAATAAGTGTCATTGCCTGTAGCGGCCATCACTTCATAGACACCAGCGTAGTTACCCAACATAGCAATAAAACGTGCAGCATGAGTTCTATCAGTATCAAAGGCAAGGGATTTAGCATTGCCCCAATTCCCATCTGACGTCTTAACCCATGCGCCTTTAAATCGCGACTCTGTAGAGGAAGTTCCATTGTCAGCATAGATGGTGACATCTTCATTTACATCAAAACTACCGTATTGTGTTATAGTTGCCCCTATGTTGTCAATAATCATACCATAGGGATCGCGGCCTCTTAACCTCCAAAGATAGGGTTCGGTAGCGAGATCTTCACTGGCAGCAGACGCATTGCTCTTTACATTTCCGGTAGAACTGTCCCAATAAATATATTCATCATTCAACTTCACATTGAAAGATTGCCCCTCACCAAGCGTGATACTCTTGTATATTAGGCGCCCAGTAGTGTACTTCACGAAGATGTCACCACCTGTACCCGGCATTTCTGTCAATGCTGCGCTCAAGGAGCTACGTCCTCCACCACTATAAGTACTATGGAATGTAATAGTTTCATCTGCTATATATGGGCTTCGGATGGCTGCAGGAATCATGGAATAGCCTACTCCTGCACCTGTCAATGGGGTAAATGGTGATGCTTCTGCTGTAGCTTGTATGGCAATATTTCCTGCCAAATCGACTATTTTGAAAGTATAGTTCAACTTACCAATGGTCATCACCTTGATGCGGGTGGATGCTATTGTGCTGTAGGTGATGTTGTTTCCTGAACTGCTGGTATCCCATTGCCAACAGGCATTTGTGCTATTCATCTCCCTCAACGTGAACGAGCCGGATGTATCATCGAAGGGTATCTCCCACTTGTAATGAGCACTGGCATCAGAAGCATTCACGTCAAGGTTTATGCTGGAAGAAGGATCTGTACAGCCCACATAGTAGTTGGCAGAATTTTCCGTCGTCTGTTTACGACAGATGATGCGTAGTTCGTAGGGGTCACCAATGAATGCAAATTCACTTTCCTTCTCGTAAACACCTGATGCACCGTTATTCTTAAAAACACTGTTGGTGGCGTCCCATCTGATTTTCTTTCCGTCAGCCTGAACGCTTCCCGCATCCGTTAGTTCATACCATGTAGCTGTTGCATAGCCAGTAGCTTTGTTGGCTGCATTAATGGGGGTAAAGGGAAGAGATTCCTGAACACTGTATTTTACATAAATGCTGTATTTACCTGCTCCATCTGGAGTGCAACGGCTTTTCGCATCAGCAAATGTGGTGATAGGATCGGTAAACGCTTGATTACTGTAAAGACCTTCAATGGTGACATACTTACGTCTTAGTTCGTCAGGGAAATGCTCCATGATTGATTGGGAAAGAGAGGCATCACTCCATTCTTTATCCACACTGATGGTGTTGTTAAAAGGCGTCTTTACCTTAAATGAGTAGGTCCTGATATCGTACATATCCTCGTCAGAAGAATACGAAGTGGAAGCACCCTCTAGAGTCATTGTTCCGAATCTCACATTGTTATTCTTCTCGTGCCTCAAAAAGGTATATTTATTATCCGATGGTGCACTGATGTTACCACTTCCATTTACAGTCCTGGTAACCATATAGACATAACCACCAGTGGTAGTAGAATTAAGAAGAGCATACGAATTCCAGATAACATTATCCCACATCGTATGGAAGTAACCCGGTTTGGAATCACTTCCTATCTCTGTTGGATTACTAGAAAGATTCGCATCATATTCTGTTAAATATTTTTTATGGTCATCACTTGCAAGGAAGAGATTGTCACTGGTGGTATTCTTTCCAAACAAGTGACTATCTTTATACCATTTGTAAAGTTGTGATTCCCTATCATTATGTTTTTCTATGTATGTAGTATTTTTGTCATAAGCAGAAGCAATAACAATATTGTAAGGGTCTTTTCCCTCATACTTGAACAGGAAAAGGAACCGACTCTCCACATCTGCACGTTTATTCTTATTATTCGTAGCCCAGTAAGTTGTAATGTCTTTGACTGAACTCACATCCACATAGACAAAATCCTCACTGGCCAGCTGTTCTGAACTGACAAGGTTTTCGGGTATGACAGCCAGACGGTTGTTTCGACCTCTGTTTAACGCCATATAACCACCACTCATCGTGATGTTATACTTTACAGAACCATCGAGTTTGATATCCTTCGAATCGTCATATTCGTAGGTGACATAGATGTTGCAATTGCCTGTAAGAGTAGTGTTTTCGGCAACAACAGCATTTTCATCTGTTATCGAATAACTCCAAGACTTGGTGGCAGTGTTATCTGAATACAGCGGGGCAGCAGCGGTCTTAACAATATTGTCGCCATCATAATAGTACTTGAAGTTCTTAGCCAGCGGACTTTTATAAATATCCGGCAACTTGATGATGGTTGCGTTATTATCGACATATCTGAAGGCCTCTAAACGCTTGCCTTCAAAGGTATCATTCATATGGTAATCATACCGTGACGTATTTATCGGCAGTGTCAGGATATGGTAAGTTACCTTATATCCAGCAGCCCACGCTTCGTTTGCCACACCACCGAGGAGTAGCAGAGTAAAAATAAGAGCAATATGTCTGATATTAGTTTTTACCATTGTTCTGTATATTTTTCAGTAGACACTGTAAGTGCGTACTTACTAAGGGTGAATGTGTATGTGTAACTATATCCTGATTGCCATGAGCCTACATTCACACTAGCACTCACGTTCTTGGTTACGTTACTCCAATCGCTCCATGTAGCATTAACTGTAAATGTTAGGTTTGCAGCAAAAGACTGAGGCAAAACCAAATAGGGCGTATTGCCAGTTGCAGGATTGCCTGTAATGACAAGGCTTGTAGCTTCACCGCTGGGAGCCCAACTTGTTTCACTACCATTAAAGGTACAGATTCCGTTATTCTTGACACCTTCTATTGTCACACTATTGATAGTGACATTGGTACCACTGGCTTCTGACATCTTAAAACTGACACTGGCAAAGGGATGTTTGAAGGTAAGCGTAACACCCGATACTCCTTGCCCTGCTTTGCTCTGATTAGCCGTATAGGCATAAATTAGTTCCTGAGTTGTTGTTTCTCCTGCTGAAAGTTCCACTGGTAATCCTGTACAAACAATGCGGGGGCTGTCTTCTGAATAGCCGTCAGAGTTTGTACTGCTATTATATGCCGTAGGATCGAAAGTGCAGGATGTATTTTCGAGTTCTGCTGGCATAAAAGCAAAAAAGTTCAAAGCACCTGATGCAGGCCAGTAATGCTTGCCATCATTGAACAACCATTGATCGACAGAATAGCTTACTGTTGAACCGTCGATATAAAGGTTGGTCGTACCATCTTCATAAGCATAGCATTTAAAAGTACCTGCCTGCAAGTCCTCATTGTTATTGAATGTCGCCGCCCTCGTCCCCTCCATAAAATTCCAGACACCGGGATTGAAGCGGATTTCCTGTTTGTCTTGGGGCGTTGGTTCATTCATACCGTCATCGCCGGAGGAACAGGACGACAAAAGGAATGAGGGTGATAGGAGGACTACCACAGCCAATAGTAACGATATATTTATATGTCTCCTCGCGCGTGTCATATTTTATTAGTAGTTTAACTTTGCAAAGATAGGCTATTTTTGGCACAATACAAAATTTTTCCTGACTTTTTTGCGCTATTGTAAAGAAAGTGTGGAAATATGGTGGCGGTATTGAAAAAAATGATTACCTTTGCAGCCACTTAACCAACGACTTAAACGATGCGCAAGATATTCATCATCATCGCCCTGATTGCAAGCATGGCCGCCTGTCAGCAACAAACAGGCCGCACATCGGGTAACGGCAACGAAGACAGCACAGCCAAGGCTATCGACAGCATGTGGATAGACTCGATTAAGAGACTGTACAAGGCTACCTTATACGATCATTACTTGAACAACGAGAAGGACTCCTTCATGGAGAAGTTGCCTGCTATTATGCAGTTGTGTCAGGAGCACCGCGCATGGCGAACGTACTATCAGGCGTGGAATAACAAGATTGACTTGATCCTTTGGGAGAGCGATCTCCAAACTGCCACCCAAGAGGCTAATGCCATGTACGACGATGCCAATGCCAAGCACGACAGCTCAGGCATTTCAACAGCATGCTCAGCGATGGGCCACATCTATCTCTATCAAGACAACTACCCGGAGGCCATCAAAAGCTATGCCAAGGCGGTGGATTACTACCCCAGAAACCCCAACCAAGCGGACGCGGGTCAACTTATTCTCGACTATTTCTATTATTGCCAGGCTACTGAACTCGCAGGCAACCATGCTGCCACCGATTCTATATTGAAGGACTGGGGCAAACTGATTGAACGATTCCCTGTAAAAAAAGACGATCCACAAGTTGACGTAAAAGCCAACTGGCGCGTACAATATTTATACAACTGCTTTTCAATCTTGCTGGAAGAAAACCGTATTGCCGAGGCTGAGCCACTGCTTGACTCGCTCTACTACTACGAGGAGATGGAGGGCAACGTACCCAGAAACGTCGCACTTATCGACAAGGCTTATGTCAAGTTTCAGATACGCAAGAAAGACTGGGCCAAAGCCAATGCCAAAAATATCCATTACCGGCGTGAAATGGAAAAACTGGGCGACCATACTGGAATGGTCATTGCATCCTTTGACCGTGCCACCATCATGAAAGGAATGGGACGCTATCGTGAGGCCTACGAAGCCCTCGAAACCGCCAGGACAATGAACGACTCCATCACCCAGGCCGACAACCGCGAGGAGCTGAACGAGCTGAACAAGCGCTTCGAGGTGAACGAGCTGAAGATGCAGCAGGAACGTGAACGCATGCAGGCCAAGGAAGATGTCATGAAGGCCCGCGAGTATCAATGGCTGCTCATTGGCACCATCATAGCCCTCGTGCTGATTGCCATCATCGTCATCGTCGTCATGCGATTACGCTCTGCCCGCCGTCTGGCAGCTATATCAGCACAGAAGGAGCGCATAGAGAGCGAGCTGAAGATTGCCCGCGACATCCAGATGTCGATGGTGCCCAGCAAGTTTCCTGAGCGCGAAGGTCTGGACATGTATGCCTCGATGACTCCCGCCAAGGAGGTTGGTGGCGACCTGTACGGCTATGTGTTGCAGGGCGACAAGCTATATTTTGCCTTGGGCGACGTATCGGGCAAGGGTGTGCCGGCATCGCTGTTCATGGCGCAGACCACACGTCTGTTCCGCACACTTGCCGCACAGGGTATGATGCCTGCCGACATCTGCAACCGCATGAACGACGAACTGACGGATGGCAACGAGAGCGCCATGTTCGTCACGCTATTCATCGGACTGCTCGACCTCACCACAGGCCATCTTGACTTCTGCAACGCCGGACACAACCCGCCAGTTATTGGAGGCGATGCCGACAAGGGCCGCTTCCTCGAAATGCTTCCCAACGCACCCATCGGACTCTGGCCCGGACTGCAATACGAGGGTGAAGAGATCGACAACATCAAGGGACGCCCCTTGTTCCTATACACCGACGGCCTCAACGAGGCAGAGAATCAGCAGAAGGAGCAGTTTGGCGACGACCGACTGATCAGCATCCTTCGCAACACGCACTTCGACACAGCCCGTCAGGTGATAGAAACACTCGAGACTGCCGTCGAAGCGCACCGCAATGGTGCCGAGCCCAACGACGATCTCACCATGCTCTGCCTGCGGGTTGGGGAGTAACCACTCTTTGTACACAAAAATAGTGCACAGAGGGACAGTCCCCCTGTGCACTCTGAGTCTACGAATGATGATTAATCGTTCGACGTTGCAGGATATTTGTCCCAATCGTTGAACGAGGAAGCAATATAGTTGAACTCCCATCTGTAAGAGGTGCTTTCATACCAGTTGCCATGAAATCCGCTGCCATCGATGACTATCTCACTCGTGCGGTATTCTGCATGAGCCGTCTGCCAACCAGCGTGTTCCCATTCCAGATACAGGCAATCGTTGTTGAAATACCATCTGAAATTGCTGCTTTCAACGAAATCCGTCTTATAGGAATTATTGAAAGCTATGAGCCGTCCCGTTCCCGTAGTAGATGACGTCGAGGCGCGGTCAAAACGTATCACGGTGTAGCGTTCCTTCTTGGTTCCTTCATTTTTAACCTTAGCAGACTCCAGGCCTTCCCATGTAAAGGAGGTCTTGTCCTGAAACATCTTATTAGTAAAATTCAAACGGTTTTCCTCAGAGTCTGAATCCTCTTTCTTGCAACTCGTCATTGTCAGGGCTACTGCAAGAACCATAGCCATACATGAAATTAGCTTTTTCATCTTTCAATTGTTTAGTAAAAAATCGCCTGCAAAGGTAATGTAAAAAAATCAAACTGCAAAACAAAATGATTCTTTTCTTTAGTCAGAACTGCACAGGAGCCCCTGTGCACTTTGGTTGATTGTGGTAGGATTTGCTGGAGTAGTACCTGGAATGTTTTCACATTTCTACAGGGATTTCTATACTCTGCCATCCGTCGATGGTGGGCTGGAAGCCGGAGCCGTTGACGATGGGCTTGGGGACGGGGAGTTCATCGAGATCGATGTCGATTTCGTAGTTCAGCTCCAGCGTCTCAGGCTGTTCTGGGTCGTAATGATACTCAGGATTCTTCACGTCGTCGTGCATCTGATTGGAAACGTCCTGCGTGTAGTACCACTTGGAGCCATCGGCCAGTACGGCATAGATGGTCAACTGGTGCTGGTGGACGAGATGCAGGGCACGATGGGGGCAGTGGCCGAAGATGTTGAAACGCATCCAGAGGGTGCTGTCGCCAACGACTTGAGCGGTGAAGGCCTGTGTGGCCTCCTCGTCACCCACCTCGCCAGAATCCATCATGACTGAGGCTGCCAATCCAGAGAGTGTGCCGCCAAACTGTGAAGAATACTGCAGGTTGGGAACACCCGTAATGGTAATCTCGACAGGAATGACGCGTGGAGCGGTATACAACTCTGCCTCTGTCTTGTCTGCGTTGCTGAGCGATAGTGACTCGTCGGCAGCCCATAGCAAGTCGGGATCCAGTATGATAGGCTCGTTTTCCGTTCCTGCAGCACGCGGCATCGCATGACCACGGGTAAACGGTGCCAGCTGGGTGCCCTCCTCAATAGTAGACCGGCGGGTATAGGCCTCAAGGGTATTGGGTGACGACGTGCCGCGATAGAGAATACTCTCGGTATCGTTGTTGTAAGCGATGACGCGATAATTGCCAGCGGAAAGACTGGCTGAACCGCCGTCACGGCCCGAGAAGTCGTAGCGTATCGGTTCGGCAGCAGGCTGGTCAGCAGGATAGAACAGGGCCGTCATACCCTTGACGGCAGCAGCCTCTTCGGTGTCGGGCCACTGGAAGTTCAGACTGACATTCGCCATGTGGCTATGATCGTAGCAAAGTTCACGCAAATCAGCCTGGCAGGACGACAGCAACATGAGTGCCATCAGGAGCATGAGGAAGAATACGGGCTTCATAGCTCACCTCCTTTCTTGACTTTAGACGACGAACCGAAGAGATGCCACACAAAGGATATCTCGGCCTTGGTAGGCCCAACCCAGTGGCGAATCTTATCGGCTGTCCACACATTGTGGCGATAACCGTCGTTGCTGACCTCGTATTCCTGATACTTGCCGCCAACGTAGCCCACAGCCAGAGAGAAATCGATGGTGAAATGGCGATCAAGATGGACAGCATAACCACACGACAGGCCTGTGCCCCAATTGGCCTTGGCCTCCTGACCCTTATCGTTGAAGAGGAAATCGTAGCGATAGACGGCACCATACACACCGGCATGCAGACCTCGCAGGGGACTGTCGGCAGCCGCAAACCAATAGCGCAACTCGGCATCGCCCGTCACCACACGAATATGCTCGTACCAAGGACTGCCGTTCATCCAACCATAAGTGCCACTGAGAGCCACCGACCAGCGATCGGCAAGACCAACCTCGACACCCACATTGGGAGCAACCACCAGGTCGTAAAGCATATTAGTTTTAAGGGCAAGACTTTGTGCCTTTCCCGATACCGTCCCTCCTAAGATAAGGACGGCTAAGGTGATGATATATGGTTTCAGTCGTCCCAAAAATTCTTGAATGATTTTGTTTCAGTCTGTTATTATCGCGACAAATGTAGATAAAATAAGGCAAATCGCCAAGAAAAAAAGCAAAAAATCAACAAAAAGGAGAAAAAAATACCTTTTTTTTACCAAAATGCTTGCTTTTTTGGTTAAAAAGCCGTATATTCGCCTCACAAAACAACAACAAGACAGAAAAACTAAAAACTATGGAAAAAGAACTATTAATTCACATTTGCGGCTGGGTAGCCAGTATCGGACTCATCCTCGGTTATCTGCCTCAGGCTATTCAGACCATCCGTACACGTAACACCGATGGCATTTCGTTGCCAGGCTTCATCATGATGGCTGTCGGCGGCTTGGCTTTTATGATTCAGGGCCTGCTGATTGAGAACTACTACCTGTTTCTCACCAACCTCATCACTTTTGCGTGTAGCGTCATCATCTTTGGCATCAAGATTTACAACGATTACTATAAAAAGCCCAAAGCCTAATGGATATACGTTATGAACCCGCACCAGAACTGCTTACTGAAGAAGCGCTGCAACAGCGGGTGGAACAGGCCGTAGAGATCTTCATGCAGGGGTACGGCTGTTGTCAGAGTGTGTTTGCAGCCTTTGCCCCGCTCTATGGTGTCGACGAGAAGCTGGCGTTACGCCTGTCGTCAGGATTTGGGGGTGGTGTAGGTCGACTGCGCATGATGTGCGGAGCTGTCAGCGCACTAGTCATGCTGGTAGGACTGGATTGTGGACAGACAGAAGGCAGCGATCGCGAGGGTAAATCGAACTGTTATCGCATCGTTCAGCAACTGCTGGCAGAGTCGCGCGAAGCCAATGGCAGCTTGATTTGCGCAGAGATACTGGGTATTCAGGGACACGAAAAAGCGCACTGCAGTTACGAGGCATCACCCCGGACTGCCGAATACTATAAGGTACGTCCCTGCGCAGCTAAAGTGGAGAGCGCAGCACGTATCTTTGCCGACTATTTGTTGAAGAAATAATTACTGAGGAAAGGTAGCGCGAAGCACTTGCTCAACCACCTCTGGGAAATGTCGCATCTCCAGTTCGTGCTCCTTGGCAGCGATATCGTCGACGGTATCGGTAGGCAACAGGGGAACAGAGTACTGGGCGATAATCTCGCCGGAATCGCAGACGGGAGTGACGTAATGAACAGTCATTCCTGTTTCTGTCTCGCCAGCAGCCTTCACAGCCTCGTGGACATGATGGCCCCACATGCCCTTGCCACCATACTTGGGAAGGAGTGCGGGGTGGATATTGATGATGCGACGAGGGAAGGCATCGATGAGGAAATCGGGAACCAGGGGCAGGAAGCCTGCGAGGACAATGAAATCGATGGCATACTGGCGCAGCAGGGGCATCATGAACTCAGGATCGTTGAGCTGCACCTTGGGAGCTACAGCAGTAGGCACACCCAGTCCTTCAGCACGAACCAGCGCATAGGCATCGGGCTTGTTGCTGACGACTAAAGCGCAGTTGACAAAGGAGGAATCGCAGAAATGACGGATGAGATTCTCACAATTAGTGCCGCTGCCGGACACGAAGATGGCGATATTAGTTTTCATTGTCTTTACGAATTTGCGTGCAAAGGTACGAAAAAAAGTGAAAAGTGAAAAGTGAAAAGTGAAAAATTATTTGTAACTTTGCAGGTAAAAACAGAAAGTATGGACGCGAAACACTATGCCGACGTGCTGAACGAGCACCATATCAAACCAACGGCAAACCGCATCATCGTGCTGAAAACACTGGCGGAGACAGGACGGCCCCTGTCGATGATGGAACTGGAAAACAAAATCATGAGCATCGACAAGTCGGGGATATTCCGTACGCTGTCGCTATTTAAGGACAACCACTTGGTACACGTGATTGAGGACGGTGGCGACGGGGTGCGCTATGAGCTATGCCACAGTCACGACGAGGAGGTGGACGACGACCTGCACGTGCACTTCTACTGCGAACAGTGTCAGCGCACCTACTGTCTGGACCATATCCCTGTGCCTCAGGTGGAGGTGCCGCAGGGCTTTGTAGTGAATTCTGCCAACTATATGGTTAAGGGCATCTGTCCGCAGTGTGCTATGGCAAGGCATCGAGCATAATCTCGATGAGACGAGGCACGGCATAATCGGAGAGATTGGTCTCTGGTATCCAGATATAATCGGGGGGAAGCGCAGGCTTCTCTCCGATTTCTAATAAATAGAAGTCGGCATAGAGGATGCGGTGAGTCAAAATGTGCTTGACGTTTTGGCGCAGGAGAACTGCGCCGGGCGGAATCTGGTCGGTGCGCCAGGGTTCCCAAAGGCCCTGCCAAATGTCGCCGGCGCCACGCCGATGAATAGCTGTCTCACCCTTGCACCTTATATATATATAAGTAAGATGACGCTCTTTGATCTTCAGCGTCTTGAGTTTGACGGGTAACTCCCCTATCCTATTCTCACGGAAAGCCACACAAGACTCCTGGAGGGGACAGTCCATACAGCGGGGCGATGACGGGGTGCACTGGATGGCGCCGAAGTCCATGATGGCCTGATTGTAAAGAGAAAAATTGGTTTCTGGCAACAAGCTTTGGGCCAAGGACGTAAATGTCTTTTTGCCCTCAGTGGTATTGATGGGTGTATCGATGCCGAAATGGCGGGACAGCACACGGTAGACGTTTCCGTCGACCACCGCAGCAGGGAGATTGAAAGCTATACTGCCGATGGCTGCTGCCGTATAGTCGCCAACACCCTTGAGTTTCTTGATTTCTTCTATCGTAGTGGGAAAGCCACCAAGAGCCACAATCTGTTTGGCGGCAACATGCAGATTGCGGGCACGGCTGTAATAGCCTAAGCCCTGCCACTCGCGCAGCACTTCATCTTCAGTAGCCTCTGCCAGCATGTCGACGGTAGGCCAGCGACGCATGAACCGATGCCAGTAGTCCATGCCCTGTTTCACCTGCGTCTGCTGCAGAATGATTTCAGAAAGCCAGATGGCATAGGGGTCGCGGGTCTGCCGCCAAGGCAGGTCGCGACCATTCTCCTGAAACCATTGTAATATCGTTGTCGTAAAACTCATGGGTGCAAAGTTACGAATAATTTTTCAGAAACTCGTCGAAAGACAGGGGGTATTTCGTCGAAACTCATTTTGAGCCTATTGTTTTTTACCTTACTTTTGCCAACAGAAATAAAAACAAAAAGCAAAAGAGTATGAAACAGACGAATTTTTTCAGAGCAATGCTCGCAACAATGATGCTGACACTTTCAGCAACAGTAATGGCCCAGACAGACAGTCTGGAAGTGGTGTATGCAACCGACAGTCAGGCTCAGGACTCAGTCACTTGGTCGAAAGAGCTGGACGGCGTAGAGATTGTTCACCAGAAGCGACTGGTGAAAATGGAAGTAGACAAGATGACATACAAGGTTAGCGAAGACGAGGATGCGAAATCGTATACCGTACTCGACATGCTGCGAAAAGTGCCTATGGTAACAGTAGACGGTCAGGATAACATATCAGTTAATGGCTCGTCGTCGTTTAAGGTATATGTAGACGGCAAGCCCAACATGATGATGTCGTCGGCACCCAGCCAGATATTCAAATCGATGCCCGCCAGTGCCGTGAAGAGCATCGAGGTGGTTACTAATCCTGGCGCGAAATACGACGCCGAAGGTGGAGCTGGTGTGCTGAACATCATCATGAACAAAGAGATGACAGGAGGTATGGGAGGCAGCAGTAGCATGAACGGCTACAACGGCAACATCCGCCTGTCGGCAGGAAACAAGAGTTATGGTGCCAGCGCCTTTGTCAGTGGTCAGCAGGGTAAGTTGTCGTATAGTGCCAACGTCACGTATAGTCATCAGAATCCCGGTACCACCACGACGATGATGGAACGTGAGCAGACGGGTGCGATGGCTTCGACGATGACTTCCGAATCGAGCACGAAGCCGAAGATTCCCTTCACGATGGGTAATCTGACGTTGGGTTACGACATCGACTCCGTCAGTTCGATAGGTCTTACAGCCGGTATCACGGGATTCAGCATGAAGAACGACGGACACACCAGCACACGGATGGGCGGCAATATGTATGGCGGTAATGGATTTGTCTATGACAACGACCTCACGATGAAGAACAGTCGCACCTCGTTCAATGGTAGTCTGGACTATCAGCGTTTCCTAAACCGTGAGCGTACCAGCAGTCTGACGGTGACCTATCAGCTGACCTACGCTCCCTCTAACAACGATCAGAACAGCAAGTTCTCGTGGGGCAATCCGTCGCAAACATCGTATATCGACCTGACAGACCGTTACTCTGAGAACAAGGAACGCACGACAGACCATATTCTGCAGGCCGACTATACGACACCTCTCAGCAAAGTATTCACACTGAACGCTGGTATGAAGCTGAGCTACCGCAAAGCCACATCGGATGCCAAATACTACCTGCAGGACGTCTACAACGAGGCACTCAGCTCGGAGTACGACTTCAACAACACCATCCTTGCTGGCTATTCAGAGCTGGTGAGCCGATTTGGCAAGTGGGGCGTCAAGGCTGGTCTTCGCTATGAACAGACTTGGCAGAAGGTAGAATACCATTTAGGCAACGGTGAGGACTTCACCACGCAGTATGGCAACCTCGTACCATCAGCCAGCGTGAGTTATAATCTGAGCCCGTCGTCGAACCTCGGTCTGACTTACAACATGCGTATCTCACGTCCTGGTATTACCTATCTGAACCCCTATGTCGACCGTTCGAATCCTACGGAACTTTCTTATGGTAATCCTGATCTGGATACGGAGAAGTCGCACAACGTGGGACTGGTATTCAACACCTTTGGTCCAAAGTTGATGGTCAACGTCAACCTGAGTCACAACTTCACCGACAACGCCATCGAGCAATACTCGTTCTACGACAATAACAACCTGCTGAACAGCACGTATGCCAACACCGCCAAGCGCCATCAGACAAGTCTCAGCGTCTTTGCAAACTGGATGGTTCACAAGAACACGCGTATCTTCCTGAACGGTGGTGTGGACTACAGCGACCTGCGCTCCAAGGCGCTCGACATGAGTAATAACGGATGGCATGCCAACCTGATGGGTGGTGTACAGCAGACATTACCTTGGAATATCAAGCTCAGTGGCTATCTCATTACGTCGACCAAGAGTTATAGCCTGCAGGGATGGAGCAGCGGTTTCAACCTGCTGACAGCCAGCCTCTCCAAGTCGTTCCTCGACGACAAGCTGACAGTCAGCGTGATGGGACTGACGGGACTGGGTAACGGTGGTGCCCTGAACATAGAAAGCCACACTGCCGGCAAGGGATTCACCAACCACATGCAGGTGAAAGTACCTATGCAGAGCTTCTCTATCAGCCTTGCCTACACCTTCGGCAATACCAAGAAGCAGTTCCGCGAGCGTCAGACACGCGTCGAGAACGACTATATCGAACAGCGTTCGCAGGGTGAGGTGATCAATAGCGTAGGAAATGTACAGCAATAATTTGGCAGTTTCAGAAAGAATGCCTATCTTTGCCAACAAATTGGCGACGTAAACATACACTCGTATGAAGAAAATAGAGAAAAAAGATATCTGGCTATTGATAGCACAAGTAGCAGTGTGGGCAGTGGTTCTGTTCGCACTGCCACTGGCTACGCTGCTGAGCACGCAGGACATGACGTCGACGCGGACATCGTTCTTAGTAGCTTGGGGACTGTTCCAATCTCCGATAGTAGTTTATTTTGTCAACTTCTACCTGTTCGGCCCTTACCTTTTCTTCAAGCGCCGCTATTGGTTGTTTGTGCTCTGCAACCTTGTGCTTATCCTTGGACTGAACTCGCAGTTCTTCCTGCTCTATTACCACAGGAACAGCATTCCTAACATGCCACCGATGGACGCCAACATGTGGATTGGCTTCTTCTCAGGAATGCTGATGTTCATCCTCCTCAACTGTGTAATAGCTGCTGTCGCTATCGGCATCCGTCACTTTATACGTACCAGGCAGATCAAGCAGCAGCTGGCTGATGAGAAAGCCAAGAACACGGAGGCGGAACTGGCCTGGCTGAAGAACCAGATTAATCCGCACTTCCTCTTCAATACGCTGAACAACATCTCGAGTCTGACACAGATAGACCCTGATGCTGCCCAAGACGCTATTGCACAGCTGAGCGACCTGTTGCGCTATGCGATGTACGAGACAAATAAGAAGATGGTGCCCATCAGTGGCGAGGTGGAGTTTATGCGTAACTATATCTCGCTGATGAAGTTGCGCTGCAACGAGAAAGCCGTTGTCAACTCGCAATTCTCAACGTCCAATTCGCAATTGGAAATAGCACCACTCTTGTTTATATCGTTGATTGAGAATGCCTTCAAACATGGTCTCAGCAGCAATCGCGACTCGCGAATCGACATATTGCTGACCACTGACGAGCACCAGCTAACGTTTGCCTGCGACAACACCAACTTCCCCAAGGACGACGCCGACCGCAGCGGATCGGGCATCGGCATCGAGAACACCCGTCGACGCATGGACCTTATCTATAAGGACCGTTACACGTGGGAGCAGACCATTGAAGACAATATCTATAAGGTAAAAATCACTATTCAGCTATGATACCTATTACCTGCATTATCGTAGACGACGAGCCACTGGCCGTCAAGCTACTGGAGTCGTTTGTACAGAAGACACCTCAGCTCCATTTGGAGGCTTCGTTTACCGATAGCGTCGAGGCGTTGGGATGGTTAAAGGAACATCCTGTCAACCTGGCCTTTATGGACATCCAGATGCCCGATATGAACGGTATGGAACTATCGCACATGTTGCCCGAGGGTACGAAAGTCATTTTTACTACTGCCTTCAAAGAATATGCCTTTGAAAGCTATGAAGTGAGTGCCATTGACTTTCTGCTTAAACCCATACGTTATAACAAATTCATTGCTGCAGTGGAAAAAGCAGAGCAGTGGTTTACGCTGGAAGAAGGAAGGGGGAAAAAGGAAGAGGCACGCGATACCATGTTTCTGCGTGTTGACGGTGAACTGCGCCAGATTAAGATGAACGACATCCTCTATGTAGAAGGCATGAAGGACTATGTGCGTTTTCATCTGGAAGGCGAACGACTGCCACTAACCACCCACATGACGATGAAAGCCGTGGAGGACGCATTGCCAACGGATGATTTTATGAGAATAAACCGTTCCTATATTGTCCGATTAGACAAGATAAGAACGGTAGACCGTAATCTCTGCGTATATATTGGCGACGAAGTGATTCGCGTCACGGAAGCTTTCCGCGAAGCCTTTGAACGCTATTGCAACTGACCTCCGCAAAGGGTTATGCACACCTTATCCTGGAATGCTCTGGCATCGGCACTTCGCATAACGCCCTGGTTAATGATAGCAAAACACAGAGGACGTCCATCGGCTGTCGTCATGTAACCAGCCAAGGAAGAAATGCCTGTCACCGTACCTGTCTTGGCTTTCACATTGTCATAAGCAGGTGTGTCGATCATGCGTTTCTTCAAAGTGCCATCGATGCCGGCAATAGGCAATGAAGGCAAGAGATGATTGATAATATCAGGTGTGCGGTAAGCATGTATCAGGAGACGAACCAGCAGTTCGGCACTGACATAGTTGTAGAGGGAAAGTCCTGACCCATCGGCAATACGATAACGTTCACCACTCAGTCCCAAGCGTTTAATCAGCTGGCGGGTGATGTTACGAGCCTCAGTGGCCTTTGCCAATTTACGTCCATTGGAAGCTGCCGTCTGATAGAACATGGACTCCGCATAGAAATTATCGCTCTCCTTCATCATTCGTTCCAATATCACATCAATCGCATGACGATAGGTGCTCAGAGTGCGCACATTGCTTGGGGCTGGTCCTTCCTGCAACTGTCCACCCACGAGAACAACGCCCTGACGCTGGAGTTCGCGCTTGAAAGTGGTCATAAAAATATCCTTGCGACCTATAGTGAGAGGAATCAGCATGGGGTTATCATCGTCCCAACACCAGCCTTCACCATAGTCGAGTGTTTCCTTCATCGTACGGTCTGCCACGAGATTGCCACGAATCGTGTCGACACCTTGTTCACGAATACTCTCTACCATTGTGGCAACATCGTCGGGAGTCAATGTCGGGTCGAAACCGCCTATCACATAAAGGTTGCCTCGGAGCGTGGCACCACTAAGGGTGCCGGAATAGCAGAAGCGTGTCTTATACTCATAATCGCCACCAAGACGATCCAAAGCCGTGATAGCTGTCACCAGCTTCATCGTAGAGGCAGGACGCAGCAATTGGCGAGCCTGATGCTGATAGAGGACGGAGTCGCCCTGAAGATCGTAAACCATAAGTCCAACCTGGGTAGTCTCGAAAAGAGGATCGGACATTAAAGAGTCAAGTCGGAGAGCCAGGCTATCCTGTGCCCAAGTGGTCACAGAAGCCATCAATATAAGGGTTGATAATATCGTTTTCTTCATAATGAGTGCAAAGGTACGAAAAAAAAGTGAAAAATGAAAAGTGAAAAATGAAAAATAATTTGTATCTTTGCACCCAACAAAACAAAAAAATGAAAAAGGCTATGGTTTACAAATACGATTTCCTGGTCATCGGTGCAGGTGTCGCTGGCATGAGTTACGCATTGAAAGTGGCAAGAGCCAAAAAGGGAAAGGTGTGCATCATCTGTAAAGCAGAACTGGACGAAGCCAACACCTCGTTTGCACAGGGTGGCGTAGCCAGTGTAACGAACATGAAGGTTGACACCTTTGACAAGCACATTGCCGACACCATTATTGCCGGTGACTACATTTCAGACCAGAAAGCAGTAGAACAGGTGGTGAGGAATGCCCCTAAACAGATAGAGGAACTGGTGAAATGGGGTGTCAATTTCGATCGCAAGGAAGGTGGCGAATTTGACCTGCATCGAGAGGGAGGTCACTCGGAATTTCGTATTCTACACCATGCTGATGATACTGGAGCAGAGATTCAGCGAGGACTGATGGAGGCTGTGCGCCAGGATCCCAACATCGACATCAAGGAGAATCATTTCGCGGTGGAAATCATCACCCAGCACCATCTGGGCGTCAGAGTAACACGCCGTTCACCCAATATACAGTGTTATGGTGCCTATGTGTTGAATCCCAAGACGAAAAAAGTAGACACCTATCTGTCGAAGATGACCGTGATGTGTACTGGCGGATGCGGAGCCGTGTATCTGACCACTTCGAACCCCGTGATAGCTACTGGCGATGGAATAGCAATGGTATACAGAGCAAAAGGAACCGTAGCAGACATGGAGTTCGTGCAGTTCCACCCCACTGTGCTCCACAATCCCAAGGAGACTCACCCAGCCTACCTCATCACAGAAGCCATGCGTGGCTATGGCGGTATTTTGAAACTGCCCAATGGTGAGACGTTTATGGAGAAATACGATGAGCGGCTCTCGCTGGCACCACGTGACATCGTAGCTCGTGCTATCGATAAGGAGATGAAGATTCACGGCTTGGATCACGTTTGTCTGGACGTCACACACAAGGATCCTGCTGAAACCAAGAAACACTTCCCCAATATCTATCAGAAGTGTCTCTCTATCGGTATCGACATCACAACCGATTATATTCCCGTTCGTCCTGCTGCCCACTATATGTGTGGAGGTATCAAGGTTGACCTGAACGGACAGTCCAGTATCGAGCGCCTCTATGCTCTGGGCGAATGCAGCTGTACCGGACTGCACGGAGGAAACCGACTGGCGTCGAACTCTTTGATAGAGGCTGTCGTTTATGCTGACAAAGCAGCGATACACTCACTGGAACATGTGGACCTGTATGACTATAACGACCAGGTGCCTGAATGGAACGATGAGGGAACGATGACTAACGAGGAAAAGGTACTGATTACACAGAGTGTAAAGGAGGTGAACCTGATTATGTCGAACTATGTGGGTATCGTGAGAAGTGACTTACGCCTGCATCGGGCCTGGGACCGTCTGGATATGCTCTACGAAGAAACGGAACGACTCTTCAAACGCGTCAAGGCTTCGAGAGACATTTGCGAACTGCGAAATATGATTAATGTGGGATATCTCATTACCCGTTGGGCATTGGAGCGCAAAGAGTGCAGAGGTCTGCATTTTACCACTGATTATCCATTGCACGCCTACGATAAGAAAAAGTAAATTCGCGCGTACATTATACTATATTATAGGCTTTCTTTGCAGGGGAAACTGCGCCCAAAATCAAAAATATCGTGAAAATTGAAAAAAAATAGGCCGAAAATTTCGGTATCACGCTGAAAATTAGTAACTTTGCAGTCCGAAACTGAAAAAAATAAAAAAGCATAGAAATGACTAAAGCAGATATCATCAGCGCTATCGCTGCAAAGACTGGTCTCCCAAAGAAGGATGTAACTATTACTGTGGAGGCATTTATGGAGGAGATTCGCCTGAATATGGCAGAGAATAAAGAGAATGTCTACCTGCGCGGTTTTGGTACATTTACTGTGAAGCGTCGTGCCAGAAAGACCGCTCGTAACATCTCCAAGAACGTGACGATGGTGATTGATGCTCACGATATTCCATCCTTCAAGCCTTGCAAAAGCTTTATGGAGAGAATGGAGAAGTATTAAAGAGAACATTAGTGAATATTAAACAATACATTAAATTTTAGAAAATTATGCCTAACGGAAAGAAGAAGAAGGGCCACAAGATGGCTACTCACAAGCGTAAGAAGAGAC
>CAMUYR010000045.1 GCA_947164965.1 uncultured Prevotella sp. | reverse complement strand
AACAATGGTGATGAGCCAGGCGAAGGCGATTAAGTCTAATTGACAATTGATAATTGACAATTAAGAGGTAAGGGAATCGGGCTCACCGCATGGTGGGCTCGATTTGCAAAATAATCTCAAAAACTGAGGGGAAAGTGTGGGCGTTTGTCAGAAAAATGATATATTTGCAGACAAAATGTAAGAACGCAAGAAATAAAAACGGAGGAAATCTGATGTCTTTTAAAACGATTATACTTCTAACGGTATTTTTCTCTATCATATCAGTGCACAACGTTGGTGCACAAGGTTTGCCTACGGATGGTCCTCTTACCATACGCACGCAGCTGCAACAACTGGCAGAGCGTCTGCTGAAAGGGAAGACGGGCAGTATTGTGGCTATTAATCCAGCGAATGGCGAAATAATCTGCCTGGCAACGAACACCCCCAAGGGCAGCGATGTCCGTCAGGCTATCGGCAAGCCACAGGCACCTGGTTCTACGTTTAAGACTGCTCAGGCTCTGACGCTGCTGTCGGAAGGTATCATCACGCCACAGACAACGGTGGCATGTGTGGATGGCGTCACAGATGGCAATATCAAGGTGCGCTGCCATAAGCATCGCTCACCCCTCGCCTTGAAAGACGCGCTGGCGCAATCGTGCAACACGTGGTTTCTGATGACCTTTGCATCGATGATTAACGACGACTTCATGTACGAGACGAAGGATGAAGCCATCACCACCTGGCGCAGCTATATGCAGAGCATGGGGCTGGGCGGTCCGATGCATATAGATATTCAGGGCGAGCAAGGCGGACTGCTGGCTGGTGCCGACTATCTGAACCGCCGTTATAAGGACGGATGGGACGGCAAGACCATCTGGTGGGCAGGTATGGGACAAGGCGACGTCACATGTACGCCGCTGCAGCTGTGCAACCTGGCTGTGACCATTGCCAATCGTGGCTGGTACTATGTGCCCCATATTCATCAGGACACCAAGAACGAGCGCTATCTGAAGAAGCGCCAGACCAAAGTGAGCAAAGAGGCGTATGCACCTGTCATAGAAGGCATGCGACTGGCTGTTGAGAAAGGTACGGCTACCAGCATTAAGACCACCTACCCTATTTGTGGCAAGACGGGAACGATTGAGAATCCCGGTGAAGACCATTCTGCATTTATCGCCTTTGCCCCCATGAACAATCCGAAGATAGCCATCAGCGTATATATTGAGCACGGTGGTTTTGGTGCCGACCTGGCTGCTCCGATGGCAGGACTCGTCATCGAACAATACCTGAAGGGTAAGTTGTCAGCACCATCAGAAGCAAAAGCAAAACGGATATCGGCAAAGGCAATCGGTCAGAAGAATCTGGGAACCCAGACCCAGAAGGTTGTTCCATGACCTTCTCCTTCGCTGTCGACGCCGATACTGCCACCACAGCGTTCGGCTATTGACTTACAGATGTTCAGTCCAAGACCTGTGCCCTGAACGAACTCATTAAGCTTGACAAAACGCTCAAAGACGGAGGCCTGCTTCTCCTTAGGAATGCCGGCACCTGTATCTTCGCAGTAGATATAGAGTCCCTCACGGCCCTCTCGCTGTTCTTCGCGATAGCCCACCTTGATATGGCCCTCCTTGGTGTACTTGACAGCATTGGTGACAAAGTTGGTGATGACCTGCTGTATACGTCCCTTGTCAAGATGCGCATTGAACGTCTCGTATGGGTTGTCCTTGATAAATGCCACACCAGGCTGCTGCACGCGTTGCTCCAGCGTCTGACAGACATCGTTGAAGACCTGAGCAAAGTCGACATCGGCAGGTGTGATCGACATCTGACGGGAATCGATATCCGACACTTCAAGGATATCGCTGATGAGTCGGAGCAGCATATCGCAGTTGTTGCGAATGATACGGATAAGCTCCCTTTTCTCATTGCTGTCGTCGATCATAGGCAACAGGTCAGAGAATCCGACAATGGCATTCAGCGGTGTGCGAATCTCGTGAGTCATATTAGCCAGGAAGGCTGCCTTCATACGTCCCGAATCGTTGGCACGTTCCGTTTCTATGCGCAGCTTCTCCTGAGCCTCCATCAGTTCAGTGATGTTGCGTGAGAGTCCGAAATACTCCGTCAGTTGCCCGTCTTTATTATAAATAGGTATACCTGAGATAGAATACCACGAGGGTTCATCGTCGAAGAGTGTGTGTTCGAAAGGCAGTATGGTCTGATAGGGCTTGCCCTGCTGCATAGCCTTCTGCACTTCAAGCACAGCCCACTCACGAGCCTCAGGCATGATGGTTGCCACGTATTCCTCCATCGATTCGCTGTATTCCGTGCGTCCTGTGGTACGCGACATGCTGATAAGATTCTCCGCCGGCTTGTAGTTCCAAATATACATCTGGCTTTCCTTCAACAGATAGCAAAGCTGGTTTTCGTAATGCTTTACCGCCTCGTTGACGGTCTTCAGCTGGAGGTCGTGATCGCGCAATTTGAGATACATGTTACGCTCTGCTGTGATATCACGATTGGTGACGATATAGTAAACCAGACGGTCGTCGTCGATTACAGGATTGACGCAGAACTCAGTATATTTATCAATACCCAACTTGGGCTCATAGATGCGCTGGCAGACATGCATAACTTCCCTTGTACCAGGCAGATAGATACCTTTGGTGTTGGGAAATTCAAAGAGGGATGTGCCACGGAAATACGCTTCGTTCTCATCATTAACCTCGCAGAATTCCAGCATCTTCTTGTTGATGTCGAGAAGATGGCCGCTAGGATCGTAGAACGACATAGCCACCAGGTTGGTATCGAACATCTTCTTATACTTATTGGCGACGGTTCTGATGTGCTTTTCCTCCTTCACATCTTCAGTAATGTCTTTTGTGGTATAAACAATATAGAGAGGTTTGCCGTGCTCCCGTTCGATGATGGCATTACCATAGAAGTTACGCCACAAGGGCTGTTCGAGGGTGCCCAGATTGAAGTGGAAGTTCATCTCGAAATGGTCGATGACACCTGTTATCATCTGTGCACTGAGTTCACGCACCTGGAGAGCCTCATCCTGTGGCATGCGTTCAATGAAATCTTCAGGTTTCATCTCCTCTGTGGGCACCATGTTGCCGTATTTGTTGCGGAGCATGTTGTCGTGGAAATCCCACTCTACAACAAAGTATTCACCCATATTGAGCACTTGCCTCATCACTTGTACCATATCAGAGCGCTCCTGGACAGCCTTCGCCACCCTGCGTCTGACAAACCATATCAGCAGGAACACGATGACAGCTATCAGAAACAGGCCTGCAAGAATAAAGAGGACCACGGGCGAGGCATCGTCGTGCTCACGCTCAGGATGAAACCAGTGGTCGTAGATTTTCTGCAGTTTTCCAGCCTGCTCGAGGCGGGTGTACTGGTCGTCGATGATATTAATCAGTTCCTTGTTGTAACCAATGATTCGCAGTTCGCCAGCAGGTATGTCTATGGCGTCGAGAGCTATACTGTCGAGATTGAGTTCCTGGATTTTGTGCTTGAGGGGTATTTCGCCCCAGATATAGTATTTGTATTTGCCTTGTCGGATACCTGTCAAGCCATCCTTTGGTGAGTGATGTTCTATGGCAAATGGCAATTCTCCCTTTTCAGAAAGGGCCAATGCCGCATAGTCGCTTTTCTTGATGAGCAGCGTGTCGCCAGCCTGCAGATTACCAATCCGTTTCAGGGGCTTCACATCCTCGCGACGCGCCACTTTCAGATTGTAGTAGTTGATATATTTGTGCGTCGACACGTAGGGCTTATCCTTGTAGAAGAAGTAGAGGGCATGAATGAGATCGGCCTCGCGACGCTTGAACATATCAGTGGCCACGTGCCACTCCTGCATGACGAACTTATGGGGAATGCCGAGATTGTCGAGTATCAGGTTGAGCACGTCGACATTGTATCCGGCAGGCTTTCCTTCGACGTTGACAAACTCAAACGGACGGAAGTCCCAGTCGCCGACAATGACCAGCGGATGCTCCTCGGTATAACCATAATTGTTGGCCGCAGGAAGCGAGGGTAAAAGGGTCAGAAGGCAAATCGCCAGAATGATATACCTTTTCCCGTTTCTTATCATATCTCGTGTCATGTTATCTTTATCTGTTTTCTACTTTCACTTTACTTTTGTTTCAATCTCACATCTTCACCACTTCGCTGGTCGTGCAGGGAATGATCATCCAGACGATGGTGCCCTTGCCGACTTCTGATTTCAGTCGTATCTTACCACCCATCAGTCTGACCACTTCCTGACAGATGGACAGTCCCAATCCGCTGTTATTGCTGTTGGTGGTGTTGAAGCGTTCGAATATTTTCTCTATCTGGTCGGCTGGTATGCCGCAACCCGTGTCTTGAACGGCTATCGTCAGGTCTTCACCGTTATAGTCGAAGCGGGCGCGCACAGAGCCCTGGGTGGTATTCTGTACGGCATTGTTGATGACCTGGTCGATGAGAATGCCGATATTATTCATGTCGATATCGAGCATCAGGTGTTCGTAAGGTGCCTCTACGATGTATTCCACACCTGGTTGCTGGCTGTGAATCCACGCAGCCTGGCAACGAGCCTCGAAGGCGGCAGCGAAGTCGACAGGTGCTGGTTTCAGCTCTATCATACCTGCGTCCAGACGCGAGAGGAACAGGATGTTGTTCACCAGATTAAGCAGGCTGCGCGAGTTCTTCTTGATCTCTTCGATAAAAAACTGCTCGTCCTCGCCATCCACATCCCTTTCCATCAGTTCTGAGAAACCCACCACGGAGTTTAGCGGCGTGCGTATTTCGTAACACATATTATGCAGGAAGGCGTTCTTCACCGTTTCCACCTCCTGGGCCTTCTTCGACTCCTCTGCCAAGAGTTCCTCAGTGGCCTTGATATCGCTGATGTCACGACACATGCCGAAATACTTGGTGACATTTCCTTCGGCATCCATAATGGGCACAAACGAAAAAGTGAGGCAAAGCGGTTTGCCATCTGTGCGAATAGCCGACTTGATGACGGCCTTGACGGTCTGTGGCGTCAGGTTGTCCATTTGGTTCATGATGTGCAAAGCCGTTTTTCTCGACTCGCCATCAGTCAGCGACAGCAGGCGTGTCTGTGTCAGACGATGCTGAACATGTTCGCTCTCGCTATAGATGGTCAGCGTATGCGTATCAGGCGAGTAGTTGACAATGCGCACGCCACCGTTCTTCAGCACGTAGTTCATGTTCTTCATGTAGTCCTGCAGTTCGTCGTTGGCCTCTTGCAGCTGGACGATATTCTTCTTCAAACGCGAGTACGACTTAGCCAACCCTGTCACATCGCGTCCTGTGCCATAGATACCCAGCAACTTACCGTCGTCGTCGCGAATAGGCGATACCTGCAGTTCGTAGTAGAGCTCGTCGCGATTGAGAATCCTGTTAAGCGGGCGCTCGTCATCCTTCGACTTATAGATCTGCGTCAGATAGGTGATGCCAATATCATCGAGCGAAAGGTCGGGATCGCCCAGAACGCTCTGAATGGATATCTTGGCATCGAGAACGGGCTGCAGATTACCACCAATACCCATAATCGATTTCTCATTCATGTCATCTATAATACCGTGTTCGTCATACGATACGGTATCGACCAGGGTCGAGTTGAAGATATGATGGTATCGCAGCATGGCGTCCTTCTGTTCCTGCTGGCGCTCGTAGGCTGGCGTGATATCAGTCGAAGCCCCAATGACCACCGTAGGCCATCCGTTCTTGTCGCGCTTCATCACGGAGAGGTCTACTGAGAAGATGCTCTGCTCTTTGTTATCCTTTCTGACGGCCTTCAGTTCCAGCGTATCGCGTTCCTTCTTCAGTGCCGCTATCTCGTCGAGCAGGGCGCACAGTCTTTCAAAATCTTCAGGAATCATGTAGTACTGTTCGAAGTTAGGCGACAGCGGTATCACCGTTTTCTTGCCGTCTGTGGCTATGCTGACAATGGTCTTTCCAAGAATATCAAACAGCCAGATGTGTACCTTACTTGTATTCAGGATGAGCGATAGGCGATTATTGGAACGCATCAGGTTTTTCGTCATACTGTGCTCATAGTGTCGATAAGAGAGATAATAGATGATACAGATGACGATAATCACCAGGAGTCCGATGACGTGATACCATACCCACGAGGGGATACCCGTCTCCTTGTGTTCAGGATAGAACCACTTGTTCTGAATGGGCTGCAGGCGTCCTGTAGAGTTCAGATGCGCATAGACGCTGTCCATCTTCTCCAGCAGGCGGGGATTGTTCGACATGAACTTATATTCTCCATGCGGAATATTGACTGGCGTCAGTTCCAGCTCGTCGTATCCGAACTTATGGATCAGCCACTTCAGCGACAACGTGTTCCAGGCTATCTGGCTACGTTCGTGATTGTGAACGTACTGTATAGCCTCCTGCATGTCATTATAAGGAATAGCATTCTCCCCCCACCCTCGCTCTATCATGAGATGGTGGCTGAAACTGCCTTCGTGCACGATGACCTCTTGATTGGCGAGATCGTCTACCGTCTTCACGCGCACAGGTTCACCCTTACGATGTACAATGCTGTGGGTGAATATCTGGATGACGCTCTTGCCATACTGCGCATACTCATTATGGAATGCGGCATCCATACCACACATCAGGTCGGCATTTCCTGCCTTCAAGTCGTTCAGCGCGTCTTTCGTGGGACGCAGCCTTATTCTATAGGGAATATCCAGCTCTTTACATATCAGCTTCAGCAGGTCGATGTTGTAACCCACAGGCTCGCCCGTATCGTTAAGAAATGCATACGGCCACAAATCCCACGCGTCTTCATATACCAACGGGTGTTCCTCAGTATAGACATTCCGGATACTATCATTCGACGAAAAAGCAGGTAGGCACAGAACGGCTAATACCGACGTAATGAACAGTTTTCTATATCGTTTGATTATAAGATTCATAGCTTTCTTTCAGTATTTGCGCACAAAATTACACAATATCTTTCAATTTTCCAAATTTTTTTCGTAACTTTGGCCCCCGATTATAATAAAAAACTATGGCCCGTAAACTATTTTGCGAATTATGCCCTTTCACCTATCGCCTGTCGATGGAGAAAGAAATACTGAAACGACATCTGAAGGACTGTCTGCAGAAGACACCGTTTGCTCATCAGCGGACAACGGATTCCCTACCCGTCCTCGTCTATCGGCACAACTCTCTTATCCGTCGCCGATTGGGTAATGTCAACATGCAATTACAAGAGAACAAGGCTACGAATCTGGCACTGGCCGTTACTCATATCGACGGACTTATCATCCATCCAGGCGAGACGTTCTCCGTATGGCGGCAGATAGGACGCACCACTAAGCGCAAAGGCTATAAGGAGGGACTCACCATTGCCAAGGGACAGCCCAATCAGGGCATTGGTGGCGGACTGTGTCAACTGTCGAACCTCATCCATTGGATGGTGCTCCACAGCGACCTCACCATCACAGAACATCACCATCACGACGGGCTCGACCTCTTTCCTGACTTTGGACGCCAGATACCCTTCGGCACTGGTACCAGCATCTCGTACAACTATCTGGACTATCGCGTCAAAAACAATACCGCAAACACTTATCAGCTGCGCCTATGGGTTGACGACGAGTATCTGTGTGGCGAGCTGCGTGCTCAGGAGGCACAACCCCACACGTTCCATATTCATGCTGAGAATGAATTTTTCTCACGTGAGTCTGGTATCATCTATCGCAATGGTCAGGTATTTCGTGACACCATTGATCGCTCAACAGGGCAGTGTATTGACAGCCAGCTCATCCGCACCAATCACGCCCGTGTGATGTACGAATGTCCTCCTGATGTTGAGATACGTGAAATATAAATACCTTTTAAAATAATAAGGCCTCGCATTTCTGCGGGGCCTTAATAGTTGCTTAGACGTGGAGCTCGAGGATGAAGCGAGTACCTCGAACATATTCAGGATCGATGACGAGGTCGCCATTCATCTTGATAGCCATCTGCTTGCAGATTGGAAGTCCGAGTCCGTCGCCCTTGGTGAGGTCGTGGATTTCGCAGAAGGGCTTGAACACCTCTTCGCGACGCTCCTCTGGGATATTCTCGCCAGAGTCAGTAACAATAAACTGATAGGTGTGGGCGCTACGTTTCTTGACATCGAGGCAGATGGTGCCATCGGCTGGCGTAAAATCAGCAGCATTATGAAGCAAGTGGCTGATGATGTGGGAAACGTATTCGCGATTCAGACTGAACGTCATCTTCTGGGCATTGACAGTCAGATTAACACCGTCTTTAACGAGTGGACGAATCTGATCCATCAGTTCTTCGCAGAAGGGCTGTATCTGAGTGTCTTCCAGTTCTACCTCTTCATCGACTGTTCGCTCAACATCGGAGAGCAGCTGGATATGATCGGTGAAGGCCAACAGGGCTTTTACCTCAGGATTGCTGTTATCGAGCTTGCGGAAGCTGGGAGCCAGCTGGGCAGAGATATTGCTGATGAACTGCGACTTGAGGGCATTGCTGTCGTTAGCCAAACGGATAATATCCTTCTGACGACGGGTGAGCAGGATGTAACGCATGAGCACAAAGGCACCTACGACCAATGCTGCAGCCAGTGCTGCGGCAAGTATGCCGAGACCCACAATGAATGCCATACGGGCAGTCAGTGAGCTGTCTTTATCGGCAATAGAGGCTTCGTGGTCGGCAATCTGCTTCTTCAATACACCTGTCTCGTCAGCCAGCTTCAGATCGGCAATGGAGTCTTTCCAAGCCAGATAGTTGTTATACGACTGGGCGACGAAATTGGCATTGTTGCTGCGGCGGGCATTGGTGATGAGCGACTTGTAGACCTCGTCAACCTTGTCATACTCCTTAGAAGCCGTCAGCTTGTTGGCCATCTCCTGGAATACGGCATTACCCTGGGCATTCATACCAAAGGTGTAATAATAGAGAGCCTTGGTGTAGAGCAAATCGTTGTTGATTGATTCGTCGCCAGCCTGACTAGCCAGTGAAGACAGGATGTTGAGTTGCTCCTTGGCACTGTCGCTCTTGCGCAGCTTGATGTACATCTGCAGGCGCTCATTGGTGCACTGATAATGTGCTGCGGCCTTCTCGTTGGAAGGTTTCTGACTCTCGTTAACCACTTGATCGGCACGACGCAGAAGGTCGAAAGCCTCTTTGTAGAAGTTCTCCTTGTGATAAAGCGAAGCAGCCTTGACAGCACACTCCACACCCTGCTTCACGTCGCTGCGATTGGCATAATCGTTGAAGGCGTGAATATAGAGCGAACGGGTCTGGGCGATGTTCTCCTTAGGATCGGAGGCATCAGCACGCTTGTGTAAATCACTTTTCTGCGCTTCCTGAGCCATCAATGATGTGCAGCTGAGGAAGAGCGAAACGAGGAGAAAAAATGTCTTTGTGTTCATACTTATTTTTATTGTTTGTATTTATTTACTGAACCTTCGTCACGTCACTCTTCTTGACGAAGAGGTAGTCGTGACCTGTGCGCATTTCGTAGTATTCCACACCATTAAAGGAATGTTCGAAATATGTGTCGGCAATAATAGTGCCCTTGGTGACGGTATAGAAGGGCTTAAGACCACCGTCGGCATTGTCTTCGCAATAGATGACGACAGCGGGCTTGCTGGCAACAATCTTAGGACCGCCGCCACCCATCCACGACATTTGTCCCAGATACTTGGTATAGACATAACCTACGATGCCGTCGACGCTGACCTTGCTCCACTGCTTGCCTTTCTCCAGCAAGATGCCACGACCTAATCCGTGATCCTGCATCCAAAGCTTAGTGAGCACCTTACCCTGCATCGAAGGCTCTGAGCGCACATTCAGGAAGCCATCGTCAGACTCTGCATAGACCACCGTAAAGACCTTACCATTTTGGGCAATGGCTTTAGCACCTTCAACGTAGTACTTATACAGATGGTCGTTGTAATCGAGGGCATACAGATATTCCCTGCCATTCTGTTCGGTCTGCAGTTCAAGATACTCTACCTTATAGGTAAAAGGCAACTTGCTGTAGACCTTGCCTGTAAACTTATCGAGCATATACAAGAACTTCTTCTCGCTGGTGAAGCCATACGAGCAGAAGACGAACTTGGAATCGAGAATGAAGATATCGTTGCTGGTGAGCCAACCTGTAGACCATACCATCTGGCGACGCTCAGGATTATAGCAATGCAACTTTGAACCCTTGCCGTTAATCTCGCTGGCATAGCTGGGGCAAGCCATATTGAACAGCAAATTGTGGGTATCGTTATCCCAGCGAACATCCTGAACCTCGCAATAGTGGTTCTCTGACACATCGCCCAGATTAACGGTATAGAGCGGCTTCTCTTCCTTATCGTAAATGACCACAATGAATTTATAGTCGGAACTTCCCGCAGAACGACGATAGAGGGCGAGCCATCCGATATCGATTTGTTCAGAGATGAACTGCTCTAAATCCTTGGCCTCTTCGACACGAGGCAGATATTCGTTCTGTTTCTCTACACGCAGACGATAGATGGTTCCGTTGGGCTTGTTCTTCAACGAAATCATGGTCTTTGGCCAATTGGCACCATAGTTCTTTACTGACACCAGGCGTTGTGCCTGAACAGAAGTAAGCATTGTCAGCATAGCCACGAGGCTGAGGATGATTCTTTTCATAATGGTTTTGTTTAGCTGTTAATGTTTTTATTGATCATTTAATCCATACGGTCACGATAGTCTTCATAAGTGAAACGACGCAGCAACTCGAGTGTGCCATCGGCACGAAGCATGCAGAGAGAGGGATGGGTAATACCATTAAAGGTATTAGTCTTCACGGTAGTATAGTGAATCATATCTTCGAAGATAATCTCATCGCCCACCTGCAGAGGCTTGGGGAATTGCCAGTAGCCCATAAAGTCGCCTGCCAAGCAGCTGTTGCCGCCTAGACGATAGGTTGGCTGTTGGCTGTTAGCAATTGGCTGTTGGCTGTCTATGTGTTCGGCACCACGGACATCAGGATAATAAGGCATCTCCAGACAATCCGGCATGTGACAAGTGAAGCTGACATCGAGGATAGCCGTGCGAATGCCTTTATCTTCGACGATATCGACAACACTGGACACCAACGGCCCAGTCTGCCAGGCAAAAGCACTACCTGGTTCGAAAATGACCTTCAGATGAGGATAACGCTCGTGGAACGACTGCATGATGCAAACCAGACGTTCAATATCATAATCAGCACGTGTCACCAGATGGCCTCCACCAAAATTTATCCACTCAATCTGAGGGAGCCAACGGGAGAACTTTTCTTCAATATGCTGAAGTGTGCGCTCGAAAACATCGGAGCCACTCTCACAATGACAATGGCAATGGAAGCCACGCAGATCGGCAGGCAACTGAGCAGGCAACTTATCGGCAGTGACACCAAAACGAGTGCCTGGTGCACAGGGATTATAGAGCAATGTGCCTACCTCGCTATACTCAGGATTAACACGCAATCCCAGCGAACACTCCCCTGCCCGTTCGTGATAGCGCTCGTACTGCGAAAGAGAATTGAACGTCAGATGGCTGGAACAGCGGATGATGTCATCAATCTCGTCGTCTTTATAAGCTGGCGAAAAGGTGTGAGCCTTGGAGCCAAACTCTTCGAAAGCCAGACGTGCCTCGGAGAGAGAGCTGGCTGTCGTGGAACGGATATATTCGCGAAAGATAGGAAACGTCTTCCAAAGAGCAAACGCCTTAAAGGCCAGAATCCATTCAGAATCTGTACGGCGTGCAACATCGCTGATCAGTGCAAGATTGCGACGTAATTTCTGCTCTTCTATCATATAATACGGCGTATTCATGCTGCAAAGATAGCCAAAAAAGCGAAAATAGGAAAGTGAAAGTGAAAAAATTTGGTTTTTTGCCCAATTATTTGTACCTTTGCAGCCGCTATTTAATATAATAAGGTATAAAAGAAGATGATAACAGTCACAAATCTGGCTATCCAGTTTGGAAAAAAGACGTTGTATAAAGACGTCAATCTGAAGTTTACGAGTGGTAATATTTATGGTATTATCGGCGCCAATGGTGCTGGTAAGTCAACCCTGCTGCGCGCTATCAGCGGTGAGCTTGAACCCAACAAGGGAACAGTGGAGATGCTGCCTGGCGAACGCATGTCGGTATTGGAACAGGACCACTTCAAATATGATGAGTTTTCGGTGATGGACACCGTGTTGATGGGACACCAACCCCTGTGGCAGAACATGAAGGAGCGCGAAGCCCTGTATGCCAAGGAAGAAATGACTGAGGAAGACGGCAATCGTGCTGCCGACTTGGAAATGGCCTTTGCCGAGATGAACGGTTGGGAGGCTGAGAGCGAGGCTGCACAGCTGTTGCAGAACCTGGGCATCAAAGAAGATAAGCACTACGCTCAGATGTCAGATATATCGAACAATGAAAAGGTGCGCGTGATGCTGGCTAAGGCGCTGTTCGGACACCCAGACAACCTGTTGCTGGACGAGCCTACCAACGACCTCGACCTGGACACCGTTCAGTGGTTGGAGGAATATCTTTCTAACCTTGAGCAGTGTGTGTTGGTTGTATCGCACGACCGTCACTTTCTGGATGCCGTATCAACTCAAACTGTCGACATCGACTTCGGCAAAGTGACATTGTTCTCAGGTAACTACTCGTTCTGGTATGAGAGTTCTCAGTTGGCTCTGCGTCAGGCTCAGAACCAGAAGATGAAGGCCGAGGAAAAGCGCAAGCAGCTGGAGGAGTTTATCCGCCGATTCTCTGCCAATGTGGCAAAGTCGAAGCAGACAACATCGCGTAAGAAGATGTTGGAAAAGCTGAACGTAGAAGAAATCACACCATCAACACGTAAATATCCTGGTATCATTTTCTCGATGGAGCGCGAGCCTGGTACGCAGATTCTGGAGGTGGAAGGTCTGAAGGCTCTTGATGCTGACGGAACGGTACTGTTTGACAATGTCAGCTTCACCATTGAGAAAGGACAGAAGACTGTCTTCCTGTCACACAATCCCAAGGCTATGACTGCGCTGTTCGAAATCATCAACGGCAATCGCGAAGCTGATGCAGGCACATTTAAGTGGGGCGTCACCATCACTACAGCCTATTTGCCACTCGACAATACGGAGTTCTTCCAGTCGGAAATGAACCTCGTTGACTGGTTGTCGCAATTTGGCACTGGTAACGAGGTCATGATGAAATCATTCCTGGGTCGTATGCTGTTCAAGGACGAGGATATCCAAAAGAAGGTTTGCGTGCTTTCAGGAGGTGAGAAGATGAGATGTATGATTGCCCGTATGCAGCTGAAGAATGCCAACTGTCTGATTCTCGACACGCCAACCAACCACTTGGACTTGGAGTCGATTCAGGCTTTCAACAATAACCTCATCTCGTTTAAGGGTAACATTCTGTTTGCATCCCACGACCATGAGTTTATCAACACAGTGGCCGACCGCATCATAGAACTGACACCAAAGGGTACCATCGACAAGCTGATGACTTACGATGACTACATCTATGACGAGGCCATCAAGGAAAGAAAAGCAGAGTTGTATAGCTAAAGAATGGCACGGAATTTGCTAGTGGCAATGAAAAAAGACAAAAAGCTATGAACGAAGAAGAAATGAAAAATCAGGAAGAGGAGAACATCCTCGACCAGCAAGAAGAACAGGAAGTAGACAATGCTGAGACCACAGCCGACGCTGAGGACTCAGAGGTTACGGATAACACAGAAGAGGCTGAAGAGAAAGACCCGTTGGAAAAAGCACAGGAGGAGATTGAGCAGCTGAAGACTCAGATTCTGTACAAGACAGCGGAGTTTGACAATTACCGCAAGCGTACGCTGAAGGAGAAGGCTGAACTCATTCTGAACGGTGGCGAGAAGGCTGTCAGTGCCATTCTGCCCATTATCGACGATATGGAGCGAGCAATCGAAAACGGTGCTAAGACAGAGGATATCGCTGTGGTTCGCGAGGGTATGGAACTCATCTATCACAAGATGATGAAAGCTTTGGAAGGCCTTGGTGTCAAGGAAATCGAGACGCAGGATGCCGACTTCAATACCGATGTACACGAGGCTGTGGCTATGGTTCCAGGAATGGGCGATGACAAGAAAGGCAAGGTCATTGACTGTCTGCAGAAGGGCTATCAGCTGAATGACAAGGTAATACGTCACGCCAAAGTGGCAGTAGGACAATAAGAGGTTAGATGTTAGATGTAAGAAGTAAGAAATGGCACAGAAAAGAGACTACTATGAGGTGCTGGGCGTCGACAAGAACGCTACAGAAGACCAGATAAAAAAGGCGTATCGCACTATCGCCATTAAATACCACCCTGATCGTAATCCAGGCAATAAGGAAGCCGAGGAGAAATTCAAGGAGGCTGCCGAGGCTTACGACGTGTTGCACGACCCACAGAAGCGTCAGCAGTACGACCAGTTCGGATTCAATGGACCTACGGGTGGATTTGGCGATTTTGGCGCCAGCATGAATATGGACGATATCTTCTCGATGTTCGGCGATATCTTCGGAGGTCGTGCCGGATTCGGCGGATTCGGTGGCGGTCATCGTGGCAAACAGCAACATCGCGGTTCAGACCTGAGACTGAAGGTGAAGCTCTCGCTGAACGAGATTGCGCACGGAGTAACGAAGAAGTTTAAGGTACGTAAAGATGTGGTTTGCTCGCACTGTCACGGTACTGGTGCTGAAGACGGAAGCGGAACAGAGACCTGCCCGACATGTCACGGTTCTGGTGTTATCACCCATACCACTCAGAGCATCTTTGGTATGATGCAGACGCAAGGCGTTTGTCCTACCTGTCAGGGTGAGGGTCAGGTTATCAAGCACAAGTGTCATCAATGCGGAGGCACTGGTGTGGAGAAAGGCGAGGAAGTTGTAGAAATCAAGATTCCTGCAGGCGTCGCTGAAGGTATGATTGTCAACGTGCCAGGCAAGGGTAACGCTGGGCATCGCAAAGGTGTGAACGGCGATATCCAGGTGTTCGTAGAGGAAGAACCAAACGACACCTTTATTCGTGACGATAACGACTTGATATACAATCTGTTGCTCGATTTCCCGACAGCAGCACTTGGTGGCGATGTTGAGATACCAACCATCGAGGGAACAAAGCTGAGAGTCAAGATGGAACCTGGCACACAGCCTGGCAAGACACTCCGATTGAGAGGCAAAGGTCTGCCTGCTGTTCAGGGATATGGAAGAGGCAACGGCGATTTGGTTGTAAACGTGAGCGTCTTCATACCAAAGACGTTAAGTCGTGAAGAAAAAGAAGCTATCGAACAGTTTAAGCAGAGCGATAACTTCAAGGGCGATGCAGCCACCAAGCGCAGCATCTTCCAGAAATTCAAGAACTACTTCAGCTAAGCATGAATTACAAGGAGACTTGCGAATATCTATATAGCCAAATGCCCATGTTCGAAAGACAGGGGGCATCTGGTTATAAAGAAGGTCTCAGCAATACGCTGGCACTGGACATCCACTTCGGACACCCCCATCAGTCATACAAGACCATCCACGTGGGAGGTACCAACGGCAAAGGAAGTGTGAGCCATACCATTGCGGCTGTATTGCAGGAAAGCGGCTATCGCGTAGGTCTCTACACTTCACCTCATCTGGTGGATTTCCGTGAGCGCATTCGTGTAAACGGAAAACCTATCAGCGAACAATATGTAGTAGATTTTGTTGAAAAGGAGCACCCGTTCTTCGAACCCCTGCATCCTTCTTTCTTTGAAGTGACAACGGCTATGGCCTTCAAGTACTTCAAGGACATGAATATCGACATCGCTGTGGTCGAAGTGGGATTGGGCGGCCGATTGGATTGCACCAATATCATCACACCTCTGGTCAGCATTATCACTAATATCAGCCTTGATCATACACAATTTCTGGGCGACACATTAGCCAAGATTGCTGGCGAGAAAGCTGGTATTATTAAAAAAGGTGTACCAGTCATTATTGGCGAGACGAACGAAGAGACGCGTCCCGTTTTTGAAGCAAAGGCTCAGGAAATGGAAGCACCTATCGTCTTTGCTGAAGACGAAAACGAGATATTGGGTGAAGAACTATTACCAGAAGGCGGTATAAGATATCACACAAAGCACATGAACGACTTTATTTGCGACTTGGGAGGCATCTATCAACCCAAAAATCTGAATACGGTCTTTCATGCGTTGAAACAACTGCGCCTGCAGGGGTATCTCTGCTACAGTCTCAAGGAGAGCAACTACGAAAAATGTCGTATAGAACTGCAAGAAGCGTTGCGAAATGTCTGTAAGAAAACTGGACTTATGGGCAGATGGCAAATTATGCAACAGCATCCTCTAGTGGTCTGTGACACAGGACATAATGTAGGAGGATGGCAATATATCAGCCAGCAATTGCAGTTGGTAGAATGTCGCCAGATGCACATTGTATTTGGCATGGTTGATGACAAAGACGTTAAAGGAGTGCTCAAAATGCTGCCCAAGGACGCAAAATACTATTTTACGAAAGCAAACTCAAAAAGAGCCATCAACGAAGAGAAATTGAGAGAGATGGCTTACGAAGAAGGACTTATGGGCATGAGTTATCCCTCTGTAAGTGAGGCATATAAAGCAGCCAAGAACGAAGCGCTGAGAGATGATTTTATCTTTGTCGGAGGCTCTTCATACGTGGTTGGCGACTTCCTTAAAAATTGCTTTTAGGTGTTTTTAACACTCTCGTAAACGTTTTTTTAGGCGTTTCGTTTGTCATTCTCGATTTTTTTAGGTTACTTTGCAAGTAGATTTTAGTAACTTAAAACGATTAAGTAATGGCAAACACAACTGAAACAGCGAATTTGTGCGGTTTGAACCGCAAAGATTTCCAAACCACAATTAATGGTAAAAAGACGGATCTTTACATTTTGAAGAACCGCAAAGGTTATGAAGTAGCTATCTCAAACTATGGTGGCGCTATTTGTGCAATCATGGTCCCCGATAAGGATGGCAAAGTAGCGAATGTTATTGAGGGTCATAATGACATCAAGCAACTTACCAGTGGTAATGAACCTTACCTCTCTACCCTTATCGGTCGTTGGGGAAACCGTATCAACAAAGGTCAGTTCACACTGAACGGCAAGGAATACCAGTTGTTCCTGAACGACGGACCCAACCACCTGCACGGAGGTAAGGTAGGTTACAACGCCAAAGTTTGGGATGCCCGCCAGATGGGTCCACGCTCATTGGCTCTGCATCGTATCTCTTCTTATGGCGAGGAAGGCTTTACTGGTGAGCTCGACGTAACAGTTGAATTCACATTCACCGACCAGAACGAGCTGGTTATCGAGTATCTGGCAACAACCAACAAGAAGACTATCGTCAATCTGACACATCACGCCTTCTTTGCTCTGGGTGGAACAGCTAATCCTACTCCAGGTATCGAAGACCAGATCTGCGAGATCAACGCTGACTTCTATCTCCCAACAGATGCAACAGCTATCCCAACAGGTGAGATCCTGAAGGTTGAGGGTACTCCATTCGACTTCCGCAAGGCTAAGCCATTCGGACAGGACATCGATGCCGACCACGAGCAGATCAAGTTCGGTCACGGCTTTGACCACAACTACGTGCTGAACAAACAGGAAGAGGGTGAGCTCTCATTCGCAGCTCGTCTGACCGAACCTAAGAGCGGACGTACTATGGAGGTTTACACCACAGAGCCAGGATTGCAGCTCTACACAGGTAACTTCCTGAACGGTTACAAGGGTGCCAACGGATGTACATTCCCACACCGCTCTGCTGTTTGCTTCGAGGCTCAGCACTTCCCCGATTCACCAAACCGTCCCTACTTCCCAAGTGTAGTACTGAACCCTGGACAGCGCTATAAGCAGAAGACAGTTTATCGTTTCGGTATAGCTGAATAACCATTTATCCAACTACTAAATTAGCATAATATTAAGTATGAGTAATCAACAAAAGAACGGAAGCATCATAGCCATTGTGACTATGATGTTCCTTTATGCAATGATTTCGTTTGTAACGAATCTTGGTGCGCCCATTGGAGTCATTTGGAAGAACCAGCCTGAAATCGGTGGCTCCAACGTTTTAGGAATTATGGGTAATTTCATGAACTTCTTCGCTTATCTGTTCATGGGTATTCCCGCTGGTAAGATGTTAACCAAGGTCGGTTATAAGAAGACGGCCCTCATCGGTATTGCCGTAGGATTCATTGGCGTTCTTATCCAGTTCCTGTCTGGTTTCTCTGGAGGCATTCCTGGATTCTGCATCTATCTGTTCGGTGCCTTTGTATCGGGCTTCGCTGTATGTATTCTGAATACCGTTGTCAACCCCATGCTCAACTTGCTGGGCGGTGGTGGCAATCGTGGTAACCAGCTGAACATGATTGGTGGCACACTGAACTCTTTGGCAGGTACAATGACGCCAATGCTGGTTGGTGCACTGATCGGTACCGTGACAGCATCAACACAGATGGCCGACGTTAATCTGGTGATGTATATTGCAATGACCGTCTTCGCTGCAGCATTCGTCATCCTGACATTCATTCCTATCCAGGATCCAGAGTTAGGCAAGGTGACAGCCGAGACCAAGTTCGAACACTCGCCTTGGGCCTTCCGTCATTGTCTGCTTGGCGTAATTGCTATCTTCGTCTATGTAGGTGTCGAGGTTGGTATTCCTGGTGGTTTGAACTTCTATCTCTCTGACACTTCGGCTAATGGAGCTTGGGTTAATCCCGAGGCTGTGCTCAATGCAGCTACTATCGGAGGTGCTGTTGCAGCTATGTACTGGTTGCTCATGCTTATTGGACGTATGGTAGCCAGCGCCATTGGCGGCAAGGTATCTTCACGTCAGATGATGTTGTTCTGTACCTTTATGGGCATGGTGCTGATCATTGCAGCTATCCTGACTCCAAAGAGCGTTACTGCAACAATGCCATTGGTCAAGATTCTGGAGGGTACTGTTGAGATGACCACTGTTCCGTTGAGTGCTGTATTGTTAGTACTCTGCGGACTCTGCACTTCGGTGATGTGGGCCTCTATCTTCAATCTGGCTACAGAGGGATTGGGTAAGTATACCGCTCAGGCATCAGGTATCTTCATGATGATGGTGGTCGGCGGTGGCGTACTCCCCGTTGTTCAGAATTTCTTTGCAGACTTCATGGGCTACATGCCAAGCTATTTCGTCTATCTGCTCGCAATGGCTTACATGTTCTACTACGCCCTGATTGGTTGCAAGAACGTGAATAAAGACATCCCCGTAGAGTAATAATTGATAATTGACAATTGATAATTGATAATTAGATATGATGGAAATTGATTTTGTAAGAAGCCGTTTCATCAAACACTTTGATGGAAAGACTGGTAACGTATATGCATCTCCTGGACGTATCAACCTGATTGGTGAGCACACCGACTACAATGGTGGTTTCGTGTTCCCAGGAGCAGTAGATAAAGGTGTGATGGCCGAGATGCGTGCAAACGGTACTGAGGATACTGTGATGGCTTACGCTATCGACCTGAAGGACCGTGTAGACTTTAAGCTCTCTGACCCTAAAGGTCCTAAGGCCTCATGGGCACGCTATATCTATGGTATAGCCTTGGAGATGAAGAAGTTGGGCGTTCCCGTGAAGGGCTTCAATATTGCCTTTGCCGGCGATGTTCCCCTTGGCGCTGGTATGTCATCATCAGCTGCTATGGAGAGTTGCTTTGCTTGCGGACTGAACGATATCTTCGGCGAGAACAAGGTTTCTCAGTGGGATATGGTATTGGCAGGTCAGGCTACCGAGCATAACTACTGCGGTGTTAACTGCGGTATCATGGACCAATTTGCTTCTGTATTCGGAAAGGCAGGCTGTCTGATGCGTCTCGACTGCCGCTCTCGCGAGTTCGAGTACTTCCCATTCAAGCCCGATGGCTACCGTTTGGTATTGCTCGACTCAGTTGTGAAGCACCAGTTGGCAGGTTCGCCTTACAACGATCGCCGCAACTCTTGCGAGAACGTTGTTAAGCACATTCAGGCTAAGCACCCAGAGGGCAAGTTCGAGACTCTGCGCGATTGCACCTGGGAGCAGTTGGACGAGGTCCGTGCTGAGGTCGGCGAAGAGGACTACAAGCGCGCAAAGTTCGTGCTCGGCGAGAAAGACCGCGTATTGGGCGTCTGCGATGCGCTGAACGAAGGAGACTACGAGAAGGTAGGCGAACTGATGTATCAGACCCACGAAGGCCTGTCGAAGGACTACGAGGTTTCTTGCGAGGAGCTCGACTTCCTGAACGACATTGCCAAGGAGTGTGGTGTCACTGGTTCAAGAATCATGGGCGGCGGCTTCGGTGGCTGCACCATCAACCTTGTTCGCAACGATCTGTACAAACAGTTTGTTGCTACTGCCAAGCAGAAGTTCAACGAGAAGTACGGACACGAGCCTAAAGTTTACGATGTCGTCATCGGCGACGGTTCACGTAAACTCTGCTAAACAGGTCAATATTCCTTTAATAAAGGTTAAAAATGTGGTGTAAGGTGTGAAAATAACACCTTACACTCTTTTTTTTCTTGTTTTTTCATTGTCAATTCAAATTAAAGTTGTAATTTTACACCCAAATTGAATATTAACTAAAAACTATTCAAAGCAATGAAGAATGTTAAAGCATTATTTGCTGGCATGAGCGTAGTAGCAGCTATGTTTACAGCATGTGCCTCTGGTGAGCAGCAGGCACTCACGGTTTCGGGTTTAAACCCAGCCAAGTTCGACACAGTTATCAACCAGAAGCCCGTCAAGCTTTACACGCTGAAAAATCAGAACGGTATGGAGGTGTGTATTACCAACTACGGTGGTCGCGTCGTATCGCTGGTTGTTCCTGACAAGGACGGCAAGCCCACTGATGTCGTATTGGGATTCGACAACATTGCCCAATATGCCGACACCCTCAATTCTCCCTCTGACTATGGTTCCAGCGTTGGCCGTTATGCCAATCGCATCAAGGGCGCTCAGTTCACGCTGAATGATTCAACCTACACTCTGAAGCAGAACGACGGTCCTAACTGCCTGCACGGCGGTGGCACAACCGGCTGGATGAATCAGGTGTACGACGCCGAGCAGATTGGCGATTCTATTCTGAAGCTGACCATCGTTGCCGAAGATGGCGAGAACGGATTCCCTGGCAAGGTGACAGCGGTAACAACCTATACCGTCACAGCAGATAACGTTTTGGATATCACTTGGGAGGCAGAAACCGACAAGCCAACCATCATCAATCAGACCAATCACAACTACTATAACTTGAGCGGCGACTTCACACAGGCAGCTTATGATCAGGTGTTGTATGTGAATGCCGACAATTTCACACCTTCTGACAAGCTGTATATTCCTACCGGCGAGATTAAGTCAGTAGAGGGTACTCCGATGGATTTCCGCACACCGCATGCCGTTGGCGACAGCATCCAGAGCACTTTCGACCAGATTCAGAATGCTACTGGTTACGACCACAACTTCTGTCTGAACACTTATAAGGACGGCAAGGGCGACGATACACAGGTTTGTGCATCACTCTATTCTCCCAAGACCGGTATCTTCATGGAGATGTTTACCAACGAGCCTGGTGTTCAGGTTTACAGCGGTAATTTCCAGGGCGTAGGCAAAGATGCCGACATCGTTCGCAAGCACGGTATCAAATATCCGAAGCACGTCAGCGTTTGTCTGGAGAGTCAGAAGTATCCCGACAGCCCCAACCAGAAGAGCTGGATTCAGCCCACATTGAATCCTGGCGAGAAATACTTTAGCCACGCAGCGTATAAGTTCTCTGTTAAATAACTATATATATAATAAGGTATGAAACAGACAGAGACTGGTAGCAAAAGCTATCTTATCAGCATTGTAATGGTAGCAGTGTTGGGCGGACTCTTGTTCGGTTACGACACCGCCGTTATCTCAGGCGCCGAGAAGGGACTCCAGGCTTTCTTCATGGAGGCTAAGGACTTTGCTTACACCGATGGCTGGCACGGCTTTACTTCTGCCAGTGCCCTGATCGGTTGTATCATCGGTTCTGCACTCTCAGGCCTTTTGGCCACCAACCTCGGACGCAAGCGTTCGCTCATCATTGCCGGCTTGCTGTTCTTCATCTCAGCATTAGGAAGCATGGAGCCCGAATTCCTGTTCTTCGAACACGGCACTCCCACCTACTCTCTTCTGATTATGTTCAATATCTACCGCGTCATCGGAGGTATTGGCGTAGGTCTGGCTTCAGCTATCTGCCCGATGTACATAGGCGAGGTTGCTCCTTCTAATATCAGAGGTATGCTGGTTTCTTGGAACCAGTTCGCTATCATCTTCGGTCAGCTGGTGGTTTACTTCGTTAATTTCTTCATCCTTGGCGATCATATCCAGCCATTGGTTGAGGAGATGGGTAAGGGCATTGCTGCCATCAATCCCGCTGCACAGTGGACCGTGACTACCGGTTGGCGTTATATGTTCGGAAGCGAGGCTGTTCCCGCAGGACTCTTCGCCCTGCTGATCTGCTTCGTTCCTGAGACACCACGTTATCTGGTCAGCATCGGCCGCGACGATGTTGCCGAGCGCATTCTGGCCAAGATCAACGGCACCAGCAAGGCCGCTCAGATTCTGCAGGACATCAAGAATACGATGGTTGTGAAGACCGAGAAGCTGATGACCTATGGTGCTATGTGTATCTTCATCGGCATCATGCTCAGTGTATTCCAGCAGGCCGTTGGTATCAACGCCGTACTCTACTATGCTCCTCGTATCTTCGGCGATATGGGCATGGACGACCCGATGATGCTGACCGTCTTCATGGGAATCATCAACATTTCGTTCACGCTGGTGGCTGTGTTCACCGTCGAGAAGTGGGGACGCAAGCCCCTGCTCATCTGGGGTTCACTGGGTATGGCCCTTGGCGCCTTCGGTGTAGCCGTGACTTTCGGTAACGACAGCCTTGCACTGGTTACCGCCGCCTCGCTGCTCATCTATTCCGCTTCGTTCATGTTCTCTTGGGGACCCATCTGCTGGGTACTCATTGCCGAGATTTTCCCCAACACCATCCGTGGCGCTGCCGTGGCTATTGCTGTTGCAGCACAGTGGATTAGCAACTTTATCGTCTCTTCAACCTTTGTTCCGATGTTCAACATGCACCTGACGGAAGGCGACGACTTCGGCCACTGGTTCACCTATGGTCTCTATGGCATTATCTGCGTCTGCGCAGCCCTCTTCGTTTGGAAGCTCGTTCCCGAGACCAAGGGCAAGACGCTGGAAGATATGACTGCATTATGGAAAAACAGAAAATAAACATATTAACTAAAACAACAAATTATTTATGGCATTATTAGACTGGATTGTCATTGGCGTTTTCTGCTGTGCGCTGATAGGCATTGTAGTTTGGGTCGTTTCACAGAAGAACGACAACTCAGCGGACTATTTCTTGGGTGGTAAAGATGCAACATGGATTGCCATCGGTGCGTCTATCTTCGCTTCCAACATCGGTTCCGAGCACCTCATCGGACTGGCTGGTGCCGGTGCATCGTCAGGTATGGCTATGGCCCATTGGGAGATTCAGGGTTGGATGATCCTGATTCTCGGTTGGGTATTCGTACCTTTCTATACACGAAGCATGGTTTACACGATGCCCGAATTCCTGGAGCGTCGTTACAACACTCAGAGCCGCACTATTCTCTCTGTTATCTCGCTCATCAGCTACGTGCTCACTAAGGTGGCCGTAACCGTGTATGCAGGTGGATTGGTTTTCCAGCAGGTATTCGGCATCGAAGAGCTCTGGGGCATCGACTTCTTCTGGATTGCAGCTATCGGCTTGGTACTCATCACCGCCCTCTACACCATTTTCGGTGGTATGAAGAGCGTGCTTTACACCTCCGTCCTGCAGACTCCTATTCTGCTGCTCGGTTCGCTCATCATCCTCGTGCTTGGTATGAAGGCTCTCGGCAGCTGGGACCAGATGCTGGCTCTCTGCGATGTGAAGCCTAACTACGAAGGCTCTACCGGCACGATGATTCACCTGATGCGTTCAAACAGCGACCCACAGTATCCTTGGCTGGGTGCACTGATCGGTTCTGCTGTCATCGGTTTCTGGTATTGGTGTACCGACCAGTATATCGTTCAGCGTGTACTCTCTGGTAAGGACGAGAAGGAAGCTCGCCGTGGTACCATCTTCGGTGCTTACCTGAAGCTGTTGCCCGTATTCCTTTTCCTTATTCCTGGTATGATTGCGTTCGCGCTGCATCAGAAGTATATTGGTGATGGTGGTTTCCTGCCTCTGCTGGCCGATGGAACGCCTAATGCCGACGCAGCCTTCCCCACCCTCGTGGCTAAGATTCTGCCTGCCGGTGTGAAGGGTCTGGTGGTCTGCGGTATTCTTGCAGCCCTCATGTCATCACTGGCATCGCTGTTCAACTCTTCAGCTATGCTGTTCACCATCGACTTCTGGAAGCGCCTGAAGCCCGAGACCTCTGAGAAGAGTCTTGTACGCATTGGTCAGACTGCTACCGTTGTCATCGTGATTCTCGGTATTCTGTGGATTCCCATTATGCGCTCAGTAGGTAACGTGCTTTATAACTACCTGCAGGACGTTCAGTCTGTCTTGGCTCCTGGTATTGCTGCCGCCTTCCTGCTGGGTATTACCTGGAAGCGTGCTTCTGCCAAGGGTGGTATGTGGGGCTTGCTCTCAGGTATCATCATCGGTCTGACCCGTCTGGGGGCCAAGGTTTATTACAGCAATGCTACCGACGCTGCCGACTCATGGTTTAAGGCCGTGTTCTACGACTTCAACTGGTTGTTCTTCTGCGGCGTCATGCTCGTGGTTTGCTGCTTGGTTGTCATCGTGGTATCTCTTGCTACCGAGGCTCCCGACCAGAAGAAGATTCAAGGCTTGGTATTCGGCACTTCTACGCCTGAGCAGATTGCCGCTACCCGCGCCAGCTGGAACAAGTGGGACGTATTCCACACGATTGTCATCCTTGGCTTCACCGTTGCATTCTATATCTATTTCTGGTAAACAATGACAACGTATTATCAAGAATTCCAAAAGGTATTTCTTTCCGTCGACTGTATCATCTTCGGATTCGAGGAGAATAAGCTGAAGATACTCATCGGCAAACGAAATATGGACCCAGGTCGTGGCGAATGGAGTCTCTACGGAGGCTTCGTTCGCAACGACGAAAGTCTGGACGAAGCTGCCAACCGCACGCTCTTCACCCTGACCGGCATGCGCAATATCTATATGCGTCAGGTGGGAGCCTTCGGCAGCTTGGATCGTGACCCGGGCGAGCGCGTGGTCAGTATTGCCTACTGCGCACTCATCAACGTCAACGACTATAGCGAGAAGCTGCGCAAGCAGCACGGTGTGGAATGGGTGGACATCGAAGAGATTCCCACTATGTATTCCGACCATAACGAGATGGTTCGTCAGGCCCGCATCATCATGCAGCAGAAGTTCAAGACTTCCCCCGTTGGCTTCGAACTCCTGCCTAACTTGTTCACACTCACCCAGTTGCAGCGTCTCTACGAAGCTGTCAACGGCGCGGATCTGGACAAGCGCAACTTCCGCAAGCGCATCAAGGAGATGGACTTCATCGAGAAGACCGACCTCATCGACAAGACTCACTCCAAGCGCGGTGCGGCTCTCTATCGTTTCAATAAGAAAATGTATAATGAAGATCCGAACTTCAAATTGTAACTGTTATGTTAGAAGAACTGAAAGAAAAAGTGTTCAAGGCCAATCTGGACCTTGTAAAGCATAATCTCGTGATATTCACGTGGGGCAACGTTTCGGCCATCGACCGTGAGAAGGGACTCGTCGTCATCAAGCCATCGGGCGTTGAGTACGACGTGATGAAGGCCAGCGACATGGTGGTTGTCGACCTCGAGACCGGCAAGGTTGTCGAAGGCGACCTCAATCCATCCAGCGACACCCCTACCCACCTTGTTCTGTATAAGGCATTCCCCGAGCTGGGCGGCATTGTCCACACCCACTCTACCTATGCCACCGCATGGGCTCAGGCCGGTAAGGATATTCCCAACATCGGCACCACGCACGCCGACTACTTCCACGATTGCATCCCTTGCACCGACGCCATGACGGCCGACCAGATGCCGGAGTATGAGCACAACACGGGCGTGGTCATCGTCAACCGTTTCCTCAACGGCAACATTAATCCCGTTCACACGCCCGCCGTCCTCGTAAAGAATCACGGACCCTTCGCGTGGGGTAAGGATGCCGACCAGGCTGTCTATCACGCAGTGGTGACCGAGCAGGTGGCCAAAATGGCTTACATCTCGTTCACGCTGAATCCCGAGACGACAATGAATCCCCTCTTGGTGGAAAAACATTTCAGCCGCAAGCACGGCCCCAATGCTTATTACGGACAAAAGAAAAAGTAAGGGCCTCCCCTAACCCCTCCGAGGGAGGGGAAAAGTAATAGAATCATTTTATAAAGGAAAATACTTATGTTTGAAAATTTAGAAATTTGGTGGGTAACTGGTGCGCAGTTGCTCTACGGAGGTGATGCAGTCGTAGCCGTCGACGGACACTCAAAGGAGATGGTCGAGGGTCTGAACAATAGCGGCATCATTCCCATTAAGGTGGTTTATAAAGGCACCGCCAACAGTTCTAACGAAGTAGAGGCTGTGATGAAGGCTGCCAACAACGACGAGAAGTGCGTGGGTATCATCACTTGGATGCACACCTTCTCACCCGCCAAGATGTGGATCAAGGGTCTGCAGGACCTGCAGAAGCCCCTACTCCACTTCCACACCCAGTACAACGCCGAGATTCCCTGGGAGACCATGGACATGGACTTCATGAACCTCAACCAGTCGGCTCATGGCGACATCGAGTTCGGACATATCTGCACCCGCATGCGCATTCCTCGCAAGGTGGTTTGCGGCTATTGGAAGGACGAGGCCGCTCAGCGTCAGATTGCCGTATGGGCCCGCGTGGCAGCCGGTGTGGCCGATGCCCGTAACGTCCGCTGTCTGATGTTCGGTATGAACATGAACAACGTGGCTGTGACCGATGGCGACCGCGTCGAGTTCGAACAGCGTCTGGGCTATCACGTCGACTACTATCCCGTCTCTTCTCTGATGGAGTATTGGAAGCAGGTGACGGATGCCGAGGTGGAAGCACTTGTCGAGGAGTACAAGCAGCAATACACCATCAAGATCGACGAGAGTGGCGAAGAGGTTTATTGGGAGAAAGTGAAGAACGCAGCCCGTGCCGAGATTGCGCTGCGCCGCGTATTGAAGGACGAGGGCGCTACCGCCTTCACCACCAACTTCGACGACCTTGGCGATGCTGATATCAACCAGCCCGACTTCTGCGGTTTCGACCAGATTCCAGGTCTAGCATCACAGCGCCTGATGGCCGAGGGTATCGGCTTCGGTGCCGAGGGTGACTGGAAGACAGCCTGCCTCTATCGCACCCTTTGGGTCATCCAGCAGGGCATGCCTATCGGCTGCTCGTTCCTCGAGGACTACACCCTTAATTTCGCCGGCACGCAGTCGTCATGTCTGCAGAGCCACATGCTCGAGATTTGTCCGCTCATCGCTGTCGACAAGCCCAAGCTCGAGGTACACTTCCTCGGCATCGGCATCCGCAAGCAGCAG
>CAMUYR010000044.1 GCA_947164965.1 uncultured Prevotella sp. | reverse complement strand
GTGAAGGAGCCGGAACGCTGCCTGGGACTCATCGACACTGCCGAGATGAAGGGTACGATGACCGTCGATAGCTGTAACATGATGCGCGGCTATGTGTACAACACGGGGTTGCACGATCGTAAACAGGGCAGACACTACATGCGGCTGGTGCTGGACCGCGAAGGAATTGACAAGACGAGTGACGTCTACCTGTCGACACTCGACGGCTACACCACGATCTGTATGTCGGAGGGAAAGAGCGAAGAGACGCTGAATGCAGCACTGGAGGGCATCGAACTGGCCCGCCAGCTCGGCTTTAAGCGACAGGAGGCATCCTTCTACGCCACAGCAGGCTCGGCTATGGAGTTGCAGCGTCCTGGTTCGGGTGAGGCATATTTGAGGAAAGCCATCGACATCATCAGAAGTATGGACGATGCTGGTGCCCAGCCCAAGGCGTCGTACTATATGAGTCTGCTGGCCCAGAGACTTGCTGAGAACAAAAAAAATGCCGAGGCTGCCCAAGTGTGCCGCGAGCGTCTGGCCTTTATCGACGAGATGGAACAGAAGGGTATCAAGATGCCAGCAGGCTACTACGAGAAACAGCGGGGCGGTGCCTACTGCGTGCTGGCCTGCTGCGAGGCGGAGCTTGGAAACATGGACGAGGCGCGACGTGCTGCCGAGAACTACGAGAAGACGGCATACGCCATGACACCCACAGGACAGTTCAACATTCTGCCTTACTACGTCAAGACGGGCAACAAGGCGCGCGTAGAGCAACTCAGCGAGCGACGGGAGGACTTCATGAGGCAACAAGGTGACACCATCAGCATGCTTTATCGCACGTTGTTCATCAATAAGGCCAATCTATATAAGGCATTAGGTGACTATCGTCAAGCCTTCGAGGCCACCACGCGGGCCTCTATCATCCAGGACAGCATCACGGCCCGTGAGCGCGATAGCAAGGCTGAAGAGTATGAGGTGAAGTTCAAGACACAAGAGGCCGAGATGGCTCTGAAGGAGAAAGAAACCACAGAGCGTATACACCTTATTATTATCATATCGCTTGCCGCTATCCTGCTGCTGGGCGCACTCGCCTTGTGGCGCATCATCTTGGACAGACGCCAGCTGAACAAACGCAACCGTGACCTGTACGACACTATACAACAAATGCAGGAGAAGGAGAATGAGGCTGAAAAAACGCTGGAAGAGACGCCTATGACAGCACTATCGGGCAACCAACAGCTGTATCAGCGCATTGTGAGCACCATGAAGGAGCAGAAGCCTTATACCAACAGCAACTTGAACCGCGACAACCTGGCACAGATGCTGGGCACCAACTACAATCTGGTGGCCGATGCCATCCGCGAATGTGCTAACGGGCAGTCGATTGGCGACTTCATAGATGAGTGGCGACTGCGCCACGCCGCAAAACTGCTGGCTGAAACAGAAGACTCAATAGGTCTGGTTATGTCTGACAGCGGATTTGTCAGCCGTAGCCACTTCAACACGCTGTTCCGCAAACGCTACAAACTGACACCTACTGAATATAGGAAGATTTCGAAAGGCTGACGCAGTGCATCGTCATCGAAGGATGTCGGCAGGACACTCGGCAAACGTGGTGGCACCATGAGCCAGAAGAAGTCATCAGCCAGTATCACGGACTTTGGGTGGTTGAGAAGGCTTTCAGGATCAGCAAGGGTAATCTTGAGATGCGGCCGGTGTTCCACTTTACGGAACGGAGGATAGAGGCCCATGTCTGTATCTGCTTCATCGCTTACAAGGTCTATAAGGAACTGGAACGTATTATTAGAATATCAAGAATCAACCTCAGCGTGGACAAGGTGTTGGATATAGCAAAGACAATAGCAACTATTGACATCAAGACTGGCGGAGTACCTGGGGGCTCTAAGAGAACACTTTTCCTCACAGAAGAGCAGATGAACATCAAACCACTCTTCGACCTGAAAGGGCTGCTTGGCGATTAGGGTGACGCATCGACGAAGTCAGGAGATTTTGATTAATTTTGAGGAGCGTAGCGACGACCCAATAACACAACCCTTAACTTCGTTTTCATTTTAATACCAAAGAATTTTCAACTTTCATTTGGTTTTTTGATTTCTTATTCTTATCTTTGCAATCAGATTATACAAAATTAGAATGATGAAACTATCGATATTACGGCATAATACGGCAAATGGGGGGGGGTATTTTTAAAAGGTGCCTCAATACTCGTATCCTGCTATTCCCCCTCACTTTATTCCTATTTATTTGTATATTCTTCTCCTCTTGTGAGAAGGACGTTCCTACGACAGACGAACGTGAGAAGCTGAACCAACGCTCTCCGTCACAATCCGACTCCACCACTGGTGGCATCACCATTATCATCACCATTGATACCACTTGGGCCGGCGACACCACTATCCACTATCGCTACGAAGGCGATAGCATAATTTATTATTAGACTAGTTACTACGATGATGCTAATCAGAAAACCTAAAGATATATGGACATAAAAGAAACAATAGAAGGCCTGATTAAACAGGCAGAGCATTTCAACGCAGGGGAAGCTTCCCTTGCCTGGGATTATAACGACGACTGGGAAATAAAGGTTGCCGTGAAGAATAAGAAGAAATAACTGATGTTTTACTTAAAATATTACAACTATGAGTGTATTTACAAAACAAGGCAATCAATGGATTGTAAGAAATGATGTAAACGACGAGGCTTCTATTAATGATATTTGTAAGTCTTTGGGTTATGAAACCAATCAATTTTATAGTTATATGAACTTTGATCAGCCGTATGACTATGATAATAATTCAGATAGTATTCAGTGCATCTGCCTTAAAGTAATGACTGAAGACATTATTTGCGTCATTACAAATCCAGGACGAACCATATTATCGAAAGAGGATGTCAATCATTATATGGAAGATTTTGTCTTTTCAAGAGAGTATAGTTATTATTCATTTGAAGAAGATTTAAAGAGTGCTATATCTGAACATAATTGGTCTATTCAATTTGTTGGAGACACATTAGGCGTTTCTTATTCCCCTGATGATACTGAATTGTATAGTAGCAGATATAAAATGAATTTTATTTTTGAAGGAGGATATCTGGTAGATTATGAAATCGCAGATGGATATAATAGAGAGGCACATGATCTTGAAGAAAGTGGTTCACCACTATATGAAAAGATAGAAACTCACGCTCAAAATTATCATGGTTCAAATGATGATGCCATCATCAACGAAATAAACATTCAATGCAATGCGTTTTATAACGTTCCAAGTGGCGTAAATAATGAAAACTTACGAGATTTTGCAAATGCAGACGGTTCTTACAACTTTAAAATGCTGTTAGTTGCTAAATATCAAGGAACTGAATATGAGCAAGGCATTAATTATGAAGATTGCAAATGCGTATGCCATAACGAATTAAAATTTGAGGGCAATGTTGATGAAGGACTGGATAAACTTGCTAAATATCGTTACCGCGACTATCTTTTAACATTTGACGACAAAGGGACTCTTGTTTCTTGTGTATATAGTAAAAACACATCAAGAAGCACACAAAACAATTCGAATAATTCAGACGCGCCACAGACATCTGGTTCAGGTTGCATGCTGACACTTATGTCTGTTTTGTGCTTTATGATGATGATGGTTGCAGCTATAATTGTTGTATTTTAGTGTTTATGGCAAAGAAAGCTAAAGTTGTAAAAGAGAAGTCTATAGAAGACCGAATATGGGATAGTGCGAATAAGCTTCGTGGTAATCTGACGGCATCTGAATATCAGAATGTGGTGTTGGGTCTTGTATTCTTGAAATATATCAGCGATTGTTTTGAGAAGCGTTACAACGAACTTGTTGAAGAGGGTGACGGCTTCGAGGAAGATCGTGACGAATATACAGCAGAGCATGTTTTCTGGGTGCCTCAGGATGCTCGTTGGAATGTCATAGCCAGCCAGGCTCATAGCCCGCAGATTGGTCAGGTGATTGATCATGCCCTCGAAGAGATTGGCAGAGAGAATCCTCGCTTAAAGAAGGTGTTACCCAACAACTATTCACGCCCAGAGATTGACAAGATTCGCTTGGGTGAGGTGGTTGAGATATTCGACAACATGGATATGCACGCACAGGGAGAAGGGATAGACCTCTTTGGACGTGTGTATGAATACTGCCTGCAGAACTTTGCCGCAGAAACCCAATCTTCGGGAGGTGAGTTCTATACACCTTCCTGCATCGTCCGCACTATCGTAGAAGTACTTCAGCCCTTTGAAGGCCGCGTCTATGACCCAGCTTGTGGTTCTGGTGGTATGTTTGTGCAGAGTGCCAAATTCATTCAGCAGCATCAGGGCAACCTTCGCAATGTGACTATCTATGGTCAGGAGTTCAATGCCAATACATGGAAGATGGCACACATGAACCTTGCCATTCGAGGCATCGAGGCAGACCTTGGCGACAGTTGGGGCGACAGCTTTGGCGATGATAAACACGCCACCAAGAAGTTCGACTTCATCATGGCAAATCCTCCATTCAACATGAAGGATTGGGGCGCAAGCCGTTTGGCAGATGATGTCCGCTGGAAATATGGTGTGCCACCAGAAGGCAATGCCAACTATGCTTGGATTCAGCACATGGTGCATCATCTTTCGCCAACAGGTCGTATTGGTCTTGTGCTTGCCAATGGTTCACTTACTACCCAAAGTGGAGGAGAGGGTGACATTCGCCAACGACTCATAGAGGCTGACTTGGTTGAGGGTATTATTGCTATGCCAAACCAGTTGTTCTACAACGTTTCTATCCCTGTCTGCGTTTGGTTCTTCAATCGAAAGAAAAAGAATCCAGGCAAGGTGCTCTTCATCGATGCCAGAGAAATGGGCATGATGGTTGACCGCACCCATCGTGAGCTTAGCGATGACCTCGTGCGCTATGATATGGTCAAGAAAGAAGATAAGCCCTGGGCAAAGCTCCCTGCTGATGAGTGCGATGTGCAGCGAATTGCAGCAGCCTTCCGCAGTTATGAGGCTGGAACGCTGGAGGATGTCAAGGGGTTCTGTAAAGTTGCCACCCTCGAAGAGATTGCCAAGCAAGACTGGGTGCTTACTCCAGGACGCTACGTTGGCATAACAGATGAAGAAGACGATGGAGAGCCGTTTGAAGAGAAGATGCAGCGCCTGACTTCAGAACTTGGTGATCTCTTTGCTGAGAGCCATCGACTCGAAGCAAGTATTCGAGAGAAACTCGCTGGTATTGGATTCAACGTGAAGGAGGGATGATATGAACGAGTGGAAAGAATATTCGCTTGGGGATATTACTGACTTGGTAATTGACTATCGGGGGAAGACACCTCTGAAACTTGGAAGTGACTGGTCTGATTCTGGTTATAGAGCTCTTTCTGCTAAGAATATCAAAACTGGTCAGATTGTAGCTCATGATTCAATAAGGTTTGTCGATGAAGACTTATATCATAAATGGATGAAAGATGAAGTAAAAAGAGGTGATATCTTGATTACTTCAGAAGCTCCCTTTGGTCAAGTTTTCTATTGGGATAGTGATGAGAAAATTGTTTTGAGTCAAAGATTGTTTTGCGTTAGAATAAATGCCGATTATGATTCAAGATACGTCTATTACTATATGACTACATCGCGATTCCAATCTGAAATGAGTTCTCGAGCATCTGGTACAACCGTTTTGGGTTTAAGACAGCCAGAGTTACTGAAATGTAATATCTCAGTTCCTTCACTTGATACCCAGCAGCGCATTGCCTCCATCCTATCTTCTCTCGACGAAAAGATTGCTGTAAACAAAAAGATTTGCGAGAATCTTGAAGCACAGGCAAAGGCATTGTTTAAGCATTGGTTTGTTGACTTCACCCCTTTCAAAGATGGCAATTTCGTAGAGAGTGAACTTGGTTTAATTCCTGAGGGGTGGAAAGTGGGGACATTAGGTGATATCGCCGAGTTTAAGCGAGGTAAAACAATTACAAAGTCCGATGTAAAAGAAGGTCTAATCCCCGTTGTAGCGGGCGGTTTAGAGCCAGCATATTATCACAACCAATCCAATACTTTATCAAGGGTCATTACTATAAGTGGGTCAGGTGCTAATGCAGGATTCACTAGAATGTATTATCAACCAGTTTGGGCTTCTGACTGCTCGTTTGTAGACAATGCATCAACATCGCTTCTTCATACAGCTTATTGTTATCTTCTAACAAACAAAAAGAACGTCGATGCTCTACAATGGGGTGCAGCTCAACCACATGTTTACGCAAAGGATATAAATAAGTTACCATTAGCAATTGCTCCTTTGGATGTTTTGAATCAGTTTGAAGGATTGGTTTCTGGAATGTTTGACCTTATTGAAGTCAATGATAAAGAAATAATTCGTCTCTCCACTCTTCGTGACACACTTCTTCCTAAACTTATGTCAGGTCAAATTAAAGTATAAGATATTATGTCAGCATTCTCAGAAGATACATACGAACAGGCGTTGATCTCACTATTCCAGAGCCTTGAAGGTAAACAGTACCGTTATGAGTACGGGCCTGATTTAGTGCGTGATTACACCAATCCAATACTGGATGATGTGTTGCAGAATTCGTTGCATCGCATCAATCCGATGTTGCCTATTGATGCCATAGATGATGCCATCAAGAAACTGCATCAGATAGAAGGCTCGTCGCTCTATGAGTGTAATTTCAAGTTCACGCAGATGCTGCAGTATGGTATTGAGGTGCAATATGCGGATGCCAAGCATCAGGTGAAGACAGCTATTGTCAACCTGATAGATTATGATCACGAAGATGAGAATGATTTTCTGATTGTGAATCAATACACCATGCAGGAGCTTGAAACAAAACGGCCTGACATCGTGGTATTTGTGAATGGTCTGCCTTTGGTGGTTATAGAACTGAAATCGCCAAGTAGGGAAGAGACAGATGCCAGCGAAGCCTATCTGCAACTGCGCAATTATCAGAAATTTATTCCTTCGCTCTTCATTTATAATGCCTTCAACGTGATGAGCGATATGGCGCTCACCAAGATAGGAACCGTAACAGCCAAGGAAGACCGATACATGGAATGGAAACAGCCTACGGGAGAAGTGGCTGACTATGACGTGGCCTTCAAGTCGGTGTTCACTCCGAAGATTCTGCTGAACCTGCTGAAGAACTATATTCTCTTTGATGTCCGTGAGGGTATCTATACCAAGATTCTTGCAGGCTATCATCAGTACTATGCCGTAGAGAAAGCTGCCGTCAGAACGGAAGAAGCCGTAAAGGGTGACGGAAAGATAGGTGTGTTCTGGCATACACAGGGTTCAGGTAAGTCGTTGTCGATGGTGTTCCTGGCTCATCACCCCAAGGTGCAGGCAATGAATCCAACGATTGTGGTGGTAACAGACCGCAATGACTTGGACGAGCAGTTGTATGGTCAGTTTGCCCGTACCGTTGACTTCCTGCGTCAGCGAGCCGTTCAATGTACCAGTCGTAATGCAGAAAACGATGATACATCGCTTAAGGCTATGCTGAAGAACCGACATTCAGGCGGCATCATCTTCACCACCATGCAGAAGTTTGATGATTGGGATGGCGCACTGTCAGATCGCCAGAACATCATCGTGATGACTGATGAAGCACATCGTGGCCAGTATGGTATGGAAGAGAAGATTGACGAAGAAGGTAATGTACATATTGGTGCAGCTCGCAAGATTCGCAACTCTTTGCCTCATGCTTCATATATCGGATTTACAGGAACACCTATCTCAGACAAAGATAGAGACACACGCGAAATCTTTGGTGATGATATCGATGTGTATGATATGACGCAGGCCGTGAATGATGGCGCAACAAGGCCTGTCTATTACGAAAGCCGTGTGATCAAACTGAAACTCGATGATGAAATACTAGCCAAGATTGATGCCGAGTATGAAAGGCTGAGAGATGAAGGAGCGTCGGAAACCGACCTGGAAGAGAACAAGAAGGAAATGTCGCACATGGATGCCTTGCTGGGTAATGATGCGACTATCAATGACCTTGTCAATGACATCATCACTCACTATGAGGACAACCGCCAATACGTCTGCTGTGGTAAGGCAATGATTGTGGCATACTCTCGTCCGATAGCCATGAAGATCTACAAACGCATCCTTGAATTGCGCCCAGATTGGACGGAGAAGGTGAAGGTGGTGATGACCAGCGGCAATAAGGATCCTGAGGAATGGGCAGAAGTCATAGGTGGCAAAGCCCATAAGAAGGAACTAGCCAAGAAGTTCAAGGATGAGAACGACGAGATGAAGATTGCCATCGTGGTGGATATGTGGCTTACGGGCTTCGATGTGCCATCGCTGGCAACCATGTATGTGTATAAGCCCATGAAGGATCACAACCTGATGCAGGCTATTGCACGTGTCAACAGAGTCTTCCCAGAAAAGGCTGGTGGATTGATTGTAGACTATGTGGGTATCGCAGCAGCCTTGAAAGAAGCCATGAAACGCTATACCAAGCGTGACCGCGACAACTATGGCAATAACGACATCAAGGAGAAAGCATACAAAGAGTTTAAGGAGAAGCTGGAGATTTGTCGTGACATGCTGCATGGTTATGATTACAGCAAGTTCCATCATGGAACACCGGCAGAACGAGCCCAGCTGATAAAAGGTGCTGTCAACTTCCTAATAGCACCAGAAAAAGCAGAAAATTGCAAGGAGTTTATCAAGAATGCTTCATTGCTTCGTCAGGCTGTAACCCTTTGTCGTTCTTTGCTTGTAGAGGAAGACCGTTTTGAGGTCAGTTTTATGGAGTCAGTACGAATTCTTATTATCCGCTTACAGCATCCAGGCAAGATAACGAAGAAAGACATCAACCATCGAGTAGCGGCACTCATAGCGCAAAGTGTAAAGAGTGATGGTGTGGTGAATCTCTTTGATGAACAGACAGAGTTCTCGCTCTTCGATGAGAAATTCATGGAAGAGGTCAGGAAGATGAAGGAGAAGAACCTTGCCTTAAAGTTGCTCGAAAACCTGCTGCGAGGGCGTGTCCGTACAATGACTCGTATAAACATCGTTACGGGTGAATTGTTCAGTAACAGGTTTGGTGAAACGCTGAACCGCTATATCAATGGTTTGCTGACAAACGAAGAGGTCATCCAAGAGTTGCTTAAAATGGCTCAGGAAATGATGGAGGCCGAGAAGCAAGGCAATGAGTTAGGTCTCTCAAAGGAAGAGAAGGCTTTCTATGATGCTCTGACTCGTCCGCAGGCTGTAAAGGACTTCTATACCAACGACCAATTGGTGGAACTCACAAAGGATCTGACTGACATGCTCAGGAAGAATCGCACCATCGACTGGAATCGCAGAGAGTCGGAGCGTGCTAATATGCGCAGATTGGTTAAGCGATTACTGAAAAAGTATAAGTATCCACCTGAGGAAGCTGAAGATGCCATGAACGTAGTTCTGAAGCAATGTGAACAATGGGCAGAGAATAGTGAGAATCAGGACACTCCTTTTACTATTAATGTCACCATACACAACCACTATCATGAGAAGGTTGGACAAGTAGTGAATGTAGAACAACCCAAAAATTAAGATAATACTTAACGCCGACGTTCAAGTAAAAATCGGGCCCCATGCTTTCAGAAATGAAGGTGTGGGGCTTTTCTTTGCAAAAAAGTTGGGGAATGATTTGGTATTGTTGTTTTTATGTGTTACCTTTGCAACTCAATCTTTGTGGATTATTGCGTAAATCGCTGTCTTTAAGCTATTATAACCTCAACTGGGCTTTGCCCATCAAACCAATAAGGCAAGCGACCATCGCTTCGCGTGATTATATCACGACGAGGGCGGCGGTCGTTTTGTTGTGATTGGTAGGGAGTTGAGGCCCTAAGCTTGAACACGAGACGAATACGTGCCCTCGTTTCTAACAATAATATTAGTAACGACTTAAAACATTTTTCGTAAAATGGACACAACAGAAGAACAGCAGTTAAGCCGTGGTGGGATTAGCAATTACTACTACGGCGGCGTGACAAACGTGATTAACCTGAAGTTGACGAAGGAACAAGTGGCAGTACTTGGATCGGGCAACAACATCGCAGAGACTATCAATAGTATTTTAAACCCACATATTGACAATGGCCATGGAAAATAACAATAACAGCGGAGGTGGATTTCACGTGCATGTGTATAGTGCAGGCAACAATATTGCCCAAAGTATGACGGTGACTTATAATGGCACCGTGTATAATGGACAACGGGAACAAGAGGAAGTGGAATATACGGATGAAGAGATAGCAATGGCTTTGGCTAATATTAATGGTAAGAACAAGGCCATCGACTCGAAGCAGAAGTGGGCGGGTGCTCACTGGGGGCTCAGATGGCTATGCAACTATCCGACAAAGGCTCAGGATTTCTGCGATAAGATAGATTCGCTGCCGATGCCTGATGATTTGGAGTTTAAATGTGACTACAGAAACATCCGTGAGATTTCCACACTCTCGTTTATGAATGAGGATGCGAGACACTTGGATAACGTGAGATACAGTAAGGCTGACGAATCGGTGTTTCTTCAGATGAAGGAGGTGGTGACAGCATTATATTCGGAACTTAGAAAAATACATAAGACACAATAGGGATTTTGGCAAAACGTTGGCAAAACGTTGGCAAAGAATTGGCATTCCGTTGCATAGCATCGGGATGCTTTTTTTTGTCCCTACCTTTGCTCCCGATAAAACTATTTTGTTTCATTTAAAAAAAAGAATTATGGAAAAAATTATGCAATTAATGGCGTGCAGCATAAAGAAGCAGCGCACATGGACAAGAGAGGACGGAACGCAGAAGCTGATAGACTTCTACGAAGTGAAATTGACGGATGGCACGGACACCATCTTCGGTGAGACAGGCGGGGCGCTGACAGCCCGGATTGAATCGACTGACGAGCAGACGAAGGTGCGCTTGATAGAGGGACACTGGTATGCGGTGCGATGCAACTTCAACACGAAAGACTGGGAGGCGGACGGCAAGAGCGGCGTGAAAGTAACGGTGAATGTGCAACAAATGATGGAGATGGTATGAAAAAGAAGCCGGATATGATCATCAAGGGCAAGCTGATGGTATGGCCAGACACGAAGCAATACGTCTTCGAAGGTCAGAAGAGCTGCCCGGAGAAGAAGATGGAGGTGGTGTACGACAAAGGCGACGTGAAACTGCTGAAGACCACGGGCGAAAAGGAGAGCTCGTACATACTGAAATCGAAATGTGCGGGCGACTGCATTGACCCGCTGGGCTCTACGCTCGCGAAGATACACGACAAGCTGAAGAAGGAGCTGAAAAGCGAACCGAAGATTCAGGCACCGGTATTCATCATTGAAAAGCCCGACGAACTGCTGGTATGGGCCCGCAAGAAGGACAAGAAGCTGAAGGCCATGCTGACGCTGGACATGACGATGAGTCCCGACCAGGTATTTATGAAGCTGTCGGACATGACCGTTCAACTGAACAAGATTATCTATAACTATAAAAACATCTGACAAGGAATTATGAAAGGACTGAACAAGAACATGTACCAGAGAATAGAAGAGGAGGCCGCACAGCCTGCTATGGTTCAAGGGTACGCATACTATATTACAAACTTCAACTATGGTTGCCATACTATTTCTGACAGGCTGCTTAATGCAGTTAACTGTGATTTTGATAATCGTGCACTCTTTTACGAACTGGTTAAGACCTATCTCTGCTATCTGGAGGAGAATGGCGAAATGCCCAACAATAGCACGAGTATCAGAGAGTTTATCAAGGCTTTGCGACAGGAGGTGGCGAAGCGAATGGTCAAGAAAACAACGGAGGAGAGTTAAGCTATGGCTATCTGTATTCAAAGGAAGTTTGGCGTACCGGCGGAAGTGGTTACGCCGCAAATGTTTGAGGCGACGCTTGACGACGCAGAGGTAGCCAGACGTGTGGTGAAGGCCCGCGAATACTACCAGCAGGGCAAGAAGAACGAATATACGCGCGAGAAGAGCGGACTGCCGGGCTTCATATTCTCGTGTGGCGCATTTGTGGCCCACGAGTATGTTGACACCAAGGGCAAGAAGCACCCCAAGGACACATGGGCGCACCAGGAATGGGGCTTGCTGAACGGTCTGTTCATGGTAGACCTTGACCACTTGGAAAATCCACGGCAGGTATGGCATGACATCATCAGCCACAAGGCGTGGGAGGAGGAATACAAGGAACGTACCTTCTTCAGCTTTGTGACGTGTTCGGACCACGGACTGAAAATAGTGATGGCATGCAGCTTGGAGGACGGCAATCTGGCATCGTGTCAGAACAGGTTCTGCAAGACTTTCGGGCTGCCTAACGACAAGTCGACAAAGAACTCGAACCGACTCTCGTTTGCACCATGCAGGGCCGATGTGCTCTACTACCGCCCTGAGCTGCACACATACTGTCATAAGGCGTGGGCTGACAAGTATGCGGCAAGCTACGCCAAGGGGATATCAGAACCTGACATCTTCAAGGACGAGGATGACGAGAAAGGCAAGAAGAACGACGAGGTGGTCAAGACGGAGGACGAAGAGAACGAAGATTTCGAGAACTATCGCTATGAGGGGCTTGCCATTGGCGAGATCATAGAGGAATGGATGAAAGACAAGACGCTGCAGAACAACCGCCATAAGACGCTGCTGATGATGTGTAAGGACCTGAAATACGTCTGCGACAGAAAGGATGCGCTGGTGATGTACTACGTCAACAAACTGGCATGGGTGAAAGAGCTGCGCCAGGAGGGCGACCCCGTAGACAAGACCATAGAGGACGGACTGCGATACCGCATGAACGCCATGATGCCCAAACGGCTCTACGCCATCATCAAGCAGTTGCAAAAAGAGAAAGGATTGGTGCCCGAAGAGGTGGACGAAAACGCCGACTGCGGAAACAGCAACGACGTGGAGAAGGAACTGTTTAACAAGTTTGTGGCCTATGGGCAGGAGATAGAGCAAATGGCACCGCTGTATCCATGCATGCCGGAAGTATGCTACAACATGCAGACATCCACCAAGCCGGCCTGCGTATTCGTGGCCAGTGCGCTCTTCGGCACGCTGATGACGCGAACATGGTATCACTTCTTTCATAGCCCTGAAAAGGAGCGCAGGCTGAACTACGAGATATTCATCGTAGACGATCCGGGCATGGGAAAATCGTTTGCCGAAGACCTGTATAAAGTCATCCTTTCGCCCGTCATTGCTTCCGACCAGGTGGGTATTGACCGTATCAACCTCTTTAAGAAGGAACAAAACAAGATTGAGACATCGAGCGACAAGAACAAACGTGATGGACTGGTGCAACCCGAAGTGAAGATACGCATACACGGATCGAGAACGTCGAACCAGACGTTTATTGAAGACATGGTGAACTGTACCGACGTGGTAGGCGACAAGCTGATGCACCTGCACCTCTTCACCTTCGACTCGGAGCTGGAGAATGCCAACAGGCTGAGCTCGGGATCGCAGAGCTGGATGGACAAGTCGGTATTTGAACTGAAAGCCTTTCACAACGAAGAGGATAACCAGCAGTATAAGAACAAAGACTCGATCAGCGGACGCTTCAACGTGTTCTGGAACTTCGTATATACCGGTACGCCTGTATCGCTGCACAAGAAGGTGACGCCCAGAAACTTCGGTAGCGGACTGTTCGGCAGACTGGCCGTGCTGCCGCAATGTGCCAACAAATACTACGTCATGCCGCTCATGAAGCAGAGCAAGAAGAACCAGGATGTGATAGACGAACTGAAGAAGTGGGCCTTCAGACTGGACGAGGTGAAGGGCGAGCTGCCGATATGGCCGCTGGTGGAGACTACCCACGCATGGATAGCCAACACCATACATCTGGCTGAAATGGAACAGGACGACGTGTCGCTCATGCTGTGCAAGCGCGTGCCTTATTACGGGCTGCACATCGCCATACCCTTCATACTGATGCGCCACTGGGACGAATGGACCAAAGAACGCAAAATGAAGTTTGACGAGACAGACAAGAAGCTGGTCAACCTGATTCTGGAAATACAGATGACATGCCAAAAGCACTTCTTCGGAGGCCTGTGCCGCACGTATCTGGAAAACAAGAATGCCGAAGAGCAGGCTAACAAGATGGGATACAACTCGAAATCGAGAAGAATGCTCGAAATGCTGCCTCTGGAATTCGACTACGACACCATCTGCAAAATGCTGGACAACGACGACAACAAGACGCGCGTGCAGATATGGCGATGGTGTGAGGACAAGCTCATTGCGAAGATAGGAAGGGGCAAGAAGGCGAAGTTTAAAAAGATATAGGCCTCACGAAAATATTACAATATTACAATATTACATTACAATAAAAGAGGGGCAAGCCAGCGGCTAACCCCTCCTTTTTTGAAAAACGATCTTTTACCTTTATATAGAACTATCAATCAGAACTATCAGATAGACATCAGGTATTGAATACTGTTATTAGCCAGCTTCAGGATGTTGTCTTGGCATGAGTTGTTCTTGGGATGAGCACTCTTGTCGGGTGTGCCATCCTCGTTCTTCATTGAGAACTCGCAACCGCCGTTACCGATGCAGAGCACGGTGCCTGCACCCTTCTGGAATCCGTCAGGAGCCTGCGGGGCACCCTTGGCCTCCCAGTTGTTGAGCTGGCTGACCCATGACACCTGGCTGTCCCAAGTGCCGAGCGGATAGATACCGTATTCCTCGGTCAGCGCGATGTAGCACTCCTCGGTATTATTCTCTAGGCCGGTCAGCTTGGTAGGAATATCGAAGAACAGACAGTTGTGGTCTTCGGTCCAGCCTGCACCCTTGAAGGCAATGGCAGCGAAGCAGTTGTCGTTGAGCTTCTCGGTAGCGATACCGGCATAGATGGGGTGGGAGCTGAAGTCCTTGCTGAAGGAACCGGTGTTGAGACATACACCCATCTTCCAAACGTCAGGATTGAATCCGCCGACACCACAGCCAAAGGCATTGTTTACACCACGCAGCAGCGAGGTTGGGAGACGGTTGATGGCACCGATGTAAGGAACGGCATGCGACCACAACAGCAGATTGCCGCCATTCTTAACGTACTGCTCTACGCAAGGGGCTGCATTGCGAGCCACGTCGGAGAAGTTCCAGATATCGTCGGCATTGCCTGTCTCGATATCACGCAGCCAGAAGAGCATGCGATAGTCGGCAATATCCTCGACTGTATTGATGTTACCGAAGTAGACGTATTCGCCCTTTGGATAGGTCTCGTGGAACCACAGCCATGCGCTGGCTTCGTCGTCGTCACCATTGGCAATGAGCTCCTCAGGTGTAGCATATTCCGACAGGAAGGCAGGAATCTTACCACCAATCTTGGCTGAACCGGCAATAGGCAGGGCCTTGCCCTCTGCGTTCTGAGCAATCAGGGTTGCCTCCCAACGCTCCTTCATAGCCACGTTCTTCAGCAGGTAAGAGGTGCCGCTGACGGTTTCCTCGATCACCTTGCTACCATCGCCATTCACCAGTTTCAGAATATATGATGTGGCATCAGGGCTGGCCTTCCATGTAACCTGCAGGTTGTGCTCGTCGTCGCTGATGTCGATCTGCTCAAACTTCAGCTCGCTGGCCGCTGTGGCACCGGGGCGTGTGTAGGATGTCATCACACCCTTCGACAAAGCCTCGTCGTTGGCATACTTGAAGAGGAACTCATAGAGCTGGTTGGTCTCCAGATTTCTGAGTGTAAACGAATTGCCTGTGCATGGGGTGAGTGCCTGCTGCTGAGTACCGTTCTTGTAGACGGCTACTTGCATGACAGCCCCGTTGTTGCTTGCAGGCCATGTGAGGGTATAATCGTAATTATTGTCACCACTTGGCGTTCCGGTAATCTGTGACACCTCCGGGCTGGTTAGCTGCATGGCACCAGAACCAGGGAGATCGCGGTCCTGACAAGCTGTGAAACCACAAATGACGCAGATTGCGCAGATAATACTATATATTGATTTCATAACTGTAAACTCTTAATTCTTAACTCTTAATTCTTAACTCTTAACTCTTAACTCCAAATTAGTAGCCTTTGTTCTGATGATAGAGTCCCTGAACATAGTTCATCTGATTGTTGGCAATGGGGAAATACTCATTCTTGCCAGCGGTGAAGAAGGCATCCTTGTAGTACAGAGCGTAGGTCTGACCATCGTATTCGTCGGTGACCTCGGTCTCAAAGTATTTGTTGAGGGTGGTAGACAGCAGACCCCAACGGCGCAGGTCGAAGAAGCGGTGTCCCTCCATAGCCAGCTCTACGCGGCGCTCCCAGCGCAGGGCCTTGCGTGCATCGTCCTTTGAAGCGAACGAACCGTAGAGACTGATGTCGCACTGATCCTTGGCATACTTGATGAGTGAGGTAGCGCTGATGTCGCGCTTGGCACGACTGCGGATGTCGTTGATAATCTGCAGAGCCTCGCCGTTCAGGTCGCCCTTCTCAATGAGTGCCTCGGCACGCATCAGCATGACGTCGGTGTAGCGGAGCACATAGTCGTTCTGACCGAATGCCTGCCAGGGGTTGTCATAGTCCTCACCCTTAGAGCGCTGAGGAATCTCCTTCATGGAGCAGTAGTAGCCATAGGTGTTTGGTGTACGGCTATTGGCCTTTGTCAGCGTGTAGGCAGCCTCGTACTTATAAGGATAGGTAGGCATGCCAACGGTGTGGAACAGACGTGGGTCGTACTTGTACTTAGAGTCGGCACCATTCACGACGATAGCGTTGTGGTCCTCGTCGAAGTTGTCCATAGGCAGACCGTTCTTGGTCTTGAAGGCATTCACCAGGTTCTGTGATGGCTTGTGGAAGTCCCAGCCGCACGACCAGATGCCCCATACGCCATTCAGCATGTTCGACCAGTTGGCACGTCCGTACTGGGTGCCGTCGTCAGCTTTGTTGGAGTGCTGCACGGCAAAGATGCTCTCTACGGAGTTGGCATAGTCCTGCAGGAAAATGTGTCCGTAGGTGTCAAGATAGTCGTAGGGTGAGTCCTTCACAACCTCGGTATAATCAATCACCTTCTGGATCTTGTTCTGATCAACATGGTTGTAGCCCGTCGATGCCTCGTAGCCGTCGCCGTAAGCCCAGTTCAGATAGCACTTGGCCAGATAGGCAGCAGCAGCCACCTTGTGAGCACGACCTGTGGTGCCGGGGTTGGCATTAGGCAGATTCTCGTAGGCATACTGGAAGTCGTCGATGATGATCTGCATGATCTCGTCGTGTGAGCTCTGGGGACAAGCTTCGATAGCTGCATTGTCCATACCCTCGGTGATGAAAGGTACCTCGTACCACATCTGCTGAAGCTTGTAATAGAAGTGGCCACGCAGGAAACGTACCTCAGCCTTCAGCTGCTTGATAGCTGGCGTCTCCTCAGCATTGGTCATCGACTCCAAGGCACGGTTGCAACGCGATACGGCAGTATAGAGGTGATACCACAACTCGTCGAACTCGCCACGGTCGGGCTGAAGGGTAGAGAAAATCTCCATGGGGTGATAGCCGGTGTCGTTCTCACCAGAACCGCCCTTCAGACAGTCGTCGGCACTCATGTCGCCATAAGGCCAGAGGTTGAACGGATAGGAATACCAGTCGTTGCCCAGCATGGCATAAGCTGCGGTAACGAGCTTCTCTGGGCTTGAAGATGCTGTCTCGTCGTCCAGCACGCCTTGTGGCTTTACATCGTCAACGCTACATGATACTGCAAAGACGGAAAGCAGTAAGGCTGCGATATATATATTGATCTTTTTCATAATTCTTTCTTTTTTATTTATCAATTGTCAATTATCCATTATCAATTGTCAATTATTCAGAATCCCAGCTGTACACCGAATGTGAATGAAGCAGTGTGAGGATAGTTCCATGCAGTATTCTCAGGATCAGAGCAGGTCAGAGAGCTTGACTTGATAGTCCAAAGATTGTCGCCTGAGAGATATACGCGAGCCTTTGACAGCAACAGTTTCTTGGTGATTGATGCCGGCAGGGTGTAACCCAACTGCAAGGTACGCATCTTGATATATGAACCATTTTCCACGAAGTAAGAAGACAAACGACCCTCGTCAGCACCATTCGATGTGGTCAGAGCAGGAATGCTGGAACCACTATTGGCTGGTGTCCAGGCATCAATCAGACGCTCACCCTTGTTGGAACCTGCGTCGGTAATGCTCCAGAAGTCGGTCTGGAATTTCTGGTCGTTGATAATGTCGACACCATAGACGCCCTGCCAGAACATGGTGAAGTCGAAGTCCTTGTAAGCCAGGTTGACATTGATACCGTAAGAGAAATCGGGCACGGGGTTGAAGATCCATGTGCGGTCCTTCTCGTTGATTCTACCGTCACCATTGAGGTCGGCATACTTCAGACCACCGACACGGGCACCGGCCTGTCCGCTGGCAAGCACTTCCTCGCGTGACTGATAGAGTCCTTCAACAACATAACCGATGCGCGAACCATAGGCTTTCTCATCCTTTGCCAAGTTATGGAAGTCGTTGTGCTCGTAAGAGTTCTTCGACTTCTCAGGCAGATAGGTCACCTTGGAGCGATAGAAGTCAACATTGCCTGTGATGTCGTAAGACAGACCGTAAGCTGTCTGGTGACGATAGCCCAGGTTGAGCTCCATACCCCAGTTCTTCAGCGTGGGACCATTGATCCACGTCTGACCACCAAAGCCGATGGCACCGAGGAAGGCAGGCTGAACGAGCATGTCCTTGGTCTCCTTGAAGAACAGGTCGTAAGAACCATAGAGTTCACCACCGAAGAGCGAGAAGTCGGTACCGAAGTTCCACTGTGAAGAAGACTCCCACTTCAGGTCCTCATTGGCTGACTGCAACTTATAGTAACCGCTGGGCAGTGTACCTGAGCCCTGCAGGTTGAGGTCGTAGGCGGTAGAGTTCTCACGATCTGAACCATAGTTGGCTACGAAGAGTCCGTAGTGAGCGGTATTTGAATTCATGCCCTGATTACCAGTCACACCATAGCTGACGCGGATCTTCCAGTCGCGGAGCCAGTCGGCATTGATATGCTTAGACAGACGATAACCGAGAGATACTGATGGGAATGTACCGTACTGGTTGTTCTTACCGAAACGGCTTGAACCGTCGTAACGCAGTGTGAAGCTGGCCAGCAGCTGGTCGTTCCAGTTGTAGTCGAGCTTACCGAAGTAAGACATCAGCTTATAGGAGTCGCCAGCACCTGTGACGGTCTGAATACCTGTACCGGCATTGGGCCACATGTAGTCGAAGGTCTCCAGAGGATAGTCAGTACGACGTGCAGAGAAGTCGATGCCATTATCCTGATGGGCCTCGATACCTGCGAGGATGTTGAGGTTGTGATTTTCGACGATGTCGAAGTTATACTGCAGCGTGTTCGACCAAGTCCACTTGGTGCTGTGAGTCTGCGACATAGTGCTGGCATTCGTGCTGTTCTTCACAACATCTGAATCCCAAGTATGCTGCAAGCTGCGGATATTGCTATTGGTATAGTCAATACCGAAGTTTGAGCGGAAGAGCAGACCCTTGACAGGAGTCACGTCAACATAAGCGTTGGCAAAGATGCGCCACTTCTTCAAGCGGTTGTCCTTGTTGTGGTACAGTTCGCGCAGTGGGTTCTGGCGGTCGCTCATACCACCAACAGGACCAGAATAGGTTACACCGTCCTCTTCAAAGACAGGAAGTGTAGGAGCAATCTTCAGTGCATTCTCCAGAGGCGCACAGTCGACATTGTTGGTATAAGAGAACTGGGCATTCTCACCAACGCTGATGATGCTGTTGATCTTGTAGTTGCTATTGAAACGTGCCGAGAAGTTCTCGAAATCAGTATACTTCAGCACACCCGTAGCCTTCTTATAACCGAAAGAGAAGAGAGAAGAACCCTTTTCTGTGGCCTTCGACAGAGAGAGGTCGTAGTTCTGGGTGATACCCGTGCGTCCGATCTCATCGACCCAGTCGGTATCGCTGTAACGCATGGTGCGCTTGGCATTCATGTAGCCATCGTAGAAACCACCTACGGTATATGCTTCCATCGTTCCTGTTGCAGGATTGTAAACGCTGATAGGCGTACCACCGTCAGCATGCAGGGTCAAGCCGTAGTTCTGGGCGTAGTCATCAGGATTCTTACCATCGTTCAGAGCAGCCTGTACCAGTGCGGTAGCATACTGCTGGCTGTTCAGAAGCTTCATCTTCTGAGACATCCATGCCATTGATACTGAAGCATTGAAGTCGATGTTAACCTTATCGCCCTTCTTACCCTTCTTGGTGGTAATCACAATCACACCGTTGGCAGCACGCGATCCATAGATACTGGCAGAGGCAGCGTCCTTCAATACCTGCATCGACTCGATGTCGGAGGCATTCAGACTATTGAGTGAGCCACTGAAAGGAATACCGTCTACTATATAAAGAGGTGTAGTGCTTGAACCACCCATAGAACCAATACCACGAATGCGGACGTTGGCTTCACCAGAAGGCGATCCGTTAGAGGTGATGGTCATGCCGGGCACCTTACCCTGCAAAGAAGCCATAGGGTCGGTGTTGCTCGACTTGAAGTCCTTGGTTTCTACGACACCTACCGAACCAGTCAGGTCGGCCTTGCGCTGAACCTGATAACCGGTCACCACAATTTCGCTGAGTGTAGTGGCGTCTTCTTCCATCTTAACACTCATACCGTTGGCTGCAGGCATCTCTATGGTCTTATAGCCAATGTAAGAGATGACCAGCGTCTTGCCAGCTTCAACCTTCAGTTTGAAGTTACCGTCGAAATCGGTTACTGTACCGTTCGTCGTACCCTTCTCCATCACTGTAGCACCGATGACCGGGCCCATGGCGTCTGTCACCGTTCCACTGATTTCCTGTTGCGCGTACATTAATGTAGTAAGCGCCAACATCAGAAAACTCAGAATGAATCTTTTCGTTTGTTTCATTTGCTTTACGTTTTAAATTTGGGTTAGTACTCTTGTTACGAATTCTGATGCAAAAGTACTATATGTAGTGCGTAAAGGATATAAAAGTTGTTTCGTGAGTATAAAAAAATCGTTCAATGTAACATTTCTGTCAGACATTGAACGATTTTTCTTAGCCTTGTCGGATATCACCCGGTAACATGCCGTATTCCTCTTTGAAACATTTTGTAAAGTAGGATGGGGCTGTGAATCCAACCTGATAGGCTACCTCGCTGATGGAGAGATCGGTCGTGAGCAACAGCTGATAGCCTCGATTCAGACGAGCCGTTCGCAACAGCTCGACAGGCGAGGAGCCTGTCACGGCTTTTACCTTGCGGTAGAGTTGTACACGGCTCAGGTTCATATCGGCAGCCAGGTCTTCAACGCTGATGTCACTATCGGCCAGTCGGGCTTCCACGGCTTCTTTAAAGCGGGTGATAAAGATAGAGGTGGTAGCAGGGTCGGTCTTCTCTTCTGAGTCTTCCGTCTGTTCCTCTTCCACCTTGGCCTCTTCTGCCTCTTTAGCTGCTGCCAGCGGGGTTACATCCTCAGGTTTCAGGTTCCACAGGGTGTTGACCATGCGCTCATGCCGGATGGCAATCTTCTTGAGGTGGTAGAGATAGAAGAACAGGATAGTAAGCAGCAACAGGATGATGACTCCGATGGACATCCCGTTGATGACCTGCTGGGTTCCTAACTGCTCGAGATAGTTGTCGGCTCTGTCGTGCAACCGGTCCAGATAGTTCGACTGACGCATCATCTCCTCGTTCTGCATCAGCAGCACGCGGGCATTATCGCGAGTGACTAGGGCCGACATCATCATGGTCTCCTTTTCGTAGGGCTCTCCGTTAAGTATGTTGGTAGCTAGCTGAATCAGCTGGTCGCCATGAGTAGGGTAGATGTAGGAAGCTTCGAGTATGGAGTCGCGTACCAGCTGGATGCCACCGTCCTTACCAGGCAGGCCGTCGATGCCACAGAAACGGGGAGCCTCACCCCCAGCCCCTCTCCAAAGGGCGAGGGGAGTGGTTACTTCCTGCATAGCACGTCGGGCGCCCACTGCCATACGGTCGTTTTGTCCGAAGACGTAGTCGATGGGCTTTTGGCTATTGGCTATTTGCTCTTTGCTTAGCCATTGTTCCATGGCTTTATATCCACTCTCCTCCGTCCAGTCGCCTTGCAGGGTGGCTATGATGTCGATGCCTGGATGATTCTTCAACGCATCGGTGAAACCGTTATGTCGCTCAATGGCTGGCGACGACCCTTTCAATCCCGTGATTTCCACGACGCGTCCCTTGCCATGCAACTGCGAGGCAATGTATTCGCCCATGACGTGTCCCATCTCATAATTGTCGGCGCTGATAAAGGCGGTATACTTTTCGGAACTCGTCTTACGCTCGAACACGATAACGGGAATGCCCTTGTCGTAGGCACGGTCGATGGCTGGCGATATGGTCGATACCTGGTTAGGTGCCACAATCAGCAGGTCGATGCCGGCATCGACCAGACTGTCAATCTGCTGCACCTGCCGCTCGTCGCTGTCGTAAGCAGCTGCAAAGATCAGATCTACATGCTCCTCTTGCAGATAAGCACCCATGCGCAGTTCGGCGTTCTGCTTCTCGCGCCAGATATCGTCAGAACATTGCGACACACCAATAACGTAGTGAGTTCTCTTCTCTGCACAAGCACAGAAGAGCAACAATACCATGATGATTAATATAGCTTTTTTCATCGTTAGGTTAGTTTTATTCGCCACAAAGATACAAATAATTCCCAAATCAACGCATGATTTTTAAGAAAAATCAACATCTTCTTCTAAAAAAAGTTGTATAGATAGCGATGATTCGTTGGAAAAATAGTTATATTTGCACCATGAATTTTGGATAGTTGACGATATGACAGAGAAAGAGAAGATGCTGGCAGGGCTTGTATATGATGCCACTACGCCTGAACTGATAGAAGAACTACAGACAACAAGAGGAGTCTTGTATGAGTTTAATTCGCTGCATCCATCCGAGACGCAGCGGATGAAGGAGATTCTGAAAAGCCTGTTCGGAAGGGTGGGAGATGATCTTTTTATTATTAACCAGCCGTTTCGCTGCGACTACGGCAAGCAAATCAGTATAGGCAAGCGATTCTTTGCCAACTTCAACTTCACCGTACTCGATGAAGCACCTGTTACCATTGGCGATGATTGTTTTATCGGCCCCAACGTCAGTATTTATACCGCCTGTCACAGCACAGACCCTGTAGAACGGAATACCCGTCAGGAATGGGCTAAGCCCGTCACTATCGGTCATAACGTGTGGATTGGTGGTAGCGTTACCATCCTTCCTGGAGTCACCATTGGTGATAACGTCACTATCGGTGCAGGTTCGGTTGTCACTCGCGACATTCCCTCCAATACGGTAGCTGTTGGTAATCCATGTAAAGTTGTAAAAAACATGAAAACTCAAAAACTATGATACGGAATATCTTATTGGTAGCACTAGACGTGCTTATCATCGTAAAAGTTGCGAAAGTTTCTTTTAATTTAAGTTATTGTATTATTAAAATCTCTTGAAGTACAATGCCTGGGTCGAGCAGATACACACGCAGGCGTTGCCGACCAGTCTGAGAGACGGGAATCTGCCGGGAGGCATAGCCTCGCAGGACGTTCAAGCGCCATTCAGCAGTAAAGTCGTTGGCATGAATGGAGAAAACTTGTGGCTCGGCATCTCCCAACTGCACAGCATAGCGGGCATCGCGCCCATCGTAAATATGCAAAGTGGGCAGCGTGCGAATCTCGATGATGCTGTCGCTTTCCTGTAGGTCAATGTTGTATTCTACGAAGGGGGCATCGTGAAGATTGTATGATGGCGTGTTGAATGGTTGCATTAGGATGCCGTCAGTATAACCTAGTTGCGGGATCAGAGTGATGCTGCCCTCCTGACTATCGTGTTTCTGGCGATAGTCATAGGCTGGTATTCTCAGGCGGGGTTCTGAAGCAAATGGCGGATACAGACCGATGAAGATGCGGTCGATGCGTGCATCTGATTTGATTTCAGACAAATGGAGCACATTACGCCCCTGTTTCAAATGGATCGTACCCACGCGACTCCACATGGGACCAACGTAAGGAGCATGCCATACGTTATTGATAGGTGTAGCGGAGGCATCGAAACTGTCTTGGCCTGTTGATACGTGACAGAATACGTTATCCTCTGGAGCCTTTGAGAAGTTGCGGATAGGCGTGAGGGCTTCCATCCAAAGAGGCACCTCTGCATCCATTTCGCTCTCAATAATTGCTCCTGCACAACTCGTGGCATCAGCGACAGATAGGAATCTCGATTTGGGCATCAACTTGGTAGCGTCCAGTATCTCCTTGGTAGCAAATGGAGGATCTATCTTTTCAGAGCGGAACCAATGATAAGGCTGCCAGTTGAAGAACTCGCGCCACTTACCCTGCTGGATATCTTCATTGTAACGACGCGTCCAGTCGTTCAATGCTTCGAACATCTGCATGACTCTGCTAGCATCTGTCATGGCTCCGAGACTGTCACCGGCAGTAGCGCGAACCATACTGCGACGCGCCAACAGCAGGTATTCATTGATCATAGCTGCACCACGGATGGGGTATTCCACCAGTTCAAAATAGGCGTCTTTCATGGCTGACGGAATCCGCTTAGCCACATTCTCTGCCTGTTCAGACAAATGGTGGAAGGTTTCGATTCGTTGCGCTATCTGAGACTCTGTATAATTGACAAACCAGACGTGGGCATCCTTACCACCAGCCTGTAGCCTATAGTAGCCTGCCATCAGGTCGGCTATGTCCTGTGCCACCGTTGGCCCGAATGTCTTTTCCGCCCAGTATTTGATATAGTTGTGGGCCTCTGTAGGTTTCCAGCGGTCAATATCCCAAGCCAAGTCCATCACAAAGGAAATCTCTTTCTCGGCAGGTTTGATGTCACCAACGTTGAACACCCAGATTCTCCTTGCTCCGTAGGTGTAGGCTTTTGTCAGTTCTGTGGAAAGGAAAGCTGGTGACAGCGGACTGAGCCATATCCAACTGGCAGGGTCGCCGTGATACGACAGGTGGTAGTAGATACCTGCCCCTCCCTTACGTTTCATCTCTTCAGGATTGCAGAGGTTGCGGCAATAGCCGTGCTTGTCGTCGCTCCAGAGTAGTGTCACGTCATCTGACACTTGCAGACCGTTGTGATAGGCATCGAGCACCTCTTCGTAAGTACAGAGCACTTGTGGAATCTCCTCTATGGGTTTGTTGATGTTACGGCGCAGCATATCGCGCTGATCATTGATGGCCTGCTGCATCAGGGCCACACGCTCCTGCGTGCTGTTGGCTCCCTCCATCGGATAGTCGTGGATTCCGCGAAGACCAAGGGTATAGGTATTCTCGTATTTGCCGTTGGCCTTAACACGAGTTTCCCAATAGTCTTGCATCGTCTTCCTGTTGGTGATATAGTTGAAGTCGCCGTATGCATTTACCGCTTTGCCTTTCAGGCGAAGCTGTTCACGCTCGGCATCGTTCAAGCGAGCTTGACGCTGCGCTCGCTCATTCACAGCTTTCCACTCTCCTTCATTGTTGCGCAGCATCTGTTCACAATGCGACGAACCCATCACAATGGCATACTCATCTGCCAGACGGGCATTCTCAGGATTGTCATTGAAAGCCTGTGTACCAGGATGCATGGCAGGCCAGAGGTAGTTGGCTTTCAGTCGGAGCAACAATTCGAAAACCTTCTTGTAGGTTTGGGGACCAACCTTGCCAGTATCTTTGTCAAAGGTCTGCTCTGCCCAGCGTGCCCAACCTCCGAAGCGCTCGTCGTTGATAAAAATGCCGCGATATTGTACGGCAGGTTCTTTCTGTACGAATGTCAATGGCTCTACGTAGAGGGTAGGTTTATGAACAGGAGTAACGTCAGTCCACCAATACCAAGGCGACACACCGATGGCCTCACTGAGCGAGGTCAGCCCAAAAGCGGTGCCTCGACGGTCGCTACCTACTATTATTAATAAAGGTGTGTGATACTTGGGATGCTTGGACGTGGCGATAATAAACGACTCCCACTTGCCGCGGATGCCTCTGACATCGATTTTCAGACTGTTTACCAGCTGGTCTATCAACCTACTCTTACCCAATGTCCCCGCCACGACAGCAGTTCCTTTTAGCAGTTCATAACAGACCGTGGGCCGCTTTCCCGTCACCCGTTCCACATCGTCTGCCAACATCCCTGCTGTTATGTCCACAACAGGATAGTCGTCGGCATCCGTACAGATGGTTGCCACACCATTGGCAGTAACCAATGGGAAATAACCCGCCTCAGGTTTCTCCGTCACCAGTGGGAAACCCGAAGCGAATATTGATAAAGCTATCATCAGCCCACCAAGGAGCATTGCAATCCTATTCATATTGATGTCTTTTTACCCTAATACCACATCGAGCACCATCATGAGGACAAAGCCTATGGCAAAACCGATGGTGCTGAGGTTGGAGTGCTCACCCTCGCTGGCTTCAGGAATGAGTTCCTCAATAACTACGTAGAACATGGCTCCGGCGGCGAAGGCCAGCAGATAAGGCAGGGCAGGAGTCATCAGCGAGGCCAGCAGAATGATGGCAAGACCGCCGATGGGTTCGACGGCTCCACTCAGGCTGCCGATAAAGAACGAGCGCCACTTACTATTGCCAGCCGCCCGCATAGGCATCGAAATGATAGCTCCTTCCGGCACGTTCTGGATGGCGATACCGATAGAAACAGCCAGCGCACTGGTAAGTGACAGGCCAGAGAGACCACTATCAGCTCCTGCAAACACCACACCTACAGCCATACCCTCAGGCAGGTTGTGGATGGTGACTGCCAAAGCCAGCATCGCCGTGCGAGAAAGGTGCGAACGGGGACCTTCTGGCTTGTCAGTGCCGATATGCAGGTGGGGAGTCAGTTCGTCCATCAGCAAAAGGAAGCATATACCTAACAGGAAACCGACGGCAGCAGGCAAAACCGACCACCGTCCGCTATCTGCAGCCATCTCCATGGATGGAATCAGCAGCGACCATACCGATGCAGCAACCATCACGCCCGAAGCGAAACCCAATAATGTTTTTTGCAAACGGGGCGACATTTCGTCCTTCATCAGAAAGACGAATGCCGCTCCAAGCATGGTACCCAGTAACGGGATGATCAATCCTATCAAAATCGTTTCCATTTGGGTGCAAAGTTACAATAATAATCCCAACAATGCAATACCTAAAAATGAGGTTTACATTGCTGGGATAAAAGTTTCTATGCGGGCTGCCACTTGCAACGGACGGGCGATACAATCGCACCCTCCTTCTTCAACTCAGCAAAAGCCTTGTCCACTTCCTTACGGTCGATACCTGTAATTTCAGCAATCTTGCCAGCGTTGACGGGTGCACCGAACTCACGCATAGCCTGTAATACCTTTTCTTTCATAATCCGATTGTTTTTAGTAATTTGCAATATTGCGGTTATGGCGGCAAATATACAAAAAATCTCCCACATTTTAGGAATATGGGAGACGTTTTTTTTTGATTTATTACGATTTCCGAGGGCTTGCGTTTACCCTTGCAACTTGAACATACCCGTGCGGATGCTGGGGATGACACCGCCGCACGCTTGGCAAAGGCTTCTACACTCTCTTTCTCCAACGCATTCACAACTTGTGTTTCCACGTCATAACCGCTACGACGGAAATCGTCGCTCACGCGCTCCAGCGCCTGGGCACTTATGTCGCCCAGCAGGATCTTCTTGCCTGCCGCAATGCGCCGCACAATGGCCGTTCCCATACTACCGGCACCCAGCAGTGCCACTACCTGTTTCTTCTCGTTTCTGTCGAA
>CAMUYR010000043.1 GCA_947164965.1 uncultured Prevotella sp. | reverse complement strand
TAATGATACGGCGACCACCGAGATCTACACTCTTTCCCTACACGACGCTCTTCCTGGCGATAGCCAACACGGATATGTCCCTGATTAGTATACTTAACGGCATTAGTCACGAAATTGGTAATAACCTGCTGAATACGACGATGGTCGATTTCAACCAGGAGTGACGGTAATGGATTGTCTTTCTGGAATTCCACACCAGGTTCCTGTATGCGTTGACGCAGCGACTGGCAGATATCGTCAAACGCATATGAGAAATCAACCTTCTCAGGCATTAGTTGCATGGCGTTAGCATCCATATTCGAGAGGGCCAGGATATCGTCGATTAATCGTAGCAACATGTCACAGTTATTATGAATGATACGTATCATCTCCTTCTTCTCGTCTGGAGCATCAATAGCCTGCAACAGGTCTGAGAAACCCACAATTGCGTTAAGCGGTGTCCTAATCTCATGAGTCATATTAGCCAGGAATACCGACTTCTGATGACCTGAGTCGTTTGCACGCTCCGTCTCTTTTCGCAGCATTTCCTGTTTATGCATCAGTTTAGTGATGTTACGATAGACGCCAAAGCAACCCTTTTGCTGGCCTTTATCATCATATTCTGGAATACAGTTGACTTGTACCCACAACTGTTTTGAGGTATTGGAGAATATAGAGTTAACCTCTCCCGTCAACGTAACAGGTTTAGAAAGGAACTCACGAGGATTCTCGAGTTGCTGGATATTGGCATCATCGCGGATAAAGAATTGTGAGATAATGTCTCCGATGGTGCAGCTATATTCCATGGTACTCAGTCCACTGAAGAATTCCACACAGTCACGCTCGAAGGATACACGGAACGGTTTCATCTCACAATAGTCCATCAGATAGCGCAACTCGTCCTCATAATGCTGGATTTCCTCGTTGGCCTTACGAATCTGCATATCGTTGAGCTTAGCCTGATGATAGAGTTCGCGTTCTTCTGTAACATTACGAACAGAAACTGCGTTATAGATGAGCTGGCCCATGTTATCAAAAATAGGATGATAGTGAATTTCCAGATAGTCCTGGAGGTCACGTTCTGGGATGACACTCTGGTAACAAATCCAAAACTCTTTAGGATCCTTCGTATTGACACATTCGTTGAAAGGAGGCATCTCAAACATATTCACAGAGCCAAAGAATGTATCACCATCCTCGCTATCGAAATGGCATATTTTACGCATCTCGCGATTAGCAACCAACAGATTACCTTCAGAATCATAGAATGACAAGCCGACGATAGACTCTTCAAAAATCAGTCGATAGCGATCGGCCAATTGCTTTTCTTCCTGTTGCTGGTTAAGGAGATTGGTTTCGTCAACCAGTGTACTGATGATGTTGTCAGGACGATTTTGTCCCTCAGGATATTCTCCTACACTGATGTTGTGCATATAGCCCCATTTAGGAGCTCCCCCATCGAAATTGAAATTCCAGCGATAGTAGAATTCCTTTTGTTCTGTCTTGCGGGCAATGATGTCGCGGAAGTGCTGTATGGTCACTTCGGCGTCCTCCGGATGCAGGTGCTCTTTCCATTTCTCTAGCGTGATTCCTTCTGGTGGGAACAGCGTGCCTGCGATAGTATAAATATATTGTGAGCGCAATTCATAGCGAACCACATTATTCTGACTGATTTTCAGCGCCTGATTCATCAATGAATTGGTAAAGGAGATATTCTGCCTATGGGCTTTCATACGTCGGATAATGATACGGTTGAATATCACAATAGCTACGAAAGCAACTAATACTGCCAGCATCAGAAATGAGGGTAGCAGTTGTGGGAAGTGGGCTTCCAGCAGGATAGATGCACTAACTATAATCATAAGAATAATTGTTCGGTAAATAATGACGACGAGGAAGAAGATGCATTCATCACCTTCTTTTCAATAGTTTTAGCTTCACATGGAATGGTGACCCACACAGAAGAACCTTTACCTAATTCTGACTGGAGTTCAATAGTACCTCCCATCTGTTGTACCAACGACTGTACGATGGGCAGATCAAGACCTGTGCCACAGAGCTCTTCATTGCAATTACGCACAAACCGTTCGAACACCTTGGGCAGTGTTTCGGGATCTATGCCTACTCCTGTATCCTCTACATTAATCTGTAGTTCACCTCGCCAATATTCATATTTGGCACGAATGCTACCTTCCTTGGTATACAGAGAAGCCAACTTACAAATATTCTCAATGACCTTTCCCAGATTCTCCGCATCTATGTTCACAATGAGGCGTTCATAAGGATTCTCTACTGAAACAGAGACATTGGACTCATGCAGACTCCATCCCATCTGGCAATGTGCATCAAAGAGGATAGCAAAATCAACATCCTGTTTCTTGAATTCTATCATCTTGGCATCCAGACGCGACAGGAAAAGAATATCGTTGATGAGTTGTAACAGTTGATTGCTGTTTCTCTTGATCTCTTCTACAAAAACAGGTTCGTCAGCCTCATCATGCTCACCTTCGAAAAGTTCAGCAAAACCTACCACTGTATTCAGAGGTGTACGAATCTCGTAACTCATATTGGTGAGGAACGACTGCTTCAGCAATTCTGTCTCTTGGGCCTTACGTGTTTCAACAGCTAGCCGGCGTTCAGTCTCTACCATCTCTGTCTGGTTACGACACATACCAAAATAGCGCTCCACACGACCTTCGCTGTCAAGCATCGGAATCATATTAAACAGCAGCCATATCTGTCTTCCCTTTTGGTCGCGGATCTCTGTTTCTATAGCTTCCTGAATAGGTTTGTTTATCAGATGATCCATACGGTTCAGTGCACTGGACACGTTACGACGGAAACGAGGAGTTGCCAGACGGATACAACGGAGCTGCGACATTCGCAATTGTGTCTCACTAACATTGTCGCTCACCTCGAGCGTATATGATTTAGCATAGTAATTGACCAACCGTACACCACTGACCCGTAGAGCATAGTTAATACTTCGAACATAGTCCTGTATGCTCTTGGTGGCCTTTTTCAGCTGCGCCATACCCTCTTGCTGGTGATGGAACGATTCCACCATATCTGTCACGTCTCGCCCAGAAATATAGACACCCTCCAACTCTCCTGCTGCATCGTAGACAGGATTAGCACTTAACTCATAATACAGCTTACCATTCAACCCGCTTCCTTCAAGATGATAATCCTGGGCGTTCAGCTGACCAAAGTCCAGAATAGAAGTCGTTCTAAAGCTGTTAGCCTGTCTGATATCAATCTGCGGAAACATCGGATTATCCTTCAACTCGAACTTTTTCTCCAACACTTCCTGACGAGGACCAAGCTTGAATGTCTGACAGGCTGTGTCATTGATGTCACGCAGCACACCATCTTTATCATAGTAAAGCATGTCTGACAGTGACGAGTTGAAGACAGTATGGAAGCGCAAAAGCAATTGGTTGACGTGTTGTTCCTTCTTGACATCCTCTGTGATATCGTGCTCTATACCTATTAACCGTTCAACCTCTCCCTTTGCGTTGCGCTCTGCCACAGAGATGCTGATATCATAAATGGATGCCATGCCGTTGACCTTTGTACTGCTGTGAGCAATAAATGAAGCTGTTTCCCGCCTTCCCTCACAAATATCGAAAATAGCAGTACGGAATAGTTCATAGTCATCACGATCAAAGAACTGTGAGAATTCCAAAGGGTTATATTCGTCTGTATAGTCGCCTGTCTCCGAGAGACGAATATAATGACGGGCTGACACGACATAAGACCATATATGCAGCTTTCCTGAAAGCAACACCAGACGTAGACGGGCATTCTGACTGCTATCTTGTGACTCCATCTGATGTTCGCGATACACGAAGAGCCTATTATAGAAGATGAGCACAAACACAGAAATGAGCAATACTGCCATCACATATACTTGCAAATGATCGAAGTCAAAGACGTTCATTTATTTTAGTTTTTTTGTTATTGTTTGTATATAACACGCCACAAAGATATGACTTTTTCGCCATTCTGCAAAATTTTCCGTGCTTTTTCTTGCACAATCAAAGAATAATCCGTAACTTTGTCGGAAGAATAACTAATTAAATAATAAAATTATGATAGACGTAAAACAAACATTATCAGCCGCTGAAGAGCGCATGGAGATGGCAGCCATGTTCCTTGAGGAAGAGCTGAATCGTATTCGTGCAGGACGTGCCAACGTGGCTATCCTAAGTGGCGTGAGAGTAGAATCATACGGTCAGAAGGTTCCTCTCAACCAAGTAGCAAACATCTCTACACCTGATGCTCGTACCATCGCTATCAAGCCTTGGGACAGAAAGCAGATCCGTGACATCGAAAAGGCTATTATGGATTCTGATGTAGGCATCACACCTGAGAACAATGGCGAGATTATCCGCTTGGGTATCCCCCAGCCAACTGAGGAGCGTCGTCGTGACCTCGTCAAGCAATGCAACAAGATTGCCGAGAAAGCTAAGGTGGAGGTTCGCAACGTACGTGCCGACATCAAGGATAAACTGAAGAAAGCAATCAAAGATGGTCTCTCTGAGGATAACGAGAAAGATGCTGAGCAGGATCTTCAGAAGTTGCACGACAAGTATATTAAGAAACTTGACGAGCTCATCGAGGCCAAGAATAAAGAAATCATGACTGTATGACTAGAAATGACAGCTGAGTGGCAAGAGGTCTTGTTATTAAAAATACTGGCAGTTGGTACACCGTCTTGACAGACGAGGGACCAACTGTCGATTGTAAGATAAAGGGTAATTTCCGCTTGCGGGGCATACGGAGCACGAATCCTGTGGCTGTTGGCGACAGGGTTGAGATTAAGACGAATGCCGAGGGAACCGCTTTTATCACGGAGATTGAAGACCGTCGCAACTATATTATCCGAAAGTCCATCAATCTCTCTAAACAGAGCCATATCCTTGCTGCGAATGTTGATCAGGCTCTTCTTGTTGTGACTATCAGCAAACCAGAGACATCAACTACCTTTATCGACCGTTTCCTAGCATCAGCAGAGGCCTATCGGATACCTGTTATCCTAGTGTTCAACAAAAGTGATCTCCTTTCAGAAGAAGAGCAACATTATCAGCAGATGATGATCAATCTCTATGAGACGATTGGTTATGAATGTCGTGCCATCTCTGCCCAGACAGGTCAGGGCATTGAGATGCTCAAGCCCCAATTAGATGGTAAGATCACGCTGCTAAGCGGTAATTCCGGTGTGGGGAAATCAACGCTCATCAACCAGCTGATTCCTGGGATAAACCTGCGTACTGCCGATATCAGCGATGCTCACCAGCTAGGCATGCATACCACTACTTTCTCTGAGATGATTCCCTTTGAAAGCGGGTGGCTTATCGATACGCCAGGCATTAAGGGCTTCGGTACTTTCGATATGGAACGAGAAGAGCTGACCAGCTATTTCAAGGAAATTTTCGAATTTTCCAAGCAGTGCAGGTTCAGTGATTGCACCCACACCCATGAGCCTGGTTGTGCAGTCCTACAAGCCGTTGAGAATCATTATATAGCCCAAAGCCGCTATCAAAGCTATCTCTCCATGCTGGATGATAAAGACGAGAATAAATATCGTGAGGCATATTAAGCCGAACAAGTATTATTAACTATATAATAAGGTACGTATGAAGAAACTATTATTATTTGCTGTTGCCCTGCTGATGACTGTAACTATACAGGCTCAGAATATGAAGGGGCGTGTGTACTATAATGGCGATATGAGTGTTAGCCATCTGATGAGTCCACGCATGGACGAGTCACCCGAGGCACGCAAGGAACGTGAGCATGTGCTGAACGAGATATTCACCATGAGTATTTCTGTAGAGTTTCGTAACAGCGAGAAACTCAAAGTGAAGACGAAAATCATTGCTGACAATGAACGTGCCAAGGAGTTAGATGTCAGCTGGGGTAACCGCAACCTTTGGCTGGCACAGCTCAAACTGGCTGCACAGTCGCATAACTACTGGTCGAAATACAAGGTCGACGGCAATACTGTTGTCATTGAGGACGGCACCCAGATGTTGCTTAGTGAGGACGGCAATGAACTGACCATCGACGACCAAGAGATGAAGGCAACCCTGAAGCGCATCCGATAATATCAACGCGTCAGCGAGAACTTCATCGAGAGTCCGAAGTCTCTGGTTGTAGTAGGATAAGAACTGCTGGAGAGTAAGGGCGTATTGGTCTGCCGGTCATAATATGCTGAGATGGTGAGCAGACGCGAGAGCGTATAATCAGCCATCAGTGATATCTTAAGGGCAGAGTTGCCACTGGATGCTGCCGACGTACGTGTAGCGATGTCACGTGTGATAGCCGCCTGATCTCTCAAGGATACATCGATGCGCAGGTTCAAATCGTGGTTGATACCTGTCTTCTTAGAACTAGTCGAACTGGTCTGTTTATTCTGATTAGTTTGACTAGTTTTGTTTTTGCCGCTCTGTGCCTTCTTGATTTTACGTGAAGTGCCACTTCCAAAAAGTCGGAAGTCGCTTATCTTATAACTACAACCCAACACAAGGTCGTTCGAACGGCTTTCATTAATTTGTACACTGGTCATTGAGAGCGAGAGCGTACGGGTACGACGATACTCTGCCTTCATGGTGAGTCCTGACTGGAACGTGACATCCACACCTATCAATGGTGAGAACGACTCGTTGATGGTGACTGCAGGCACATGCCAGCCTAAGATAGAGGCCGTCTCTGAACTGCTGCTATAACTGCCTACAGAGAACACCGACTTGTAAGAGTGGTTAATGTTAACAGAACGGAAGCGCTCGTTAAACCACTTCAACTTCGACAGACCTGAATAACGAATAGTCCAGTTAGGCAGCAGTTTGGTCAGAGTTGGCATAATATCGAGCGATCCACGACCACTGGAGGTATAAGTATCGAGGAATGCCGGAATCATGACAGCAGCACTGTAGGGATCGACGTCCATACCATAATGTGCTGCTACTCGCTGTTGAAATTCAGGTATAGCGTCACAGAACTTATTAAAGACCTTTGATGGATAGCCTGAGTTGGCATCACCAATAGCCTCGAAGGCAGAACCGATAGAGATAGTCGTCATATTGAAAGTGCCACTTTGCGTACTAGGCATACCGGCATACACATATTGTATGCTTCGCGCCTTACTTTCCGTACGCGAGGCATTAAGATCTATCTTCAGGTCTCGTGCAGGTTCCAGCGTTGCTCTCAGCTGTAGGTCGTTCGTTTCATTGGTGGCTGCAGGCGATGCAATACTGTCTACCGTCATCAGCCATCCGTTATCGTAGGCTTTCTGCAGATAGGAGTCGCCAGTCAGTCCAAAGGCAAAGTCCAGACCTGGTGCCAACACACTTCCCGTACGCTGTCCGAAGGCATCACCCACATTTGGCATAAAACCTGGTATCGACATTGAGCGCTGGTTACGATAGGAGATGCCAATGGTTCTTACCATCATCAACAGACGGGCAGCCGACTGAGCGGGCTTATACCACCAATCATTATCTACGGCAGGCTTAGGCGTGACTGTCAACTTGATACTGACAGAATCACGGTTCTTCACCAGAATCTTGTTATCATCCACCACCTTATATTTAATAGGATAGGTCTTTCCTTCCTTCGTCTTAGCGGTCACTATGAGACGCTTCGTCTTCTTATTATGTGCAATTGTGAAGGAGGTGTCAGGCCGCAGGGTGAGCTCTTTCTCAAAAGCGTTCTTATTCCTCGGCAAGGTCTTATTGGCAGGGTTGGCGGTTTCCTTCTTCTTATCGTCTTTCTTTTTGTCGTCTTTCTTATCTTCTTTTTTCTTGGCTGTATCCTTCTTATTTTTATTTGCAGCAGGCTTTTGTATCGCCTTCTTAAATCGTTCGTTTGCTTTTTTCAGGAAGGGGAAGTGGTTGTACAGCGTCTCCATATTGAAATTGCTGTTGATATTAAGCTGACGGTTATTCGTAATGGTGTTACCCATATTCGTACCGTCTTCCAACTGCGTTCCCCTTACCCAATTATAGGAAGCATTATAGTTAGCATCAGCTGTCAACCAGTCGAATATGGGCAACTTGTTGAGTGGTACCTGATAAGAGGCAGTAAACGACTGGCGGTAGTCCAGAGGTGTACCGAAGTGGCGGATGCTATGCCATACTGAGTCTTTCCAGGCTGAGTAACGGTCTGGATAAAGATCCTTGTTGATAGGCAGTTCGCTGTAAGGCTCTTCTATCTCTGCCCTGGTTCCTGACTGGAAGTTCATATGCAGGTTCTTGGTAAAGTCCCAACGCAAGGAGAAGTCACGATTCCAAAGGAACGACGAACTCCATTGGACAGGAATCTTTGAGCCACTCAGGTCCTCCATGTCACGCTCCTGCAATTCCGTATAGCTACGCGTCATCTCCGTATTGAAGGTGATATTCTGTGGCAGATAGTTGATACCGAAGGCTTTGGGGAACTGCATCCACTTCGACTTTGATTTGGAATTCTTAAAGGGTTCCCAAGTCTTGTAGACAGGGGTATATGAGTAGTTTAATGCACCTCGCCAATAGTCTTCGTTCTCATAGAGTGTCGTTTCGCCCGATCTGTGGGAATGTCTATGACTATAGGAGAACGAGAAGTTTGCAGGGTCGTAAGGCATTGGGTGACGCTTGGTCTTGATGCCCACACGCACGTTTGATAACGAGAAGTTTGTAGTCGTCGACTTAGTGACAGCAATCGATTCTATAGAGTCGCGCTCATGGCTGTCAACAGCAGCATCCAGTGCATCGTCCAATTCCATATCCGTATCCAGCGGATTATACTTAGGTCGTGTCTCCTCCTTAGTGATTGAATAATAGAGTGGAGCCGTCACCTTCGCCTTGTCGGGGAAGAACTTACCCAACTCCACATTGGCGGTAACAGAGTAGGTCTTATAATTATCTGTCGTACGCTGGCTGACGCCTTCCTCCAGTCCTCCGAATCCCTCCGTTACAATTCTTCCCGTCACATCCAGTCGTCCCACATCCGAGAGCTGCACATTCAGCGCACCCGAAGCAGCCCAGCCTCCCTTGTTGCTGACATCCTGCAGGCGCAACTCGTTCACCCATATTTCACCCGACTTAAGACTTCCCGATATGTTACGCACACCAATCATCATCGTTCTGACTTCACCCAACGACGGATTACCCATAATAGAGATACGGTTATTCTGATGGTCTGGATCGTAATCACTAAACTCCATAGTATAGCTAGCTGTGCCCAGAGCTCTGGCTTTATTGCGGGCTTTCTTCAGGGCGGTAAACAGCGACAGGTTAATGTCCAAGAGGTTGGCTTCCGGCCATACCGCTCTACAGTCTTCCACGTTAAACCTGTTGTAGTCGTTGCGATCAGGCGTCAACTTCAACGGAATCTGGTATTCATAGTAGTTATTCTTATAATCAGAGCCGATGCGCACGAATACTGCCAACTGATCGTCCTGCAGTGCTGTGACGTCATCCACCAGATGATTGGCGTGTACAAACATCTGCATGTGGCGATAACGGCGCAGGTCGAGGGTAGTATTGCGATAGACGGCTTTCGACTCGCCTTTCGACAGGTTCTTCACCACCATACACAAAGCCTGCTCGTTGGCTTCCGTCAACTGAGGCTGCGAGGGGTCGGTCACGCGGTCGATACCTGGAGGCAACACATAGTTCACAGGACGTCTGTCGTTATTCTCCTCAATATTGACGGCACTCACCTCCAGTGTTCCACTATTGGCACCTGTGGACAGTGGCTGCTGGTATACACGCCATTCACCACGTACCAGATCCAACGAGCCGAAGCGTAGTACAATGGGTTGGGTAAACTGTGTCAGGAACATACGCATGAAGCGGATACTGGTGAAGTCGCTGATATTACCCACACGCTCTTCATACTGTGACAACGGAATACGGAACTGATACCATCTCACCAGTTCTTTCTTACCATTACGCAACGGAGCATTATATTCGCGTACATCTGTAATAAAATTATGTCCCAGTCGCATGTCTTCAGGACGTATGCTCACCTTATACTGATAGTAGCGTTCATACTCGTTGAGCGTATAGTCCTGATTGATGTCTTCTACATCAGGATAGGTCTTGTACGAGGTGTCATAACCCTCCGTCTGCTGGTCACTGTCAGGCGAGTTGCCTTGTGGCATGTTGATACGCTTGTATCTTTCCAGGATAGAAGCTTTCCGCTCGTCCAGATCGCGACCTCTGAAGTAGTGGTAGTTATCGTTGGCAGGGTCGGCATTCCATGCTGCGCGCACACTGTCGTTGACATTGACGCCACGCAGGAAGTTGGCATAGGCAGGCTGTTGACGTTCTTCCTCGTCGGTCAGACCATTCAGGCCTACATCCTGCTTGGCGCGTGCACCACTTGAGGTGGCAAAGGCGTAGGTCTGCGTAGCCTGAACGGGAATCTTACCCCAAGGTGTACGCTGGAAGTTGTTAGTTCCGTCTACAGGCATACCACTCTCATAGAATTTCTTGCCATCGCGCAGGACATCCTCGCTCACCTCACCCAAGTTGATGTATAAGTCTCCACCGAATTCGGCTGCGTTCTGTTGTTCTGAGGAATAGATAAACGGATCAAGCAGCCAGAACTCGATATATTCGACATTAGCCTGCTCGAAGTCGTTGGTATTCAACTTTGTCATCATACCGCCCCACTTCTGCATCGGGTTTCTGAGTGTTCCATCGTAGTTAACATCTGTCGACAGGTTATATGGACCACGCTCCTGCGGGTAGTAAGCAATATTGAGAATAGGCAGTTTGTTGGTGGCACCGCTATAGTTAGACTGGTCACGATTCGGATAGAGCTCACTCACATAGACAGCACGTACGTAGTGGTTTGACAGCTGGTCAAGATCGCTCTTGATATGTCCTGGAGTGAGCGAAGAAGAGCGTTCCGTGAACAACGGTTCGATGTTATACCATGACATCAGGGCACGGTTAAATCCGCTAGTCACAGAGTCTTTGTCGTTATATTCGGCAAAGATATTCGGAACACTGGACAGCACCCACGACTTCGGTTCGATAACGGAAATGGCATTCTTCGCATTCTCGAAATCGTCAATATATGAAGCATTATCCTGCGTACCACTGGCTGTTCCGGCAATGAGCTGTGCAAATTCACCTGTAAACGAGATAGAGGAAGGTTGTTTGCAGTGCAGCAGGGGCAGTGCATTGAGCATACGCGTCAGCCACTGGCTCTCCGTCTTCCAGTTGATGTTTACGCCCCACAAGGTGTTCTTCAGCGGTTCAGATCCCATCGTCACCTTCGATGTCAGAGCCTGTTCACTCAGATGTTGCAGCGTACCGCCAAGCTGGAAATTCTTCGAGAAGTCGTATTCCCAATTGAATCCTATCATGCGCTTGCGCTGCATACCATATTCCGTATTCGATTCCAATGACACATTGACGCTGGTTCCTGCATCGATGATGCTCTGGTTGAGGATGGTGACCTCTCCAGCTGAATAGTCGACACTATAGTCGCTACCTTCGGTCAGTGGTACACCACCGGCAGTCACCACAACAGAACCCTGAGGCACATTATAGGCGCCCAGCGATATCACATTGGCCGAGCTGCCCTTAAACTGACCCACCAACATGTATTTGTCCTTGTCTGTCATCTGTTTGGCTGCAGTACGTGTGGTGTCATACAGTTCCTGGAACACATATTTCGATATCGTTGTTTCTGGCACACCATTCCGTTTTAAGAAGCCTCTCAGCGTCGCACCGAAGGGTTCGGCACTGGGGAAGAACACACGTCCGTTGGCTACCGTATAGCCTTCAACAAAATCGAATACACCATTGGGATGTGCCTTGTTGTTATTATCCAATCGGTCGCATCCCAGCGCTTTTAACAGCATGGTATCCTTCACCTCTGGCAGATAGCTGATATAGACGCCGGCGGTATCGCTCTGGAACTTGATGTCCAGCTTGAATTTCGTCTTCTCGACATTGGTGGCCAAGTAGTACACGTTCTTCATCATCAGCGGCCAGTTGGCTTGCTGTGGATTGTTCGACGTGTTCTTCAGCGTCTTGACAAACAGCGCCTCACTGGCAGTCGTGTGGTCACTGGCAAATTCACCCACACGGAAGGTACGTCCTCCATAGGTATACTCATAGGCCACTGCCAGCACCTGATCGGTTTGCAGCGTAGTCTTCAGCGAGATATATCCAAGCGCACTGTTCAGCGTATATTCTGATGAATTCAGCAATCTGGCAGAAGCCAGTTTCTCGTAGTCCACACCACCCTTCATATTGCCTTCCAACACCGTCGACGCCTGATCGATATCACGGGCAGCAGCGTATGTAGTCACCATCTCGTTATATTCCGTATTGGCACTATTATCAGGCAATGCCGACATTCCTTGTCTACCTTTCCAACTGCTTTCAGCCAGATCTGTCAGCGAGATAAGGTTACGTGTGTTCGATGTCGTTCCCGACTTATTGGTCACCCATACTTCCACACGTTTGATTTCCACACCAGTCATCAGGTATGGCAACTGGCGCATGGCAGCATCGTAGCGCTCACGGAAATATTTAGCCAGGAAGAAGTGGCGGTTCTCTTCATAGTCGGCAACATCTATCTCAAAAGGTGTCAACTGCGTGCCACCCTTCGACGAGACGCTCTTGGAAGTAGAATTTTTCTGCGAGAGCACCGTCTGTAGCTTCAACTTTCCGAACTGCATGTCCGTGCGCACACCAAACAGGCTGCTGGCACCTTTTACCAACGAGTTATTAGATGGGAACGTCACATTTCCTGCCTCTACCAGTTTGATGATTTCGTCCTCCTTACCCTCGTAGCGCAGCTTCAGGTTTTTGGTGTCGAAGTCGAAGGTGGCATCGGTGTTGTAGTTCAGGTTCATGTTCACCTTGTCGCCCACCTTACCATTGACGTTCAAGTTGATCTTCTCGTCGAAGTCAATGCTCTTGGTCTTACGGTTACGTTCCGGCAACGATGGGTTGTCGATATTCTTCAGCGTGGCACCCAGCTTCAGTTCGGCCGTACCTTGCGTCTTGATGCGTACACCACCAGGACCGAATATCTTCTCTGCAGGTCCCAGGTCGAAATGCATGTCGGCAAACGAGAATTTCTCCTTGCCTTTCGATGCCACATTCTCTGCATCCTTCTTGCGGAAGAAGAGCTCGCGCTCCTTGCGTTCACTCCAGCTGCGATACTCCTCAGGAGTCATCAGCACAGGGGTGTTCAGATACGAATCACCCATCTTCGACCCTATGCGATATACATCCAGCGAGTCGTCATATTCGGCCTGCATACGAATATTAGTGGGCAGTTTCAGGTCCAAGGCCGATGAGTCCAGATCCTCCACGATGACAGGTGTGGTAGCCTGGATCTTCCATCGGGGGTGCAACAGCGAGTCGGGTATGGTATCTTCCTCTACCTTCAACACAGGCTGTGCCTTAGCCACAGGCTTCTGCTTCTGTGTCTTATCATCCTGCGGAGGCATGGCCAATGCCGTGATACTCAACAAGATAGCAACTGCGTAAAGGAATCTTTTACTGTTCACCTTCTCCCTCTTACCTCTTACTTCTTACCTCTTCCTTATTTAATCTGCTTCAGAGCCTGCTTCACCACCTGTTCAACAGGCAGGTCGGGTTGTGCCTGCAAAATCTGCACCACCACTTTTTGCGTGGGTGCTGGGGCGAATCCCAACATGGTGAGGGCAGCCACCGCCTCGTCGCGTACAGCATTGTTGACAGGTGCCGACACCGTACCACCAGCAGGAATCTCTTCAGCGATACCCAGTGCCACAATTTTGTCGCGCAGGTCGACAATGATGCGCTGAGCAGTCATCTTGCCAATACCCTTGATACCCTTGATGAGCCGTTCGTCACCGCGTGAAATGGCATTGCACAACTCGCTGACACTCATGCTCGACAGCATCATACGGGCGGTATTCGGGCCTACGCCACTCACCGTAATCAGCAGTTCAAACATTTCCCGCTCCTTCTTGTTTACAAAGCCGTAAAGCACATGTGCATCCTCGCGAATGGCCTCATACACATAGAGTTTCACGTCCTTCTTGCCCTGAATGGCACTATAGGTGGTCAGCGAAATGTTCAGTCCGTAACCTACGCCTGCTGCCTCGACCGTAGCTAACGCGGGGCTAAGCTCTGTCAGCTCGCCCTTGATGTATTCTATCATAACTTATCGTTTTTTGTATATATACAATTTAATTAACGTACGCATGCGGGGTTTTATTGTATGACAATGCAAATCATCATTGCATCTTTTAGGTATATTTTCTGCTTTTTGAAAGAAAAATATAAAAAAATCAGGCAAAACGTCACTTATTTCGCGGAAAAAGTGTAATTTTGCAACCGAAAAGATTGAAATGACCAACAAGAATATAAGTTATGAAGAAAATTAGAGCAGCCGTAGTAGGCTACGGCAACATTGGAAAGTACAGCATTCAGGCCCTTGAAGCCGCTCCCGACTTCGAGATTGCAGGTGTCGTACGCAGAAACGGGGCAGACAACAAGCCCGCTGAATTAGCCAACTATGAAGTAGTAAAGGACATTCGCGAACTGAAGGATGTCGACGTAGCTATCCTTGCCACCCCCACCCGTTCATGTGAGGAATATGCCAAGCAGATTCTGCCTTTGGGCATCAATACCGTCGACTCGTTCGACATTCATACCAATATTCGCGGCTACCGTGAGCGTCTGATGGAAATCAACAAGCAGACAGGCACCGTCAGCGTCATTGCCGCAGGATGGGATCCAGGTAGCGACAGCATTGTACGCACGCTCATGCAGAGCTTGGCCCCCAAGGGCTTAAGCTATACTAACTTCGGTCCTGGCATGTCGATGGGCCACTCTGTTTGCGTCCGTTCCAAGGAGGGTGTCAAGAATGCGCTGTCCATGACTATTCCTCTGGGCGAGGGCATCCACCGTCGTATGGTGTATGTCGAGCTGGAGGACGGCTACACTCTTGATGAGGTAACAAAGGCCATCAAGGCCGATCCTTACTTCGCTTCTGACGAGACACATGTATTCCAGGTAGAGAGCGTCGACGACGTTCGCGATATGGGTCATGGCGTTAATCTGGTACGCAAGGGTGTCAGCGGACAGACACAGAACCAGCGCTTGGAGTTCAACATGCAGATCAACAATCCTGCTCTGACTGGTCAGGTTCTGGTCAACGTAGCCCGTGCCACCATGCGCCTCCAGCCGGCCTGCTACACGATGATTGAGATTCCCGTCATCGATATGCTGCCAGGCGAACGTGCCGACCTCATTGAGCACTTGGTATAACAATCTATGATATGACTTGTTAAAGGCCCCGCAACTGCGAGGCCTTTAATTCTTTTCTGTCATGTATTTCCAGTAGCGGCGAGGCATATCGCTCAACTGCTTCTTGGGATTCATGCGTTCTTTGATGCAGATGGCCTTGAAGTAAGTGCGCCAAAGGTTCTGGAACAGTTGGTCGTTTTCACTCAATATGTCGGCATCCATTTTGCCATTCGATAAATCGAAAGGCACTTCCGCCTCGTTTTCAAAAGTGATGCGTATGACGCTTTTTCCGTCATAATTATAGCCATAATGCCGCTTGGCATCGTAGATGAGCCAAGGCTGGTCGTTGAAGCGGTCCTGAAAATGGTCGATAACCAGCGACAGCACGTTATGGTCGGGCGATACCACAGCGAGATACGTGCCGTCCTTCGCCTTTTGAAACCGGATAAACTGCTTCATGCGCAAGGTCTCGTGCAGCACCCGTCGACAGGTATTCCGTACCGCCAGCACATCGTCGTCCGACGCGTTATGCGAGATGTCGCGCTTCTGCTGGAACACCTTGCAGATCATGTTAAACAGCGGTTGGTTCAGCGCCCGCTCTTCTGACAGCCAACTGATGGTTATCATGTGCAGTGCCTCACGCGACAGCTGCTTCTCCAGTCCCTTCCACACCCTCGACGCCTTTTCGTTATCCGTGACCACATGGTGAGGCTCGTCGGCAAACAGCGGCAACTGCTCGCCATCCGCCAACAACGTCACGTCCTGCTGCTTGCGGAAAAAGCTGTCGAACACCGCTGTCAACAGCCCGTCGAGGGTATTATCAAAGACATAGACCGTCATTCGTCCTTAAAGTCTAGTGTCAGTTGTTGTTCTTCGGCGGCGCGCTTCTGCTGGGCTTTCGAGAGCAGCAGGGGACGGAGGCGCTCGGGACGGAGCTCATTGATGCCAATGATGGGTTGAGAGAAGGCGGAGGTGAGCTCGCCGCAGGTAATGAAATATTTGGCTTTCTTCATCACCACGCCCATCTTTTTGAGATGGTAGGAGGTGATGCGGTTGAAGCGGCGAGAATTGACGATGAGGATGGCGCTTTTTACACCAATGCCCGGCACACGGAGTATCTCTTCGTACGATGCTTTATTGATGTCGACAGGAAAGAACTCGGGATGGCGCAGGGCCCAGCCGAGCTTGGGGTCGACGTCGAGGTCGAGGTGGGCGTGCTTGTCATCGACAATCTCGTCGACGCTAAACTGATAGAAGCGCATGAGCCAATCGGCTTGGTACAAACGGTTTTCGCGCACCAATGGCGGCTGTTTCAGCACGGGCAGCCGAGGGTCGTAGGTGTTAACGCTGATGTAGCCGGAATAATACACGCGACGCATGGTGGGCTGCTGATACATGGCGTTCGACATCTTCAGAATATCGAGGTCGCTTTCCTTTGTGGCACCTACAATCATCTGGGTGGATTGTCCTGCAGGTACAAAGCGGGGCGCATGACGGTATTTCTTCCTGTCTTCCTTGTTCTCCAGCACGCCTTGTTGAATCTGCTTCATGGGCAGGAACACGCTCTTATGGTCTTTCTCTGGCGCTAATGCTTTGAGTGACTCCTCCTTAGGAATTTCGATGTTAACACTCATACGATCGGCATAGCGACCTGCCTCCTGCAACAATTCCTGAGATGCTCCTGGGATGGTCTTCAGATGAATATAGCCATTGAAGCGGTGGACTGTCCGCAAGTCGCGCACGATGGCCGTCAGCCGTTCCATCGTATAGTCGGGATTGCGCACTACCCCACTCGACAGGAAGAGTCCCTCGATGTAGTTGCGACGATAGAACTCCATCGTAATTTCCTCGAGTTCAGAGACGGAGAGCGTGGCGCGTGGGATGTCGTTGGTGCGACGGTTGATGCAGTAGGCGCAGTCGTACATGCAGTAGTTGGTCAGCATCACCTTCAGCAGCGAGATGCAGCGCCCGTCGTCGGCAAACGAGTGGCAGATGCCGACACCGCCGACAGTATTGCCCACCATGCCGTCTTTTCCTTTGCGCACAGTGCCGCTCGACGAACACGACACATCGTACTTCGCCGATTCTGCGAGTATCCGCAGTTTCTCCATCGTCTTCTCCGTCAGCATGATTTGGTTTTTGGCAACAAAAGTACTAAAAAAAGTGGCAAAATAAACAAAAAATGCACAAAAACGTCGCAAAGACATGGTGTTTTAGGGAATATTTGTTACTTTTGCAGAATACTTGAACAAAATATCGTTAAACAAATAAGTAACAATGAAGAAAATGAAACTTTGGGTGCTTGCCGCCACCTTGATCGTCTGCGGCACCGTAGCTGCCGTAATAGCTTGTAATAAGGTTAATGCTCAGAACGACAATCCCGTTCAGAAGGTGGAGAGCAGCGAACTTATCCGCACCAGCCAGAGCTGGGACGGTGTAGAGTTGCCCGACTATCTGCAGGGACGCCCTGAACTGGTAGCCGTGAAATACGTGTTCCCAGCAGGACAGAAGCTTGGTTGGCACCACCACCCCGTCATGAACTACGGTGTTCTGGTACAGGGCGAGCTGACCATCATCGGACAGGACGGAAAAGAGAAAGTAGTGCATGAGGGCGAGGCCGTTGTAGAAATGGTAAACACCATTCACCACGGCGAGAACCGAGGTTCCAAGCCCGTCATACTCTACATGTTCTATCTCTCACAGAAGGACCTTCCTCTGGCTGTACAGCACCCAGAGATTCCTTTAGAGTGATGTCTTATACCAATCCTTGTTCTCCTTACCTTTTGAGGTAGACCACTTGAGGAATTTCGGATAGAGGTCGTTGATGGGTTTCGACTCATTAGCTCTCAACAGGATGGTGCTCTTGAACGGTTCAATCGTTACACCACTGAGGAAGAAAGCAAAGGGATAGTTACCGTCTCTGACATAATATTTGCCTTCGGCGGGAACTGACAAGTCATCGCCTGTTCTGAAATACGAGGTAATCATCTTACTGGTTGGTGCCTCAAACGGGATGTGAACCTCCCAACGGCCAACACTTTCATTTCTGTAGATGAAAGGCTTGACTGTGCTTTTCTGTTTCTCGGTAATGCCATCGGCATATTCAAACTCGATGACGAACTGCGTACCAATGGTTCCCATGATATCCTCAGTCAGGAGATAAGTGTCGCCATCCTTCTCAAAGGTTACATCTTTCACGTCAGCACCCTTGATAGCCTTCATCTTGACACTTGTTGGCTCTACTTTGTTATTAACAGTCACGGCAAGTCCACTCTTCAATGTCACATAGTTCTGATAGGTGGTCAGGTTTACTGTCTCCTTGTATATTTTCGGACTTGTTGTTGCTACGTTTGGCGTCTTCCAGGTCCACACCTGTGAGAAATCCACCACAGCATCGTTCATATCGTAGTCACCTTTGGCAGGCCACAGATCCTCGAAAGCATACACGCCTATTGACTTAGTCACCTTTTCGTCGGGTACGGGAAGATCCTCAAAGACACCTACAGGCTTCAGTGCAAGAATGATGTCGTCATAATCATCATCGTTGCAGGCATCCTCAAACGATACGATGGCATACTGCTGACCATCAGCATTCTGATAGGCAAACTTAGCTGTGCGAGCCTGACCGGTAGGGTTGGGGCAAGCGTACGTTCCCTTGTCGGCAGCGTTCTGTTCAGCGTCGTCACTGCTATATGACATGCCCTCCGTACTGGCTCCCCATGCATTATACTGGCGAGCAACGTCAGAGTTCTTCAGGTCACCTTTATAGATGTTGTAGAACTTCTTGTCGCCTACGCTCTTCTGCATGCCCCATCCGTTAGACTTGAGGATAAATCCAATCCTCATGCCTTTGGGGAATTCTGTGGTTGCACCCGACATATCACCATTGGCGATGTTGGGATAGTATATCAACTGAACCATATCGCCTGTTTGGAGCGCAATGTTTCCGTTGTACTTGTCACCGCTACCAGCTTTCCCGTCGATAAACGACGATTGACCGCCTTGTGTATTAGGGAACAACATGACGATGTTCAAATCCTCACGCTTTGTAGGTGTCTGACCCTCTGGATAATAATAGTAGCCCATAGTGCTGTTCCAGCAGGTGTTACCACCCACAACGGTAACTGCCACTTCACTCTTCTTATCCAATACCAGGTCAAATGGCTGTCTGAATCTAGTGTCACAGGACTTCTTGTTCGCCAATGCATTACCGATGGTCTGTTTAATGCCCTTCATCTCGTCTTCAGAGAAAGCCAATTTGCTGTAGTTAGCATCACTGCTGCTCATCAGATACGAAGGTCTTCCGGTCTCTGAGTCCCAAGATCCAAGCCATGTAACCCAGTCTTTGTATATCTTATTACCTGTGTCGTCACCGGTTCTCCAGTCAACGAGGTTACTCAACTGATAGAGAGTAGCCAGACTGGTTGTCTGGTTGTCGTCGCTGCTGCGGGTCATGCCAAATGCTCTGCGGGCAACTGAGCGCGAAGACTTAGCAGCCACTGAGGCAGAACCATTCTGAACGTTGCATTCCAACAGCTGTTCTTTCACAAAGAAGTTTCCCGTATATATATAAAGGTGTTCTGCGTACGCGGGAAGTGTGACGGCAGTATTGAAAATACCAGACTGGTCGGTAAACGACTCGAATACCGGTTGAACATCATTCTTCAGCACTGGGTCTTCGTCGTCCGACAAAGGATACTCACTATATACGCTGAAGAACACGACACCGGCTCCACACGCAGAATAGTCAACGGTCAAATTAACGGATTGAGTTGTTGAGAAGTCGAATGAGTTAGATTCTGTTTTCGGGGTATTATTCTCCCCGTAATTAGGATCATACAAATCTGTTGATTTCATGCAGCTGGCAAATACTGATAAGCCTAAGGCTGCTGTTAAAAGTTTATGTCTCATTTGTGTTGAAAATTAGTTTATCCTGTTAAATTATCCTCTTAAAAACGGTGCAAATATACTAAGTACATGACGAATAAGTGTAATTTTACATTAATAATTATCATTTATTAACTTTTCAAGTCCACTTTTTGCATAAGCATCCCATTTGCATTTATCTTAAACGTCATCTCTCTACCCACAACATTACGGCTCTCTATTGAAGAACCGTAGTCTCTCTATTTTGTTCAGAGGAAAAGAAAAAGGAGTTACGATTTCTCGTAACTCCTTGATTTTTAAGGCGCTTCAGGATGGGCTTGAACCAACAACCCCCTGATTAACAGTTAAAAAATGTAAGATTTTGCGATATTATGTTTAAAAGTATTTGGTTGATTCACAGAAAGTTAGTAATTTTGCAGCAGTTTATGATACTCCACGAAACTGGGTAATTCTGAGTATTAATAACCAAAATTTGTTCAGACGAAATGGCGGTGTACAAAGGGGTTCCCAAAAATTGCGGGTGTCGAGATAACCAAAATTTGTTCAGATTTGATAAAACTTGATTAATATGGCTGAAAGAAAGAAGAGAGAAAAGGTTCCCAATCTGGAGTCGCTGACTATAGGTAGTTGTACTGTTGCGCTCACTCTTGATACGAGGTACAGGGACGAAAACGAGAAGTATCATGCATCCATTCGTTTCACCGTGAATGGTAGCCGCTACTTTCTGCACTTGGGGTATAAATACTCCATCACAGAATTTGATGCCATCAATAAGGCTGATGGTCGCGGGCGAGGTGGGAATCAAAGTCAGAACTTCATCGATAGGAACCAGTTGGTGGAACTCTATAACCAGTATGTTGATCTTGTCAGGGACATGTATAATAAAGGTACGTTGAAGTCGGTCGACAATATCCGTGCTGTCATAACTGGGCGTATTTCAACCTATGGGAACACAGATGAGAGTACTGCGCCTTATGCAAACTCGTTCATTGGACTTTGGAATGAGGTTATATCACAGAAGAAGGCCAGTACTGCAGAGACATATCGCAATGCCCGTGACTGTTTCATCAAGAGTGGGGTGTATGACGCCAAAGACGGTTATAACGTTGATGTGGAAAAGATCAAAGCATGGATAGCTTATATGAAAGAGATGAGATACACGCAAACCACCATTGGCTTCTATCTCCGTGCCATTCGTGTGGTATTCAAGGCTTGTATCAGCAATGGATATATGCGCGAAAAAGACTATCCGTTTAGTGCAACAGATCCTATGAAAGTAAAGATACCGTCAGGTTCATCACGCAAGGCTGAATTCTTAAACATTGACCAGATGACAGAGCTGTATGAGTTTTATGTCAATGGTGAGATTCCTAAGAAATATAAGCATCCTGACGAAATGAAACAAAGCCTTGGCATGCTTCTGGCCCAGTATCTCTGTAATGGATGCAACCTATATGATTTGGCTCTGCTCCGCTATGATGACTACTACGATATATCTGAGCACAAAGCACTTCGTTTCTTCCGTCACAAGACAAAGGATCATTCAGAATCTGGTTCAGAAGTGATTATTCCTATCATCCCTCCATTAAGGAGAATCTTGGATGATTTGGCTGCACCATTCAAGAAAGGGGCATTACTGTTTCCTTTCCTTCTTGGTGAAGGCATTGACCCTGATAGTAAGAAGGCCAGGGACAAAATACATCAGGAGAATCATAATGTTGCAGACAGGGTGAAGAAGATTGCCGAGATAATAGATTGGGATGTCAAGCCATCTTCAACCTTTGCCCGCCACAGCTTTGCTACAAATCTAAGCCGGTCAAAAGTTCCGATGGATTATATCAGCTTTGCAATGGGCCACTCATTGGGAAACAAGGGACAGATAACCAAGCGTTATATCTCGCCCTATCCCATTGAAGAGCAGATGCAGTACAACTCTTATCTTCTGGATCTCTCAGAATTGAAAGCCCTGCGTCAGAAAGACATGACCAAAGAAGAACTGGTCAAAATGGTAAAGGAAACTATGACGAAGGAAGAGTTGTTGAGTTTGCTTTTAGGTAAGTAATGGGCTTTTATTTTGCTGCAAACAATACTTTTTGTACGTTTGCAGCAAAATAAAACGGCATAATTATGACTTTTAGAAAAGCTGGTCAATGGTTATGACATGCTGGAAGATTCCACTGTGCTCATTGTATTTCAGTCCGAAGGACGTAATGAGTATCTGGTGGACACGTACTCGTTTAGGCAATTGTTCTTCCAAGATGTTCTGGCGATGTACAAGTTTTGCGTGATAGGACTTTGTGACAGTATAATCCTCGTTGTAGAATTTCATCTCACACATATCCACTATATTGTCCTTGCGATTGATGAGCAAGTCTATCTGCCCACCTTCTGTATCGTCATCACCTCTCAATGCCCAGGAAGACTGTGTCGAAGACACGTCAAGAATGTTGATGGCCTGCTTTATCTGACGAACATGAGCCATACACACTTCTTCGAAGGCAAATCCTCTCCATGAGCTGACACCCTGGGATGTCACGTTGTGAATCCAGAAACTGGGGTCTATCTCAGTACGTCCCTCCACGAATTTCTGATAGAACAGGCAGAAGGGATCCGTCAGCTTGTAATGTTCGTCATGCTTGCTCATGCCAAATGGCACGTAAGGCTGGATGAAGTCACTCGCTACGAGTGCCTTCAGCATCTTGCTGGATGCCCCATTATCGTCAAGGCCTACTTTGGAGAGAATTTCCTGCCGGGTATAGCCAGTGCGTCGCGTTCCCAAGAAGCCTACAATACGTTTCATCTGCTCTGGATTGGAAAAGACAGAGGCAAACAGACGGTCATACTCATTCTTCAGTTTTGCGTCTTTGTCAAAAAACAGCAGGTCAATATTCTGAGCCAGACTAAGCCCCTTCTTGACGTAACTCAAATAGTACGGTATGCCGCCAAGAACCATATAGCTCTGTACGATGTCGTAACGTGACATCCGCACTCCCTTTTTCTTGAGGAACTTCTCGCATTCCCCCAACTTGAACGGACTCAGTTTTACCTCGTATGTCGTTCGGCCATACAGTCCACCATGATTATTTACCAGATTATCGAGCATCCACGAGTTGGCTGAGCCACAGACAACGAGCATCAGATTGTCTCGATGGCAGCCCCAGGTATTCCAGAATCCTTCGAAGGCTGTGATAAAACCAGAACGGGGAGTGTCCATCCAAGGCAGTTCATCCAGAAACACAACCTGCCGCTTCCCTTTGTCTTTGGATTCCAACAACTGAGAGAGCATGAAGAATGCCTCCATCCATGACGTTGGGCACTTGCTTTTTTTCATGCCATGCATCTGGAGAGAGAAGTAGAAATGTTTCAACTGCTCTTTCAGCGTATTTTTCTTCCCCTCCTCGTCAACAGGAGACAGTCCTGCGTGACGAAAGGTAATCTTACCCTTTAAAGCCTCGTCAATGAGGAACGTCTTGCCAACACGGCGACGGCCATATACAGCCACGAACTCCGATTTGTCGCTGTTGTACAACTCCTTAAGTTCTTCTAATTCTTTCTCCCTACCAATAATTGTACTCATAGAAAACGTTGTTTATTTTGCTGCAAATGTACAAAAACTATCGTTTGCAGCAAAATAAAACGCGGTTTTTATTCGCCTGTTTAACTTTCCGTAAGACTTTTCTAAACGAATTGTCGCCAATAAGTATCATTTTTGACGGATATTTCGTACCTTTGCAGCCTTATTAGGTAAAAGAAAGTTTAAGGATAAAGATGAGTAAATGGATCAATGAACGTGCATGGATGGTTTCCGTGTATATATGCTATATTCTTAGTTTCATTATTCTGAGTGTGGCCGGATATAACTACATTCTGAGTGTGATCGGTGACACTACATCATTTATGAAGGTTATTTTGTTTGTATGTGTGTGTCTGTTTGTAGCAATGGTGGTAGCCTTGGTGTTTGCTGCTTTCATAACACCGTTTAGCGAACTTTTGAAAAGGTTGCTGGATTTCTTGTTCTTTAGAAAGGCTAATACGGTCATTCCGCAAGATATTGACGACACAAAAGAGGTTGGTGATAGTGAAGTTATTGCCAATGATAGCAATTCGGATGCCAACAATTCTGATGAAAATACTGAAGAGAGCAACATCTTAGATAATGACACCCCCCAAAGAGAGGCTCTGAAAAAGGAGTTTATGGAACAGTTTGTCAGACATGACTGCCAGAAGTTGCCTATATATGAAGTGTTCGAGAGTCTATTTGGCCAGCATAAGAGTGGTGCATTTGCTGCTCGTGCTTTTAAATGTGCAATGAGTGAACCCATAAAATGGCTGAAGACCTTTCCAGGATACGAAGATGCTAAACGGTTATTCCCTCTGCCAGATGCTATTAAAGGTAACAAATCCAATTATTCCAATGCTAACAATAAGAGAATTTATTCGGAAGATACCATAAAAGAAACAGTATCAGTCTTAAGAGACAAGTTAGAGGAACTGACTGTCACATTAGGGAAACAGGAATCGTAGCCATCTTTTGCTATATCCATAATCATAATCCACAAGCCCAAAACTTGTGGATTTTTTGCGTTTTAGCCATCTCTCAGCCCTATTTTTACCGATGTACTTTGGTGTACTTCAGTGAACTTCAGTGAACTTTGGTGTACTTCGTGTAAATGGCTGAAAATCAACGGTTTTTATTCTTGTGGTATTCCAAGATATTTTCTAATTTTGCGCCAGAAAAAATAAGTATCACAAAATAAAAACTAAAGATTATGGAGAAAAAAATCATTTCAATTGAGAAACTCTTGCAGACTCCTGTCTGTATGATGAGTGGCGAGGAACTCGCGTTCCTATTTAATAACCTTGGTGTCCTGAACAAAGATACCGTTCCTGAGCACACAACTCCTGCTCCGGACAGGAAACTGGCTTATGGTATCAAGGGAATTGCCGAGACTTTTGGTTGTAGCATCCCAACAGCCAACCGTATCAAGAAGAGTGGTATAATAGACAAGGCCATCTCTCAGTTGGGACGCAAGATAGTTATTGATGTTGATCTGGCTCTTGAATTGGCTGCTGAGAAGAAGGAGGTTGAACGTAATGATTGACACAGACAAGCTGGCTAATCAGATTCACGCCGAGGTCTTTGACGTGGCTAAAACGGGATTCCCGTTGAATGTGTTCCCTGATGTCTTCCAGAAGATCATCTTCGAGCTGGTGAACTACGAGAACTTCAACCTGGAGTACACGGCAACTATTATGCTGTCTGCCTTTGCTACAGCTATCGGCAACACCTATCATGTGAGGATTAAGGGCAAGTGGGTTACCGCTTGCTTCCTCTACATGATACTGGTAGGCAGGCCTGGACTTGGCAAGACTCCGCCTCTTGGATTCCTCTATTTCCCTATTCGTGATTATGACAAGCGATTGCTTGAACAGGCACGTAGGGAGTATGATGCGTATGCCCAGCAACAGGCAGTCAAGAAAGAGAGTGATGTGACGGAACCGATGGAAAAGCCCCACTTGGTACAGACGGTTATTTCTGATTTCACTCAGGAGGCTATGCTAAGCGTTCACTATGATAACCCTCGCGGCATTGTGCTGCTGGTGGATGAGATCGTATCACTCTTCAATTCCGTCAAGCGATACAGCACCAAGAGCAACCTGATAGAAGACCTGCTCTCTGCCTATAGTGGTCAGCAGCTGAAGGCTGTCCGTAAGTCTGAGGTTTTCCCTATCTGCATCCCTTATCCGTGCATCAACTTGATCGGGGGCATCCAGACGAATCTGCTAGATGAGATTTTCCGGAAAGAATATGTGGCTAATGGTCTCACAGACCGTTTCCTGTTTGTATTTCCCAAGAACAAGAAGATACCCAAGTGGCAGATTGGTATCGAGCAGGAGAAAAGACCTGACACGATGAGCAAGTGGTCTTACTATATTAACAAAGTGCTGAACGTGGCCTGTCCCATCAGTGAAGATGGTGTAACAGCCCAGCCTATCGTGTTGGACTTTTCCGATGAAGCCAGGATATACTTCTACAACTGGAACAACAGTATCATTGATGAAGTGAATGGTGTTGAGGATGATAACGAGGTGGAGAGCCGAAAGGTAAAGCTCAACGGCAACGCAGCCCGTCTAGCATTGATTCTTCAGGTGATGCGGTGGGCTGCGGGTGACAGTCAGATGAGTTGCATCGATATCACGTCGGTCAAAGGAGCCATACAACTGATAGAATATTTTGAGGACTCTTATAATCGGGTAAAGGCAATGTCTGGAATGGAAGAATCGAACCGTAACCAGGACGGTTGGCTGGCATTGGTTGGCGGTACCTTCACTTCCGCAGAAGCTGAGTTGGCTGGTCAGAAGTCAGGTGTCTCACGCCGTACCGTGTTCTCTACTCTCAAAAGACTCTGCGAGACCAATCCCCCTGTATTGCTGAAGGTAAAACAGGGACTCTATGAGAAAGTAGTGAAGCATTGCACAACTGCACCGTGCACTTCTGCACTCTCCAATGGCGTGGATGCAAATGACGAACAGAAAGTGCAAAGTGCAGAAGTGCAGAGTGCATCCGATGCACAAAAGGAAGGAGGCAACAATGAGTGATTACAGATTTCATTTGCAGAAGTATCGTCCAGGCATTAAGACGGCCTGCCCAGAGTGTAAGAAAGTACGATGCTTTACCCGCTATATTGACGAAGAAGGCATAATAGAATTCCCTGACTATGTCGGCAGGTGTGACCACGAGAATAGCTGCGGGTATCACTATACTCCCAAGGACTATTTCCATGACAATCCAGACATGAAGCCCAAAGACTGGGATGACAATGCTCCTATATATAATAAGGTAAGGGCAACGAAAGGGAAAGAAGAACCAAAGCCTGTCGAACCATCCTTCATCCCTATGGAGTTTGTCAGCAAGAGTCTGTCGGCATATCGGACTGCGAATCCGCTGTACAAGTATCTCTGTGGTGTCATAGGTGAAGACGAGACTAAGCACATCTTCCGTCTTTATCTTGTTGGAACGGGGAAAAAATGGGGCGGTTGCACTGTATTCTGGCAGATAGACACCAACGGGAATGTGAGAGCAGGCAAACTGATGGGCTATGACTGCAAGACTGGCCATCGGACAAAAGAACCGAAGAGTTTAGTCACATGGGCGCATGCTGAATTGAAACTGGCAGACTTCCACTTAGTGCAATGTCTGTTTGGTGAGCACCTTCTTCATGAAAGACCAACTGCACCCGTCGCTTTGGTGGAGAGTGAGAAGACTGCCATTATCATGACTCATTTCATGCCCGATCTCTTGTGGTTGGCTACAGGAGGCAAGAACGGATGCTTCAATGAAAAGGCCATTCAAGTCCTTCGCAACAGGGATGTGTTTCTTCTTCCCGATCTTGGTGCTAAGGAGCAATGGCAGCAGAAGGCTCTCATGCTCCAGACGGTCTGCAAACGGGTTGTCGTATCTGACTGCATAGAGAAGATTGCAAACGACGAACAACGTGAACAGGGTCTTGATGTGGCAGACTTCTTCCTGATGAAGCCAACGGCTCATGAAATCCTGGCAGACATGATAAGACGAAATCCTGCCGTTGGACTATTGGTGGAGAAACTTGATTTGGAGGTCTGTAATGATGAGGAACCTCAGGATGGTGTGCCGTAACGTGCGTGCAGGGAGATAAAGGGCTTGCCCTTGATATAGCCCACTATAACTACGAGCTTCGCTTTCGTAGTTGTGGGCTCTTCCGAGGGACTCAGGGCTTTGCCCTAAGAACCTACAAGGCTCTGCCCTTGACCCGTTCAGGACGCTGCCCCGAAACCCCGGCAAGGGCTGTCAGCCCTCTGCAACCTGACCAGAGAGTGACCCTCTCTCTGGACTCTTCGCTCAGTGGCATCTGCCCCTAAGAACCCTGAGCAGGAAGTGACTCTCTCCCTGCACCCACCAATCAGGGTTAACACCCCGATACCCCTTTGGGAAGAATAATGGAAACCACAAATTTCTGAATTACAGTAAAACAGGAATTACATAAATTCATATTTTCATAAAATCATAAAAACATAAAAACGTAATTTGATATGAGTACAACAGCTAAAGCATCCGACCACGTAAAGCCGTGCAACATTGAGCAGAGCGAACGCCACAACAGACGGGATGCAGAATATATCGCCTCGCTCAATCCCCGAACATTGTATGTCCGTACTGATTTAAGTCCGGACAATGAATCGTATGTCGCACCTGACATGAAAGGAATAAGCCTCCAGCAGCACTATGACGCTATCAAGGCTATGGTGAAGCAGAAGACTGGCCGAGCCATGCAAGAGAAGAAGATTATGGTGACTAGCAAGAACGGCAAGCAGAAGGAACGCAATGGCAGCAGTCCCATCCGTGAGAGTGTTGTCAACATCAAGCCTGACACGACAATGGACGACCTTCTGAAGTACACAGAGAAAGTGCATCAAAGATGGGGAGTCAGAGCCATCCAGATACAC
>CAMUYR010000042.1 GCA_947164965.1 uncultured Prevotella sp. | reverse complement strand
TTTGGGGTATGGTGTAATGGTAACACTGCAGATTCTGGTCCTGCCTTTCCTGGTTCGAGTCCGGGTACCCCAACTAAAAAGATCGCTAAGATGTTGGAGTTCAACACTTAGCGATTTTTCTTATTTCCGTTTGATGTCATTTACTTCCTGACTATCACACTGCCGCTTGCCTGATGAGTGGCAAGGATGAGTACCTCGGCTATCTGCACATGTGCTGGTGCATTAGCGGCATACACGGCAACGTCAGCAATATCCTCGCCGGTAAGAGGCGTGATGCCTTTATAAACATTGGCAGCGCGATCATTATCGCCATGGAAACGGATATTGCTGAAGTTTGTCTCCACCAGACCGGGTTTCAGATTGGTTACACGTATGGCTGTGTTGGCAACATCAATACGCAATCCATCAGAAAGGGCCTTTACCGCAGCCTTTGTGGCACAATAAACATTACCTCCGGCGTAGGCAGCGTCGCCTGCTACAGAACCTACGTTGATGATGTGACCGCGATTGCGTTGCACCATTCCTGGCACAACAATTCGCGTCATGGTCAACAAGCCCTTGATGTTTGTGTCAATCATTGTCTCCCAATCGTCGAGATTGCCTTCAAACTCCGGTTCAAGTCCGAGAGCAAGTCCGGCATTATTAACCAGCACATCAATCTCCTGCCATTCTGCAGGTAATGTTTCAATGCATTTTGCAGCCTTCTCTCGATCCCTGACGTCGAAGGTCAGAGTCAACACATCAGAACCTTTTGCTATAAGTTCCTTCTTTATTTCAGCCAGACGGCTTTCGTTTCTTCCTGTAAGAATCAGTTTATCACCATTCTCAGCAAATTTTCTTGCACAAGCCAGACCTATCCCGCTTGTAGCGCCAGTTATTAATACAACCTTATTCATAAAAAAGAAAAAAATCGTTCCTGTCAACAGACAATATAGCTCAACGGGTTGGATGGCCAGAAGGACTATAATGCTAAAATCTAATTTCCATTGTAGTTTTCTGCACTTTCATTCCCATGTTCTTATAGAATTGTGATGCAGGCTCGTTTCCCTCCCACACATTGAGAGTGATGTTGTTGCAGCCAATTGATTGGGCATAGTCGCGTACATATTCGTATAAAGCCTTGCCTACATGTTTGCCGCGAGCATTTTCATCCACGCATATATCGTCAATATACAGCGTCTTGATATCCTCTAGCAACAAATGGTTTTTAATCTCAGAAATCTGACAGAACGCATAGCCCAGTACCCCACCGTCATCATACACAAATATGGGTTTGTTATTATCGTCGAGTAGGGATTCAAGTTCCTGCTCGCTATATTTGGTTGTGTATGGTTTGAACAAGTCTGGTCGTATTTTGTGATGCACCATATTAACCTGATGCAACAATTCTATAATGCGCCCTATGTCCTCTTTACATGCTTTCCTAATCATTGGTCATTTCTTTATCTTCATCAGATCTTTTTACTTGAACAACGAGTATTCAGGCACTTCCCATGCCAAAGCACTGGCTCCAAGAACGTCGCGTTCGCGGTCGTTCAATTCAGATAGCAGCAACTTTACCTTACCTCGCATGTTGCGGAATACATGGTTTTCGAACGATTCGTAGGTAGGGTCGAGAATCCAGTGTCCTGCTTGAGATACACCGCCGGTGATAATGATAGCCTCTGGATTGACAATAGAGGCATAGTTGGCTAGCCCGATGCCAAACAGGTAGCCCGTGCGTCGATAAACCTCAATGGCCAGTTCGTCACCCTCGTCGCATAACTCCTTGATGATCTTTGGATCAAGTTTTTCTATGTCGCGCATCTTTGATGGTTTGTCGCTCTCTTCCAACATTTCCTTGGCTGTCTGAATGAATCCTGCCGCACCGACGTAAGCTTCCAGACATCCCTCCAGACCGCAGCTGCAAGGGCGTCCGTGGTCTATCAGACAGGTGTGCCCAATCTCTCCAGCATAGCCTCCGGCACCTGAGTGTTCGTGACCTTCCGAGAAGAAACAGCTACCCAGACCAATGCCCAGGTTGATGGCTATGAAGTTTTTCATGCCGTGAGCCGAGCCATACATCTTTTCGCCTAAGGCGGTGTTATGAGCATCGTTTCCTAATGCGACAGCAATACCCAGACGGTCTTGAAGCAGTGTAGCCAAGGGGACGATACCTTTCCAAGGGAGATTGGCTGCATTCTCAATACATCCCGACGAGTAGCTGGCACTTGGGCAGCTGATGCCTACCGAGCGGATGGTATCATAGCCGCCGTTAGCTTCAGAAATCTCGACAATGACTTCAGTCAACTTGTCTATATACTTGTTGACGTCGGGATAGTCGTTGGTCGGAAAGTTATCATGTGCAATCACATTGCCACGGATATCCACAATGGCGTAGGTCGTAAGCATGTTTCCGATATCCACGCCAATTACACGTTTTTTGATGCTAGTTTGTATCATAGTGTTTAAAAATAAAGTGATACTATCGATTTAGATATTCTCTGAAATAAGAAATAATACGGTCTAGTCCTTCATCTAACGTTACACGCGGTTCCCATCCAAGCTGTTGTTTAGCCAGGGTGATGTCTGGACGGCGCATCTTGGGGTCATCGCTGGGCAATGGACGGAAAATAATCTTGCTCTTACCGCCTATTTTCTGAATCACCTTTTCGGCCAATTCCAGCATGGTGAACTCGCCAGGATTACCAAGATTGACTGGACCGGTAAAGCTGTCGTCTGTGTCCATAACCTTCAGCATGCCCTCAATAAGATCGCTGACGTATTGGAACGAACGTGTCTGCTGTCCGTCACCGTAGATGGTAATATCCTCACCACGCAAGGCCTGCACCACGAAGTTGCTGACCACGCGGCCATCGCTGACAGCCATACGGGGACCATAGGTGTTGAAAATGCGGATGACCTTTGTGCGGATGCCGTGCAGGCGGTGATAGTCGAAAAACAGTGTTTCGGCAACGCGCTTACCTTCATCGTAACACGAGCGCAGGCCGATGGGGTTAACATTGCCCCAATAGCTCTCTGGCTGCGGATGCACGGCAGGATCACCGTAGACCTCACTAGTCGACGACTGCAGAATCTTGGCTTTAGTTCGGCGTGCCAAACCCAGCATGTGGTAGGCTCCGAAAACCGAAGTCTTGGTAGTCTGTATCGGGTCGTTCTGATAATAGATAGGAGATGCAGGACATGCCAGATTGTATATCTCGTCAACCTCGGCCCAATAGGGATTGCAGACATCGTGACGCACCATTTCGAAATTCGGCTTGCCAAGCAGGTGCCAGATATTCTCTTTCGAACCACTATAGTAGTTGTCAAGGCAAATAACATCATGACCTTCGTTTACCAGTCGTTCACATAAGTGGGAGCCAATGAATCCGGCTCCGCCAGTTACAAGAATCCTTTTCATAATCATTAGTAGAAATATTTCTGCAAAGATACAAATAAAACTGAAATAACAACCACTTTTCCAGGAAATAATCTGCAATTGTTGCTTTTTCTCATTCTGATTCTACGTTGGTGTCAGATTTTTATGGACACAGGCTGTTCAGATGTTGATGCCATAGGTCTGCTTCACCTCGTCCATGACAAAGGTGCTCTCGATAGAAGACAGGCTCTCGATTTCGCCTAATTTATTGAGCACAAATTCCTGATATTGTTTCATATCGCGGGCGCGTACCTTTAATAAATAGTCATAAGCCCCCGAGGTGTTATAGCACTCCGTCACTTCAGGAATACGCTGAATACGGCGCACAAAGGCTTCTGCTATTTCGTGGTTTATCTGCTTTAGCTTGACCTTGCAGAATACCAGTAGTCCTTGGTCCAGCTTCTCAGGGTCAAGTATGGCAACATATTTCTTGATATAGCCTTTCTTTTCCAATCGTTTCTGGCGTTCAAACACGGGGGTAGGGGTTAGATGAACGGCATCGGCCAGCTCTTTAGTGGTCAGTTTCGCGTTTTTTTGCAGCGTTTTCAGTATCTGCAGGTCGGTTTCGTCTAAGATTTCAGCCATATTTTTTCATTAAACATTAAAGATTAAACATTAAAAAAGAATAATCTTCTGATAATGGGCGATATGGAGCCCGTATATAGAAATATTTTCTTTTTACGCTGCAAATTTAGGTATATTTTCTGAATTCTGCAAGAAATTTGGAGGATATTTCCAAACTTCGTACCTTTGCGCCCAGAAAAAGTAACAAACAATATTAACAAATAAATTAAGAAAGGATAAGATTATGAGTACAAAAAAGAATTATCGTTTTGAGACATTACAACTCCATGTAGGCCAAGAACAGGCTGACCCCGCAACTGACGCTCGCGCCGTGCCCATCTATCAGACCACGTCGTATGTGTTCCGTAACTCACAGCACGCTGCTGACCGTTTCGGTCTTCGCGATGCAGGTAATATCTATGGTCGTCTGACAAACTCCACTCAGGGTGTGTTCGAGGATCGCGTGGCTGCCCTTGAGGGTGGTGTAGCTGGCTTGGCTGTAGCTTCTGGTGCTGCTGCCATCACCTATGCCCTGCAGAACATCGTGCAGAATGGCGACCATATCGTGGCTGCCGACAATCTCTATGGCGGTTCCTATAACCTGATTACCCACACACTGGCTACGCAGGGCATCACCAATACCATTATTAATGTGAACGACCTCGAGGCTCTCGAGGCAGCCATCCAACCCAACACAAAAGTAGTATATGCCGAGACTTTCGGTAACCCCAACAGCGACGTTCTCGACCTGGAAGGTGTAGCTGCTGTAGCCCACAAGCATGGTATCCCCTTCATTGTCGACAATACCTTCGGTACACCTTATCTGATTCGTCCGTTGGAGCATGGTGCTGACATCGTCGTACACTCGGCTACGAAGTTCCTCGGTGGTCACGGAAGTTCACTCGGTGGTGTCATCGTGGACGGTGGCAAGTTCGACTGGAAGCAGAACGATAAGTTCCCAACGCTTGCTAAGCCAGATCCAAGCTATCATGGCATCGTGTTTGCCGACGCTGTAGGTGCTGCAGCTTACGTCACCCGTATCCGTGCCGTCATCCTGCGTGATACTGGTGCTGCTATCTCGCCGTTCAACGCCTTCATCCTCTTGCAGGGTGTAGAGACACTGAGCCTGCGTGTTGAGCGCCATGTAGAGAACGCCCTGAAGGTAGTTGATTTCCTGGCAAAGCATCCAAAGATTGCAAAGGTTAACCACCCAGCACTCGAAAGTCATCACGACCACAAGCTGTACCAGAAGTATTTCCCCAACGGCGGTGCCAGCATCTTCACCTTTGAGATCAAGGGTGGACAGGAAGAGGCCTGGAAGTTTATCGACAGCCTGCAGATCTTCTCACTCCTGGCAAACGTGGCTGACGTGAAGAGTCTGGTGATTCATCCATACACTACCACTCACTCACAGCTCTCACCTGAGGAACTGGCTGAGCAGCACATCACGCCATCTACCGTTCGTCTGAGCATCGGAACAGAGCACATCGACGACATCATCGATGATCTGGCTCAGGCACTGGACAAAATTTAACCACAGAATTATTTTCGACCACAGATTTCACAGATCTCACAGATTATTTCGCTGTGTATGTGCACAGCAATCCGTGAAATCCGGGAAATCTGTGGTCATAAAAAAAAATATTCGTATCTTTGCACTCGTAAAACCGACATTATGAGGAATTATATTATAGCCGACAATCAGGAACTGACGCGATTCGCGCTGGAAAGCCTGCTTCAGAACGACGGGGAAAACGTAGTGTATCGTGCTTTCGACAAGGCAAGGCTCGTGGAGTTGCTCAAGGAGCACGAAAGCGCTGTCGTGTTGCTCGACTACACCCTGTTCGACTTTGCCGATGAGGATCAGCTCCTTATTATAGCCGAGCGTTTCAACCTCTCGAACTGGATTCTTATCAGTGACGATCTGACACCTCAGTTCATACGACGAGTGGTCTATTCATCACACCAATTCAGCGTGGTATATAAAGACGGGCCATTGAGCGAGGTTCGCGAGGCTCTCAGCGCTGTCAACCGACACACGCGCTATCTCAGCCAGCGAGCCCTCGAGACCATCATCACCCAGCAACAGCAAGAGGAAGAAACACCAAACATCTTGACAACAACAGAGATGGAGATCGTGAAGGCCATCGCTCTGGGTAAGACCACCAAGGAGATTGCAGCCGAGCGGTTTTCGAGCATCCATACCGTGACCACTCACCGCAAGAATATCTTCCGCAAGCTGGGCATCAACACAGCACACGAAGCGGTGAAGTACGCGCTCCGTGCGGGGTTGATAGATCCATCGGAATTCTATATCTAGTATTCCTTAATGATTAGATAAAGCTTGAAACTGGTATAAATATTCATTTCTAATCCATTTTTATAAGAAAAAGAAAATAAAATGAATAAAAAATTTGGCGGAATGAAAGAAAACGATTACTTTTGCCAACGAATTGAAACATATAAGGAAACATAGTTATGATTAGAACAGCAAACTTTTGGTGGTGGTTTAGCTCAAGATTCAAAAAATCGTGAGAAGATAGCCGCGTACCTATATATAAGTAGAAGAGATACTGAGAGGCCTGTCGTTCTTGCGACGAGCCTCTCAAAGTTTTAATATGTATCATCAACACAAAAAAAGAATATATGAGTAATTATCAAGTTAACGAAAACGGTTTTTATGGAGAGTTCGGAGGGGCGTATGTGCCTGAGATTCTCTACAAGTGCGTGCATGACCTGCAGGAGGCGTATCTGCCGATTATCGAGAGCGCGGAGTTCAAGGCGGAGTATCATGCGCTGTTGAAGGATTATGTGGGCAGGCCGAGTCCGCTGTATTTCGCGAAAAGGATGAGCGAGAAGTACGGCTGTCGGTTATATTTGAAGCGTGAGGACCTGAACCACACGGGTGCGCACAAGATCAACAACACCATCGGACAGATTCTTTTGGCCAAGCAAATGGGAAAGACCCGTATCATCGCAGAGACAGGAGCGGGCCAACATGGTGTAGCCACAGCTACCGTCTGTGCACTGATGAACATGAAGTGCGAGGTGTTTATGGGAGCGACAGACGTGGAGCGCCAGCACACAAATGTGGAACGCATGAAGATGCTTGGAGCAGAGGTTCATCCTGTACGTACAGGCAACATGACCCTCAGCGATGCCTGCAGTGAAGCCATCCGCGACTGGTGCTGTCACCCCTCAGATACTTTCTATATTGTCGGCTCAACAATGGGTCCTCACCCCTACCCCGACCTCGTTGCCCGTATGCAGAGCGTCATCTCAGAAGAGATAAAATGGCAGTTGGAAGAGAAGATTGGCCGCGACTATCCCGACTACCTCATCGCCTGCATCGGAGGCGGAAGCAATGCCGCTGGCACAATATATCATTACATGGATGATGAGCGGGTAAAAATCGTGTTAGCAGAAGCAGGAGGACATGGTTGGGATACTGATTATACCGCAGCAACGATTCATCGTGGCACTACGGGTATCCTTCATGGTGCAAAGATGCTGGTGATGCAGGATAGCGACGGACAGATACAGGAGGCATTCACCATCAGCGCAGGTCTCGACTATCCCGGAGTTGGTCCGATGCACTGTAATATGGCGAAGCAAGGACGCACTAAAGTACTGAGCATCAACGACGACGAGGCTATCTATGGCGGTTACGAACTGACACGTATGGAGGGTATTATCCCTGCTATCGAGAGTGCTCACGCCATCGCGGCACTGAAGAAACTAAGTTTTAAGAAGGATGACGTGGTGGTGCTTACCGTTAGCGGTCGTGGCGATAAAGACGTAGAAACATATCTCAATAACAAACAAATGGCAAAGGAATATGGAAAATTTTAAATTTCAAACAACTTCGAAGACAATACTGGCAGATCTTTATACCCCAGTAGGCATATATATGCGGCTGCGAGATCTGTATCCGCAGAGTGCATTGATGGAGAGTTCTGATTATCACGATGCAAACAACTCTCGCTCGTTTATCGGCATCAATCCTATGGCCAGTGTAGCTATTGGTCATGGTATGTCAACAATTACATATCCTGATGGTTCCACCTTTCTGCATGAGATAAACAAGGAGTATCGCTCTGATAACGCCATCCACCAGCTGATAGACCATATCCACATTGAGGGCGACGATACCAACCTATGCGGGCTCTTTGGATATACGAGTTTTAATGCCGTTCGCTATTTTGAGGATATAGATGTTAAAGACGAGACTCTGGCAAAAAACGATGCTCCCGACCTTCTCTATATATTATATAAGGTGGTGATTGTGTTCGACCATCATAACAGTCTGCTGAAAATTGTGACGCTGGGTGACGAAGCAGACATTGACAACATCTACCGTGCGATGAACCGCGCCAACGTGCAGGCCTACGACTTCCACCCTGTTGGCGATGTGCGATCGACGCTGACAGACGAGGAGCACAAAGAGAACATCCGTCGTGGCATTAAGCACTGTCTTCGTGGCGATGTGTTCCAGATTGTGCTTAGTCGCAGATTCATCCAGAAGTACGAAGGCGATGATTTTAAGCTTTATCGTGCGCTAAGAAGCATCAACCCCAGTCCTTATCTGTTCTACTTTGACTTCGGAGGGTTCAGGATTTTTGGTTCATCGCCAGAGACGCACTGCCGCATTGAGCGGAGACACGACGGAAAACCGTCGGGCACGGCGGCCAAGTTCCGCGCTTATATCGACCCCATCGCTGGCACGACAAAGCGCACGGGCGATGCCGACGCTGACCGCAAAGGAGCTGAATACCTGCGCAACGACCCCAAGGAGAATGCCGAGCATGTGATGTTGGTAGATTTGGCCCGCAATGACCTGAGTCGCAACTGTCACGATGTGAAGGTCGATTTCTACAAAGACCTTCAGTATTACTCTCATGTCATCCATTTGGTATCGCGTGTCTCGGGCGAACTGGATAAAGATGCTGATCCCATCAAGGCTTTCATTGACACCTTCCCCGCAGGTACACTTTCTGGAGCTCCAAAGGTTCGCGCCATGCAACTGATATCTGAGTACGAGCCTCACAACCGCGGTGCCTATGGTGGTTGTATAGGTATCATCGGTCTCGACGGGAGTCTGAACCAGGCCATCACCATACGCACTTTTGTATCACGCAACGGAGAACTCTGGTTCCAGGCTGGTGGTGGCATCGTGGCAAAGAGCGATGTTGAGTATGAGTTACAGGAAGTGAATAATAAACTTGGTGCCCTTCGTAAGGCAATAGAAAAAGCAGAAATGTTATGAAAGTTGTTATTATCGACAATTACGACTCGTTTACTTATAACTTGAGTCATTTAGTAAAGGAACTTGGGGCAGAAGTAACCGTTCTGCGTAACGACCAGTTTAAGCTTTCAGATCTTGAGGCGTTTAGCAAGATTATCCTCTCGCCAGGCCCTGGCATCCCTTCGGAGGCAGGTCTGTTGCTCGACGTAATCCTCACCTACGCTGGAAGAAAGCCAATCCTTGGCGTGTGCCTGGGGCATCAAGCCATCGGCGAGGTTTTTGGTGCGAAGTTAGAAAACCTCAGCGACGTGTTCCATGGTGTTGCTACACCTTGTCATATCATCGCTGATGATCCCATATTCAGTGGAATCTCTCGCGACATCACGATAGGGCGTTATCATTCTTGGGTAGTTTCTCGCGAGAGTTTGCCAGATTGCCTTGAGATTACTGCTGTCTCCGACGAAGGACAGATTATGGCCCTCCGCCATCGCGAGCTGAACGTCCGCGGCATACAATTCCATCCTGAGAGCGTACTGACTCCTGATGGCAAGAAAATGATACAAAACTTTTTATTCCAATAAAACAACACGATTATGGAACAGACAATGAAAGGCTATCTCTTCCGCCTGCTGAACCACGAAGAGCTCTCCCGCGAGGAGATGAAGACTATCCTGATTGGCATCACGCAGAGTGAATATCCCAACGAACAGATTACCGCCCTGCTGACGTGTCTGCAGATGCGCGGCGTAACAGTAGATGAACTCCTCGGCTTCCGCGATGGCATTCTCGAGACAGGCGTGCCGGCCATCCTTCAGGCCGACAGATATATCGATGTAGTTGGAACGGGCGGTGACCGCAAAAACACTTTTAATATTTCTACCACAGCGTGTTTCGTCATAGCCGGAGCAGGTTATAAGGTGGCTAAGCATGGTAACTATGCGGCAACTTCTGTTTCTGGTGCCTCGAATGTCATCCAGCATCACGGTATCAAGTTTACTGACGATATCGACCGCCTGAACCGCTCGCTCAACGAGGCTGGCATCGTGTATCTCCATGCCCAGCTCTTCGCCCGCGCCATGAAATTTGTGGGACCTATCCGCAAGGCGTTGCAGTTTCCCACCATCTTCAATCTTTTAGGACCTATCGTCAATCCTTCTCAGCCTAAATGCCAGCTCCTCGGAGTGGCCAATCTCGACCAGATGCGTCTATATAGCCAGGTGTATCAGAAGCTTGGTATCGACTATGGTATCGTGAACAGCATCGACGGCTATGATGAGATTTCGCTGACGGGAGACTTCAAGGTAACCACTAAGGACTACGAGCGCATCTTCTCGCCCAAGGACCTCGGATTCGACATTGCCAAACCCGAGGAACTCGTGGGTGGTGCCACAGAGGAAGAGGCCGCTCAGATCTTTGACTCTGTACTCGAGAATCGTGCCCTGCCCGCCCAAAAGAATATCGTTTTGGCAAACGCTGCTTTTGGCATACAGGTGCTGGAGAAGGGCCAGAAGAGCATTGAAGAGTGCATTGAGATTGCCCGCGAAAGCATCGATAGCGGAGCGGCTCTTCGCACGTTTAAGAAGTTCGTTGAACTAAACAGCTAAGAAAATGGATATTTTAGAGCAAATCATAGCCCACAAGCACGAGGAAGTGGCCGCTCTCTATGCAAAGAAACCCTCTCTCCGCGAGGCCCTTTTGGCATCCGATACAGGCATCATCGCCGAATTCAAACGCCGTTCACCTTCTAAAGGCTGGATCAAGGAAGACGGACGTGCTGACATCATCCCACTATCGTATCAACTGAATGGTGCTGCCGCCCTGAGCATCCTTACCGACGAACACTTCTTCGGCGGGAATGACGTTTTTATTCATCAGGCGCGACAAAGCGGTGTCACACTGCCCATCCTCTACAAGAACTTCGTCATCGACGAAGCCCAGCTCTACGCTGCAGCACTATGTGGCGCCTCGGCTGTATTGTTGATTGCTGCATGTCTTAGTAAACAAGACTGCAAACGCTTGATGGACAAAGCACATCAGTTGGGTATGGAGGTGTTGCTTGAAATGCATTCTGAGCAGGAGTTGGAATATGCTGAACTCTGTCCCGACCTCTGTGGCATCAACAATCGCAACTTGGGTTCATTTGTGACAGATGTGGACAATTCGTTCCGTTTAGCTGAGCTCCTTCCAAAGGATACTGTTAAAGTAAGCGAGAGTGGCATCAGTAATCCTGAGACTGTCCGCGCCCTCCGTCAGGCAGGTTTCCGTGGCTTCCTAATTGGCGAGACTTTTATGAAAACAAGTAACCCTGACGATGCCCTCGCCGATTTTATCTCAAAGCTATGATTATAAAGGTATGTGGCATGCGCGATGCAGAAAACATCCGCAAGGTCGAGGCATTAGGCATCGATATGATGGGCTTTATCTTCTATCCAAAATCAAGTCGCTATGTCAGCGTCCGCCCCTCATATCTGCCAACAAAGTGTAAGCGAGTTGGAGTCTTCGTCGATGAGGATGTTGAGAACATCAAGAAGATTGCAGATGATTATGCTTTGGACTTCATCCAACTACATGGTCACGAATCAATCGAAGAAGTCATGAAACTTCAAGACTGGAATGTCATCAAGGCTTTCAGCATCGCTACGAAAGAGGATCTGGAAGCAACAGCTCCCTATGAAGGAATCGTCGATTATTTTCTATTCGACACTAAAGGCAAGTCTGCAGGAGGCAATGGCGAGAAGTTCGATTGGAGCATCCTCGAAACCTACCATGTCTACACGCCTTTCCTTCTTAGTGGTGGTATAGGCCCTGAGGATGCAGCAGCTCTTAACTCTCTTCGCAACGCCACACTCTCAGGGAGAGAACTCTCAACTCTCAACTCTCATTGCATTGGTATTGACCTCAACTCTCGTTTTGAAATTGAACCAGGAATAAAAGATATTGTAAAATTAAAAACGTTTTTGAATTATGGCAAACAAGATTAATAAACTCTTCGCAGAGCAACCAAAAGACAAAAAATACCTTTCGCTCTATTTCTGTGCCGGTTGTCCTACACTCGAAGGCACAGGCGACGTTATCCTGACGATGCAGCACCGCGGCATCGACTTCATCGAGGTCGGCATCCCCTTCAGCGATCCGTTGGCTGACGGCCCCGTCATCCAGAGTGCCGCCACTCAGGCCCTTAAGAACGGCATGACGCTTTCCAAACTCTTTGCACAGCTGAAGGCCATCAAGGACGACGTACAGATTCCCCTCATCCTCATGGGTTATCTCAATCCTATCCTCCACTACGGCATCGAGGAGTTTTGTAAGAGTTGCGTAGAGAGTGGTGTCAGCGGCATGATTATCCCCGACCTGCCTTTCGATGACTACCAAAACATCGTAAAGCCTATCGCCGACCGCTTCGACCTCCGCGTCATCATGCTTATCACCCCTGAGACAAGCGAAGAGCGCATCCGCTTCATCGACCAAAATACCGATGGATTCATCTATATGGTCAGCTCTGCCGCCATCACCGGTGCCCAGCAGTCGTTTGATGATGCCAAACAGGCCTATTTCCGCCGCATCAACGCCATGCACCTCCGCAATCCCCGCATGATTGGCTTTGGCATCAGCAACCGCCAGACACTCCAATCTGCCCAGCAGAATGCCGCCGGCGCCATCATCGGTTCTAAGTTTGTCACCCTTCTTAACGACACCAACGGCGATGCCGACGAAGCCCTCAATCGCCTGTTTGAAGCATTAAACTCTTAAACATATAAACTTATGAAAAGAATAGCAATACAAGGACTCATCGGTTCGTTCCATGACATTGCTGCTCACCTGTACTTCGAGAGTGAGCAGATACAACTCATCTGCTGCTCCACCTTCGAGGAGGTATTCGCCTCGATGCATCAAGATCCGACGGTCATAGGACTATTGGCCATTGAGAATACCATTGCCGGCTCCCTGCTCCATAACTACGAGTTGTTGCGTGACTCAGGTACCAGCATCGTCGGCGAGCACAAGTTGCACATCTCGCATTGCATCTGTTGTCTGCCCGATGACGACTGGGACACCATCACCGAGGTTCATTCCCATCCTGTCGCTCTGATGCAATGTCGTCAGTTCTTGGCCAAGCATCCGAATCTAAAGAATGTGGAAGCAGAAGATACGGCAGGTTCTGCCAAGATGATTGCCGAGGAAGGCAGACGGGGTTGGGCAGCCATCTGTCATGCCGAGGCAGCCCGTCTCTACGGACTGAAAGTGCTTGAAAACCATATTGAGGACAATAAGCACAACTTTACCCGCTTTCTGGTGGTCTCGAATCCCAACAAGGCCGACCTGCTGCGTCCCCTGACGGAGACCAACAAGTCGAGCATCGTCTTCTCTCTCCCTCACGAGCAAGGTTCGTTGGCCCATGTGTTAGCCATCCTCTCGTTCTACAGACTCAACCTGACGAAGATTCAGTCACTGCCCATCATTGGTCGCGAATGGGAATACCTGTTCTACGTCGATCTGATGTACGACGATCTGACCCGCTACCGTCAGGGTATCGATGCCATCATCCCACTTACCAAAGACTTTAAAATCTTAGGAGAATACCGCGACGGAAAACAAACCCTTTAGTCTTCCTTGACGATGGAATACAATCTTTGAAATGATTCTATAAACTGTTTTTAATGTCCTCCAGCAAATCCTCTGGGGCTTCGAGGCCGATACTGAGGCGGACAGTGGTGTCGGGGACGGACATCTCGGCACATTGCTCTGGGGTAAAGAGACCGAAAATCGTCGAGGCGGGATGTATGGCCAGCGACTTGCGGTCGAAGAGGTTCGTGGCGCGACGGATAATCTGCAACTTGTCGATGAATGCCCAGGCTGCTTCCTTCGATTCGAGGTCGATGGTGAAAACGGCACCAGGAAGCGGACCGAATTGTGTTTCCGAGAGTTCGTGGAAAGGATTATCCTCTAAGCCAGTATAATTCACGCGCTTGATTTCTGGCAGTTGCTGACATTGCTGGGCGAGCCACAGCGTGGTTTCTGCCTGACGACGGAAACGGATGTCGAGCGTATCGAGGCCGAGCGTTTCCATATAGGCGGCCTGCGGTGTCATCAGCGAGCCGAGATTCGTCACCAGTTCCGTTTTTACACGCGCTGTAAAGGCCAACTTTTTACCAACACGCTTAGTCCTGGCCTGCAGGACGGGCGACGGATGTTGCGACCAATCGAACTTACCGTAATCGATGAGCAAACCACCAAGCCCCGTGCCGCCGCCAGAGATATACTTCGTGCTGCTGACCACCTCGATATCCACTCCAAACTCATTCGCATGGAAGGTCGAGAACGGCACGATGGTTGTATCGGCAATCAGGGGTACGCCTTTTTTGTGGGCAATCTCCGACAACGCCTTGATGTCAGCCACAAACAACTGCGGATTAGTGATGATCTCGAAGAACAGGGCTGCGGTCTTGTCGTCGATTTGTGCCTCCACCTCTTCAGGCTTCGTGAAATCGACGAATCGCGGTTCCACGCCAAAACTCCCCAACGTGTCGCGAATCAGCGAGACGCTGTTGCCAAACAGATGCTTCGAGGCCACGATATTCAGACCAGCCGCACTCACCGCCGTCAGGGCATAGTGAATAGCCGCCATACCCGTATTGAGTGCTGTGACACTTTGTGCACCCGATATCTGCCTGACGCGTTCCTCTAAATAAGTCACCGTGGGGTTTGCGATGCGGGCATACGAAGGTGCCATCGAGCGTCCGCAGAAGGCGTCGCTCATCGCCTTGGCATCGGGGAACTCGAATGCCGCCGTGTAATACACCGGCATAGAGAGTGCCCCGTATGCGTCGGGCTTCTGATACTTTGTGGTTAATACTTTCGTTTCGTATTTCATCTGCTTCCTACAATCTTCCTAACAGCTATGACTAACTTATCCACATCCTCGCGGGTGTTGTAGAGGGCGAAGGTGGGACGGACGCTCATCTCGTAGCCGAGGGCTCGGAGGGCGGGCTGAGCGCAGTGGTGACCGGCACGCACTGCGATGCCCTCCTTATCTAACAACGTACCTGTTTCTGGAACGGGAATGCCATCGAGCACGAAGCTCACCACACTGACGCGGTTCTTGGGATTGCCGATGAGCGTGAGCCCAGGAATCTGAGCGAGTTGCTCGCGGGCATATTCGGTGAGTTTGTGCTCGTGCGCCTCTATGTTGCGGATGCCGAGATGACTCACGTAGTCGAGGGCGGCACCCAGTCCGATGGCGTCGGCGACGTTGGGCGTACCGGCCTCGAAGCGGGCGGGCGGCACATTGTATTCCGTACGCTCGATGGTCACATCCTTAATCATGTTGCCACCACCCTGCCAGGGCTGCATCTTGTCGAGCAGGTCCTTGCGACCATAGACCACACCGATGCCGTTGGGGCCGTAGATCTTATGACCGGAGAAGACGAAGAAGTCGGCTCCTAACTGCTGCACATCCACAGGCGTGTGAGCAATGGACTGTGCACCGTCGATCAGCACAGGAATATTGTGCGAGTGGGCGATGTCGATGATACGCTTCACGTCGTTGATGGTGCCGAAGGTGTTGTTCACATGACCCACAGAGACAAAGCGTGTGCGGGGCGTGATGATGCGCTCGAACTCCGAGAGAATCAGGTCGCCGTTCTTGTCCGTGGGGATGGCCTTCAGCGTGGCACCCTTCTCGTGGGCTACCTGCTGCCAGGGCACGATGTTGGCGTGATGGTCAAGTTCAGAGACGATAACCTCGTCGCCAGGTGTCAGGAACTGTCTGCCGTAGGTCTGCGCTACAAGGTTGATACCCTCTGTGGTGCCACGCACGAAGATAATCTCCTCGCTGGTGGCGGCATTGATGAAGCGCTGCACCTTCTCGCGGGCTTCCTCATAGGCATCGGTAGCACGGGCAGCCAACGTATGGGCACCACGGTGGATGTTCGAATTATAGTGCTTGTAGTAATCCGAAATCTTGTCGATGACCTGAATGGGCTTCTGCGTCGTGGCACCGTTGTCGAGCCAAACGAGGTCGTGGCCGTTTACCTTCTGGTGGAGTACAGGAAAGTCCTTTTTGATCTCCTCCGAGTTCAGCGTATCGACCTCCTCGTAGTGCAGGCTGGAGAGACCTTGATCAAGACTCTCGAGATGCAGCCTACCCCCAACAGCCTCACCCCCAACCCCTCTCCAAGGGGCGAGGGGAGTAGTTAGACTTTTCTCTGTGGGTGCGGAGTTGTTATCCACACCAACAAAAGTCTGGTAAAGGTCTGCTATAGCGGAAAGGTTCAGAGCCTCGTCTGGGATGACCTCTCTTCGCTCCTGCTGCAACTCTTCAGGGCAATACTTTTGTGCCACCTGCCGCAAGAGTTCAAAGCCAGGGTCTTGAATGCCGTAGCCGTCAATATTTTGTAAATTTATCATACGCTATGTCTATTTACTCCCCTCGCCCTTTGGAGAGGGGGCGGGGGTGAGGCTTTTATTTTCGATGCTGATAGTCGTGATAATAGCCTACCTCCACGTTCTCGAGTACTGCGATGGCGTCGTCGGTGAGGGCGGCTAATGAGAAGTATTTCGTGAGCAGGTATGAGGCCACGCCAAACTTGTCGAGACCCATCAATCGGGCTGACAGCGACGGAGCAATCTCGCCTGGGATACCGCTCTGGTGCAGACCGATGACACCCTGGTTCTGCTCGCCGGTACGCACGAGGATAATCTTCGTGGTTCCTACGCCGCGACCTGTCAGATACTGACCTTCCACTTCAACCTTGTCCGAAGGAATCAGGGGCACACCGCGCCACAGGATAACCTTGGTGCCGAACAAATCGGTAGTCACAGGGGGCACACCGCGCCAAGTACACTCTCGCTCGAAGGCGGCGATGGCACGTGGATGGGCCACAAAGAATGCAGGCTCCTTCCATACCAACGACAGCAGTTCGTCGAGGTCATCTGGTGTCGGCGCTCCATAGCGTGTGGTGATGCGATAGGCGGGGTTGGCCGCTGCCAGCAAACCAAACTGTTTGTTGTTGATGAGTTCCCACTCCTGACGCTCCTTGATACTCTCAATCGACAGGCGCAACTGCTCCTCCAACTGGTTGTAGGGGTTGTTATAGAGGTCGCTGACGCGGGTGTGTACTCGGACTACCGTCTGCAGCGTGTTCAGAGAGTACTCCGTGGGATTCTCCTCGTAGTCGATATAGGTCTCAGGGATGATGTTATCCTCCTCGTGACCGCTCACCAGGTCGATGTGCTTCTCACCGTTGTCGTTCACAGAAGCCTTCAGGCGCAACTGCTTATCCACGGCCTTGTTGAAGGTCTCGCGGAAGTCGGGCACCTCCTTGATGAACTTGATGAGTTCCTTCAGTTTCAGGCCGAGGAACACGGTGGGTGTGATGGCTCTGACGCTGACGGTCGACTCCTGCTCGTCCAGCAGGTCGGCCTCGCCAAAGTACTCACCATCACCCAGCAGGGCTATCCGTAAGTCCTCACCATGCGGTCCCTTGCTGATGACCTCAGCCTGACCGCTGGCCACGATGAAGAAACGCTGTTTGTCCTTGCCCTCCTCCACGAAGAGTTTGTCAACATCCACCTCTTTTGCCTCGAACGAGTTCACCAGACGGTTCAGTATCTCGTCGTCGAACTCAGAGAACAGCGGGATGGCCTTCAGGTTCTTCGCCGTAAACGAGGGCTGTCCATTGACATACTGAATGGGCAGACGGTCGTTCTTGCGGAGTTCCACCTTCGTGCGGTTCACGCGGAACGTGCCGCCAGAAACCTGTACCCAGGGGAGCAACTTCAAAAGCAAACGAGGAGTGATCGAGCCCATCTGCGGGGCGGTCTTGGTGGTGGTCGCCAGTCTTCTGGCGGTAGCAGTGGTCACACTGCGCTGTAAATTAGATTCTGCCATAACTTTAATTCCTTTTTATGTTAATACTGTTTTACCTTTTTACCCTTTTACCTTTTTACTTTTTGATGGTAACACGGTGTGTCGTACCTTCTACGTGTTCTACGCTGAGAACGTTATATCCCTGTTCCTTCGCATTGCGAGGAACATTGTCGAGAGGCTCGCCTTCAGCGAGAAGCACTTCCAGGATGTCGCCCTCGTTGAGTTTCGAGAGTTCAATCTTCGTCTTTACGAAGGTCATCGGGCAATGCTCCTTCGTAATGTCTAATACTTTTGTTGCCATAATCGTCGGTTTATTATTCGTGTAATTGGTGAAATTCGTGGTTTTAAATGAACAGCGTTTGTCCACCATCAGAAAGTTTCAGGAACGATGCCACGCCGAGCACATCCTTCACCTCAGGAATGAAGTCCTCCTTCTTCAGGCCCAGCACGTGCATTGCCATCTCGCAGGCGTACATATTAATACCTAATGCCTTGGCAGCCTCTACCAGTTCTTCCAGTGTTGCCACATTGTTCTTCTTCATCAGATAGCGGAAGATCTTCGGTCCTGCGCCAAGGAAGTTGAATCGCGTGGTAGGTGTCACTTTCAAGCCGCCCATCATGAATCCGAAGATCTTGGTGAGCCAGTTGCCGCCTGTAAAGCTTCTACCCTGCTTCTGCTTGATGGCGTCGAGGCCCCAGAACGTAAAGAAGATGTTGACCTCATACCCTACTGCTGCCGCGCCCGTACCTAATGTAAATACTGCCGTCAGCTTGTCGAAATCGCCACTGAAGGCGATAATGCTCAGTTTCTTGTTTTCTGCCATAATTTTGTCGGTTTAAATCTGTGAATGATTTCACGCTGCAAAATTACGGTGAAATCATAGTACAGACAATCGCCCATTCATGGCATTTCGCATACCCATGATATGGTATATGTCAACGAAAAGCCGCTGACACACCCCACTTGTGGCATATCAGCGGCCATTATTTATAGATACTTAAACCTTTTCTGTACTTCTTTTACTTGTCAATGTCTTTGAAATCAAGCACTATTTCCCATTCACCATTCTTACGGCTACCTTTTCGCCTTAGAATACCTAATTCCTTTATTTTTGCAATATCATTTTCAATAGTTCTATCTGTTACGACCTTCTTTTCCGAAGTCTTTTCCGAAATCTTTTCCGAAATCTTTTCCGAAATAGCCTTTGCTGATATGGTAGAATCAGAAGCAATCATATCCAATATAACTAACTGATGTTCAGTAAGTTCTTTCAAAAATTCCTGAGGAATTCCTTTTACGAAATCTTTTACGAAACCTTTTACGAAATCTTTTACGACATCCTTCGTCTCAATCGACAGCACCAGCTTCACCTGCATCAGGTCACGCTGCTCTATCAGTTCCGGCTTCAGCCAATGTTTCTCGTTCCAGGCACTCAAGATGAGAGGGAATCTCCACATCTTCATCCTTCAGCAGGTTCACATTCACCTTCTCATGATTGTTCACGATGTTCCAGAAGTCCTTGCGAATCTTGGCGGCATCATCCACGCCAGTGATGGTAAATCGCTTGGTGATATCCTTCTCCTTCAAGTCCTCATCGACACCCAGCAGAATCAGTCCGCCGTAGGTGTTGGCAAACGCAGAATACGTTTTCCAAGCATCCACCGGCACATTCGATTGTGCCTTCTTGCATTCCAGCGTCACTCGTTCGCCTTTCAGCAATGTCTCTCTTATTGTTTTCTCGTCTATGCTCATATCTCTATAACGTTTTTATTCTGTTCTTATTTTGCATCAGCCATCATACATCAGCCATCAGACTTCTATATTATAGTATGCAAAACTCGAAAATGTTACATGTTTATTATTCTGAATGTTTTCAAAAAGAGAGTGCACCTGCTAAGTTCTCATATTTTAGTATGTTATCATGAATTAATTGTAAATAGCACCTGTTCTCCATTTGATAAAAGGCAGAATAGCCATATGTATCTTTATAGCGAGCTTCTTCAAGAGGCATGTTCGATTGACGCAGTCTTAATCTTCCATAAGTTTCTGGGGCGGACCAAGAAAAAATAGATTGCAGCTTCTTACTAAGCCACAAATTGTCGTATGGGGCAAATGCTGGAAATGCATAATTGTAATAACGCTTTAAATCTTTTTTTTCATTTAAAGGGAATAATGGTCGCTGCGTATATGCTTTGTTTGATATATATCTTATTCCTACACATGAAGTTTGTGGGTTGGCTTTATTGTCAATAAGAAGACACTGCATCAATATCTGAGGAATTACATATTCTTCTTTAAATGGGGAATCGTGGTGACTCGCTCCTAAAGAACAAACATATGCCAGCGGATATTTTAGGATTTTATCTATGTCAAATCCCTCCATGATGGGAGAAAGATTTATAACAGAAAGTGTTTGATTGTTTGAGAACATAGAGATATTGCATGTGTCAAAATTGGGATTCCCCATTTCTTCCCAACAGATATATGTTGATTCGCCTAAATATAAAGAGGGGAAGCCATATACACTAAAACGGTTATTTGAAACAAGATATCTTTTATCAAACGGTATATGGAACATCTCTTCTTTGCTGTACAAACCACCATATTCTGATGTCCTAATCCTAAAAAGCTTACTCTCAGGTGTGAGTTCATAAACATCAATGAAAGCTTTATTACAATAAATCTTATCATAAAAAAGTTGTGTCGCTTCTAATGCTAAACCTTCTTGATGTAGATTGAAGCAATGCCTTATGGCTGTCCAAAAGTCTCTTAAACTCTCAAACGTTTCTTTTGGCACATTGGAGATAGCCGTAGTTATGTAACCGTTTAGGATTTCCTCTAAACGATTGATTCTGTCTAAAAACGACAAACTACCATTGGGCAATATTGTTTCTTTTAATTGACCCTTTGCTTTTTTAAGAGAGTTGCTTCTATTCATTTGTAATTTTGTTTTTTTATCTTCTTTAGTACGATTATTGTTCCAGCCGCTTCGTAGTACGGAGGGCGCCATCTAATTTAAATTCTATAGAGTACAATTATTAAGTTCGCGAAACTGAGCAGCCAAGACTTCCCGCTTCTTATTTCAATTCTACATAAGTTCGATTATAGCGCTTCAGAGCGTCAATTTCTTCCTTTGTTGGGTTATTTCAATTCTACCATAGTGCGATTATATACAGCAAAGCCCTTGTACCGATTTTTGTTGTTCTGATTTCAATTCTTCTTGAGTACGATTATATGCGGCAATGTCAGCGCCAGACTTCTAGTTCACCTTGTTTCAATTCTATTTTAGTACGATTATAACGGGGGTGAGGTTCACGCAGCGCACTCCGAACACGATATTTCAATTCTATACAAGTACGATTATAATTCATCTCAACCCAAAGGGCGCACCGGTTATAGTAATTTCAATTCTATATAAGTACGATAATAACGAGAGCGAAAAGACAGCCCTGCTAATAGCGATAGCCTAATTTCAATTCTACATAAGTACGATTAATCCGTTATTGTTTCTCATAATCAAAGGCACTCATCATCTTGATGAGTTTCTGCTCTGCAGCATCCAACGCATCAGGACTTTCGTTCTCTGTCACAATATAGCTGGCACAAGGGAGTGTAACAAACACATCTGCTCCAGCGGTTTCGTCAATTATAGGTTTCGCAGTTGGACGTTCTCCTTCGTCTATCAGCTTTGCACGAATAGCTCCAGGTATTGTGTTCGCATTATCACTAATGGCTACAGCAAGTGTTTCCATTAAACTGAATGTACGTGCCTGATTGGATGTAATACGCCAGTTCAACATTGCATGAGCTAAAGCTGGAATTATCTCATCTCGCTTTTCCTTTGGCAACACGAGACATTCTCCAAAAACAGTCTTGCTGACGACCCATCCATTTTCTTTTAAAGACTCTATCATTTCAACCGATATCTCTGGCTCATGTTGGTTTGTTGAAACAGAGAACAATCTCCGCAAGTCAATGGCAACATCGAAGACAAACAGGCCCGTTGTGCGCTGATTTTCTGGAATCCATGAGCGACGTGGAATAGTTCGTTCGTTGTTTAGCAAATATGCCTCGATTTCTTCTTCTGTCAAAGGCTCATCACGTCCTTCCATCCTTACAATAATAGGATTGTTGTCAGGTCTGTCACTACGATCAAATGTCAGGTTCTCTTTGCCAACAGAAACAAGAAGGGGGTGTAACGGCCTCATGGCAGAAATAGACAACGGACTGCGACGCTTCTTTGTGATACCGTCGCCAGCACGCATCCAACCACCAAGTAATTGGTCAACATAATTTGGGTCACATGGAGACCAAGGCTCTTTGTTTTCAAGAGCTTGATTCCTGTTGATGTTGTAGTTGAATGTTACAGGTGCTAACTGTACACCAAGAGAATCCACCAAAGTCTGAAGGATAGACCGTTTGACTTGCTGACCGCTGGAATAGGCAACAGTCTTTCCGTTAAAAAGTGGGTCTCTGTAGGTTTTCTGACCATCCTCTACGCAGAACACGGTGTGCTCAGCATGTTTAAGAACACGTAAATAAATGTATGGTTCCATATCTTTATGAGTTTTGATTATTAACTAATTGAAGCATAACAGAATCTTAGAAGAGTTAAGAAGTACGGAACATTATCTGTTGGCATAGAATTAACAAGCTCTGCCAATTCCACAATACGTTCGCGTTCTCCGCTTTCACCAACAATTTCAGTCAATGCTGAAATGAACGTTTTCTTGCTAGTAGCAGCCAAAATATTGTTGACTTTTTGGCTATTTAGCGTTTTACTGCTCTTTCCTGACTTTGAGTAATCAAGAAGAACCTTAGCAAATTCCATGGATTTGCTCCATAAATCTTGATTGTTTAGCATTGATAAAATCCAAATTAAATATGTATTGAAAATGATTTTCTGATTCTCGTCGTTTGCTTTCTTTGGCAGCTTACTTCTGTCCATATACTGCCTTAGTCCCTTGGGCTGCATGGCCTCAATACCTATAGCACCCTTTTGGCAGCAAACTCTAAATCCTGTTTCTGTGCCCCATAACTTTTCTGCAGTCTTGCCTTCTTCCTCGCCAAACAGTTTGGCATAGAGTTGAATAGGTTTCCTGATGTGATCAAGGTTGAAGGGAATAAAACCAATAGTGGTGTTGGTCTGCCCCAAGCTATAAACGTATCCCATCATTTTAGGTCTGTCATATTGCATCGCGACACCAATCAACACTTTCGTCCAAGATTGGATGGCTATGCTCATACCGCCTTTTGATGTTTCGATAGGATTAAAACCTACCATAGGTTGTTCTGGATAGAAATTTCTTTTGTCATAGCGATGGGCAAGCCATTGTCCGTTCCAGGTGTTTACTTGATTCCCCTTGAGAGATTCATTCCCATTCAAAACAGACCGGTATAGCTTCCAGCCAACGAAGAGATCCAATAGGATTGCTGGCTCTGTGAATAGGATTGACAAGCCTCCTTGAAGCCCTACACCCAAACCTGAGCCAATCCAGGATAGGAAGAAATCTTCTTTTTCTGTCATAAAGTCGAGGTCTGTGACTTGACCTGATGTCGTGGAGAACTCTTTTACTTCAGATGCAGGGAATCCAGGCGCGATACTTGCATCTGGTTTTGAGAATTCGTCGACCTTTAACAAGAAATCTTGCAACTTGTCTTTTCTCTCGTCAGGTGTCAAGGTCTCGACCTTTTGTCCTTTCTTCATCTGAACAAACGGCGAGTTTGAAATCCATTGCAAGTATTTGTTACTGTCAAAGAACAGCGGATGATAAACTTCAACGAAAAATGTTTTGGCATCGTATGTAGTGCCATATTTCTCGTTGTACGCATCCAAGAATATCTTTCCTATTGCCGCTGTAATCATATACTCAGTTTTTTAGACGTTATTAACTCTGGCTTAGCAAGATCTATCAAGAGGCCTTTTTCGTTGTCATAAGCCTTATCTGGTATCACGAAGGGCATCGAGCCAGATTCTATTTGCGCCAAGCCTTTGTGTGAAATGCTTTTGTAGCTAACAGGAATCTCTAGCATTATACGGTCGAGCGGATTCTTCATATAATAATCCTTATCACTTTCTCTTATGCAAGTAGCCGAATTGATGTCAAGCACTTCCAAGAGTGCGGATTTTGCATGGTGACACAATTCCTTTATCATCCATATCCCGTTTTTGAAGACGACTCCAGAAAAGTCAAGGTTCATAAACTTTGAATCTGGATAGACCACGTCGATTAGCGTCTGCAAGTTCTTTTCTTCAAGCAGAGCGTCATCGGGCAGGGCATCAAAACTCTTCTTCAAAACATCAATGTCGTATGGTAAGGCATCCTTTTTATCTTCAGTAGGCTGAATAACGTAAATGTCTTTATACTTACCAATAGTCTCGTCTGTGCGTTTTCGATTAATTCGTCCAAAACGCTGAATCAAGGCATCAATTGGTGCGCTCTCCGTTATCATCACATCGAAACTAATGTCAAGGCTCACTTCAACTACTTGCGTCGAAATCACAATACAGGCATTGCTTGCTGAGTTATAGCATTCTTTCAATGCAGTTTCCAGATTGGCACGGTCACCACGTTTGAATCGGCTATGAATCAGCATCTTTGCAACATTGGGATAATTGATGCAAATCTCATCATATAACTGCTGTGCACGTTTTACCTGATTGCAAACTATCAGGAGTTTCTTGTTATCTTCAACACTACTCTTTATAATGACAGCACAGCTTTCGATATCTTCGACCTTGTGAATAATGTGCCTATTGAATGTGTATAGGATTTCATCTGGTAATGTCACCTCATATACTTCAGATTTACCACCAAGCATATCTAGTATCTTGTTGTATAAAACACTTGGCATGGTGGCAGTACCCACATGTATCCTACAGCCAATGGACTTAAGTATTTCAATAATCTTTAGTACTATTGCTTGAGTCTCGCTGGCATACGTATGAATCTCATCCAATATCACATCGCAGCCCTTAAAGTCGAGAAGCATTGCTTCGAACCCTTTAATTCCAAAAACTATTGAAGCCATTTGGTGAGGGGTCAAGACCTTCACAGAGGCTCCTAGATGGTGTTGCAAAATCCTTTCTTCTACATCATGCTCTCTGACTTTCAGGCTGGAAGCTGCATGAAGAAGATGAACTTGTGCATCAGTTCCTTTCAGGTCATTTCTGATTCTGTCATACATCGCATTGATGGAAGCTTGGAAAGGTAGCGTATAGAACACCCGCCCTTTGCAACGGCGAAGAAGGAAATCAGTTTTCCCTGCACCAGTTGGGGCTGTGACTAACGTATGCTTTCTGGCATCATTGGCATCCACAAATGAAAGTGGATATAAATGGTGCGTTCTGTTATAAAAAGACAGGTTTGGAGTGATGAAGAGTTTATGAAGTGAGTCTTCTGCTTTCTCTTCCAGCACAGATGCATAATGGTCAGCAGCCATCAAGACACCTTTCCACATGGAAACGTTCAATGGTCTCTTCTCGCAATAGTCTATAACAAACTCATAATTCTGTTTTGCTTCATCAAGGTCAATAGAATGCGTTTTGATCCCTAATTCTTCAAGAATAGCTAATGCAATAGGACTCCATTCTTCAAACTTGTCTGCATGACGTTTAAAGCTGTTTATGTCACCATCCAAATCAAGAATGCCTTTACCGCTAACGTCATGGCTAATTGATTTGTGATGAGCGACAATCATGTCTATTAACGCTGGACGTTCTTCATCAGGGAATAGCGAGATGAACAATAGTGACGCAATTTCATGTCTAAAAACAAAACCTGGCTGGTGAATATATCCGTGTTTCAACGTGCGTTGAAATAGTGGACTTACTTTGCCTATATCATGAAGGATGGCACCTTTTCTTGCGAGCTTTTCGTCTAATCCGCCATGTTGTGCAATTACAACGGCAGCATCTGCAACACTTTTCAGATGCTGCATTAATGGCATTCCGCCATTGTCCTCATGTTTTGCCAATATATAGTCGTAATTGCTTGCCATTATTCACATAAGATTATTTCCGTTATACTCTATCCACCCATACATGGGTTTGCCGCCGTCAAAACGATTGTACCCCACCAAGAATGATTGGGGCGATTCGCCAAATCTTAGCTCGAAGCCCTCAATGTTGTCAAACTCCTCTTCTGTCATTTGATATATCTCAGCATCTGGGAGCATCAAATCTTCATTTCTGCATAAGCATATATGTTGTCTTGATGCTATTTCAGCATCAGCCTTTTCTTGGAATGCCAAATACAAAACAGGATCTATCATAATACCTCGCTTTAAGATAGAACGTTCTCGTGTCATCTGTGTTTTAGTGACTTTCCATCCTCGTGCTTGCGTAACCTCTTGTTGTGAATCTATTGCAGCATATCTCAGCTTGTGCCGGACAATCTTTACTATTTCGCCATTGCGTTCCAATAACTCAGGAAACAGTTTCTTCTCAATACCTTCTATGATGGAAGGAGTCAAGAACTGTTGACTGAAAGTTTCGCCATCTCTGACTGCCGTCCAAGGCTTGATGAAACCAAATTTACCTCTATATATGACGATGTACATACTATTCATGATGTTTTTATCCTATCATACCAAACCCCATACTGCCTTTCTCGCCAAGCCCACTTTCGTAGGCAATCTGCATTAACTCTTCAGGAAGATCAATCTTGAACTGGTATCGATAGCCTCTAACACGAGTTTCGTTGGGTGTTCCAGCCTTGATGCGTACAAGCGAGGATTTTGGTTCGTTCAATATTTGAAGATGACAATACGAATCCCCACTGAACGGTTCTCCGTGTATGGCATTATAACGGGCCAGGAGTCCAGTAAGCAACCCCAATTCATAACGAGAATCATTTGGAGCAAGATAATCCATATGGCCGCGTTCGTTACGTAGCGAGATGCATATTGGTGAAAGAGTACGGAACGCAATGTCGGGTTTGTAGTCAAGCGGTGACATCACTTGTATCTCGCGTACTACTAACTGAACACCAGAAAGGTGATCTGCAATTTGTAAAGAACGATTGTTGAATATCCCCTGAATAAACTTTTGTGTACTCTTCTCAGGCAGGAAACTGATAAAGAGCGTGATGTAATCAGATTTTATTTCCAGTCGCTCGCGTTCCTTATCAATTCCATAATGTGGTACTATGAGGTTCGAGAACGTGAACAACTTGAAACGCTTACCATCCTGCTGATAGCCGTTTTCATGCAACCATGTAGCAAACTCAGCGTCACTATTGGCCAACGTCTTATATATAGCAGCTTGCAACGGAAACTGATAGTTGATAGGAATCTCACGTCCCATCACCTCTGGCTGTAGTTGCAATGTTAACTTAAATCTCATATACGTTTCTTGTTATAGTTTTCAATTGTTTCAAATCATCCAACTTTCAAATGTTCATACAACTTCAGCCTTAGCACCTCACCATTCTGGAACTCGAATTGGAACTTCTTGCGGTTGAAGTGCGGATTGTTCTTGTGGATGATGCGATGATAATTGGGGCTGATGATAATGATGTTCGTAGAGTCGTTGTTCTGCGAACGCGTGAAGTAGTCGATGTGATGAGCCTCTACCACGCTGTCGCCATACAGCTCGCCAATCTTCTCGCCACTTATCTCGTCGCGATAGTCGTAAAACTCCTTGAGCATACGGATGATGCTGCGATCAATATTGCGATACTTCACCAGCAGCTCCTTCTGAACCACAGAGGCCGTCTTGTCTGCCATGAAGAACTTGTCATCATCGCTCGCCTCATACACCTCCTCAGGAACAGCATTCAGCGTATCTGCCAATTGCTGATAGTCGGCATTGGCACAACACTCCATGCACAGCACATCGCTCGATGTGGTCATAAACAATCGAATATATTCGTGGATGTCATCAGGCAACAGAATCTGACGTTTACTCTTGCCTAGAAGCTGCTTCTGCGCAAACAGGTAGTCGTAACTCTTTTTGAAAACGGCTCTCAACTTCACCGCCAAAGCGGACTGGCGCCCATAACGAATCTGAATCACGTCCTTATGGCCAGCCCAGTTACTCTGCTCAAAATTCTGGTTTTTCAGCTTGGCATCATAGAATTCGCCATCAATCAGCACCTTGATGTTCTTGCCTACGCCATGCGTCAATATGGACTCGTCCCAAGCCTTCAGCAGCGCACATGCAGACACAGGAATGGTCATCCCGTCATTCAACAGCGACCAGTCCACTGTCTTCTGCATGATAAATCTGCCGTCGTAGTCCATACTCGTCCATTAGGTTTTATCCTTGCAAAGTTACGAATTATTATCGAGAATATAACGATTTGTCACAATTTTACACATTATTTAAGAGAAAGTACCTCCTCTTGCCACCACTGTGGTAGCACTGAGAGCACAGACGGGGACTTTTTTTGTCTCTTCGAGCCATCTACGAGTCATCACCGAACCATCACCGAGGGTATAAGCTTGGCCTATGTTCGGTCTACGCTATGCCTATGCTACGATATCCCTTGGATATTCCTACGATATCGCTACACTATCTGCCCAATAACCCAAAAAATCTCTCATCTCTCCCGTCGATGTACGGAAAAGCCTTTGTACAAAGGGTCGGAGGACGGAGAGACGATTCGGCTCTCTCCCGTCATCTCTCCCATGATCCCTCCCGTCATCCCTCACGCAGTTCGAAGCTGTACAAGACGGGAGAGAAGATGGGAGAGATGGCGTGAGGGATCAAGGGAGAGATGAAATCACCAGAAGTCGTCTGGATAAAGGACTCCTGGCGTTCTGATGGGAGAGATGAGGTACTTTATCGAATAAGTGCCATTTATTGTCCAATAAGGTACCCTTATTTTTCAATAAGAGCCGCTTATTAAGCAAAGGGGCTGAGCATTTATTCCCACGTTGGGAATAAATTATTCCCAGGTTGGGAACAAAACATTCCCACGTTGGGAATAAAAAGAGAGGAAGCGGCTCGTTAGTAGTGAGCCGTAATGTCGTTGGCAACGAGCCGTAATCTCATCAAGGACGAGACGTCATACCGCGAATTTGGTATGCGAAATGCCATCTGTGTGGGATTGTGGGATTTCGTAAAAGGCAGTAATTTTGCAGCGTGATTTCAATATCAAATTTAAACCGACAAAATTATGGCAAAGATTTATGTAAATGGAGATGCGCAGGAAGTGAGCCTGCCGCTCAACGTAAGCGAACTGATTAAGCAGAGTGACGTACAGCAGCCGGATATGGTCAGCGTGCAGGTGAACGAGGAGTTTGCCGAGCGCGAGGACTGGGAAACGATCCAGCTGAAAGAGGGTGACAAGGTGGATTTCTTATATTTCATGGGAGGAGGCGCACGATGATTGATTTTTCTGAAGAACAGATACAACGATACTCGCGACATATCCTGTTGCAGGATGTGGGCGTAGAGGGACAAGAGAAGATAATGAACGCACGCGTGCTCGTGGTGGGTGCCGGTGG
>CAMUYR010000041.1 GCA_947164965.1 uncultured Prevotella sp. | reverse complement strand
AAGAACGAGAAGGGTCAGGGTCCTGTATTCAACAACTCACTGTTCGAGGACTTCTGCGAGTTCGGTCTGGGTATGGCTCTGGGTAACAAGAAGATGAAGGAGCGTGTAGCTAAGCTGCTGCAGGAGATGATCGACGGCAACGCTAACGACGAGTACAAGGCACTTGCTAAGGAGTGGATTGAGAATAAGGAGGATGCCGAGAAGACTAAGGAGATTGCTCCAAAGCTGCGTGCTTGCATCGCTGAGAGCGCTGCTAAGGGCTGCCCAGTTTGCAAGGAGCTCCAGACTCTGGATCACTACCTGGTTAAGCGTTCACAGTGGATCATCGGTGGTGACGGTGCCTCTTACGACATCGGTTACGGCGGTCTCGACCACGTGATTGCTTCTGGTGAGGACGTGAACATCCTCGTGCTCGATACTGAGGTTTACTCTAACACCGGTGGTCAGGCTTCTAAGGCTACTCCTCTTGGTGCTATCGCTCAGTTCGCTGCTCAGGGTAAGCGCATCCGCAAGAAGGATCTGGGTATGATTGCTACCACTTACGGTTATGTATACGTAGCTCAGATTGCTATGGGTGCTGACCACGCACAGACCCTCAAGGCTATCCGCGAGGCTGAGGCTTGGCACGGACCTTCAATCATCATCGCTTACGCTCCATGTATCAACCACGGTCTGAAGGCCAAGGGCGGTATGGGTAAGAGCCAGGCCGAGGAGAAGAAGGCTGTTGAGTGCGGTTACTGGCACCTGTGGCGCTACAACCCAGCTCTGGCTGAGGAAGGCAAGAACCCATTCTCACTCGACTCTAAGGAGCCTAACTGGGAGAACTTCCACGACTTCCTGCTCGGTGAGGTTCGTTACCTCTCTGTCAAGAAGGCTTATCCTAACGAGGCCGAGGAGCTGTTCGCTGAGGCACAGAAGATGGCTCAGCTGCGCTACAAGACTTACATCCGCAAGGCTGCAGAGAACTGGGAAGATTAAAAAAGTGTGGTCAGCGGTTTTGCCGCTGACACACCTTACCATAATCAAAGGAGCATCCACACTGGGTGCTCCTTTTTCAATACCAAAGACCGGGCGATGTAGCTGATTACCGACAAGGGTAATACTTTTTTCTGAATTAAAAAACAAAATGGTATTTTTTTCGGAAAAAATATTTACCTTTGCAAAGATGAAGAAAGAGACCTACCAAAAACAGCAGCAGTTTGCCGGCGAGAAGAAACCGTCGATGAAGCGGCGCTTTGTGGGGCACGACTACACCGACCGTCAAATGTACATGGTGACGATGGCCGTCGAAAGCCGTCGCCCGCTTCTGGGCACCGTTGTAGGTCGCAGCGATGTTCCTGACGATAGCGAGGAGGCTCCAAGGGTGGAACTGACTGCGCTAGGGCAACGAGTGTATGAAGAAATGATGGCGACGCCTACGCATCATCCGGAAATCGAAGTGCTGGCCCTACAAATAATGCCCGACCACCTGCATGCCATCGTTTTTGTCAAAGAGAAAATGGACCAGCCGCTAGGGATGGCCTTGCGTGGTTTTAAGCAAAAGTGCAACCAGCATTACCGGGAGCTTGTCCTCGGTGCTCATCCTGTTCAGTCTGTTGCGTTGCCAACGCAACAAACGGGACAGCAAGCACCCCCAAAAGCCCGCCGTGCCGATAACCGCACTCGCGGCCTGCTTTTCGAGCCAGGCTTAAACGACAAGCTGCTGCTGCGTGAAGGCCAGCTACAACGCTGGAAGCACTACCTGCGAGACAACCCCCGTCGCCTTTTGATGAAGCGCGAGCACCCCGACCTGCTGCACCCTTTCTTCAACCTGCAGCTGGGTTCCCCTCGTTACAACGGCATCGGCAACCGCGCGCTGCTTGCTGCTCCGCAGCGTTTGGCAGTGCGCGTGTCGCGGCGTCTTACCGCTGAGCAGCTGGAGGCCGAGGTGGCCCGCTATATGGAGGCTGCCCGTCGTGGCGCAGTGCTCATTTCGCCGGCCATCTCGCCTGGCGAGAAGCACGTCATGCGCCAGGCTTTCGACCTCCATCTGCCAACTATCGTGGTGCTTCGCAACGGCTTCACCCCTTTGTCGAAACCCCAGGGCGAACAGTTCGACGCCTGTGCCCAAGGGCGCCTGCTGATGCTCTCTGCCTGGGATCACACCAACGAGCGCATTACCCTCACCGCCTCCGACTGCCAGCAGTTGAACCTGATGGCTATTGAGTTGTCTGAGTTATAAAACAAGGGCTTGCTTCGCGCGGTGTGAAGCAAGCCCTTGAATGGGTTGTCGTCTATCAGAGGGTCTGTCCCCCTGATATACGAAATCTTTTCCATACCGCGCACAATTTCCCCTTAAAAAATAATATCCGTCTGTCTCAGTCTGTCAAAGAGTGATGGCAAGGGATTGTACCTTGCCATCTAAGAAAAACTGATAACAAAAGCACCGCCCTGAAAAAACAGAGCAGTGCTTTGAATCTAAAAGTGGATCACCAGAACCGTCCCCATGATCTGTGGTCTTCTGAAAACAGGCACCCACTTATTTTTCAATACCCATCCCAGTCACTTACATTGCCTAAGTTGTAAATCTTGCCTTTCTGGAAGGTGACGGACAATTTTTCTTTCCTTTTAAAATTCATACTAGTTATTGCAGATGCACTGAAATCTCCATAAGTACCTGGTGCAACGGCAATATATATCGTTTTATTGTTAGGTACACCAAATACATAAACATCACTATAGTGACTCGTGCAGGTAAGCGCTCCTGTGGAAGTATCAAGGTCGAACATTCCTGTAATACCTTCTCCACTACCTTTATCTATCATTATATCTGCAACCTCACCAGTATTGTTAGTTACTTTAAGCAGGGCGCAAGCGTTGTGGAACTGAAGGCTCGAGCCTGTTGTTGTGGCGTATGCGATGGCAGCATTAGGGTCCCAGCCACAGCCGGAAGAGGCAGCGTCAGTCTGGTCATTAGGAATATTGACGCCCGAGATGACGTCGCCGCTGAGGGTCAGGCCTGCGGTGTAGGGATAGACGGCGTAGAACTTCGAGTCGTCCGTAGCCGTGCCGCTGAACGTGGCCGATGCGCCGCCCGCCGAGGTGGTGAACTGCGTGTTCGTGTTCTTGGCACTGAGGATGCTGATTTTGTCGTTGGCATCGAAGCTGACCTTCTTGGTAGAGCCGTTCAGCGTGGCGCGGGTCTCTCCACCTTCATTGTATCCGGCAGTGAAAGTCATCTGTCGGGGAGCGTTCTGTACGTCCTGAATATCGTTGTCGTCGTTCGAGCAACTGCTGAGTGCAAGCATGCCTGCCACAGCCATAAACATGTATTTCTTCATTGTCTTCTTTTGTTTTAAAGGGTTAATACTTACCATGAGAACTCGCCGTCCTCATAGTCATCAATAGATGCACTGTTAGGTGTGCTGCCTGCCAGCAGCTGCGGCTGTTGTTGCAACTGGAAGACCTGCATCGCCGGCCTTTCATACTCTTTTTTCTTCATACTTGTTAATGTTTTAATTAGTAATATAGTTATTGAATACTTGTTTAAGTCTAATTCTGTGTGCAAAGATACGATTTATTTTGTTAACGAGCGTTACCCCCCCCCTAAAAATTGTTAAACGGAACGAAATTAGTTTCGGGCGAAAAAAATTCGTCGGTGGTTTTTGGATTATTAACATAAAAATGTATTGAATGATAGAGATTATTTGCTACCTTTGCAATCCTTTTCGCCCTTCAAAGAAATGGAGGTGCGTAACAGAAATGAACGATAACAAATCTCTACCTATTTTTTTATGACAGACACTATCAATCAACAACAAATGGAGGAAGATCCTCAGGAGAAAATGAATGAGCTTACGGCCCTGTTGGCTAAGTACTTTAACGGCATTCAGCAGATGCAGGAGGAAAATAAGCAGCTGCGCCAGCGTGTGGCTACGCTGGAGAGCGAGAATGCTGCATTGACCGAGACGCTTGAACAATGGAAGAATGGTGACGAATGGTCGAGCCGTGTGACTTACGATAACGTGGTGGACCAGATTGCGTCGCTCGAGGATGCCTCGAAGCGTGACGATGCCCGCAGGATGTTCGAGGCGCTGTTGAAGAAGAGTCAGGTGACGCAGTTCCGCAAGGACATCAAGCACCGCGTGAAGGAGCTGAACGAGGATGGCGATGCCTATAGCGACAAGCTGGTGGCCCAGGTGTTGGAGGCCTCGGCAGGTAAGGGGCTGATTCTCGATGCCAAATGGAAGTGGGCCGGTGCCTACTGGCTGCTGCGCTGGGCCTGCAACTACCCGGTTGATGCCAAGGACTTCTGCAAGAAAATCGGGAGCCTCGAGATGGACATTGCTGCTGAATACGAGTGCAGCTATGAGAGTATCCGTAAGCTCTGCACGCTGTCGTTCATGGACTACGACCCTCGGCACATGGAGACTGTCCGCGTGAGCAAAAACGACCAGGGCATGTTTTCCCAATGTCGGGAAATCGTGCTGAAATTGCTCGATGAATTCCAAAATGCCAGCCTCCCGCAGGAGTGAGTTTCCCAAATCCTTCCCAAATCCTTCCCAAATCGTTCCAGGTGCTCTGGAGCGATTTTTTTATGCTTAACTTTGCAATCGGATCCAAGGGAACAAAGCCGTAAGCGTGGCTCCCGCCGGTACCGGTAATCATCTGGCCGCAATACCGGAAACGCCATCAGATGTTCACTCCCTAAAAATAATAAGGATTATGGGAACAAAGAACATTCATTCAAACAAACCCCGCCTGGTCGGAGGCATCGTATCCGACATGCTTAAAGGTTGGAACCGTAGTACTGAACTGGCCGTGGACTTGAAAACCATTCTGCGTAGCGACCGCACGATGCGGACGGGTAAGGAGTATCAGGGCGTGCTGAGCCGCGATCAGGATGCCTGCATCGAGGATTTCCGCTGCCGTGACGCGCACTACACGTTCGTAGAGACCGAGCCTTGGACTGAGAAGCGCAACCCGCGCGTGTTCCGCGGCCGCTACATTACTATTACGCGTAGGGAAAACGGCAAGCTGCGCCTGAACTTCCGACAGCTGCCGGCGAATATGAGCGTCGAGCGCTACGCGTTCCAAGTGTTCCTCGAACTTCACAAAGGACTCAAGGGCCTGGTAGAGAAATAGGTAAAAACGGCCACAGCTATTACAATTACAGTTATTACAATTAAAAAACGAGGGGTACATCCTCTTTTATAATCTTTATAACTAATTGATATATAGATAGTTATATATATAATAAAGGGAACGGACACCCTCAAAAAAATAACTGTAATAACTGTAATCTGTAATACAAGGCAATAATTATTCATCTAAAAAGCTGTAAATCAATGAAATACGACATTTCAAAACCCTCTGCCCCTAAGATGCCAATCCTTGGCAAAGGCACAGAATGCATCAAAATCCTGCTCTCGCAGGTATCTGGAAACATGCAAGAACCCATGGTTCCGATGTTTTTCCCCATCCTTGGCGCACACATCAGCGGCACGGAATTTCAGTACCCTGACAACAGTTGGAAGGAGCCGACGGGCATGATGACCAATCTGGTGGCACATTCTGGCGACAACAAGGGTCAATTCAAGGACCTCGCAAACGCCATTTGCCGCGATTTCCGTGAGCACGACAAGGCCGAGGAAGACAAGCTTCTGGAATGGCAGAAGAAGAAACAGACCGAGCCCGACAACAAGAAAAAGACGGCCCGCCCGGATGTATTTTTCCGCTTCCCGCCGACGAATACGACCAATGCTGCCTTTATCCAGAACGCTTTGGCTCTTGAGGCACAGGGTGGACTCACACAGTACTTCAACCTGCCTGAGGTGGAGATGGCCGACCGATTGTGTGGTGGTCACAAGCAGGTGTCGGTATTGCTCCGTAACGTCTACGATCGCGACCGTGCCGGTGCCTTGCGTGCCACCGCCGAGGGCGTGACGGGCAATCCGACTATCCGCGCCTGCTTCACCATCTCGTCGAATCCGGATTCTACCCGTAAGTTCTACAAGTACGAGCTTACCAACGGCACGTTCGGCCGAATGGTATTCAGCTACAAGCCGCGTAGCATCAACCGCAGCGGAAAGATTCCCCGGCTGGGTAAGTATCCCGATGAGTTCTACCAGAAGCTGGACGCGTACCTGGCACGTCTCGACCTCACGAAGGGACGCTTCATCATCCGCCCCCTGAACAAGCTGACCGACCGACTGGCTCAGGACATGGCCTCGCTGGCCGACCTGGCTGACGATGACCTGCTGTTCGAGATATCACACCGTGCGCTGGTCTCGGCATGGAAGGCTGGCTGCATCCTCTGGGTGCTCAACAATCAAACTTGGACCAGAGCAATGGGTGAGTTGGTAGAGTGGCTGGTCTATCACGACCTTTGGAGCAAAATGCAGCTCTTCGCCGACATGCTTGGAAAGGACACTTACCAGATGAGCGAGGTTCAGCGTCGCGGCCCCAAGAACATGCTTGACAGCCTGCCCGACACCTTCAACGAGGCCCAGCTGGAAGCACTCCGCACCAGCCTTGACAAGAGCAAGGAGGGAACGAAGGGTCAGTTGGCTCAATGGGTGTTCCGCGGGTTCATCACCTACTCGAACCAGACGGGACTGTACACGAAAACCGAGGAATATCTTCGCAATTGACAATTATGGAAAAGTATGAATTGCAAAAGCTTCGCGACCTGCCCATTGAGGGGGTCGCGGAGCGACTTGGACTACGAGTATCGCGACATAAATGTTTGTGTCCGTTTCATGCCGACAACCACCCAAGTCTTTCGTTTAAGGTGAGCAAGAACACCTTCCGCTGCTTTGTCTGCGGTGCCTCGGGCGGACCCATCGACCTCGTGATGAAGTATCTGGGCAAGCCGTTCCTCGAAGCCTGCCGCTGGCTGGCCGACGAACATAACGTCATCCTCAGCGATGCAAAATTTACACAAAAAGAACCGTCCCTTTTGTGTAATTTTGAAGCGAGCAGGTATGAGCGGTTCTTCGAGCGGCCGTGGCTGAACGGCGAGGCACGGAAGTTCCTGTTTGAGGAGCGTAGACTGGATGCGAGGGTAGTGCGCTGGTGCCGGTTGACTTCGTGGAAGGATAAGCAGCAGGTGCCGTGGTTGCAGATACCCTACTATGACCGGGAGGGCAAGCTGGTGGGTGTGCAGAACCGCAACCTTGTGAAGGGTGCCATACCTCGGTTCCGCTTCCCACAAGGCTCTGAGTGCAGCATCTATAACCTGCCCGTGCTGAACATGCTGAAGCCCGGCGACGAGCTCTTCATCACCGAAGGCTGCTCCGACTGCTGGGCCATGCTCTCGGCCGGTCACAAGGCCATCGCCATCCCCTCGGCCACGCTGCTAACTAAGAAGGACATCGAGTTGCTCAAGCACTTTGGGGACAGGCCCCCTGTAATCCGCTGCGCTGCTCACAGCGGGGACAGTCCCCTGGCCATTCAGTTCCACATGTTTCCCGATCGCGACGAGCCCGGCGAACGGTTGTTCCTGCAGCTGAAGGACGTGCTGCCCTCGCTCGTGCACCACCAGCTGCCCCAGGACTGCAAAGACTTCTCGGATTACTATCTGAAATTGAAAATTGTCAATTGTCCATTGTCAATTGTCAATTAATAATTAACCTGCCCTTATTGGGCAATAACCCTCCCTTATTGAAAAATAAGGCAGGGTTATTCGTCGGGAAGTGACCATATTTTTTTATTGTTTTGGGTGCATTTTCTGCCAAAAATATTTGGAAAATTCAGAATTTTTTCGTACCTTTGTAAGGTAGTTGAAAGGTAATCTAATACCATGAGACACACACAATTAACCCTAATTATTAACACTTTAAACACACACAGAATTATGAACAAAACAGCAAAGATGATTCTCCAAGCTATCAGTTACATCATCACACTCATCCTTGGCGCCTATGGCGGAACAACGCTCATGTAATGCTATGGAAAACACGCGCTTTAAACTCTCTCAGTATGCCTGTGCCGTGCTGCTCATCGTGAGCAGCATTGCGCTGGTTTCCTACCAAGTCGTGATGATCGACGACGTGTCGAACGGCCTCTTGGTCTATGTCGCCCAGGCCTTCCTGCTCGTCGCCAGCATCTTCGGACTCGACTATTATGTAAAAATTATTACACAGAAAATCAATGAAAAACATCAAACTCTCTGAACACTTTCTGCTGTCGGAATTCCTCAACCTCGGCAAGTATCCCGACAACATTCCCACGCCACAGGTCGTCAACAACCTCGCCTACGGCTGCCGCCATCTGCTGGAGTCCGCCCGACAGGCCATCGGCTGCCCCGTCATCATCAACTCCGGTTACCGCAACCCTCGCGTCAACCGCTTCGTGGGCGGCGTCCCAAACTCGCAGCACATGCTCGGTCAGGCTGCCGACATCCGCCCCCAAGACCCGACAAAGTTCCAGCAATTGGTCGACTTCCTGAAGGCATGCGAATATACCGACCAGCTCCTGACCGGTCCCAACTGGCTCCACATCTCGTGGAAACCGAACGGAAAGCCCCGACACTTCGTCCGGATAGGGTACTACAAGTAACAATAATCCCCGATTACACATAATAAATCGACTTGTTTTATGTAATTATCAATGAAAAAAAAGTGCGGAAATATTTGGATATTTCAGAAATTTTTCGTACCTTTGTAAGGTAATAACAAAGCGGGAAGCGGCCACCCGATGTAGCTGGCTGCACTTAGTTTCTAATACCACGAAAAATTTACACAAGGTATGATTGAACTTTATTTGAGTAAGGTTACCGAGACTTCGGAATCGGAACAGGCGGGCAAGCTGTATGCCCGAGTGAATTACAAGCAGGCGCTGACCGTCAGCGACATGGCGCGCCACATGGCGGAGCACAACACGGTGTTCTCTGAGGGCTCCATCCTGGGCGTGCTGACGGACTTCGTGAAGTGCGTGCGCGAGCAGGTGTTGAACGGCAACACGGTGAAGATTGACAATCTGGCCATCTTCAAGGCTACCGTGGAGGCCAACGCGCTGGAGACGCTCTACGACGCCACGACCGACAAGGTGGCGCAGGCCACGATCGGCGAGCTGAAGGACGGCGACAAGACCGGTGCTGCCGTCAAGACCATCAAGCTGCTGGCACAGTCGACCGGCGACTTCACCCGCGATGAGCTGAAGAAGTCTGCGAAGCTGAGCTGGACGGACAAGGCCAAGGCAGAGATCCTGGCTGCCAAGGGGGGAGCCTCCCCTAGCCCCTCCGAAGGAGGGGGAAGCACCACTCCTCCTTCCACCAACAATGGTGACGAGCCTGGCGAAGGCGATTAAAAAAAAAGGCCCCACAGAGCAATCTGCGGGGCTTTTTTTATGTCGATGCTGACTATTAATACTTGTAGTCGTTCTCAGCGTCCTTGGTCTTGGGATCGTCGGCACCATAGAGTCCGTAGTAGGCCTGATAGCGGTTGTAACCCCAGTTAGCCTGCTGCTTGTTAGGATCGAGGGCCTTAGCCTTGTCGAGAGCCTGGACAGCCTCCTGATAGAGGGCCTTGCGCTTCGACTGGTCGTCCTGATTACCTGCGAGCACGCTCAGGCAGGTGCCCAGATAAGTCTGAACAACGGCATTCTCAGGATTGATCTTGACAGCCTTGCGGAGCCACTCGGCACCCTTCTCGGCATTGTTCTCGCCAATGGCCAGCATTCCCATTTCGGCAGTAGCGGTGAAGCTCTCGGGATACTTAGCCAGATGGCTCTCCAGAAGCTGCTTCTGAGCGGCCTTGTCCTTGTCGTACATTGAGAAGAGACCGTCGAGGACTACCTCGTTAGAAGGATCCTGCTCGTAGAGCTTCTTGAACTGGTTGATGCAGTTCAGGGTGTCCTGAGCAGTCTTCAGGTTGCTGCGCATAGCGTAGAGCTTGAAGTTGAGGGCCTCGGCCTTCTGGTTAGGATCCTCCATAGCATAGTCGAGATAGCGCATAGCACGGTCGAAATCCTTAGCATCGAAGGCATAACGGCCTGCGAAGAAAGCTACCTGACCAATATATTCTGATTCGGGCTTGTGGTCCTGAGCGGCAAAGAGGGGATTAAGAGAAGAGTCGGTGAAAGCGCCCCAGTACTTCAGCACAGCAGCGCTGTTGCCATTCTTGGCCTGCTCCTGTCCGATGTTAACCAGATGGGTGCGAACGGCCCAGATGCGAGAAGCATTCTTCTCGTTGAACTTAGGCTTCACCTTACCCTTGGCATCGGGCAGCTGGTCGTACTTCTCGCACTCGACAGCGGCATCGATAGCCTGGCAGATAGCATCGGCAAGTCCGAGAGTGTCGTAAGCCTTCTCCTTGCCACTACCCATCTGGGCAGCCACCTGATTCTCGGTGATAGTACCAGTCTCTTCAGAAACCTTCTTCATAGCCAGGTCGACGAGCTTGTTGTAAGCCTTAGCTTTCTCGGCGTTATCGGCCAGCGTAGAGAGATTCTGCTTCAGCAGCTGATCTGCCTCGGCAAAAGTCTTAGCTTTCATGATGGCCTTCAGACCATCGCTGTCACCGGCAAAGGCGGTAGCACTGGCTACCAGCAGCATTGCCATCATCATTAGTTTTTTCATAAGTCATTAACTATTAGTTAGACATTGTTATTCGTTATTCTCACTATTTTCAGGAGTCTGAGCAGACTCTTGGTTTTCCATTTCTTCGTTGAGCACCTCGGCCTCTTCGACATCCTCGTCCTGACTGCTCATCACCTTGCAGACGCTGGCGATGGTGTCGTTCTTCTTGGTGAGGTTGATAAGGCGGACACCCTGAGTGGCACGGCCCATGACACGCACATCGGCAACCTTCAGACGAATGAGGATGCCCGACTTGTTGATAATCATGAGGTCGTTCTCGTCGGTCACCACCTTGATGGCTACCAGACGGCCAGTCTTCTCGGTAACGGCGAGCGTCTTGACACCCTTGGCACCACGAGCGGTCTTGCGATAGTCCTCAACCTCGGAGCGCTTGCCATAGCCGTTCTCAGAAACAACCATGATGGTCTCGACGCTAGGATCGTTGACGCAAACCATGCCGACTACCTCGTCGTCGCCACCGTCCAGTCGCATACCGATAACGCCGGTAGATACACGGCCCATGGTGCGCACATCGTTCTCGTCGAAGCGGACAGCACGACCATTGCGGTTGGCCAGCAGGATCTCGTTATGACCATTGGTCAGACGAACGCCTACCACCTCGTCGCCCTCATTGATATTGATAGCGCGGACACCAGCGGCACGAACGTTCTTGTAGGCATCGAGGCGCGTCTTCTTGATGACACCCATCTTGGTGGCAAACATGACATAATGGCTCTGCAGGAACTCTTCGTCGTTGAAGTTCTTGATGCGCAGAACGGCATTGATGGCGTCGTCGGGCTCGATGTTCAGCATGTTCTGAATAGCGCGGCCCTTCGAGTTCTTGTCGCCCTCAGGTATCTCGTAGCACTTCTGCCAGTAGCAGCGTCCCTTACGCGTAAAGAATAATAAGGTGTTGTGCATCGTGGCAGGATAGATATACTCTGTGAAGTCGTTGTCGCGATGACGGGCAGCCTTGGCACCAACACCGCCACGGCCCTGCTCATGAAACTCGTCGAGCTTGGTGCGCTTGATGTAGCCCATGTGCGAGATGGTGATAACCACGGGATCGTCGGGATAGAAGTCCTCGGCATTGAACTCGTGGTCGAAGGGGATAATCTCCGTGCGACGCTCGTCGCCATACTTCTCCTTCACCTCCAGCAGGTCTTCCTTCATCACTTCCTTACAACGCTCGGGATTGTCGAGAATCTCCTGCAATTCGGCAATGAGCTTCTGCAGGTCGTCGAACTCCTGGTGCAGCTGGTCGACACGCAGACCGGTCAACTGCGAGAGACGCATATCGACGATAGCCTTCGACTGCAGCTCGTCAAGATTGAAGCGCTGCTCCAAGTTGCGCTGGGCATCGGAAGGCGTCTTCGAGTTGCGGATGATGTGTACCACCTCGTCGATATTGTTGACAGCAATAATCAAACCTTCGAGGATGTGGGCACGCTCCTGGGCTTTCTTCAGATCGTATTGGGTGCGACGGATAGTCACATCGTGACGATGCTCGACGAAATACTTGACGCAGTCCTTGAGCGACAGCAAACGGGGACGACCCTTCACGAGTGCGATATTGTTGACAGAGAACGAACTCTGCAGGGCTGTCATCTTAAACAGCTTGTTCAACAGCACATTGGCATTGCAGTCGCGCTTGCAGTCGACCACGATACGCATTCCCTGACGGCCTGACTCGTCGTTGACATTAGCCACACCCTCAATCTTGTGCTCGTTGGCCAGATCGGCAATATACTTCACGAGGTCGGCCTTGTTGACGCCATAAGGAATCTCGGTGACCACAATCTTGTCGTGCGTCTCGGTGGTCTCAATCTCAGCCTTCGCACGCATCACGATACGGCCACGACCAGTCTCGTAGGCATCGCGCACACCAGCAAGGCCGTAGATATAGGCGCCAGTTGGGAAGTCGGGACCTGGAATGTACTGCATCAAGCCATCGGTATCGATGTCGGGATTGTCGATATAGGCACAGCAGCCATCGATGACCTCGCCCAAGTTGTGGGTAGGCATATTGGTAGCCATACCGACGGCAATACCATTACCGCCATTGACCAGCAGGTTGGGAATCTTGGTCGGCATGACGCTGGGCTCAACCAGCGAGTCGTCGAAGTTGTTAACCATATCGACGGTGTCCTTCTCCAAGTCGTCCATGATGTGCTCACCCATCTTAGAGAGGCGGCACTCGGTATAACGCATAGCTGCAGGCGAGTCACCGTCGACAGAGCCGAAGTTACCCTGACCGTCGACCAGCGTATAGCGCATATTCCACTCCTGGGCCATGCGAACAAGGGCACCATAAACGGAAGAGTCGCCATGAGGATGGTACTTACCAAGCACTTCACCTACTACGCGCGCACATTTCTTATACGGTTGTGTAGATACATTGTTGATGCCCATCATACCGTAGAGGATACGGCGATGAACAGGTTTGAAGCCATCGCGCACATCAGGAAGGGCACGGGCTACAATCACCGACATAGAATAGTCGATGTAGGAGGATTTCATTTCCTCCTCAATGTTGATTTTTACAATTCTGTCGTTGTCAAATGTCTGATCCATTCTTTTTTTATTATTAATTCAATTCTTTAATTCTTCAATTCTCCAATTCTTCAATTTTATGCTCATTTTGCGTTTAAGGCCATTTTTAAGCCCGCTGACGCGTTTTTTGCATTATTAATAGCGCACAAAGGTACACATTTTCCGGCATACAAAAAAACTTTTTAAGCAATTTTATGACGTTAAGAGAAAGGAAAAGAAAAGTGATTTTATTATTTTTTAATAGAGATACACAAAAAACTGCACAATTTTTTTGGAAATGTGCAGAAAAGTAGCTACCTTTGCACAAAATTTTGAAAATTGTGCAATGAACGATATACCAAGTTTTAATGCGTGCATCGAAAAAACCATCAAAGAGAATTGGTTGCTCGATGCATTGACAGACTACCACAGCACAACGCTTCAATATCACGATGTGGCTCGTAAAATAGAGAAGCTGCACATCATGATGGAAGCCGCTGGTATTCAGAAAGGAGACAAGATTGCGGTGTGCGGACGCAACTCTGCACACTGGGCTGTAGCTTTTATGGCCACATTGACTTATGGAGCCGTGATAGTACCCATTCTGCATGAGTTTAATGGTGAACAGATTCACAATATCGTCAACCACTCGGGATCGCGACTCTTGTTCGTGGGCGATTATGTGGTGAACATCATCGATCCCAATGAAATGCCGCACTTGGAGGGAATTTTCAACTTGCCCGACTTCTCACTACTTACATCGAGAAACGAGAAACTAACGGATGCCCGCGAACGACTGAATGAGCTGTTCGGACGCAAGTATCCGAAATCATACCGCAAGGAAGATATCCATTGGTATCAGGGAACACCGGAAGAGTTGTGTATGATTAACTACACGAGTGGTACGACAGGTTTTTCAAAAGGTGTTATGCTACCCTATCGTGCACTCTGGGGCAACGTAGATTTCTGTCAGCGAAATCTGGGAAACAAGATGCCGAAGTTCAGTCGCACGCTGAGCATTCTGCCTATGGCCCACATGTACGGCATGGCGATAGAATTCCTGTTCCCCTTCTGCTCTGGCTATCATCTGTTCTTCCTCACCCGTCTGCCCTCGCCTGCCATTATTGCCGAGGCATTCAAGGAGGTATGTCCTGATGTGGTGGTAGCCGTACCGCTGATTATCGAGAAGATTATCCGCAAACGCGTGTTCCCCAAGATTCAGAGCAACACCATCAAGTTCCTGTTGCAGATGCCTGTGGTATCGAAGAAGGTGAAAGAGCGCATCTGCCAGGAGGTTTATGCTGCCTTCGGTGGACGAGCCTACGAGGTGATTGTAGGTGGTGCCCCATTGAATCAGGAGATTGAGACCTTTATGAAGGGCATTGATTTCCCCATCACCGTAGGCTATGGTACGACGGAATGTGCACCGCTCATTTCGTATAGCGACTATCATGATTTCGTACCTGGTTCGTGTGGTACACCATTGCCCTGTATGGAAGTTAAGATCCTGTCGCCAGACCCTCAGCATATCGAAGGTGAGATTGTGACAAGAGGTACCAACGTAATGATGGGCTATTACAAAAACGAGGAAGCTACGCATCAGGCATTAGACAAAGACGGCTGGTATCATACGGGTGATCTGGCCACCATGTCGGCAGATGGTCATATCTTTATTCGCGGACGTCTGAAGAACATGCTGCTGGGTGCTAACGGACAGAACGTCTATCCGGAAGAGATAGAAGACAAACTCAATTCGATGGCACTGGTCAGCGAGAGTATCATCGTACAGCGTGGCGACAAGTTGGTGGCACTGGTACATCCGGACATGGACGAAGCCAAGAGCATGGGATTCTCAGACGAAGACCTGCAGAACATCATGGAGCAGAACCGTCAGGAGTTGAACAGCCAGTTGCCCGTATATAGCAAACTACAAGCTTTGGAACTGATGGAAGAAGAATTCCAAAAGACCCCCAAGAAGAGTATCAAACGTTATTTATATAAATAAGGTAAGGAAATATGGAAAACAACGTGCCTAGTTTTAACCAAATTATACAGCAGAGCATCATCGACAATTGGGATCTGGATGCCCTGACTGACTATAAGGGAGCAACCTTGCAATTTCACGATGTGGCCCGTAAGATTGAGAAATTACACATTCTGTTTGAGAACTGTGGCGTCGAGCGTGGCGACAAGATAGCCCTCTGCGGACGCAACTCCAGCCAATGGGCTGTGGCTTTTCTTGCTACCCTGACCTATGGTGCTGTAGCTGTGCCTATTCTGCACGAATTCATGGCTGAGCAGATTCACAACATTGTGAACCATTCCGATGCCAAGCTGCTCTTTGTGGGTGACCATGTAGCCACGCAGATTGACCCCATGCAGATGCCTCACTTGGAGGGTATCATCAACAATCCTGACTACTCGCTGATGATTTCCCGCACCGACAAGCTGACTTATGCGCGCGAGCATCTGAATGAGCTGTACGGCAAGAAATTCCCCAAATATTTCAGAAAAGAGCACGTTCATTATTATATTGAGCAGAGTCCTGAAGAGCTGGCAATGATTAACTACACCAGCGGAACGACAGGATTCTCGAAAGGCGTGATGGTGCCCTATCGTGCCCTGTGGTCGAACTACGACTTCGCCGAGCACGTTCTGGGTAAGATTATTGGTCGTGGCGACCGCATTATCAGCATTCTGCCGATGGCCCACATGTACGGCATGGCCTTCGAATTCATCTTCGAATTCCTGCACGGCTGCCATGTCTACTATCTGAATCGCATCCCGTCGCCAGCCATCATCGCACAGGCCTTTGCCGATATCAAACCCAAGATTATCATCGCTGTGCCGCTGGTCATCGAGAAGATTATCCGCAAGAAGGTGTTCCCCAAGATTCAGAACAACCGCATGCGCCTGCTGCTGGCTATGCCTGTGATATCGAAGAAGGTCAGGGAGATGATATGCAAAGAAGTAATCAAAGCCTTTGGTGGCGAGCTGTACGAGGTCATCATCGGAGGTGCTGCCTTCAATCAGGAGGTAGAGTCATTCCTGAAGCGCATAGAGTTCCCATATACCGTGGGCTATGGCGCTACCGAATGTGCACCCATCATCTGCTATCGTGACTGGAAGACATTTGCCAAGGGATCGTGCGGACAAGCCGCTTACCACATGGAGGTGAAGATCAACTCTTCGGATCCTGCCAATAAACCAGGAGAGATTCTGGCACGAGGCCTTAACGTGATGCTGGGCTACTACAAGAACGAGGAAGCCACGCAGGAAACGCTCGACAAGGAAGGCTGGTATCATACTGGCGACCTGGGCACAATGGACTATGATGGTAATGTTTACATCAACGGTCGTTCGAAGAATATGCTGCTGGGTCCTAACGGACAGAACATCTATCCAGAGGAAATCGAGGACAAGCTGAACTCGATGACAATGGTGGTAGAAAGCGTGGTTGTACAGCGCGACACCAAACTGGTTGGTCTCGTTTATCCTGACTATGATGAAGCCAAGAACATGAACTTCAACGAGGAAGACGTGAAGAACATCATGGAACAGAACCGACTGCAGTTGAACGAACTGCTGCCTGCCTACGAGAAGATAGCCGAGATAGAAATTCGTACAGAAGAGTTTGAAAAGACGCCCAAGCGCAGTATCAAGCGATTCCTCTATACCTAAGGCATGATTTTCTATTTCTCAGGTACAGGCAACACCCGATGGGCAGCACAGCAAATAGCTGCCCTAACAGGTGAAGAGCTGAGGTATATCCCCGATGAGCTGCATGAGGGCACGCTTGTCTATGACCTGAAAGACAGTGAACGGCTGGGGTTCTGCTTTCCTACCCACGGATGGCAACCACCTCGCATTGTCCGCGACTTTATCAGCAAGGCGTTTTTCAAATGCGACCCTTCTACCTATATCTTTGCGCTAACCACCTGTGGCGACGACATGGGACACGCTATGCGACTGTTCGATAAGGACTTGGCTCAAAAGCATCTGCAAGCCAACGCCCATTTTGCTATCGTCATGCCTGAATCGAATGTTTGCTTTAACTTCCTGCATTTAGACACCCCAGAAAAGGAGCACAAAAAACTGGAGGCTGCCAAGACCACCATCGCTGAATACGGCAAAATGATTGTCAGCAGGCAAAGCGCGAATCATCTTGTGAAAGGCCCTATTCCCTACACCTATACTTATATTCTTGGTGCCTATTACGTGAAACACCTCATCACGGATAAAAAATTCTGGGTAGACAAGGAGGCTTGCATCCAATGCGGCCTATGCCAGAAGCTATGTCCTGTAGACGACATAGAAGGAACACCACCACGCTGGAAGCATAATGGCAAGTGTACTAACTGTCTGGCCTGCTATCATCATTGCCCCAAACATGCAATACATTGGGCCAAGATGAAGCGAGGACAGTATGTATTCAAAGAGGTTTAACGGACACCTGCAATCTATTGATAATCAATAAATTCTAGGACCGAATATAGTAGTACCGATACGCACCATTGTGCTGCCTTCCGTGACAGCAATCTTGTAGTCGTCGCTCATGCCCCACGATCGTTCGCAGAAGTGATCGCAGTCAGCAAAATACTGCTGTTTCACTTCATCAAACAACTGCTTGGCTTGCTGGAATTCACCTCGTATCTGCTGTTCGTCATCCACATTAGAAGCCATCATCATCAGTCCGCAGATGCGAATGTGTTGCATCTCGCGCCACTCGCCATCAGCCAACAATTGTCGCAAGTCATCAGGGGTCAGCCCATACTTCGTAGCTTCTTCAGCAATATGTAACTCGAGCAAGACATCGATGACGCGATCGCACTTGGCGGCTTGTTTCTCGATTTCACGCAACAGCTTCAACGAATCGACAGCCTCAATCATGGTCACATAAGGTGCGATATACTTCACCTTATTGGTTTGCAAGTGACCTATAAAATGCCATTGGATGTCCTGAGGCAATGTGGTGTGCTTCTGTCGCAACTCTTGCTCGTGACTCTCACCAAACAGGCGCTGGCCTTCGGCATAAGCTGCCTCGATATATTCGTTGGGATGATACTTACTAATAGCCACAAGGCGAACACCCTGTGGCAAATTAGCAAGCACCTGCTTTAAATTTCCTTTGACGTCGTACATTTAACCTTCAAATTCTGGTTTATCGTTCTGAACAGGCTGTTTGCCATATTCAAAGACATCCATCAATGTGGTCTCGTTAACGCTGGCTATCTCATAATTTACCATCGTCGTGCCCATCACGCTCTCGATATTGCTGACGGCACCTTTCAGAGTACCTGCCTGCACGAGATAGAAGACATTAGAGCGTTTCTCCTTTTCCGTCTTCTCGTCTATGGTGATAAATTGGAGCTTTGCCTTATACCAGCGATCAGCCATCGCATCGTCGCTAAAGAATATCTCCTTATACGATGCCTTGTTGATATTATCGATGGTAAACTCACCACTTATATAGCTCGACATCTCCTCCATAATACGGCTCTCGGCCTCTGTAAACGAGAGGGCGTCGACGACATAAGATTCCTTTACTTTCTTCTGCAAGCCGTCCTCCATTACTTTCTCGTAGGCAATCTTGCACTCAAACCAAACTGCTGTTCTTGATCTCATTATCTTTATATTTTTTAAAACTCAATATTTCTATTTCTGTATCGCCTTGCTATTCGTATTACCCATCTCCTTCTTCTTCTGATCAGTAATACGATCAATAATCTCAGTCGCTATGAGCTGGGCACGCTCTGGTGTCAGACCTGCATCACTACCCAGTTCAGCCTGTTTCTTCATCAGTTCATCGATAGTCGACTGACTCTCGGCAGTAAACTTCTTCTCTGCATTGCTCATATACTCCTTGTTATATATTTTGGAGAGAATACGCTCAGCTTCTGCCGTATATTTCTTGCGGAATATCTCTTCGGCCTTTGCCTGGTAGTCACGCTCAGCAGTCTCATCGACAATCAGCGAGTCGCCACTACTCGTTACGCCCAGTTCTGCAGGGTCGAAACCATCATCGAGCAAATCGTCAGTTGGAGTGCGAGGAGCAGGTTTCACAAACTCAACTGGTGATGTTTCTGGGAAGGCATCGAAATAAGCCCATACAGCTATCAGAGCTATGACAAGAGCTATTACAAAAGTCAAGGCTGAACGAAATGTGCCACGACGCTTCTGCACAGCTTTCAACATATCGCGAGGTGTCTGGAAACGGTCTTCCGGTGATTCGCTGGTAGCTTTCTTGATAGCCAGTTTATATTCCAAGGGCATATCGGCAATAGAAAACAGACTCTGCATGAACATTCCTATACTAAATACATCGCAGCGATCGTCTACTGTTCCCTTATTCAACACCTCAGGTGCCACATATTGGGCATCATCGCCATAAAACGCCTTCAGGTCGCTCATGCCATAATAAAACGAGCCATGCGACAAGAGCATGGGGGCATTGTCACCCTTACGGGCAAAGACAGAAGTGGGTGAATAACAGAAGTGGCGAATGTTTTGCTGATGCAGGTATTCTGTGATTTCAACCAATCCCTCTAAAACGGAATCGAGATAACCCTGCTGAGCCACAATAGCAGGATCATCGGCCAACAGCTCAGCAAACGACTGATACTGACCCATCTCAGCAATCAGCAACTGTTTAACCTCGTTATCTTTCATCACGGGTTCAAAGTGCAACTGATGGTTATTGTTCAGCGTCTTGTTAGCTTCGCACTCATGCTTCAGACCTTCTGAGAAAACAATATTGCAGCACAACTGCTCCTTCAGATCTACCTGAGAGCGATATTTATTATCGACCTTTGTACGGTAAAACTCACCCAGATAAAACTTGCTTTGGTTCAGTTTTCCTTCGTTTTTTGCAGCCAAAAGTTCTTCGTAATTCATAATTTATATCAGTTTTGATGGGCAAAATTACAAAATAAAACACAATTTACGTTCCATTTTTCATATTATTTTGTTGATGGAGCAAATTTTTTACTTTTCACTCTTCACTTTCACTTCTTTTTCGTACCTTTGCAGTCGATTTACGTAAATTAGTCATTATGCCAGAAATATCCGTACGCGGATTGGAGATGCCAGAGTCACCTATCAGGAAGCTCGCTCCACTTGCCGCAGCAGCAAAAAAGCGTGGTACTAAGGTCTACCACCTGAACATCGGACAGCCAGATCTCCCCACTCCACAAGTGGGACTGGATGCTCTGAAACAAATAGACCGTGACATCCTTGAATATTCACCCTCGCAGGGTTACCTCAGCTATCGCGAGAAGTTGGTTGACTATTATGCCAAATACAATATCAACGTGACTGCTGACGATATTATCATTACCAGTGGAGGTTCTGAGGCTGTGCTCTTCGCATTCCTCTCATGTCTGAACCCTGGCGATGAGATTATTGTGCCAGAGCCCGCCTATGCCAACTATATGGCATTTGCCATCTCAGCAGGTGCCAAGATACGCACTATTGCCACTACCATTGACGAGGGCTTTTCTCTGCCAAAGGTAGAGAAGTTCGAGGAGCTCATCAACGATCGCACTCGCGCCATCATGATTTGCAACCCCAACAATCCAACGGGTTATCTTTATACTCGTAGAGAGATGAACCAGATTCGCGATCTCGTGAAGAAGTACGACCTGTATCTCTTCTCAGACGAGGTGTATCGTGAATATATCTATACGGGGTCTCCCTATATTTCAGCCTGCCATCTGGAAGGCATCGAGCAGAACGTTATCCTCATCGACTCCGTTTCGAAGCGCTACAGCGAGTGCGGAATCCGTATTGGTGCATTGATTACCAAGAATCAGGAAGTACGCAAAGCTGTGATGAAATTCTGCCAGGCTCGCCTCTCTCCTCCCCTTATCGGACAGATTGTAGCTGAGGCATCGCTGGATGCACCTGAGGAGTATTACCGTGATGTCTATGACGAATATGTTGAGCGACGCAAGTGCCTGATAGATGGTCTGAACCGTATTCCAGGTGTCTATTCGCCCATCCCTATGGGTGCTTTTTACACCGTCGCCAAATTACCTGTTGATGATGCAGAGAAATTCTGCCGTTGGTGTCTGGCCGACTTCGAGTATGAAGGTGAGACTGTCATGATGGCTCCTGCTGCAGGTTTCTATACCACCCCAGGCGCTGGCATCAATCAGGTTCGAATAGCTTACGTGCTTAAGAAGGAAGACCTTGAGCGCGCTCTTGTGGTATTGAAGAAGGCATTGGAAATTTACCCAGGACGAGTGGATGACTGATATATGAATCTCCCGCTGTTTATAGCCCGCAAAATCTATCGTCAGGACGGCACCACACATGATGTGAGTCGTCCTGCCATTCGCATTGCTACCATTGGTGTGGCCATAGGACTCGCTGTCATGATAATTACTGTCAGCGTGGTGCTGGGGTTCAAACACACCATTCGCGACAAGGTAGTGGGCTTTGGCAGTCATATTCAGATTCAGAACTTCATGACGCAGCAGGCGGCAGCTCCCCTACCCATTACACTTAGTGACACTCTCATGGCGCAAATCAGCAAAACACCTGGCGTCAAGCATGTAGAGCGATTCTCCTTGACACAAGGGATGCTAAAGACTGATCAGGACTTCTTGGGCGTAGCCTTTAAGGGCGTTGGAGCTGACTACGACCTCACATTTCTGCAGCAGCACTTGGTAGAAGGTAAGATACCACAGTTTGGCAAAGAATCGTCAGGCTTTCCTCTGCTTATCTCGCGCATGGTTGCTGACAAGCTGCAAATCAAATTGGGCGACAAGATATATGCCTATTTTGTGGGCGAAGAGGATGTGAGAGCCCGTAAGTTTACTGTTGAAGGCATATACCAAACCAACATGACGCATTTCGACGAGATGCTATGCTTCACCGATTATCGCATTCCCATCAAACTGAATAGTTGGGAGGATGATCAATGTAGTGGTGCAGAGATATCGATTACAGACTTCAATCAGTTAGCATCCATTGCACAACTTGTAGGTCAGAAAGTCAACAAGAAAACAGACCGTTATGGTGAAATTCTTACCTCTCAAACCATTCTCGAGGCTCATCCACAGGTATTCTCGTGGCTCTCGCTGCTCGACATCAATGTGTGGATTATTCTTGTCCTCATGGTTTGTGTGGCAGGATTTACGATGATTAGCGGATTATTGATTATTATATTGGAGCGAACGCAGATGATTGGAATTCTGAAGGCTATTGGTGCTCGCAACAATATCATTCGCCACACATTCCTTTGGTTTGCTGCTTTCATCATTGGACGCGGATTAATAGTGGGTGACCTGATAGGCGTTGGATTAGTCGTATTACAACAGCATACTGGTTTCATCCACCTCGATCCCTCCAGTTATTATGTAGATACAGCACCTATGGAGTTCAACGTCCCATTGATTGTGGCACTCAATGCTGCAACATTGCTCATCTCCATCTTCGTGCTTATCGCACCCAGCTACCTGGTGTCACATATTCGTCCTGCAGCATCAATGCGATATGAATAGCCATTACATGGTTGAAAACAAAGAAATAAAAAAATAACAGATAAAGAATTAATTAAAACACTACAGACTATGGAAAGAACTTGGAGATGGTTTGGCAAGAAAGACAAGATTACACTTGCTATGCTGAAGCAAATCGGCGTTGAGGGTATCGTAACAGCATTGCACGACGTTCCTCTTGGCGAGGTGTGGACCCGTGAGAAGATCCACGACCTGCGTGCATATATTGAGTCATACGGCATGCGTTGGAGTGTCGTTGAATCACTTCCTGTCGTAGAAACTATCAAATATGGCGGTCCTGATCGCGACCATCAGATAGAGGTCTATAAAGAGTCGCTGCGTAACCTCTCTGCTGAGGGCATCCATTGCATCTGCTATAACTTCATGCCTGTGCTGGATTGGGCGCGCACAGATTTGTTCCACAACAATCCCAATGGCGCTACAAATCTCTATTTCAATTATGCTGAGTTTGCCTATTTCGACATTTATATCCTGAAGCGCGAGGGTGCTCGCGAGGAGTGGGCACAGTTTAAGTTCCCAGCAGGTGTAGGCGAAGGTCGCAATGTTCTGGCTGAATGCGACGAGCTGGCAAAGGCTATGACACCTGAGAAAGACCATAAGCTGGTAGAGAATATCGTCATCAAGACTCAGGGCTTCGTTAGCGGTAATTTCAGCGAGAACGATGAGGCACCTGTGCAGAAGTTCCGTGAGTTCCTCAATTTATATAAGGGTATTGACAAAAAGCAGCTGCGAGAAAACATGAAGTATTTCCTCGAGGCTATCATGCCCGTTTGCGAGGAATGCAACATGAATATGTGTGTTCACCCCGACGATCCCCCCATCGAGATTCTCGGATTGCCACGCATCGTGCGCACAGAGGAGGATATCCAATGGTTCCTCGATGCTGTGCCTAACAAGCATAACGGCTTGACATTCTGTGCAGGCTCTCTATCAGCTGGTGCATACAATAATGTGGTAGAGTTGGCCAGGAAGTTTGCACCGCGCACTCACTTTGTACACCTGCGTTCGTGCCATATCTTCCCCAATGGCGACTTTACTGAGGCTTCACATCTAGGTGGGCGTGCCGATCTTATTGAGCTCGCTCGTATCTTTGAGAAAGAGAATCCACAACTGCCAATGCGTGTTGATCATGGCATGACATTTACTGATGAGCCTGGTGGCATCCTTGACGAGAGCAGTCATGGACACAATGCAGGCTATACACTTCTAGGCCGTATGTTTGCACTGGGACAGGTGCAGGGCATTCTTGCTACTGTTGATCGCGAACTAGGTATTGAATACACGCAACCAGGTTTCTTTGATTAAATAATGTCTATTTGCTATGAAGAAATACTTTTTATCACTATTCCTTTTGTGCATGGCTGTTTTAGCCATTGCACAGAATAACAATGTCCTTAACGAACTGAAGGCAGACCCTCGTAAGGCATATGGTACTGACTATCCCTATCTCTTCGTAGATGCGCCACAAACTAAGGCGCCAAAAGGTTACGAGGCGTTCTACATCAGCCATTATGGACGTCATGGCTCACGCTACTATTGGGCAGATTTCCTCTACAAACAGCTTGACACGTTGATGACCGTTGCCCATGATCGCCAGCAGTTAACACCAACAGGTGAGGCCTTCTACCGTAAATTTATGGACTGCAAGGACGAGTTGAAAACTGGTGTTTCAGAGCTTACACAGTTGGGATGGGATCAGCATCAAGGTATTGCTCGTCGCATGTACAATAACTTTCCTGAGGTATTCCGCAAGGGGGGCGACGTGATGGCTGTATCTTCACTTGTAGGTCGTTGCGTGCTCAGCATGGCAGCTTTTTGTTTGGAACTGAAACAATGCAATCCTAAAATTGAGATTCGCGAACAATCGTCGCGATTCACACTCGATGCCGTTGTTCCTGACGATCGTCAGAACCCCAATCGTGTAAAATACCCCAAGGATAAACCACGTTATGAGCAGCATCGCGATTTATTTAAGGCGCCAAAGCCACTAGACTTAGTGTCGCGTGTGTTTACATCTACAGAAGGACTTCCTGGGAAACCTGAGCGACTGAACAATTCTCTGCGCGACCTCTACACCACCCTGCCCAGTATTCATCACGAAGGCATGATGGAGGGCATTGTGACTGACGAAGAGATAGCCAGCCAGTGGGAAGCATCTAATCTTGGGACATATTCATGGCTCTTTGCAGGACGCCTCCAGGTAATTCCTATTCTGAAGGATATCCTGAGCAAGGCAGACGATGTTCTACAAGGTCGCACACAACGTCTTGCAGATTTACGCTTTGGTCACGATAGTTATCTTGGACCACTCACCATTCTGATGGGTATCAATGGTGCCGATAAGGATCCGGAAGACCCCAACGACATGAAATACTACTATCAGAACTGGGAGACATGTATGGCTTCAAACATTCAGCTCATCTTCTACCGCAAGCGTGGCTCTGACGATATCCTCGTCAAGTGCATGCTCAACGGTATGGAGGCTCAGTTGCCTGTTCCCACACAGCAGTATCCTTATTATCGTTGGACAGACTTTAAACAATTCTACCAACAGCGTTGTCAGGAGGGCGACGCCAAAATAGAAAAATAAGTATATGAAGAAAATTCTTTCAGTTTATAGTATTGCCTACGGCGTATTGCTCATGGTTGTATTAGGAATGCTCTATTTCTATCCGAAGGTAGAGCTCCATCTCCTACTGAATTCTCATCACACAAGCATCCAGGACACATTCTTTAAATATTACTCCATGATGGCGGAAGGACCATTATATATTCTTGCTCTTCTACCTCTGCTATGGAAGAAGAAGGAACTAACCATCTTCTTTGCGCTTTGTGAGTTGTCGGGAGGTGCCGTCCTACAAATCATTAAACACATTTTCTATTCACAACGTCCTGCCAGTGTTTTCGAACACTACAACAATTTGGCTTTGCCAGTGGTACAAGGTGTTGACTTACATCATAGCAATTCCTTTCCTTCTGGTCATGCCTCTACGTTCTTTGTTTTTTTCACCTGCTGTGCCCTGATTTTGGCCTACAAGTATCAACATAGTTCTAAGGAGAACAAGCACCATTCGTGCTTCCTTATTGACGTTGTTATGTTGGCGTTTCTGGTCTTAGCAGCATTGGGTGCCTATTCGCGTATTTACCTTTCACAACACTTCCTTTCGGATGTCTGTATGGGTAGCGTTATCGGATTTATAACACCTTGTCTGTTTTTCTACTTTGGTAGGAAAAAGATATTGAAACTCAAAACGAATGAGATAACAGAAAAATGATGAAACTATTTCGCAGGTCTACTTCACTTTTCGCTTTTTCGTGTATCGCCAGTATCGCAACGTTGTTATTCTACAACCTGCCATTCTTCAATTATGTCGCTAACAATACTAATGAGAGTATAGGCGGACAGATATTCCTGCTGGCATCGTTGGTGGTTATCATGTTAGTACTCAACTTTATGATGACCTATCTTCTGATGTTTCTCACACGCATGGTTGGTCGCATCCTGCTGGCTATCCTTTCACTCATCAACGCGACAACAGTCTACTTCATCTTCACTTATAGCGTAATGATTGATGCGACGACTATCGAAAATGTATTTAATACCCGTTACTCCGAGGCATCTGGATTCTTCAGTTGGTCGCTGTGGCTTTTCATGATCATCTTTGGTCTTCTCCCTGCCCTATTCTGTCTTCTGCAACCAGTAGTCATTGGCAAAGCTAAGAAGCTGGGCATCTATTGTGGCAGTTCATTAGCTATTATTCTTGCTGTTGCTTTGATGAATTTCAATCAAACATTATTCATCTCACAGCATGATACAGAATTGGGCGGATTGCTGCAACCATGGTCCTATATTGTCAATACATGTCGAGTTATCAGCTTTAGCCACGACAAACAGGCTGAAGAAATAAAGCTACCTGATGGAAAAATCGCAGATGACGAGAAGACAGTGGTGGTACTCGTCATTGGCGAATCGGCTCGCAAAGCCAATTTCCAACTCTATGGATATCAACGTAATACGAACCCACTACTTACCAAGCAACAGGGGCTTAAAGTGTACGAAGCTACATCATGTGCAACTTATACCACAGCAGGTACTAAAGCTATACTGGAGCCCATTAACAGCGACGATTTGAACGAACTGCTACCTAACTATGCATTCCGTACAGGTGTCGATGTGTCGTGGCGTACATCAAACTGGGGTGAGCCACCTATCAATATCGATGAATATATTGCTAATGAACAACTTGGTGAAAGATACCCTGGTGAGAACATCTACTATGACGGCATATTGCTGAAGGGGCTTCAGGAGCGTATAGAGTCGAGTCAGAAGAACAAAGTATTAATTATTCTGCATACCAGCACAAGTCACGGACCAAAATATGCAGATAAATATCCTAAGGAGTTCGAGGTATTTAAGCCTGTAGCCAGGAATGTAGAAGAAGGTGAAAAGAACGTCGATATGTTGGTGAATGCCTATGACAACACTATTCTCTATACCGACTTCCTTCTTGACAGTCTTATTAATACCCTGCGTTCAATGACTGAATGGCATAGCGCTATGATTTATATCTCTGACCATGGTGAATCGCTTGGCGAAAATAAGATGTTCATGCACGGTCTACCTATGCGATTGGCACCCAAGGTACAATATGAAATTCCATTCTTGGTGTGGATATCTGATAGCTTTAGAGCCTATAAGCCTGATACAGAGCTGCCAGCCGTTCTCGAACAGCACTACATTTTCCATTCTGTGCTCAACCTGCTGTCAATCGATTCGCCAGCATATAACAAAGACTTTGATATCTTCAAGAAATAAACCGATTAACTGTTATGAAAAAATTATCTCTTATTTTTTGCGCTCTAATATTCTCTGTGATAAGCGCTTATGCAGATGGCACGGAAACCCTCTGCTTTAGTGGTAAAATGGGTGGTAAGATTAGCGTTATTATTGCCTTCGATTATCACATTGATAACGAAGAGCGCCCATCGGGTTATATCTATTACCCCAATGCCAAAAATCCTGCTCCTATTCTTATTGTGGGCAATTATATGGAGGAAGACAATGCATTCTTTTTTAATGAATATCAGCCAGATGGCACTATCTCTGGTACATTATTTTTCAAAGTTGACGGCTTTGAATATGCTGATGGTCCATATATTGCAGAGGGTGAATGGAAGAACCCAAAGACTGGCAAGTCGTTTTCTCTAAAGAATATGCATTCATATAACTATTATCATGGCATAAGCTACGCTCCTGATTGGTTTGACCATCCTATATACAAACATGCAGATCCTGCACATATTGGAAAGCGATACAGCTATAAGACATGGCATTCAGGACAAAACGACTATATGGGTGGACACGTATCATTCCGAGGTGCTGGTAAAAACAAAATCCACTTCGATATCTGTAATGTTCCCAATAATATAGCCGAAGGTAAGAGCGACCCCAATCGTCCTGCTATACTACAAGGAAACTACTTTAAATACAACAATGTAAACGAATGTGGCTATGGTTTCGAGTGCCGGATATACGAAAAGTATCTCGTCATTACATCAACCACCGATCCTAATACCTTTGATTGCTTTGGTGCATTTACGACTTTCGAAGCAGTATACATAAAGGTTGAGGATTAAATATTCAGCAGATTATTCATAAAAAAAGTAAATATAAAGGAAATTACTTTGGAATAATGAATTAATTATCTATATTTGCAGTTGTTTTACTAACCAATCATTAAAAAAGATTATGAAAAAAGCATTATTTACATGGATGGCAGCTGTTGTCATTGGTATGACATTAGCTGCTTGTGGTGAGAAGAAAGCGAACCAGGAAGCTGGCGAAGCCGAGAAGGAGAGTTTTGAGGTAGTAGTGGACGAAAAGGAAGCTCCTGTGAAGCAAATGGTTTCTGTATTGAAACAGTTTGGCGCACTGCTAAAGGATACTCATATCAACAGCAAGGAAGACGCTGAGGCATTTAAGACCAAGGCTATGAAATACAAAGATGCTGTAGAGGCTGCCAGTAAGAAAATGGAAAAAGAAATGGAAGGCATGGATGAGAAGAACAAGCTGAAATATGCAGGTGAAATGATGACTGTCATGAAGGACTTGGAAGATATGCAAAAGGATATGGAGAGTGACATAGAGCGCCTGAAGAAGGAATGCGAGAAAGCAGGCGTAGATATGGACAAGATTCTGTAAAAAACTACTTTATTATAACTAACACAAAAAAGCTCCCCTACATAAACTGAAGGGGAGCTTTTTTGTGATATATTATTAAAGATTCAGGCTCTTCTTGATTCCCTCAATCTTTGTCTCAGCCTCCTTGATGCAACGCTCGTAGTCGGCAGCACCCTTGAAGCTTGGGTTCTTAACCTCGGTATAGAACTTGATCTTTGGCTCAGTACCAGAAGGACGAACAGATACCTTTGTTCCATCCTCGCAGAACCACTGCAGCACGTTAGAAGTGTCAGGCATATCGATCTTCTCTACGCTGCCGTCAGCCTTCTTAGCCTCGAGGCTCTGGAAGTCCTTAGAAAGCACAATCTTAGAGCCGCCCAGATCCTTTGGAGGATTAGCGCGGAAGTCAACCATCATCTGCTTGATCTCGTCAGCACCTGTCTTACCAGGACGAACCACGTTGATTGTTACCTCCTTAGAGAATCCGTACTCAGCATAGATATCCATCAGCAGGTCATACAGGGTCTTGCCGTTGTCGCGAGCCCATGCAGCAATCTCACAGATCAGACAGATAGATGCTGGGGAGTCCTTATCACGAACCTTGTCGAATGGCAGGAATCCGAATGACTCTTCACCACCACCGATATACTTCTTCACGCCCTCAGAAACGCGGATCTCGTTGGCAATCCACTTGAAACCTGTGTAGCAGTCACGATACTCTACGCCGTTCTTCTTTGCGATCTCAGCGATAACCTCTGTGGTAACGATGGTCTTTACCAGGAACTCGTTGCCCTTCAGCTGACC
>CAMUYR010000040.1 GCA_947164965.1 uncultured Prevotella sp. | reverse complement strand
ATAGTTAATAGTTTGTCGAAAGGTTAATTAATTTAGTTCTTTTCTCTGTTCTCTCAAGGCCCGCGCGTTGGCCTCTCAATCACATTGCAAAGGTACGAAAAAAAAACGACATGGGCAAGAAATTCATTCTCACAGAACCGTTAAAAAGTGTTTAATGCTGGCACCGTCGCGCGCGCGGACATTTTACTTAAATTAATCCCGAATTTTAATTTTATTAAAGCCTCATTTTAGTCGCCATCATTTTTGGGCGTCTCAGATTTCAGATTTCAGTTTCCATTTCGCATATATACCATCCAGAAAACTTGTCTTATGAATAACTACTATTATATATATAATATATTATATATATAATAGTAGTTATTTTAATACACATCCACCATCCGATTTCAAAACTGAAATCTGAAATCTGAGTCGCTTAACTCCCCTTTGATTACTTTCAAATTATCCTTCAAAACATTTGGAGTTTTACTTTTTATTTCTTACCTTTGCTATCGAATTATACAAAGTAAAAATGAAGAAACTTGCTATATTACGACAAGTATTTGAATAAGTATGTCAGATAAGAATAACGAGATGGAAATGTTCTCCCCTGAGGAGATGCAGTCACCCTTTGAAGCTATCAAGGAGACGGATGCTGAAGGACGTGAGTGGTGGAACTCACGCAAGTTAGCTCGTTTGATGGGGTACCAGAAATATTGGAACTTTGAGCGGCTGATGGACAAAGTGGCTACCTTTCTACAACAGGAAAAAGGTCTGGATCTGACGGAGCACATGGTGGAGATAGAAGAGATGGCACAGCTGAACAACGGAGGCTGGCGACAAGTAAAATCCATCAAACTGTCAAGAACTGCATGTATTGCCATTGCCTCAAATGCTGACCAGAAGAAGCCTATTGTGAAGGCAGCCAGAGAATTCTTCACAAACAAGATGACATCAACAGAATTGGCTACAAGCTTCGAAGGTAATGTACAGATTTACCGTTCCAGTACTGGTAAGGTGAACGTGAGCGTGCTCTTTAGTAACGATACTTGTTGGCTCTCGCAGAAACGAATGTCTGAACTGTTTAACGTCACTGTTCAAGACATCAGTTATCATCTCATTCAGCTTAATGAGACTGGCGAAGTGCAATTGTCCACAGCAATCAAAAAAATTTTGAATCCGTCGGACAATTGCGAGGATGCTGGTACGATTATGTATAATCTTGATGCCATTATCTCCGTAGGATATCGTGTAAACAGCTATGAGGCCACTCAATTCCGCATCTGGGCACGAGGCGTTCTGAAAGAGTTTATCATGAAGGGCTTTGTGATGGACGACGAGCGGTTGAAAGGCAAGAATCCGTTTGGTGATGATTATTTTGAGGAACTGCTGGATCGCATCCGTGAGATTCGATTGTCAGAACGTCGCTACTATCAGAAGATAACAGATATTTACGCAGAGTGTAGCAGTGACTACGACCCCAAGAGCGATATTACCAAGACGTTCTATAAGACGGTGCAGAACATGATGCACTATGCGGTGACTCACCAGACGGCAGCAGAGATTATCTACAATCGAGCAAACGCAGAAAAGCCCCACATGGGTCTGATGACTTGGAAAAATGCGCCTAAAGGAAGAGTCATCAAGAGCGATGTAACAATAGCGAAGAACTACTTGTCGGAACAGGAGGTGGAAAGTCTAAACTTGCTGACGACAGCCTTTATTGATACAGCAGAAGATCGCGCCCGCCGCCATCTTATTATGAAAATGGCCGACTGGAAATCATTGTTGGAACGCTATCTGAATTTTCAAGAACGCGACATTCTGCCCGATGCCGGCTCCGTTACCCACGAAGAAGCAGAAGCCAAGGCTTTAGGAGAATATGAGAAGTTCTGGAAGATTCAGGATCAGACTTTCCTCTCTGATTTTGATAAGTTATTGGAAGATTTAAAGTGATGATCACAGGGTCGGTTCTCCTGATCATAAACATTCCCCGAGATTCTTGGCGAGTCTCGGGATTTTTTTGCCTCAAAAAATTTTTTTTCTCAAAAGTTTTGGTGGTGCAGAAAATCGTTGTACCGTTGATTATCATGGAGATACGAAAATGGGATGTAAAGAATTCGTCAGCTAACGAATATTAAAGCCGGAAATTGGACGGAAATTTATTTGTTCATCTGGCGCTTTTTTTGTATCTTTGCAACCCCTAAAGCGATCGGGGAAAATAAAAGAAACAATCACCATTTTATTAAAACATGATAGAATATAAAAATATACTGACCGGAGTCTTCGACATGGTTTCCGGTCTGAAGGAAGAACGGCTCTCTGCGGGTACCAGATACCGCTTGATGGGCCTTGTGGCAGACATCACGGAAGCGGTTCAGACGCTGCAGCAGGAGGTGCTGGAGCGTGTGAGTCGGGAGGCTGTGCTGGATGCTGATGTGGACATTGACTATACGGAGATGTCGGAGCTGACGAAGTCGGTGGAGCTGCCTGAGCGGGCTGACGCTGACGATGCGGTGGGTGAGCAGATACGGCTGGTGAACGAGGGTCTTGCGGAGCTGAGCAACGTGCTGGCGCAGATAGCCCAGCAGCTGGTGCGTCGGCATAAGGACGATGAGTATGCGCGGCTGTACGATCAGGAGAAGCGGCGCTATCTGAGTTCGGGGACAGCGGGGCGTGCGCGTAGCATGTTCGACGAGTGGCTGTACGACGTGTGCGATGGGACGCCGAGTCTGGAGAATTTCAACGACTACGTGACCGAGAAGCTGGTGCACATGTTTGAGAAGGGTGTCTTCCGTGCGAAGGTGGAGCATATTCAGCGGGCATCGCGCTATCCGTTGGAGTTCGATTTCAGTCAGCTGGACGACGACCATCCGCTGAAAAAGACTGCCTACAAGCATTATTCTGAACTACGCAAGATGGTGGAGTATAAGGACGGTTATCTGGTGGTCAATCCGGTGAAGGTGGGCCGTCATTTCTACTCTTGCCGTCACGACGAGAATGCCAAGGGGCTTCGTAATGCTTTTCTGAAGTATATGCACAAGATCGACATGGCCCAGCAGGAGCGGCGGAAGCTGATGGAGGCGCAGGCAGAAGCCGACCGAGCAGCACATGAAGACAAGGAGGTGCTGAACTATTTTGCGCCGACGAAGCATCTGAAGGTGCTGCTGAAAGCGGAGTGGTTCGGGATGTTGACTACCGACGACAAGAAATATGACGCAGCGTGGTGCGACCGTTTCGTAGACGGTCTGATGGCCTCTGAGCATCGTGACCATATTGCTGGCGAGTGGGCCGTAACGGACAAGCGCCTGAAGCTGAAGTGTATGGTGATTGGTGGTCTGAAGGACGCTGGTGTGCTGCGCGGCAGCTATAATTCCATCGCTAAGTTGCTCGACATTGACGACGAGAATGCTGAGACGTTGGCGAAGTATATGGGTTTGGGAAAGAAACAGCCCTATGCTGACTGGATTTCAGACTACATCAAATCCTGACGTCAGACTATAGTTTCCGATTGATACTATCCGATTGAGTTTTTCATAAATTCAATCGGATTTTTTTTTGCTTTTTTTTTCTTCCTTTGTTTATCGGCGTTTCGTGGGTGTTTGTTGAATCCGACTGACGAATCGGATTTTTTATTATTTGCAGTCGGATAATCGGATTTTACCTTTGCAGCGTGATTCAATCACAAACGTTCTTTGACTTATTGATACAATGGAAGCAAGATTATTAAAGGTAGTACGCCAGGGCGAGGCCTTTAGCGTACAGAGCTCGAAACAGGAGTCGGGGCAGATCAAGAAGTGCACGATAGTGCTTCGCGAACTGGGCGGCTCGAAGTTTGAAAACGAGTATGTGTGCACCATGCTGGGCAATCTGGCTGGGTGCAGGTTCTACGAGGGCGATGTGGTGATAGCCACGCTCCGTTTCTCTACGCACGAGTATCAGGGACAGACTTTCCAGGAAGTGCTGGCCACGGATATCGTGAAAATTTAATTAATAACCCTGAGTTGAAGTGAGGGAATCAATTGAGCGTCAACAGTTGACGTAGGGCCCTTTCTCAAAACTTCTCTCGCTTAGAAACAACTCAAACAACAATGGAAACAACAATTCAGATTTTTACAAACGACATGTTCGGCGAGATTCGTACTTGCCAAGTTAATAACCAGATTATGTTCGTGGGCAAAGATGTGGCCCAGGCATTGGGGTACAAAAATCCTTCGAATGCGCTGCAAGTGCACGTTGACACTGAGGACAGAACCACATACCCGATTCAGGTATCTGGTTCTAACTACAAGACAAACACGCTGTTTGTCAACGAGAGCGGTCTCTACGCTCTGATTCTCTCCTCCAAGCTGCCGCAGGCCAAGGCCTTCAAACGGTGGGTGACCAGCGAGGTGCTGCCCTCTATCCGCAAGACGGGACGTTACGAACTGCCACAGCGTATTCCTGCATTGGCCGTGCTCAACTCTGACGCCGAGGACACGCTGACGGCGACGCAGGTGGCCAAGACGTTCAACATGACGGTCTTCGACTTCAACCAAGTGCTGCGCGACATGGGTATCCAGTACCGCCGCGACGGCCGCTGGAACCTCAGCGACGACCTCGAGGGTCGCGGACTGACGGCCTTGCGCACGCACGTATCCTATTCGTTAAAGGGCGAGAAGAAGATTCGAACCTATATGACGTGGACGATGGCGGGACTGCACTTCCTGAATGCGAAACTGGGATACCCGAATTTTTAGAAGTTAGAGAAGTTAAGACAAATGTCTGAGGGTAGAATTAAGCGCAAAGAGTATTTGATGTATCTGGTGGCCGTGCGCGAACGGGAGACACTGGCCCGACAGCTGAACCTGCATGTCAGGAAAAAGAGGTTGCGGGAAATCAGGGCGGCGTTTGAAGCGGAATTTGGATCAATCTACGTTGAGATGTAGAAAACGAACACGAATAACCACGTTTATTTTATTTTAAACACGAATTACCACGAATTGACCACGAATTATCACGAATTTTTTATTAATAATTATATGAGAAATTATATGGGTAATTATATGGTCATTACATGTTAAAAGAAAAATTATGAAGACAACGGATAATTTAATTGAGAAACTGATGGAGATGGAGGGTTGTAGGCTGGAGGCTTACTTAGACGCTGCAGGCGTACCGACCATCGGATACGGACACACGAAGGGTGTGCGTATGGGTGATAAGATTTCGGAATATTGGGCCAAGGAGTATCTGAGGCAGGATATCGACGAGGTGGAGCAACAGGTGAAGGAGCTCAATGTGGCTCACACCGAAGGACAACTGGACGCGCTGGTGTCGTTTGCATTTAATCTGGGCATTGGCCGGCTGAAGGCTTCGACGCTGCTGGAAACGATTCGCCGAGGTGGCTCGAAAGCGCAGATCCAGCGAGAGTTTAAGAAGTGGGTGTATGCTGACGGAAAGAAGCTCGCGGGGCTGGTGAAAAGGAGAGAATGGGAAGCGAAGAGATTCTGCGAATAAAATTAAACATTAAAGATTAAACATTAAATTTTGATTAATTTTGAATATAATTTTGATTAATTTCTCCGTCGAAGACGGACTAACAGAATAAATAAGAGTGCCCCTTGCGGGGCAGAAATTAAACAAAAATTGACCAAAAAATTAAAAGAAAATTATTTTGTAGGATTTTGAATAAGATTTTGAAAGATTTTGAGCGAAGCGACCAAAAAAAACATGGAACAATTAATAGCAGTAAACACACAACACACCGGCAACCGCAAGACGGACCATCGCGGATTTGCCGAATCCTGGACTTCGGAGCAGCTCGACGGGCTGCTCTCCGAAGACTGGCTGAAACGGATGGTGGCCGACATCCGGGCGGGCAACGAGGCGCTGAAGGACCGGCTGCCCTACATCTGTCCGCACTACGGTGCCTTCCGCAACAACCACCGGGCACAGGCCGACATCATTCCCGAGACGTTTACGTTTATGACGTGCGTCGATGTCGACGAACCCGAACTCGTAGAGGGGGCTATCAAGCGGGCGCTGGAGTTGAACAGCGATGAGTATTCCGACTGGCAGGGACAGATACTGCGCATAGAATATTCGGCTCGCAAGAAGGTGCACATCTATATCCGCATACCCAAGGGCATGACCATTGGCGAGGCTCAGGATGCCTTCTGCAGCGAGATAGGTATTCCGAAGGCCAACGACGAGAGCTGTACCACACCCGAGCGTTTTATCTACCTGACGGGACGCGACGAAGAGGTGTATCGGTCGGAACACTGGCTGGAGGCGCTGTCGGAGGAAGAGGTTGCGGAGCGAAGAGAGGCGTATCTGCAGAGAGGATTGGATGTGGATGGAAGGAAGCTGAGGGCCTCCCCAAGCCCCTCCGAAGGAGGGGATGTTGTGCCAAAATCCGGGAAGGTTTATCCGTCGGAATATCACGGGATAGCGTTTTCGGAAATACTGAAGCGGTACTGGGAACTGAACAACGACGGCTATGAACCGACGGAGGGCGACAGAGACACGCTGACATTCCAACTGGCCAGCGACCTCAGACACATCTGCGGCAAGAACTTCGAGTGGCTGGACCAGGTGATTCCCTGCTACGACGGATTTCCGCTGGAGGAGAAGCGGCAGAAGATCAAGAATGCGCTGGCGTCGAAGTACGAAGGGTTTCCGCAGAGGTTGCGAGTGGTGCTGGATTCGTTTAAGGCCTCCCCAAGCCCCAAGAATCAAGGGGACAGGTTGCTTGATTCTCGACAGAATCATGAACCTGTCCCCATTGATTCTCGGGAGGCTCCCACGATGTCATCATCGTTGTCGGAGATCTACGCCAGCGACCAGCCGCCGAGGATGCCCGATGCGCAGCCGAAGCTCATCAAGTTGCTGACGAAGAACACGCCCGAGGTGTATAAGCCGACGGTAGCCCACGCGGTGTTCCCGTCGCTGGGCGCTCATCTGCGGAAGGTGCAGTTTCAGTATACCGACAACGTGATGCACGAGGCGACGCTCATGAATGTGGCAATGGCCGGAACGGGAGCCGGCAAGGGTTGCATCGACGAACCCATCAACCGCATCATGGCCGATATCCGCAAGCTGGACGAGGAGAACGTGAGGAGGCTGAACGAGTGGAACAAGGAGAACAACCGCAAGGGTGCCAACAAGGACAAGCGGGAGCGACCCGACGACCTGGTGATTCAGGAGATAGACGCCGACGTGACGCATGCAGCCTTTGTGCAGCGCATGGACGAAGCCAAGGAGCGTTTCCTCTACTTCAAGCTGAACGAGATAGAGCTCTTCGACAAGCTGAAGGGATCGGGCGGTCAGCAGTTCGTCATCATGTGTCAGGCCTTCGACCCCAACAACCGCTACGGTCAGACGCGTGCGGGATCGCAATCGGTGAATGCGAAGGTGTGCATCCGGTTCAACTGGAACGCTGCGGGCACGATAGGGGCCGTGACCAAGTACTTTGCACGGGTGCTGACGAAGGGTCCTATCAGCCGTATCAACTTCTGCACGATACCCGAGTTGGAGATTGGTGCCGAGCAGCCTGTCTACGGCGTCTACGACGAGGATTTCGACAACCAGCTGAAGCCCTACATCCGCAACCTCTGCGAGGCGCAGGGTGTGATAGAGTGCCCACAGGCCCGACGGTTAGCCAAGCGGCTGATAGCCGAGTGTGCCGAGTTCTCGCGCCTGTCGCAAGACCGCGTGTTCGAGAACCTCTCGTTCCGCGCCAACGTGATAGCCTATCTGAAAGCCTGCGTGCTCTATGTGGCCAACGGCTGCAAGTGGGAAAAAGCGATTGAGGAGTTCATCCGCTGGAGCCTGCATTACGACCTCTGGTGCAAGATGCAATACTTCGGCGAGGCCATCCGTAACGACGAGTACCACAGCAACCATCAGGGTAAGCGCGGACCGGTCAATCTGCTGGAGCTGTTGCCCGACACCTTTACCGTAGACGATGCCGCGCAGGTAAGACGTCAGCAGGGGATGGGTGACGACAAGACGCGAAAGATGATCCGCACGTGGAAGAGCCGCGGCTATGTGACTCAGATTTCAGATTTCAGTTTTCAGAAGAGCGAGAAGTTCAGTGGAAAGTGATATTTACGAACACGAATTACCACGAATTAACCACGAATTTTTCATAAATAATTATATGTGCAATTATATGGGTAATTACATGGCAATTACATGTTAAACGTAAAAAACTGCGAAAATTGAATTAAAGAATTGAAGAAAATTCGGGCTCACCGTTTGTGGTGGGCTCGATTTTTCGTTCGAAAAAACTTAAAAAATATTTGGTTTTTTGCTCACTTATTCGTATCTTTGCAGCTGAATACTAACTTAAATCTAACTAATAGGCTTATGAAGAAAATTTTACTTACGTTTGTACTCACGATGTCAGTGATGGGTGCGTGGGCTGACGACGTTACATTCAGCCCCTTGCAATACGAAGCACTACCTGACTTGAAAACACCGCGAAGGGGACATGTCTGCATAGCGACTGCTAATGGAGATATCGTTGTGACAGGTGGTCATACCACAGATTTCGCTCTGACTACAACTGCCGAGCGATTTCACGACGGTCAGTGGGAGTATGTCGACATCGCCCATGCACACGATGGTGCAGCCTATGTCACGCTGTCAGACGGACGGGTGCTGATATGTGGCGGCATGAGCTCCGGCTATGGAGTAGGGCAAAGTAAGGCTTGCGACATCTACGATCCTGCAACCAACAGCTTTACGACTGCTGCCAGCATGACTATCGATCGGGCGTTCTGCGCAGGCGTGGCCACTGGCGATGGTGACAATGTGCTGGTGAGCGGAAACTGGTATAACAGCGACACAACCTTCGACCTGTGGGATGGAACCACATGGACGTCGTTTGGTACTAAAGAGGTGGAGCTGAACAATCCGCTGATGGTCAGTGCGGGCGATGGCATCGTCTATGTCTTTGGCTGTTTCGGTAATTACGGTGGCACTAATCCTGCAACCGTTTGGAAGGTTGACACCAAGAACCTGACAGCTGAGACGGTGGATGATACGGGCTTGGAGGGTTATCAACCGATACACGGCGACTACAATCCTGTTAAGTCGCTATACGGCGACCGCTTCTTCATTGCCAAGAAAGACACGAAAATGCTTCTGATGGAGTTCGATGCTGCTACGGCAAAGGCGAAGGAGCTGGCTGCGCTGCCTTCGAAGACGCCAGAAGAATATAGTATCAACTATACTTCCGGCGTGCTGTTTAATCCGGACAGAAAAGAGGCCTACGTCATTGGTGCCTTTGGCGGAACCCAAAACAAGGGCCTTGTGGTGGTCAACTACAACTACGAAACCCAAAAGATGGCAGCATACTATGCCAGCGGTTTTGTAGGCTATCCCTACTGGGGCGTGTGGGCCCTGCAACCTGTCACTGGCAAGATTGTCTTTACAGGCGGTTCATTAAGTAACAATTTTGATGCTGTGGGCATGTCGCTCATTGTGACGCCATTTGGTGATGGCGATGCCGGTATCAGTTCTGCAACGCTGTCGAAGCAGAAGGACAACAAATACTACACCATCGACGGCCGCAAGCTCGACAAGGCACCGACCGCTAAGGGCGTGTATGTCGTGAATGGCAAGAAAGTCATAGTTAAGTGAAAAGTGAAAAGTGAAAAATTGAAGAATTGAATAATCGGGCTCATCGCGAGGTGGGCCCGATTCTTTTTTTTCTATCTATAGATAGAATTAACATCTTTTTTGAGACTAATTCCAACTTTTTTTCGTACTTTTGCACCAGAATAGGTAGTAATAGGGTAGTGATACCCTCCAACCATAGCTAAACATTAAAAATTTAAATACAGTAAGATTATGAGAAAAAAACTACTCAAACAACAATTTCTATTGGTGCTCCTCACCATGCTGATTGCTATTCCGCAGGGGGTGTGGGCAGAAGAGTATGACCTGTGGATAGGTAATACCCAGGTGACAGATGCTAACAAGAGTAACGTTCTGGATGATAATGACGCAACTGTGACGTTCACTCCGGCGGATAATACCTCTACTCCAGCTACTCCCGCTACGCTGACGCTGAACAATGCTACGATTAATGGTAGTATTTCCATTTCTTCTGCCATAGAAGAACTGGCTATCAATTTGGTTGGTTCAAATACGTTGAATGGAAATATTACTGGTAGTGTTATTAACGACGGATATACGTCGCTATCGTTTACTGGAGAGGGAGAGTGCTCTTTAAAAATAACAACAGAGAATAGTGCACTCAATCTTATTTCATATAAACTCGCCAGTGGTCTCTATTTGGCTTCTGATGATCCAGCTCCTTATATTGATGACAATGGTTCATTAAGGGGGGGTGATGGTTCTGCCGTGTCCAGTATAACTATCAGCACTACGGAAACATATCCAATTTGGGTTTACACGGGTGCTCAAAGTACTACTACTGGCTATACTCAATTAACCGCTGAAAATTCTTCTGTTAATGGAACAGAAAGTGGTACTGCAAGCTATAATGGAAGCATATTAACTTTGACTAACTTCGCTTGTATGACAACAGGTGATGGTACTGCATTCTATATTGGTCAAGAGATAGAGAATCTGACAGTTAATCTTTCAGGAGAAAATACAATTAACGGTAGTGGTATCTCATTTGTTAATGCGAATGCTTCTCTTGTTCTTTCTGCTGACACACAAACTCCAGGTTCATTAACAGTAAATGGCTCTTCCTTTACAAGTTCAAACACTCTGACGTTGAACAATGTTACCCTTAATGGTAATGTCCTGTGTGGACTGGGTGATTTAACCTTAAAGATAATTGGTAATAACACTATCAATGGTGATGCAAATGGATGCCTTAAGGCTAATGGTTATGATAAAACTCTGAAATTTGAGAAGGGTGGCGACAATAGCTCATTAACTCTATCGTGTACAGGTGATGATCGCAGCGTTATACAAGGTTTCTCCCAAGTCTCTTACAAAAACATGTATCTGCAAACTTCTGATCCTAACATATATGATATAGAGGATAATGTACTAGTGACCCAAACTTCTGGAGCTAAAATTAATTCGGCAACTATCACATCAGAAGTTAGTTATCCAATTTGGGTGGGTATCAATCATACGCAATTGACAGCAGCGAACAATCAAGAATCTGCGGTTTTTGATGGCACGAACAAGTTGACATTGACTGATTATAATGAATCAGATGTAACTTATGCATTCTATATTGGTCAAGGAATTAAAAATTTGGAGGCTCACCTCGTGGGTACGAACCATGTTTATGGTAGCGGCTTCTATTTCGCAGAAAATAACCCCTCTCTGACTTTCACCACCGCTGATACTCCAGGCTCTTTTGAAGTAAGTGGAAATATAGCTGTATGTAATAATGCAGGTATAATAAATATAGCCTGCGAAAACGGACTTGTCCTTAACGACAAGAAGGTATCAGCTGATGGAGTCCGTGTTAAGATAGGTAGTGTAAGTGTTAGTAGCACAACTGAAGATGTGTTAGGTGACGGTAACGTTTCATTTGTTGCATCTACAAACACGCTGACGCTGAGCGAGGCTACGATACCTGCTACAGTAGAAGAAATTGCAGTATATGTTGATCATCTTATCGTGAATATTGATAAATCAAATACCATTAATGGAACAATTAGTTATTCTGGACAGAATCGCAATACCTCTTCGATTCAAATAAACAAGGCTAGTAATGAAGGAACTCATAGCCTTACAGTGAATAATATTGGAGGTTTTGCAAGTTGTACATGGGGTGATGGATTATATCTTTCTGCTCAAGATGCCCAGGGCGCAACTGTAGATGTACACTATGAGCATTATGAGGGCGAGGGAGGATCGATGCAATCCTATTATGGAGAAATTGCCGAGGTAACTTTCTCAACCACACAACCTTCAAATACAATATGGGTTAATGGTATTTCACCAAATGCTGATGGCAACTTTATAGATCCAACTACTAATCAGCCAACTGAAGGTTTGTCGTTTAATGGTTCAAAAAGTACGTTGACGCTGACTAATGCTTCCATTTCAACAAATGATAATAATCCTTCTCCTATTATTGTCTGCAACGGTGATTTGACCGTGAATTTGGTCGGAGAGGACAATCAAGTCCATTTTAATGGATATTATGGCACATACGTCTTTAAGAACAACGGCGCTACAGGCATACTGACATTTACAGGTGAAGGTACTCTGCACATTAATTCTGAGTATGATGAAGGAACGTATTTCGGCCTTTGCGACGGTTTCAGTACGGTCAATTTCGGAGAGTTAGCATATACCATTAATGGTGATTCAAAGAAGATTTCACCGCTTAATATTTCCACCCCGATGATGAATGTATATGAAGGTAAAATAGATTTTCAAACTGAAGGATACTTGTTTGGAAGTACGACCTATTACAAGATTATTTATGCGGATGGTTCTGGAAATGAGGAAGAGGTGCCTTTGACTAATGTTGTTTCAAACCAAACCTTTGATTTTAATAATTACAATGAGAAAATCACTATCAGCGAATTGACAGGTCCTTGCACGGTGTATGCATACACTAAGTATAATGGTGAAACGGGAGCTAGCGCAAAAGCCAAGCTGTTCGGTCCTGCAAGCACCAAACAGACTATTGTCTTAGACGCAGACCCCGTAGAATTGGCCTTTGTACCCGCAATCGAAGAGGGTGACGGTATCAAGATAAGTGGTATTGAAGCTGACTATTTGAGTTACGATAGTGAAACGGGGAAAGTGACAGGAACGGCCCTAGGAATTACAAGCTTCCCTGTTCCCCTGAGCTACACATCTGGTGAATACACGACAGGTAATACTATAATCCTGAATAGTGGGAATTTTCGAATGCAAGTCGAGGTTGTTCGTGACCTTGGCATCGAGTTCGTTGGCAGCAACTTATGGGCTTCATATTACTCTACAGAGGAAGAGGATCTGACTGTTCCTACGGGACTGACGGCATACGTAGTTAGCGCCGTCAACGAAAAAACTGGCGTAGTGACTGTAGATGCTATCGACTACATTCCTGCTTACGAGGCTATCCTGCTGCAACGTGAAGAAAATGGTGCTGCCAGTGGTTATACGGCTGGACTTTATACAGATGATCCAGAACAACAAGTCAATAACTTGCTGGTAGGTTCTGCAGAAGCAACTGATATCAGCTCTATTGCAAACTCTCCCGTCTATGTGCTCTTCAACGATCAGTTCAAGCGGGCTACGAGTGGAACGATTCCTGCACGCCGTGCATATCTGGCTCTTGGTGCAGCTGTTGCGCCATCAGGTGCTCCACGCTTTATGAACATTAACATTGGCGACGGCTCAGTCACGGCTATCAAGACGGTGGCTGTTGACGAAACGAATGACAGCTGGTACACTATCGACGGACTCAAGCTGAACGGCAAGCCCCAGCGAAAGGGTCTCTATATTAATAAGGGTAAGAAAATGTATATCAATAACAACAAATAAGGAGGAGATATGGTTATGAAACACAATATCAAGTATGTGATTTCTCTGGTGTTCATGTTCCTGTTAACACAGGGCGCATGGGCAGATCCCGCCGTGACAATCATCAAGCAGTTGAACGGTTCGCCCGCTGCTACCGCATCGCCAGGAGAGGTGACATCTGAAATTGCCAACGGCAAGTGTACACTGACGGTGACACCAGCAGATGGCAACTATGTTACCAAGGATTTCATCACAGTATATTCTGTGGTGACGGGAAATGTGGCACAGGGTCCCAGAAGAACTCCTAATCTGGACAACACGGCCATTGAAGTTACTGACAAAGGTGCAAACACCGACCCATCTGGCGTAACTACTTATGAGTTTACGATGCCAACAGACGGCAGCGATGCGGAGGTAACTGTGAACTTCCATTCGATTACGACCTACAACCTCTTTATTGGCGAGACTCAGGTAACGGTGCTGAACGCTGCTGACATCTTAGGTGACGGCAAGGTGTCGTTCACTATTACGGGCACCGACGCTCCAGTTAATACCCTGACGCTGAACGGTGCAGAATTGACTGTTCCTGTGAAAGTTGGTTTGCCAAACTTGACCATCGATATTCAGGGAACGAACAGCATTACAACGGCAGAAACATGTCTTCAGAAAATTGACGATGCTGCTCCTGCGGTGACTTTCAAGTCAACTAGTAGCCCAGTGGGAAGCTTGACGCTGAAAACTACAGGGGATGGCGGTGTAAATACTTTCGGCGAATACAATGTTGGAAGTTTCTCTATTAGCGAGGAACTTACACTGATTATGAAGAATTCTGGTTACGTATATTCGAATACATATTATTTCACGGATGGTACTACTAAAGAGGCCGTTTTCGCCCCAGCGTATGATATAATAGTAGGTGAAATGCCTGTTACTATGGGCAATGCTGATGATATTTTTGGTGGTTATAACGATGGTCAAGTGAGCTACGATGCCAAAAACAACGTATTGACACTGAATAGCGCGGATTTATATGGTGAAGGAAAGAATATTGTTTATTCTGGAACAGCTGATTTGACTATCGCACTCAATGGATCGAGCTATGTTAATAGTATTAATTACGGGGGCCAAGGTGCTGCTGTACCTGCGTTGACATTCACGAAGGTTGAAGGAGCTCTGCCTGGTACTACGATGAGAACGCCATCGGATTTCAGAACACAATTCTCAACCGTCAATTATGAGGATTGGCTGGGCTTGTATGTCGACGACTCGTATGTTAATGATGTTTTCTATGATGTCATGTCGAAGACACCAACTATTTCTAGCAATTGGAATGGTACAACAAATAAACGGGAAGTAACCATTGAAAGTAAGTTTGACGGAACGGTGAAGTATTCACTGACCTACGCTGACGAGAACTTAGCAGAAAATAACAAAACGAATGAAACGATCACTAAAGATGATAAAATTGAAATGCTTGGCCCTGCTACCATCACGGCGACAATAACTATTGGCAGCGAGACCAGTCCTGAAGAGACGGCTTACTATTTCGGTGTGATGCCTAATCCGCTGAAGTTCGAATATGATGGTGAAACAGCACCCGCATTTGCTGCTACATTGTATCCAAGTGTTGAGGGCGTATCGTTTACTCCATATTCTTCTCCTGGAAGCTTTGCAACATTCTCGGAGGAAGGTGAAGTGACTATCAACGGGTTTGGTAGTGGCTTGGCTTATGCCAGCTTAAATCTTCCTGAGGAGAGAACCTTCAGCGTAATTACAGACTCCATCGGATTCAGAATGGAGGTGTTGCCGGTAAAGCCAACAATCACAAAATCTGATAAGATAACATTGTCGGTTCCTGAGACATTAGGTGGGGATAATACCTCTATCTATTATAAGTGGGAAGGTGACGATGCGTATACTCAGTATACGGAACCATTTGATGTTAAAGTAGGAACACTGTATGCACAGACCCGAGTCAGCGTTGCTAGTACGGTGTATGCCAGTGAGGACGCTACTGCAGAAGGTCTTAAGGACATTGCAAAGGCTACAGTTGTTGGCTTGGAAAATCCAGCCACAGCCACCTATACTGGTGCAGCAATTACTCCTTCGTTCACCGTCAAGGCTTCTGCTGAGGCAGAGGACAATCTGGTAGAGGGTACTGACTATACGGTGAGATACGAGAAGGTAGAGGGCGTACAGCAACCACAGGAAATTCAGCAGCCTCAGGCACCGAGACGTGCTCCGGAAGAAAGCGAAAGCGTAACGATTAAGGATGCAGGAGGATATAACATCATCATTGAAGGTAAGGGTAATTATGGTGGAACAAAGACAGTTGGATTCACCGTTACTCAGGCCAATCTCGCTAACGTGACTATCGCAGAAATCGACGCTGTGACCTATACTGGTGCAGACCTGACGCCGACGCTGACCGTTACCTTTGGCGAGAACGCTGTGGATGAAACGGAATATACTGTTAAATACGAGAAAGGAACGGCCGAAGTAGAGGCTGTTGTAGAGCCAGGACAATACGACGTTACGCTGACTTCGACGAACAAGAACTTTGCGGCGAATAGCACAAAGTCGGCAAAGTTTAATATCCTGCCTGTTGCTCCGACAATTGCCTACAATAGCGAAGTAACCTATCTGGACACTGACGAGATTGAGATTACGGCTGCTGATGGCATGAAGATATTCTATACTTGGGAAACAGGAGATATATTCGGAAGCAATGAATATAATGTTACGCAAGATGCGCTGATGGAGTATGGCACTAATACAATGCCAGTAGCGACTAATGGAACACTGAGAGCATGGGCTGGATATTTGCTCGAAGATAATATTTATCTGATGAGCGCTGAAGTTACTCAGGCATTTACAGTGAAGAAGGATATAAATAATGCTGCTATTTACATTTCGGAAACAACCTATACTGGTAAAGAGATTACTCCTGAGTTCACGCTGAAGGAATCGGAGGAAGAAGGTGCGGCTACGATATCTGCAGACAACTATACGGTGAGATATGAGAAGGCCGACGATATGCCTCAGGCACCGAGACGAGCTCCGGAAGAAAGCGAAAGCGTAACGATTAAGGATGCAGGAGGATATAACATCATTATTGAAGGTAAGGGCGAGTACGGTGGTACACTGAAAATTGGATTCACCGTCAATCAGGCCAGTCTTGCTAATGTGACAATCGCCGACATCGACGCTCTAACCTATAATGGTGAAGACCTGAAACCGACGGCGGTGACCGTAACGCTGAACGGCAATGCAATAGCTGCTGATGAATATACCATCAGCTACAAGCAGGGTGAGACCGCTGTGGAAAGCGCTGTTAACGTTGGCACTTACACCATCGTGCTGACTTCGACGAACAAGAACTTTGCGACGACTGCTACTGCTACGAAGGACTTCACCATCGGTCAGGCCGAGATTACCTCAGTGGAGCTGGTAGAGGCAACGCTGCCGTATAGCGGCGAGGCACAGACTCCGACTATCGCGAAGGTGATGGCTGGCGACATTGAGGTTGGCGCAGAATACTACGAGATAACCGGCGGCAACGCGAAGACGGCTGTCGGCGAGTATGAACTGACGGTTGCGGCCAAGACAATGGAAGGCAACAACTTCAAGGGTAGTGCTAAGACGGTATGGGGCATCGTGAACCGCACATTGACGGTTGGCGAGGACGTGCAGTTTGCCGACGGTCAGAAGTGGGCATCGTTCTACACACCATCGGAAGACCTGGAATTGCCCGAGGGCGTGATGGCATACATCGTGACGGGCGTGAACGAAAGCGAGAAGAGCGTGACGGTGAAGGCTGTCAACAAGGTGCTGAAGAGCGTGCCGATGCTGTTGGAGAACAATTCGACGGAGACGACGACGAACGTGAGCGCCGAGGGTAATCTGCTGCAGGTGGCTACGGAAGCTACGGCAGTGAGCAGCATCAACGGTACGGTATACGGTCTGTACAACAATGCGATGATGCGCGTGACCACGGGTACGATAGCTCTGGGTAAGTGTTATCTGGTGGTCAACGGCAAGCAGAATGCTCCACGACTGACTATCACGAAGGACGATCAGGCAACGGGCATTGAGAGCCTCACCCCAGCCCTCTCCGAAGGCGAGGGAGCTTGGTATACGATAGACGGCAAGAAGCTGCAGCAGAAGCCTACGAAGAAGGGTATATACATTGTGAACGGAAAGAAGATGGTTGTTAATAATAAATAATGTACGCGCGATATGAAACAATATATGAACAGAATCATCATGATAGCTCTTGTGCTGATGGGATGGACAGGAGCATGGGCTGGCGACGTGACAGTGATTGTAGGTCCAAACGCCAACACCGGAACGGTTGTGGCATCGAAGGCCGCTGCCGGGCAGACTTGTACGCTGACGGTGACGCCTGCCAGCGGATACTATCTGACGAAGGATAACCTGACGGCAGTTACCGTTGTGAGCGGCGACGCGCTGCAGGGACCCAGAAGGGGTATCGACATTAAGAGTGAACCGGTAGAAATCACAGCATCAGACGCAACGGCTGATCCAAGCGGTGTGACTACCTATACGTTTACAATGCCCGCAGACGGCAATATCGGCGTGGAGGTGACGGCCGATTTCCAGACGCTGATAGCCATCACGCCAACGGTGACGCTGCAGGGTTGGACATACGGCGATGAGCCTAATCAACCGGTGGTAGGAAATAACCCGGGCAATGGCGAAGTGACGTTTACTTATGCCGAGAAGGGCGGTGCAGCATTCACTGCCAATGTTCCTGAAAACGTAGGTGATTATACCGTCAAGGCTACCGTAGCAGCAGCTATGCAGTATGCTGCAGGTGAGGCTACCGCTGATTTCAGCATTAGTGCGAAGGCGCTGACGGAGGATATGGTGACGCTGTCGCCAGCTGAATTTGTATACAATGCCGAGACGCAGAAGCCGGAAGTGACGGTGAAGGACGGCGACAAGGTGCTGACGGAAGGCACCGACTATACGCTGACGAACGAAGGCGGCGCCAAAGTGGGTGGCCACGACGTGATTGTGACCGGTAAGGGCAACTATACGGGAACAATTACGAAGCAGTTCAGCATCACGGCATTGAAGTACGGACTGACGGTGAATGGTGTTGAAGTGACGAATGTGAATGCAAATAATGTGCTGGGGGATGGCGGTCTTGATATGAGGGTGACGTTCGACGGCGAACATCAGTTGGTGTTAAATAATGCTGTTTTAGAGAACATCTACAGCAATCTCGACAGCTTGGCTATCTATCTGATAGGCAAAGATAATAAAGTTGGAGAAATAATAGCAGAGGGTGATGGAAATCATAAGCTGACATTTACCACTGATGGTAATGATGCCGGTAGTCTAAAAATATTGGGAGATATAGAATGGTTTGACGATGTCAATTACGAGCAGAACTTGGGACTATATGACAACGTTGTCAGAGTGGGTGTAGATCCTTTGGTGAATGAGAGCGGCGAGGAGAAGACGGTTGATATGGGAAATGCTACGCTTCCTGATGATCAGGTTGTGACTACTGTCATAGATAATGTGATCGTTACGGCGGATAAATCGAATGGCGACGGCATCAACAACAATACGATAGAACTGGGTTCGGGAATGACGTTAAATGAAGTTGCTGAAGTGATAAAGAGTGCTCTTCCTGGTACAGCTAAATATGCAGAGGGCTTCTCCGGTCTGACATTTATGATTCCAGCAGGAACAGGAGAGATAATAATAGAATTGAAGACGGGAGAAGACGGCGCAGTGGCTGTGCAGATAGGTGAAGAAGAGCCTATTATTTATAAGAGTTTGTTGGAATTCAAGGCTAAATTGATTCAATTTGCTGTGCAAGTAGCTACTTACGTCCGTATCTATAATTGTCTCCCCTCAGGCAAATTGGCTCCCGGCAAGGCTGGTAAGAAGACATCGACATCGGTCGGTATCCGTACTGTGGGCGTGAGAACTAACAAAGTGCAGGCGTCGAACTCGCCCGCTAACTCTAACAACGTGCCTAAGGACGAACAGAAATCGACAGACGAGGTGAACGACCTGGTGAAGACAACAGATACGGACGGCAACGTCAAGCTGAACGACGAAGATGCCATAACGGTGGTGACACTGCCCGAGGATATGTTAAAAGAAGAACCGTATTCACCCAGCGTCGATTTGCGTAACACCAGTGTGACAGGCGTATTCGTGAGCCGTACAACGGGTGTGTTCAACGGTGTATCGAAGAATACGTTTATCTTCATGCCTGTAGGTAACAATACCGACGAGGCGAACGTCATCATCGGTTCTGTCTGCCAGTTTGCACAACTGGACGGAAACATGAAGGACGACGAGCAGTTTGCACCTATCGACGAGTTTGTGGCACAACGCACCGAGCTGACCACCAGCTTCGAACAGGGACAGCTGGCTACGGTATACCTGCCATTCGCCATCACGGCAACTGATGCAGCAGGGTGGGGCACATTCTACAAATTCAACGGCGTAGAGCGCGGCTATGTGAAGATAAAGGAGGAGACGGGCGATCTGGAGCCTAACGTGCCTTACTTGTTCAAGCCCGCTGAAGAAGCTACGAAGATTGCGACTGGTGTGGCAAGCATCGTGCTGCCTAAGAGCAATGCCGCACAGCGCAGAACGGACGGCGACCAGCTGGTAGGTAGCTACAGCACGCAGACAGCAGCCAGCGGTATGTATATGCTGAGAAGCGAGGGTACCGACTTTAAGTTTGAGCAGATGCAGGCCGGCGAAAAGATCAAGCCGTTCCAGGCTTATCTGAAGCTCAACGACACCAGCACGACCGTACTGAAGGTGACCGACAACGAGGAAGTGCCTACGGGTATCGTCAGCGTGAAGGAACAGACGACAGCTGCTAAGTGGCAGACGCTGAGCGGTATAACACTCGACAAAAAGCCGCAGGAAAAGGGTGTCTACATCCGAAACGGCAGAAAGATCGTAGTGCGCTGAAAAAGATTTTTTGAAAAAAGTCGGAAAAAAGTTTGGTAGTTACGAAAAATCTCTGTACCTTTGCACCCGCAAATAAGGAACAGAGGTTCCGTAGCTCAACTGAATAGAGCATCTGACTACGGATCAGAAGGTTGTGGGTTTGAATCCCGCCGGAATCACGAAAGGACAAAGGTGATAGACTCCAAAAGAGCTACCACCTTTCCTTTTTTTATGGATTAGGAAGCGACGTCTTTGCAAGCAAATGTAATTTGAGAGCGTTTTGTTAGACATCGTCTACCACGAGCCCAATGAAATCACAAAAGCAGCCAGTGCGACGCCAGCCAGGAGCATGGCGATAGCTGAATAGATTTGAACGTCAGTACGAGATTCCTTAGTCATAATACGAAGAATAAATTTTTCTGTCTGCAAAGGTATATGATATCTTTCTATCATAAAAAGACAGTAAATTACATACACCTTTTGCCAGTTTCTGTTTTTTTTCGTAACTTTGCAGCCGATTATGAGAACGATGACGAAACGGCGCTTGTCTGCATGGATGTTGTTATCGGTATTTCTGCCGATACTGCTACTCTCGTCGCTTCATGTCCATGAGTATGCTGATGTTCGTAGCGGATGCTCTGATTGTATCAACCATATAGCGCATCAAGGCCACATTTCGCTTGACACTATCCATCTACACGATTGTTTGCTTTGCCAATTTAATTCGATACCATTTCTTGTTGCAGCAACTGTCGTACTGGCAGCAATTACTCTGAGTTGCTTTATTATTATTGTTGAACCATCGGCTAAGCTGCAGTTTGCAACTTACCGCCACTATTCCCCAAGAGCACCTCCTGTCATATCTGACTATAGCGATTAATAGCTTTGTATTAACGAAATCAGATAACAAGACACAACATGAAGACAATATTTTCAATATTGCTGATGTTGGTATGCGTATGTGTATGTGTACCATCGTCAGCATATACTACAACTAAGAAAGTTGTACTACACGGTCGTGTGACCGATGCCATCGACGGGCAACCCGTTGTAGGCGCAAGTATCTATTTTCCACTGCTGAAGCAGGGAACAGTCACCAATGGAGAAGGTCTATATGAGATAAAAGACCTGCCTGCCGTGAAGACAACTATTCAGGTGACTTACGTGGGACACCTGACCATCATAGAATCCATCGACCTGCACATAACGACAGAACGTAACTTCGTGATGCAGGAGAACAATGCCACACTGAAGGAAGTGGTGGTGACGGGACTGACGGGATCGACACGTGCCGACCATTCGCCAGCACCTATATCGGTAGTAGCACCACGTGTGCTGCAGGCCACGCCATCCAGTAATCTCATCGATGCGATAGCCCATCAGCCAGGTGTGTCGCAAATCACTACGGGGGGTGGCATCTCCAAGCCCGTTATCCGCGGATTGGGCTACAACCGCATAGTGACGGTGAACGACGGCATCCGTCAGGAAGGACAGCAGTGGGGCGACGAACACGGCATTGAGATTGATGCTCAAAGCGTTCACTCGGTGGAAATCCTGAAAGGTCCAGCCACACTGATGTATGGCAGCGATGCGATGGCTGGTGTGCTGGTATTTCACGAAACGCCTGTGATGCCGCAAGGACAGATGGCACTGAATGTGGGGACGGAATACCAGACGAACAACCACCTCTGGGACTATACCGTCGATTTTGCTGGCAATCAAAAAGGCTTGGTGTGGAACTGGCGATGGAGCGAGAAGGATGCTGGCGAATATAAGAATAAGGTAGACGGTCGCGTGCCTGGCTCGCAGTTTCACGAACGTGCCCTGACGGGTATGCTGGGTGTCAATCGTGGTTGGGGTTACTCGCATCTGAAACTGTCGTATTACCATCTGAAGCCTGGCTTGATAGAGGGTGAAAGGAACGAGGATACCGGACAGTTGTTGCCTTCGGAAGCTTTCCAGAAGATAGGCCATTACAAGGCGGTGCTCGACAACTCGTTTCTCATTGGCGATGGCTCGCTGAAGGCTGTCGTGGGCTATCAGCAGAACCGCCGTCGAGAATTTGAGAACGCCGATGAGCTGGGTCTGGACTTCCGTCTGCATACCGTCAACTACGATGTTCATTACCTGCAAGCTACAGACACCGATTGGCAGTATGCTGCAGGAATCTCAGGTATGTGGCAGTATTCTGAGAATCTGGGCGAGGAGTATCTGATTCCTTCTTATCGTCTGTTCGATGCTGGCCTTTTTGCCTCCGTCACACGTCATATCAACAACCTGACACTGAGCGGTGGCCTGCGTTATGATATCAGACGTCTGCACAGCTACGAGCAGCAGGAAGATGACGCATTGCGCTTTACCGATTTTACTCGCAACTTCCAGGGATTGACGGGTTCCGTGGGTGCCATCTATAACATTACACCCAAGCTGAACATGCGCCTGAACCTGTCGAAAGGCTTTCGTGCGCCAAACCTCAGCGAACTGGGTTCCAATGGCGAACATGAAGGCACGTTCCGCTATGAGATAGGCAACCAGCAACTGTCGCCAGAACATAGTTGGCAGTTGGACTTCGGCATCGACTACTCGTCGGAAATCATCTCCACTCAGTTGTCACTCTTTGCCAACCACATCGACAACTACATCTTCTTGGAAAAGCTGACGAGTGATGCCACAGACAATCGTTTTCAGTATCGTCAGGGAAAGGCTCGCTTACTGGGTTTCGAGGCCGTAGTGGACATCCATCCCATAGAACCGCTGCACTTCGAGAACTCGTTCTCGTATGTCAATGCCCGCCAACTGAATCAGCCAGAAGAGAGCCGATGGCTCCCATTTACGCCAGCTCCACGTTGGAACAGTAACTTGCGTTACGACATAATCCGCGATGGCCGAACGCTAACCAATACCTTTGTTTCGTTGGGTATGGAGTGCTATCTGCGACAGGCCAATGCCCATACTGCATATGGTACGGAGACTCCAACTCCTTCCTATACTTTGCTGAATCTGACGGCTGGAACAGATCTTCGCTGGCACCACCGTACCGTAGCCTCTATTTATCTCTCGGCTACCAACCTGACCAATCGTGCCTATCAGTCACACCTGAGCCGTCTGAAGTATGCCGATGGACCTGGTATCTGCAACATGGGACGTTCGATTGGCATCAAGGTACTGATTCCTGTTACCTTTAATTAAATCGTACATTTTACAAGTTCTGAAAACAGCTTCGAGATTAATTCGGAGCTGTTTTCGCTTAGAGAAAACGGCGTTTCGTTGAATGGATTTGCAGGAGACACAGACTCTTCTTACCTTTGCAACATCTTATAATAACTAACACTAAAGAATATGGTAAGGAACGTGAGATTATCGACTGAAAGCTCGGGATTGTTTTCATGTGACTATTAATAGAAAAAGAACTATGAACGTAAAATTCAGAATGCCCAAGTTTGGGGAGATGTCTAGTGGCAAGAGCATGTTGAGGGAACTGCTGATGACCACCATCGGCACCACCATCTCCATTGTGCTGACCTTCGGCACGGCAGCGTGGCTCGACGCTGACGCGCATCTCTGCGCTCCCCCGAGACAGTGTGTTGCTGCCATACTCGATATGAAAGGGGCCAAACTCTTCATTGACGATTTTACGGGTGGTTTCGTGCCTTATTTCGAGAGCAGCATCGAAAATGTTCTCGAGATTAACAGCAATAACATGGCGATTATCGGTGTGACGCGCGAGGAGTTGAAGGATTTCATCAGGGCACAGGAATAAACATACTAGATTTTAGAATCCGAACAAGTCGAACAAGCCGCCAGCGTCATCATCTTCCGTTTGCTGCTGTTTCTTATTACCTTTCATCTGCTTGGCGTCGTTCGAAATGGATTTATTCAATCTGTCTTCGCCCATGTCCCAGATGTCTTTTTCTACATAGCCCTTGCCTCTGCATTCCCTGCAATTCACCTGACGATCATTGGTGCCATCAGAGTTTCTAAGCCAATAAACACCTTTACCATCGCATTCATTGCATTTCTTATAGCCTTCGGGGATGTTGGAACCTCCGCCGCCAGCACCACTAAAGAGGGCGCCTAATAATGAGCCAGCCATCTCGCCGGCTCTTGAATACATCTGGTTGCGTGCCTCTTCGGTGTTAGGGCTGAACTTGATCATCTCGCCCTGAGCAATGATGGCCTCCTTGGTGAAGTCGACCACGAAAGTCTTCATATAGAATAATGTATCTTTGCCCGTCATGTGCTGACGCTCCAGTGCTATCTCTATAGGTACGTCGATGGTCTTGGTGGACGATACGGGACTCAGTTCCGCTTCGCCTACGCACATCTGCTTGCAGAGCTTCGACAGTTTGGGGATGGTCATGTTCGAATCGTCCCATTTGTCGTTTTTCAGCAGTACGAAGCAAGCGCACTCCTCGCTGGCCACGTTGCTGGCTTGCAGTTTCACGTTAAAGGTCACTAAGGGGCCGCTCAGGTTGTAGTCGGCACCTGTATATTCGGTTTTCAGAACTTTCACGTTACCAGCTAGGCATGTGCCTATCGTCAGCATGGCTGCCACCAATGATACAACTAATTTCTTCATCTTTTTCCGTTTTAGATATTCGTATGGCGCAAAGGTACAAAAAAAAATGAAATATCAGATGTAAGCCTCGCAAATTTAACACAAAAATTATGGCAGACAAACAAAAGTTACCTACCTTTGTAACTAGGAAATTCCAAGTTGGAGTTACCTTTTGGCGGTTTGTTGAAGTCGCTTAACTATTTCGTTGGCTTATTTTCCTATTAAGAAGTCTGATACGAATGTCCCTACATTATAATCTCTGCTCCACATCTGTTCATCCTTTCTGCTGAAAAGAGGCTCCTGGGTTTTACCCATAGATGACATCTTAATATTGTGGGCATGAGGGTTGACGACCATGTTGGAATCGGGACGTCGCACGACAACAGACTTTTCAGTTTCAGCAGACTGCGATTTTTTACCCAGTTCATTATTTACATATTTCTTATATATCATTTCCCTCATCTGACTGATGGAGTCGTTCTTTTGGATGTCTTTCTGCTTCTTCTGGGCGAAGGAAGTCAGGCTGACCAATGTTACTATTATGAGAATAATTGCTTTCATTTTTATTCTATGTTGTTCTTGTTTCTGATGCAAAGTTACGGCAAGAATCTTATGGAAACAAGAAAAAGCGGGAAATGTTTATAGAGTTGTGTGGACAATAGCAGCTGCTTTGGACAAAATGAAGAAACGTGTCTGAATTGTGTCCAGACAATAATGTGTTTCAGGTGAGTTTTATGTTCCCTGGAATCTTACTTTTCTTTGCCATTATAAGAAATTATTTGTTGTTTGCAAATACGTCCAAAAGCGCCTGACATCCTTCGAGAACATCAAGCCATGTAGATTCGAAATCCCCAGTGTACCATGGGTCAGCGACATCGCCAGGCCGACGGGTGAAGTCCATCAGTTTGACGATTTTCCCTTCAGGGTCTCCCCCGCATATGTTGCGCATATTCCGGATGTTATAAGCATCCATGCCAATGAGCAGGTCGAATCGGTCGTAGTCAGAACGGGTCATCTGCCGAGCCATCTTTCCTGCACAGCTGATGTCGTGCTCCGCCAGTTTCCTGCGTGCAGGAGGATATACGCTGTTGCCTATTTCCTCCGTCGAAGTGGCAGCCGACTCAATATAGAACGAGCTTTCGATTCCTGCTTTCTTCACCAAGTCCTTCATTACGAACTCGGCCATCGGGCTTCTGCAGATATTGCCGTGACAGACAAAAAGTATTTTGTGCTTCATTTTCTCTGTTTTTATTGTTATCCTTCTTTTTAGGATGCAAAGGTACGAAAAATCCGCCTAAAAACAATAGGCGGATGACTTTTTTTTGTTTTCGAAGACTTTCGGGGTGTAGAGCTGCGCCACAGGTGAACTGTGCCAGTCAGGACGGCTTCAGCTGCTGGTGCGACAAGACCCTCGTGACGATGCCCTCTGTTGTTGACAGCATTCGTCCGAGACTATAGGTGTACGCGTGTCGCTCGTTGTCGCGAGTCTTTTTTTGCTGCAAAGGTAAATAAACTTAAAGCGGAATAAAAAGACAGTGGAATAATGACAGAATATCGATAGTTTTTTGTACCTTTGCCAGCGTCATTATAGCTATAAACCAAGATGATTAATTAAATATGATACAGTTATGAGAAAGGTCCTTTTATTTATCTCCGCTCTGATGATGCTTTTTGCATGTGGAAACAAGACAGCAAAAGGTGGTGACAGCGATTCGACGGCTGTGTCAGACACGCTGAACATGGAGAAAAGCTGTACAAGAGTCTTGGTGACCCCATTGAACTTTATGTCAACTGGCATAAGATCAATTTAAAGGAACCTGTTGGATGAATATGATGAAAATATGAAAAGAATGACAATTGTTACGTTAGTTGTAGTTGCACTGGTTGCAGTGGCATTGGTTGGTTGTAGGTTTATAAGGGGTCAGATTCTTGATGGTCCTGGCATGGAACGCGATTCTGCGGATTATGCTCCAGAAGAGCCTGTTGACGGTCTGAACAAAGAGGCAATCCTCGATGGTCCCGACGGCACATCGACTCATGCTTTCACGGGAAGCAAGGACAGTATGGAGGTCGATTTGCTCGATATCAGTGAAATGCCGAAGACAGCTGTTCGACAGCAAGATGCCCATTTCCAGTATGCCGTGTATATCAATGTGGATAAGCCTGCAAGCGGAGAAGGTGAGATGGATACTGTGAGATCCGTATGGTATGCCAACGAGCGTTCTGGTACAGTCGTCAAGGTCTGCGTAACAAATCCTATGGCTGAAGCTCAATGGAGCAAGATGAGTGGTAAGGTTGCTGATGGCGTCAGTGTACCTCTCACTCAGATTGCTGCTGCCGATAAGGGTATGATAGCGCCAGGTGATGTAAGCAAGTTGATAGTGGAGGGTTGTCCTGACGGCCGCAATATCTGGACATACATCATCGATCCTTATCGAGGCACGGCCATACAGCTGCCTTCTACAGAGGGTGTTGTAAGTCTTGACTGGGAGAAGAAGGAGATTATCGCTGCTTCTTATGGCTATGACGATGATGGCCGGTTTACCATCAACAAGGCTTATTCGCTTGATGGAAAGTACCTTCGCCAGGTAGGAAAAGAAGAAAGAGAATAAATCAGCCTGATAGCCCTCCTTAGAGGAAGTCGATATGGAATTGATTTGAAAAGGCTAAGAAATAATGCATATTTTCTTATGCAGATATTCATATATCAATAATTTTGTGTATATTTGCAAAGTGATATAACTCCTTGCAAATATGAAGGTGAAAACAGTCATTCTAAATATGCTTTCGCTGACAGGTTTATCTTCTTGTATAAGCCTGCAACAGAATGCTATCGACATGTCTACTACTAAGATTGTTTATTCAGAGCATTCCAATTCCGGTCTTGCCATCTATACGACCTATGAAATTTGTGCAGATTCCCTGGTATGGGAGTATGATGAAGCCAGGAACACTTGTCACTTGAAAGATGTCTCCAGATACAATATTGATGCATTCAAGCAACTGTTATCAGACCTCTCCGCAATTAGTTTCTCTGCCAAGGACGCCAACGACCATAGTGTCGGCGGTAGCGGATGGAGCATTTCTTTTGAGAATTCGAATGGCAGTTATTTCTCGTATAATAACCTGTTCAAGCTGTCTGGCAACTATCAGCATGTTAACGAGGTGTTGATGTCGTTCGTCAGAAATCACCAGCCCAACGGCTACAAACTCTTTAAGAAATATCAAGCTGAGCCTCACGAAGGAGCCATGTATGGTGAATTCAAAGAATTACCAGAAGCCTTGAAGTCCTACTCGGTTCCTTGATATAAAATTCGGTCATTACCTATTTACTAACTAAAACTATCTATTATGAAACTGATTCGATTAATCCAAATTGTTTTTCTGTTGGCAGTCTGCCAACACATGGGCGCCCAGACCATAACGGGTTATGTGTTTGATGCCAATGACGGTGAGCCCATTATGGGTGCCACAGTCCTGAATGGTGGTAAAGGCTGTGTTACTGATATAAATGGAAGATTTGTCATTACCGGAAGTCCTGGCGACAAGCTGACTTTCAAGTATTTTGGTTATTCTGACAAGAAAGTTGCAGCCCAGAACAACATGGAGGTAGGTATGGGAAAAGGTTCCTACAAGAAGATGAAGCGTGCCAAGGTATCAGCATCAACGACTACATCCAGCAAGCCCGGTTCCTCCTATAGTTCTTCCAGTACTGCATCAACTGTCAATAAGACAATGATGAAAGAAAAAAATGGTTTCGAGTGGTGTAAACTAACAGACCAAAATGGTCATTACGGTGCAGAAACTAAAGATGGAAAAGCCTTGATACCCTTAAGCCGAGGATATACATTTATCATATATTTCGATGATAAAAAAATCAATGGTTATTTCCTTGTCGAGAAAAACGGGAAGGGAGTTTGCGATGCCTCAGGTAAAGAAATCATTTCTCCAGACAGAGGGTATTCTAGCGTCGTATTCCATGCCAGTGGAACTATTTATGGTTATTGGGGAATAGAAAAGAACCGCCAGTGTGGCGCATGTGATTATTCCGGAAAGGAGATAATTCCCCCAACCAGAGGTTACAGTTTCGTCTGTTTCCATGATGAAAAAGAATGCAAGGGATATTTTGGCGTAGATAAAGGAAACAAGAGAGGAGCCTGTGACGTATCAGGAAAAGAGATCATATCACCTATTTATGAAAATGTGATATATTTGAATGAATTCAAATACCAAAGTGGGAATCGAATACTCTCATTAAATATTAAGCTAGACAGCCAAGGAAAGGCCTATTCAACGGATGGAAAGACAGTCGGTAATTCATATGCCTCTTCATCTTCTTCATCCTCTTCATCTTCATATAGTTCTTCGTCGTCTTACTCTTCATCCTCTTCATCCTCTTCTTCCTCTTCTTCCTCTTCTTCCTCTTCTTCCTCTTCTTCCTCTTCTTCATCCTATGGTAAACTGCTGTTCTCTGGATATTATACCGATACAGGCGTCATGCGAGCACCTACATTTACAGCCGGCTCAGGACAACCCAACCTTTATCAAATAAAAGTCTACGAGAATGCTATGCTTATAAACAACCAGGATCCTCGCAAATATCTGGGAGACGGCACCGTTTTTGGAGTCGCAGGACGAATGTATGGCTACAATGAATTGGCGTTTATGTTCTGCACAGCCAATGGTGATCTCAGCTTTGTTGTTTTAAATAAGAACAATGCTGGAGTCGTAACAGATCTCAGGCAGTTGTTATATGACAAGGGTGATACCAGGGCAACATATTCAGGAAAGCCTTTCTCTACCAACCTTAACGGGAACACCTTCGGTAATAATGGTGGGAATTATAATAATTTCAATAATTACAATAACTACAATAACAATTCCAACAATAGGCAGCATTCATGTAGAACATGTCATGGGACTGGTAGATGTCCGACTTGTAATGGCACAAAATTGGTAGCAAACGCTTATACCAGAAGAAACGAGTTATGCAATGTATGTCACAAAACAGGACTATGTCCTACGTGTAACGGTTCAGGAATGAGTCCTTTTAGACATTAAAAGGCTAAACTATATGAACGAAAATTGATAGCCCTCCTTAGAGGAAGGCTATCATTTCTGCTGAATCAGCAGCTACAGGAGCAGCGGGCTGCACCTTTTTGGTGCGGGGCTTACGCTGCTTTTTAGGCTTTACCTCTTCAGCGGGCTCAGCGGCTACAGCTGGCTCAGCGAGCACTGCATCCACGCTGTGGCTCTCGATGAACTCATCAGCCACTTCGGCGATTTTCTCCTTTCCAGCCTCGGCGGCAGCCTTAGCTGCCTTCTGCCGGGCTATTTCATCTGAGAGCGACTTAAGGGAGAGGTAGACTACCACTATATAGCCACAGATAACGGAGGATAGTATACCAATTTAAGGCAGCTATCACATCGATGTCAGCAGCATAAGGCTCCAGCCATCAATTATCAAGGAAGGATAACGAAAAATTACATGAAAGAATGGCGGACCTCACGGCTCGCCACCCTCAGGAATAGGTAAAAATTAGTATTTGTATTATTCGTCCCTCACCATATTCATATACATAAATCCGATGTCCGCATTCACGACACCCTGGTCGTCGATAGTGATGAACATCGGGAGGCCCGTCGTCCGTTCCTCGTTCGAGTCAGCCTTGAACACCGATTTCTGCTCGTCTTCGCCCAGATACACGGCAAATTCATAGCCCTCCATCTGAGCCCGTTTGTCAGCAATCTCCTGTTTCTTCTGCATGGTAAACTTGATGGATGGTTTTTCCGTTGGCTTGATATAGAATTCCTCCAGCCACTCCATGAAGTCGCGTGTTGTCTCCCCGCCATGTCCATGATGCTTATACCGCTCGCACAGCAGGCCGATCAGCGAGGCAGGAATCTCGTGCTTCCTCGCCAGCAGCCACAGATGCTCGTCGTGGAACACCTGCCTCCATTGTTCTCCGTTCTGGAAGCTGTACGACAATGCTTCCACCCACAGCCTCTCATAGTTCCAGAACATGTTATGTGTCAGAGATTCCGTTGTGCACATGTCGCCACCCTTATAGAAGCGGCATTTCGGAATCAGCGTCTTCCTGCGCTCATCCGCTCTCACCTGTCGGAATGTCTGCCGGGAATGATAGTCATCCAGATACCATTTCTTGTAGGATTCAGAATCCGTCTCCGTGCGCTCCATGTCCTGATAGAATCTGTTCCACAGCACCGCTTTGAGCGTCACAGGCGTACCGTCGTCCTCTTCGAATCCGTCGCAGCCATGCCGGTTGTATTCCTCCACCAGGTTCTCAAGGTTCGTCGTCTGGATGTTATCCACCCACCATCGTTCGTACTCCCACGCCTTTACGGCACTTTCCAGCAGCTTCACCTTCGACTCTTCCGTGTCGTTAGCTTCCAGCTCCTTCTTAAACGGATTCTCCGTCTCGTCGTTGAAGAACCTGCATTCCAGCATCAGGTGTCTTCTTTTATCTGCCTTTGTGTATTTCATATTTCAGTTTATTCTAATTCCAATCTAACACAACATCTTACAAATCGCCTCTAGATATTGACTGTCAGTATCGTCAAAGGTGGCCAACTCCTTGCTGTCAATATCGAGAACTGCCACCACATCTCCACCCTTTGAGAAAATGGGCACGACAATTTCTGAACGTGACAGGCTGCTGCAGGCAATGTGTCCTGGAAATTGTTCAACGT